>JAXDGW010000103.1:0-54840 GCA_034664845.1 Thermoanaerobaculia bacterium | reverse complement strand
GTCGCTAATCTTTGTCAAACGCCAACGTGTATACGGCGGACACGTTGCGCTACCGCACGTTGTGTTTGGGATCGTATCCGTGTAGGACTCAAACTCCCGTCGAGTGCCGTCCGGTGATTCGATGATTTTTCCTGCTCCTCCCGTGGATAGCCGGAGGTAGGTGTTATCGCGCGAGTAGTCGACGCCAGCTACGGAGGGCTCTGCCGGGGCGCTCACGTGCAGAGTGTCGTAAAACAGCCGGTCGCTCCCGTCCGAACTCATGTATCCGAATCGTGTTGCGCCATTGTTGATGTCGGTCTCCAGTGGGTCAATGAGACGGCCAAGGGAAAGCGTCCAGCCAAAGCCGGCGTTCGAGCGTCGCTCTGGAGTGTAGTAGAGAGCGCGTCCCGTTTGGCCGCCGACGTTGTATTCTTTTGAGATTGCCGACCACAATTTCGTGTTGTAAACCAGAGTAAGCGACAGGGACAAGCGGTCGCTGACCGGGGTGGAGCCTCCGATCGGGATGGTGAGCGAGAGATTTCCGTTGAAGACGTTGACATGGTCGATATCGCCGAACTGATACATCTTGTCTGCGGCGAAACCCTTTTCGAGATTCGGATGCGTCTGGGCGCGCACGGCGAGCGTCCAGGCAACGGAGAGGGAGATGGTGAGGGCGAGCAATAGTCGGTTGCGCATCATGTTGTCCTAAAGCTGCCTCGGGTTGCCAACGAAGTACTCGAGCGTCTCGGAGTCGATGATGACGATGAGGTCCGATGGCAGGATGGTGCTGGGCCGTCCAGCCGATTTCGGCGCGGCCGTCATTTCCCCGGCCGAGAGCTGCATCGCGCCAATCTTGCCTCGATTCAAGTCCTTCAGGCTATTGCGGCCACAGGACCCGATCCACACTCCTGAGCCGGGGCGAACAACGAGAAGATCCATCAGCCGGCGGTCGAGATCGATGGAATCAGCGTCCCCTTGTGCTCCGTGACGAATGTCCGGCCTATTCAAAGAGGGCCGGAGCAGGGCTGGGCGCGGCGAGCCCACCGCGTAGTCGCGCGTTTGTGAGTCCACTGCGAACCAGACAGAACGATCAGGAACACCGTCAGGGATTTCAAACTTCACCGTTCCGGATGAGTCGGAAACAAGAGTGTCCGTATACCGGAGCAGGCGCAAGAAATACGGGCCGGGCGCCATCCCGACACCGAAGATGATGATGTCGCGCCCGGAATGAAACCCAGCCGCAATCACGTGCGTGGAGTCGAACGTAACCGCTGGCACGGCAGGCGCGGCATTGAGGCGCCATATCGGGATCGATAGGGCGAGGAGCACGATGAATAAACGAGCAAATGTCTTCATGACCGACCTCCCCAGCTACTACAGGCTCAGCAGCACGAGAATCCCGCCTTGTCCCGGGCTTTCAAAACGCATCGAACCTCCCTTTCGTGAGCACCGGCGCGTCATCGGCAGCCCGCCGTGCCGCACAGTCCCTTGTCGTGAATTGCTTGAAATGCTTGAACCGGAAATCAGGCGTCAACGATAGGAGTGACGGGGAAAGAACAATCCCTACCTCGCCGATAGAATCTTTTCTTTCATGAGCGCGTTTTTCCTCCCGTTCTAACCCGCACATTCTGAGAGCCTCCTCCATCGCGAACATGCCTCCGTAAAATCGGTTCGCGAGTCGTGCCCAAAGCGAAAAAGGTGGATCTGACTAGGAGTGTCATCGAGAACCCAAATACCTACCCATGTTGACGAATGCTGTTCGCTTCAAGAGACTCTAAAGAGTGACGCTGGGATCGTCGTCGTCCCCCAGATTGAAGAGTTGATTTGCCTTGATTGGTTCACCCGTGATTGCACGGACTGCCCGGACGATTCTGGCGATGACGCGTTCACTGGGCACCGCGAGGCCGAAGCGGTAGCGGCCGAGCTGCGTGCGATGCATGGGAATAGCGGTCCAGATTTCAGTGAGCGAGATGCCGCGCTCCTGTATAAACCTTTCGAGGCGGGTGCCGCGGTGCACGATCATCACGTTACCTCACAGTCCGGCATGTGGCTGCCGCTCCGGACGTGCAACGTTGAACGGGTGGCGGCTGGCGGCGGTAACGCCTGGAGAGAAGAGTATCGGGTCCCATCATTCCGCGGCCCAAGAGGAAGCACGCAACGGAGGAACTGTTGCGTCCTTGGGGGGTGAGTCTCGCCGTCAGCCGCCATAAGCTGTCTGTTTCGCATAGGAATTCAGTCGCTTACTGATTTCATCAGTGCGTTCACCTGCTCGTAGGTCGTCAGAATTTGTGGTTCGATCCACGAAGCATCTCTACTCCCATCGCGTTCTATCTCGCACATGCTGAGTGCGTCTTCCATCGCGAGCATCGCGTCGGCGAATCGGTTAGCGAGTCGTGTCCGCAGCGGAAGATTTGCGAAGAAACTCAGCGCGTCCGGATCAAACGAGACCGGCCACTGGCGCCGCTCCTCCTGTGAAGCTGCGATACGGCGCGCACGGCGCGCGGTCGCGACTCGCGCCAGCAAGCGGCGATACGGCATCGGCAACGATTGGCAACGCATACGATTTCTTTCGGAAGCTGTCGAACGACGAAGGCGATTTGTCACCGGCTACTCCAATGGCCGCATGGCCGGGACACCATCACTATGTGGAGGGCGAAACTGCGAATCGGTCGGAACGTCCGGGGGCATCGGCGATTCGCCTGCTTGGGCCGTTGATTGCGGACTGTCATCGTCGTCGAGTGGGAACAGATCGTTCGCTTTGATCGAGGGGTCGTTCGTGAGCAGACGCGCCGCCGTGACGAAACGACGAATGGATTTGGCGGTAGGTTGCTCGTCGCCAAAGCGTACGCGCTGCACCTGCTGTCTGCTGTAGCCGGTCGCTCGCGCGAATTTCACCTTGCCGATCCCTCTGGCAGCCAGAAACCGATCAAGGCGAGTATCGCCCTGCGTGCGGGGTGGTCTAATCATCGTCGTCCAGGGGAAAGAGATCGTTTGCTTCAACGGCCGGATCATCGGTCACTGCGCGCATGCCCTGGACGAGCTTGCGGATGCTTGTGAGCATCGGCGACGATTTCCCGCTGCGCCACAATTGGAGCCGCGAACGGCAAACGTCGGAGGCCCTGGCTATGTGGGCTGGGAAGAGTCCTCGGGCGCGAATGAAGTGCTCTAGCCTCGTCATCGCGACACCACGGTAGGTGCTTCTCCGCTTCGTTTGGTCGATACATTCCACGTTCGCTTGCATGAGGAGTCTCGAAGTCTCGGAGCGTACGGTCGGAATCGAGCTGCGTCAACGCGGTGCGTATATGTGTCATGGCGTACGCATCGGCGGAATGCCACATATCTGCGTCAAGCCGAGGATCGAGGTAGGGAGTTGGCGCCGCACGTCACTCCTTCAGTAACGATGGGTGCGATCGTGTGTCGTTGGAGCGATGTCCATTTCTACCCTGGAGCGCTGATCTGCCGCGACCATGCGTGCACGTCCGCTCTCCAGCGGATGCGGCGATCGTCAAGAGCCGGCGGTGTGGCCCGCCTCTGGGTGAGCGTTGGAGAGCAGGCGCCTTGTTGACACGTCTGGAGATGTTTCGGGTGAGCCGTGGAATCGATGCCGAAGCGCTGAACGCCGAGACGAGTTACAGCCGCCAGCACGTCTTCCGGATTCGAAAAGGAAAGAATGAGCCGAGCCGCGACTTTATGGCAGCGATGGTGTCGGCGATGCGGAGGCTGTCCCTCGAAGATGTGCGGGCCGACGATCTCTTTGAGCTTACGGTTGAGGAGTCCGGTCCATGGTCGCCGGCATCCGAGCGTCAATTGATCGACCGGGCCGCAGTCGCGCGGGAGGCCCTGCAACAGGCGCTTGCCGCAGTCCGAAAACTGCCGGGAAACGTCGATGCAGCCCTCGCGGCACTGCGCGCGAGTCCCAGCGGTCAGGCTGCGCCGATAATCCGCGCACTGATCGCCGAGGGGCGCAAGCTCCGCGATGCCGGCGCGATCGCCCGCGCCGAACAACTATTTGCGACGGCGGCCGCTTTGATCGATGAGGCCGAGGGTGTTCTTGGCGACTACCGAGCGTTCTTGAAAGGGACCGCGCTGGTCGAGCAGGCGAACGCCCTTCGCCATATCGGCAACTACGCCGAGGCGCTCCCCGTTCTTGACCGTGCCGAGGCATCCCTTGAAGGCGTTGCAGGATGCACCCACGAGCTCGGCCGCGCATGGTTCACCCGCGGCACGCTGTTCTTCAAGATGGACCGGCTCGATGAGGCGGCTCGCTGGCTGCGGCGGGCAGTGAGTATTTTCTCGGCGGTCACTGACCTGCGGCGCGTCGCGCGGGTCCGTCTCGTCGAGGCGAATGTCCTTTACGAACAGCACCGAGTAGACGAAGCGTGCGCTCTCTGGCGCGCAGCGCTCGCGGTTTTTGCCGCAGGTCGCGATCGCCGAACGGAAGCGATGGTATGGCTGAATCTCGGCTGGTGCGGGCTCGATCAGGACTGCGGCGATGAGGCGAAGCATTGGCTGGGAAAAGCGCTCGCTCGATTTGAAACCGGCAAGCATGGTGGTGAGCTGGCCCGCACGCGGTGGGGACTCGCGGTCTACGAGGCCCGATACGGCGACCGGGAGACAGGACTGGCACGTCTCAAAGAGCAGCGAGAGGCATTTATTCGGGCTGAACTGAAGATGGATGCGGCGATGGCGGGACTCGACATCGCGGAGACGCTCCTTTTGCCGCCCGCCTATGTTCGGGAAGCTCGTGCGGTTCTGCGGCAGCTCGTCCCCACGTTCCGCGCCGCAGGCGCGAATCGCGAGACGCTGCGCGCGCTCGCGTATCTCGCCGACGCTGCGCGCCAGGAACGAGCCACTCCCTCTCTCATTCGGCTCGTTCGTGCAGAGGTTCGACGAGCCTCGCATGATGCAACTTTCCGCTTTGTGGCTCCAGAGACTTCGGTCGAGGCCGGGCTGAGCCCGGCCTCGTGAAATGTAACGTGATGCTCAGGGATCTGGAACGCTGAGGCGGCTGGCAAGCGCGATGACAACGAGAATGAATGCGACTTCCATAGACAAACCCTCCTTGGTCCGCGCCCTTTCAGGGTGCGGCGATTTCGGAGGGCCGGCCCTCACTCGTTCTAGTAGTCGTGGAATCGTTCCGCGCGTGACCCCGAATTTGCGGTACGCCGGCATTCGGCGGGCTGGTTCGCTATACTTCCTGACCTCTTCCACGACAGCCTTGCGCCGCGGATTACAGATGCCCGACTCCCTGACAGCGGCTGCGCCTCCGGATGTGCGCGAGGCGATCGAAGCGGCCTACCGCGCGCATTACGGCGTGTTGGAGTACGTCGTCGTGCAGCGGTTCAGGATTCCCGATGCGGATGTCCGGCCTCTGATCCACGACGTTTTTGTCTCCTACATCCGCCACCGTCCGAGAATCCGCGATCCACGCGCGTGGCTTTTGGGTGCGGCCTTCAACTCGTCCCGGCAGTACTGGCGCGGACGAGGACGAGAGGAGGATCTGTCCTGGCCGCAGACCGTCGCCGGGATCGCGGCAGTGGCCGATGACGTGGCGAGACGGGTGGATGTGAGCACGGTCCTTCGCCGCTTACCAAGGCGCTGCCGCGAGGTGCTGCGCCTCCGGTTTTACGAGGAGTATTCCTCGGAGGAGTTGGCGCGCCACTTCGCGACGACGGTCGGCTACGCCCGCAAGATGGTGCACCGCTGCGTCTTGAACGCGCGCGCCATGTTCGAGCGGATGGCGGGAGCCCGGTCGTGACGGGCGATCACTACGACGACCCGGAGCTGCTTGCCTACGCGGAACAGCAGGCGGGCCTCCCCGAAGGGATGGAAAGCCACGTCGAGAAATGCCAGCAATGCATGAAGCGGCTTCGTTCCTTGCGCACCTTCACGGCGCTACTCCAGGACACGAACGTCCACGCTTTCTCGCGCCGCTTCCGCAATGGACAGCGCGAGATCGATGAATTCGTATCACTGGCGGGCGGACGAGTGAGCACCGATAGCGAAGCGGATGAGACCTTCGAGTTGCTCAATCGCCTCGGTCCGGAGCATTGGATGTCATGGCTCACCGACCATCCATCCGCGCGGACGCGCGGACTTGCAGAGCGCTTTATCTCCGAAGCGCGACGCGGCTTGAACGACCGTCCTGAACGTGGACTGCAGCTCCTCGATCTCGCCGTGGAGGTCGCGAACTCTCTTCGCGATGTATTCGAGATCGCGGAATGCCGCGGCAATGTCGAGGTGCAGCGTGCGAGCGCGCTTCGACACTTGGGCCAGTACCCTGCGGCGCTTGAGGCTACTGAAGCGGCAGGCTGCTTTCTCAGCCATCTGCCGGCGCCCACCTTCGATCTGGCGTTCGTCGGGTGGGCACGCGCGAACGTGCTGTTTTCGATGACGCGCTACGCGGAGGCGCTGCCGCTCATCCGGGACGTCGAGCGAACCTTCCTCTCATTCGGTGATCCTTACCACGCCGCGCGAGCGCGTCTTCTCGAAGCGAGCATCCTCTGCGAACAGGGCGACACGCCGACAGCGGAGGGCATCTACCGGGACCTCCTTCGTTACTTCGAGGGTGACGAGGACCAGGAGATGATTGCGCGGCTCACCTGCAACCTTTCTGACTGTGCAGTTCGACGCGATGACGCGGTAACCGCGCAGTCACTCGCGCGGAAAGCCACGGCACTTTTCACCGCGCTTGGCCGACCGAGCGAAGTGACGCGCCTGCGGTGGTCGCTCGGGCATCTGCTCCTCCGGCAGGAGCAGTTTGACGCAGCCCTCTTAGAACTGCGGCCTGCCGCCGCGGATTTTGAACAACGCGGCATGATCACTTCTATGGGTGAGGTGAGCCTCGATATCGCCGAGATTCACCTGCGGCTCGGCGAATGGGATGAAGCGCAAACGCTCGCCGTGCATCTCGCAGGTGTATTCCTAAAAGCTGATGCGCCGCAGCACCACGCGCAGGCGTATGCGGCGTTGCGTACCGCAGTCGAGAGCCGCTCCGCAACGATCGAGCTGATCGACTACGTTCGAGGGTACGTGGCGAGCGCCGAGAATGAGGGACGACTGTTTGAGCCTCCGCCATTGAGATCGCTCGGACCGCAAGACAACCACAAGTAACTGGCGTCTGCGCTACGCTTCGGCTATGGCCAGCATCGCAGTACAGATACTCCGGGAAGCTGTCGCCGCAGGAAAGTTGTCGCCTGCCGACATCGCGACGTACATTCGCACATTTCGGCGCGAGCTGCGCGAAATCGACTGGCTCGTACTTCGAGGACCTCGTGCTCGCCTTCCAAAACGGCGGGGGTAGAGATGAAACGGCTGCGCTATCTCTTTTGAGAGCATTCGACACCGAATCCGGTCCGCTGCACATTCTCGAAGATGGCCTGATGCTATATCCTCATCGCGCTTGGAGTGGTCCGGGCTTACCCGCTCGGATCGGGAACAGCGGGGACACTGAACCTGCCCGCACGGAGGTTCAGCATGGAACAAACGTCCACTCTCGATTCGAACTACTGCTACACGGTGAAGGAACTGGCTTTTCTCTGGAACATGTCACCCGAATCCATCCGCAGAATGTTCGTGAACGAACCGGGTACCCTGGTCTTTCGGATGCAGGCGACCGGTCGGCGGACATATCGGAACGTTCGGATACCGGGGAAGGTCGCCCTTCGTGTACAGAACCGAATGACGGTAGTTGCTCCAGTGACACGCCCCGCCTACGGGCGCTGAACGTAGGCACCCGTCGGGCGGCGGCCACTCGCCGTCTGACGCTTAATCCGTCTGCGTAAATGAGTGGGAGTGGTCGCGCTCTCGAAGCGCTGCCTGACTGGACTCTTCTCACGGTACTTCGAGCGTTCGCCGCCTCGGGGGCCGCAACCTTAATCTCTCCATCTAACGCGGCGAACCGGCGTTTGGCGAGTCCAAGGAAGACAACGGGGACGTGAACGGGACCGGCGTCGCGGCAACACAATGGTTACATAAGAGAATGAGTAACGCCTGACATCTTGACTGATCGAACGATGAGGAGGAGCATGGAAGCATGAACCGCGCAGCCAAGATGTTCGCGATCTTCAACCGGACCAATCCTGGGCCCTAGGCGACGGTCCGTCAAATCGAATTCAACCACCGCCGCCGGCCCCAAACCGGCGGCGGTTTTGTTTTGGTGGCAGGAGGTCAAAATGCGGAGAGGAATGGTAGTTCTGGTGTTGTTCATTGCGCTGCGGGCCGTAGCGGCCCTGCAGCCATTGACGAACGGTAGTTTCGAGAAAGGATTTGCCGGGTGGCAGACAACGGAGCAGTTTTATAACGTCGTCGTCGCTAACGCGCACGGCGGAAGCCGCATCGCCATTCTCGGGATGGCGGCGAACAACGCCACGTCGTTTAACAACGCCAAGGGATCGCTCTCGCAGCAGATCGCGCTCCCGGCAAACAGCTCAGCATCGCTGGTCTTCTGGCTTCAGATCACCACCTTGGAGCCGCAGACGGCGGCGGCAAAGGACACGTTCTATGTGGACGTGCTGTCGTCGAGCGGTGCGCTACTGCGGACGGAGCTCACGCTTTCGAATAGGGATGCTTCGGCGGCCTACGTTCGTCGCGCGGTCTCGCTCGTGGCGTACGCCGGGAAGACGGTACGTATCCAGTTCCGCGGCTCGACCGACTCCACGAACGCAACGGTATTTCGCCTTGACGACGTTTCGCTTGCGGCACCGACTACCATCTCCGGAGTCGTTACGAACACAGCGACTGGCACAATAGTCAACGGCGCAACTGTGACGTTCGCTGGCGGAGCGCCCGTGAAGAGTGGCGCTGACGGCAAATACACACTGAGCGATGTCGCCTGCGCGAGCGGCACGCTGAGTGTCGTCGCGGCCGGGTTCGACACAGCCAACCTGCCATACACTCCTGAATGCGGCATCGTGAATCAGAAGAACGTTGCGCTCAATCCACCGCCTACTTCGATCACTGGGGTCGTGCGGGACAGCTCTACCAATACCCCGTTGATCAACGTGACGGTGGCCTTTGCCGGTCAGACGCAGCACACCAACTCGGACGGCACCTACGTATTCATCAAAGTGCCGTGTCAAAGCGGAACACTCGTCTTCAGCGCGGCGGACTTTGATACCTACCATCTCGATACCTACCAGCCAACGTGCGGGAAGAGCAACAGAGTCGATGTCCCACTCGTTCCGCAATTGACGGCGTTGATCGGCTATGTTTCGGACGATGACCTCGGCATCGCGATTCAAAACGCACAGGTGTCGTTCGGCTCGTTCAAGGCCACGACCAACGAGCGAGGCCTGTACCTCATAGCGCCGATCGCCTGTGTGTCCACGACGACCTTGACTATTTCCGCACCGGGATACGCGCCGGTCACGCGCGCGGTTACGCCGGTTTGTCAGCAAACAGCGATGGAGAACGCTCGTCTCGTGCCGCACTTGACGACGATCACCGGCGTCGTGACCGATCAATTCACGGGCGCTGCCCTCACGAACGCGAGCGTGTTGATGAATAAGACAAATGCGACGACTCAGGGCGGCAGCTACGAGCTAGTGGTGGCCTGCAGCAAGGTAAGGCTAGACGTGTCAGCACCAGGTCACGTCGCGACGGTGCTGTACTACACGCCGACCTGCGGTGCGGTGAACAGGATCAATCTCGCGCTGATGCCGGTGCCATTGGGCACGAGCGTTTGCGGGACAGTGAGCGATTTCGATGATAGCAGTGGGGTGAGCGGAGTTGTCGCGAGCATCGGTACGCGCACTGCAACCAGCGATTCGAACGGAAGCTATTGCATCGGATTGACGCTCTGCGGCGCACCGGCAACAATCTCATTTGACAAGCCAGGCTATCGTCCCACGAGCCGAACACAAACTCTTGGTTGCGGCGGATCGACAAGGCTCGACGTGATCATGTCCCAAGCACATGTTGACGGCAACGTGGTCGACGCCGACACGAATGCGCCGATCGTAGGCGCGGCCGTCACCTATGGCGCCGACAAGACGATGACCTCCGCAGGCGGGCGGTTTTCGTTCCGCAATTTCTGTCGCGAGAAGGATTACATCAACGTGACGATGTCGGGATTCCAGCCGTATTCAGCGCAGGCGACTGGAGTGATCTGCTCGAACGTGCTTCCGGCGATCAGCACGATCAAACTGCATTCGATTTCGACCAATCTCTTCGTCGCGCTCCAGGAAAACCCGTCGCGCAAGCCGGTCACTGGTGTATTCGTGAAGTGGGCGAACACTCCCAGTGTTTCAGATGGTGCAGGCGGATACGCATTTACACAGGCGCTTTGTCAGACCGCGCCGTTCGTCGCGTATACCTTGCGGTATGGGACGAATCGCATAGCGTTGACCCCTGCCTGTGGCGCGAGCATTCTGCAGCCGATCTTCGTCGATCCTATCCGCACGACCATCCGCGGCAGCGTCAGGGATGGTATCCACGGCGGAATGCTGGCTGGCGCCACGGCAACGTGGATGTCCGTCAGCGTTACGACTGACAAGAACGGCATCTTTACTCTCGACTATGTGCCGTGTGGAAGCGGCAAGATTACGCTCGGCAAAGCGGGGTACAAATCTCAGGACGTCTCCGTTACTGCCGATTGCAAGAACGAGCTGAACTTCGGTGAAACTACGACGCTCGGCCAGTGACCGACCATGGTGGCAGCCGCCTGAACAGGCGGCTGCCACTTGTCGTCTGACGCTTAATCCGTCTTCACTGTGAACTTCGGACCGCCTTCGATTTCCGCAAACCTCGCAAGCTGCGCAAACGAAGGGACCCCTCTACCCGCGCGACGTAAAGTCTTCCATCTTGCGGCGCATGCGAAATCAACTGCTGCTTGGCGACTCAACCGACCGTCTTCGCGAGATTCCTGAAGAAAGCGTAGATCTCATCCTCACCGACCCGCCCTACAACACCGGCATCAAAGGCTCGCCGTCCGGTACCCGCTTCCGTAACTTCTTCGATGACGCGCTCTCGCCCGCGGAGTACCGCGAGCTCGTGGCGACCACGGCGCGCGAACTCTTCCGCGTGCTGCGGATGGATCGCGCCGCCTACGTCTTCATCAACTGGAGGAGCCTCGGCATCTGGCTCGACGAGCTCTCCCGCGCCGGCTTCCGGCTTAAAAACGTGATCGTCTGGGACAAGGTCGTACACGGGATGAACTACCAGAACTACGCCTACACCCACGAGTTCCTGATCTTCGCGGTGAAGGGCAAGTTCTTCCCGAGGAACAAGCAAACCCACGATGACAGCTACCGCGACCTGTGGCACATCCAGCGCGAGACACGGCAACCGAAGAACGACGACTTCCACCACGAGACCGTGAAGCCCGCCGCGCTCGTGTGCCGCCCGATCGAGCATGCGAGTCTGCCGGGCGACTTGGTGCTCGATCCCTTCTTCGGCTCCGGCCGCATCCTCGTCGTCGCGAAGGAACTGGGGCGCGACTATCTCGGCATCGAGCGAGACGCGCGATTCTACCGCATGGGTGTCCGGTCGGTGGAAGAGGCCGAGGCACCCGCGGCAACCATCGCCGTCGAGAGAGCCCATTCGCACCTGCCGCCTGCGAGACGCGCACGCCGTTCGATTCGTATTTCTCGGAGAGCGACATGGCGCCATCGTTAGAAGCGGTGAAGGTTCCTCGCACGCGGCTGCGCGACCGGGACATCGAGGCGCTCGCGTTCATCGGCAGAGGCTACGAGCTCGCCCAGTACCAGCTCCATGAAGCGATCTTCGCTTCGCGCTCGCCGAATGTTGTTTCACGCTTCGTCATTCGTGCATCAGAATGCGGCTTGATCGTCGCGGAGCGTCTCGGCGGCATCGGCATGAACAGGCTGCGGCTTACACGGCGTGGCCGCGAGTTCCTCACCGGTCGCGGCATTGCTGAGGATGAACTCTTCGCACCGGCGAAGGCGGTGGCGCTGAAGGACATCGCGCACACGCTTGCGATCAACGATCTGCGCGTCGCGCTCTTGGGCCTCAAGAATCCGCCGACACTCATCTCCCCCGCGTGGTTCCTGCAGCGGCGTCTCTCCTCCGCAACCGCGATACCCGATCTCCTCGCGCGCTGGTCTGCGGGAGCGGGAAGGCGCGGTCTGCTCCTCGCGTGTGAAATCGATCTCGGGTGCGAAAGACTCGCAACCGTCTTTCTTCCGAAACTCGAACGACTGCGCGAACTCTTGAACGATGCGGCCGAAGGTGATCGCGCGGGCATCATAGTCTTCACGCGCGGCAGCCGACGCGTCGAACTGTTGGAACTGCATGCTGCCGAAGGCGCGGTTCCTGTCATGCCCTTCACCATCCCGAATGCATCCGGCTCGCGGGAAGGGATTCTGGAGTTCCGCTCGCTCCTGGCGGATTTTTAACGCTACTCGAACAATCGGTTGATCGCTTCGGTAATCGAGGTGAGCGTGCCGACAACCTGGCCGGGCATTAGGATTGTCTGTCGCTCTGCGTGCGTGGTCAGATTGCGGAACTTCCTGGCGTTCGTCCAGTCTTTGTGTTCGTCTTTCGTGAGCGCCTTCTTCTCCTGCAACGCGTGAAGAATCCAGCAGTAATCGCGGCGCCCGGTCGAGATTCCCAGTGGATGTCGCCTTCGATTTAGCAGCCGCTTCCATGAGACGGAAGACTTGTTCCAGCCCAAGCGTGAAAAGCGGATAAAAGAAGACACCGTAGAGCGTCGCTCCGCGCGCAACCTCAAAGGCTTCTCGAACGTCCTCTGGAACGTTCGGAGAGAGTTTCGGAGTAAGGAGGTGTTCCACCCCAGTCATTTGCCGTGAGAGGCTGGACGGAGCCATCAGTCATCGAGAAACGAGCGAAGGCACCACTCGCGATGATGGAGTCCACTTCGAACCAATTTTCTTTCGTGATTGTTTTCAACTGCGCACCACTTCTTACCAAGGAGAGAGGTTGGGTACGTAGCGTGGAACCGACAGCGGCCGATGCGCATTTCGGCGGCTCATACGTGCCATCCATGTGATGAGACCGACCGTTCGTGCGGGGCGCCTTGCGAGTGGAAGCGTTGCCGTCATAATCGGCTCGAATGCCGCCGCACAACGTCGCCGCGCTCGTGCATCTGGTTGGCTTTCTGACCGGAGCTGCGCTCTACGCGATGCTCTTCGCGTTGGTCCTGCGGCGTCGCGTGGGCGACGACCGGCTGCCGATCGTCACGGCGATTCTCGGCCTGATCTGGAACGTCAGCGGCCTTGCTGCATTCGGCATTCGCGATTTCGCCGGCGGCGATCCGCCATCATTCCTAATCGCGGCCGCGTACAGCGCGCTGGGCTTTCTGCCAGCCGTCGTCGTTCACTCGGTACTGCGATCGCAAGCGCAGGCGCGCCATCGCCGGACCGCCGCCGTGTTCATCTGGGCGTCGTACACGATCAGCACTCTCGCCGAAACCCTGATGTTCTGGGCGGCTTCTCACGACAAGCCGGTTCCGTCGCCGCTCGCGCTTCAGACACTGACCTGGTTCTACCTCGGCCTGACGATTCCGCTCTTCCTGTTGACGCGCCGCAGGATTGGCTCAGCGCGCGATTGGTCGATCGTTGCTCTCGCTGTCTTCGCCGTCTCTGCGCTGCACCTCAGCCATCGCGAGGGAGCGACGGAGTCGTGGTTCATCGAGCTGGCCGGACACCACGCATCGATTCCGCTGATCTTTGCAATCCTCTACCAGGACTTCCGCTTCGCGCTAGCCGATCTCTTTTTGAAGCGCGCTCTGGCACTCTTCGCTCTCGTCGCCATCGCCTCGGGACTCTACTTCGGAGTCGAGGTGCCACTGCTGGCAAAGCACGATTTCCATGGCGATCCGGTCGCCGCCGGCGTGTCGGTGATTCTCTGGGTTGGTCTGGCGCTGCTCTATCCGCCGTTGTGCCGCGGCGCGATATGGATCGTCGATCGCGTCGTTCTGCACCGCGCCGACTACAAACGCCTTCGTGAGACCTTCGATCAGTGTCTAACCGCGCTGGAGGAGCCGCCCGCGGTGATGAATGCGCTCGTCGCTGCGCTGCGCTCGCCGCTGACAGCCGGCGAGATGCGATGGATCGAAGCCGGCACCGATGCCGCCGCCGATGCCGCAATGCCCATCCCGACGACGGAGCCGCCACGCTACGCGCTCGTGATCGGTCCTCTGGAAGGAGGGCGGCGGCTGCTCTCCGACGACCTGTCCATGATCGAGAACATGACCCTTCTGGCAGCGCGCCGCATCGACGCGATCCGTCTGTCGCAGGAGCGGCATCAACAGAGCCGGCTGGCAACGGAAGCCGAGCTGCGTGCTCTGCGCGCGCAGGTCAATCCCCACTTCCTCTTCAATGCACTGAACACGATCGGCTTTCTCATCCAGACCTCGCCCACACGCGCGCACGGGACGCTGATGAAGCTGACCGCGCTGCTGCGTGGCGTGCTCCGCTCGGCCGATACCGCCACGACGCTTGGCGACGAGATCGATCTCGTCAGCGCGTACCTCGAGATCGAGCGCGCCCGATTCGAGGAGCGGCTGCGCATCGACATCGACGTTCCCGGCGAGCTGCGCGGGATCCGCGTGCCCGCGCTGATGATCCAGCCGCTCGTCGAGAACGCCATCAAGCACGGCATCGCCAACTGCCGGAGCGGCGGCCGCGTGGCCATCGAGAGCCGCTCGGACGGTGACAGCCTCGCCATCACCGTTCGCAACAGCGGCGCACGTGCCACGGAGGCCGACATCACACGCGGCCGCAAGCACGGCGTCGGTCTCGCCAATCTGGACGCACGTCTTCGCCATCAATACGGCGACGCCGCCAGCCTGACGCTCGTGGCCACGGCCGACGAGACGCGCGCCGAGATCGTCCTCCCGATTGCGAGGCGCGCATGAGAGACCGTCTGCGCGTTGTGGTCGCCGATGATGAGAGGCCAGCTCGTTCGCTCCTTCTAGCGATGCTCCGCACGTTCGACGACGTCGAGATCGTCGGCGAGGCCGTCGACGGAGCCTCGGCCGTCGAGTTGATCGAGCGCGAGAAGCCCGATCTGGCGCTCCTCGATCTGCAAATGCCGGAGGTGGACGGCATCGGCGTGGTGCGGCTTCTCAAGCGCAGCTCGATGCCGATGATCGCGTTCGTTACCGCCTATGACGAATACGCCGTCCGCGCCTTCGAGCTGAATGCCGTCGACTATCTCCTCAAGCCGGTCGATGCGGCGCGCCTGCGCGAAACGGTCAGCCGCGCCATTGACCGTCTCGATCGCGATGACGCCCGCGCCGCCTCGGCAAAGAACGTCCGTTCCGCAGTGATGGCCTTCGAAGCATCCACACCGTTGCGCCGCATTCCAGTCCGCCGCAAGAACGAGATCGTGCTGATCCCCGTGAGCGAGGTCGCCTCGATCATCGCCGACGGCGAACTGCTCCATCTGACGACGATACGTGGTGTGAAGCACACGATCGCGTATCGCTTGAAGGATCTCGAAGCACGCCTCGATCGCGATGAGTTCATCCGCCTGAGCCGCGGCACGCTCGCCAACATCAGCGCCATCACCAAAGCCACGCCGATGCCGGGCGGAACGTTCGTACTCTCGTTATCCAATGGGCAGGAGCTGCAAACGAGCAGGTTTCATTCAAGGCTATTGCGCGAGCGCCTGTTGCGGCTATGAACGCCTCCGCGATCGCTCAACGTTCCGCGACGAAGTCCCCCCACGCTTTCTGGATTTCGACCTTCGCGCGGCGCAACGCGCGAAGGCCCTCTTCGTTGACCGCATAATAGCGCCGCGGCCGGCCGCCATGGTCAGGCGTTGAACCTTTTCGCCATGTGATGAGCTGCTTGTGCAGGAGACGGTGCAATGTACTGTGTACTGAGCCCGAGTGGACGTTTCGCATCAACCGCTCTCGCACTTGGGTTACGATCGTCGCACCCGAGGCTTCGGGGCCCAGGGTCGCCACCGCGATCAACACGGCTTGTTCGAAGATGCCCTGGACCTCCGACATCGCCTCGGCCTTAGAACGTGTAGCGCGCCCGCACCGCCAGCATCCGCGGCGGGATCACATGCGTTCCGCCGAATGTCGAGAGGATGTTGTAGACGCCCTTCTTGTTTGTCGCGTTCAGAAGGTCCGCCTGGATGCTGAGCGGCAGGTGATACTGAATTAGATCCGCGCCGATCGAGAAGTCGACGATCGTACGTGGCTTGACACGGTTCGGATCGAGATCGGTTCCCGAATTCTCCCTGATGTAAGGCGCCGCAAAGGCATTGTCCGAATCCTCGAGGAGTGAGGCGACATCGGCACCCGTTACCAGTCCCGAGTCGTAGCGGACGTTCGTGGCAACCCAGATTCCGGAGTCCCCGAAGTCGAAGCTCAGCGCTCCCTGCGCCTGCAACTTCTGATCATGATCGATGAGGAACGGACCGGCGGTTAGTGAGTCAATCGCCTCGGTGTCGAGAAACAGTCCGCCGGTCAGAGGCGGTACGTACTCGGCGTGCGTGTGTCCGAGCGAAAGGAATCCGCGGAAGCCCGCAGTCTTCGCCAGATCGAGGCGCATATCCCATCCATCGAGATGGCCTGCCTTGAAGGCCAGCGGAAAGACGATGCCGGTGTTCTGGAACTGCGACTGGTCGCCGGCAAACCGCGAGCGGCGCCGCCAGTAATCGACGTCGAAACGCACGCGGCTCCCGAGCGCCTGCTGGATGCCAACGGTGATGGCGGTCTGGCTCTCGGAGTGAACGAGGAGATCGCCGCCGCCGAGCTCCTGCGATTCCTGAACCGCGGGCGGCGCGAGCGCAGCAGCAGCAGCCGACGATCCGAAGAGAATGTTCTCGAATTCAGGCGTGTAGAGGACTTTGTTGTACGACGCGCGAAAAACGGTTTTCGATGACGGGATGAAACAGGCGACGCCGAGGCGTGGCTGCATCAGCGACTCGCTGAGTGGAATCGAGTTCTTGTCGTAGCGGACGCCGAGGTTAGCCGTCAGGTCGCCGAACTTGATGTTGTCCTGAATGTACGCGGCGTTGTAGCTGCCTGTTTTGCTGCCGGTGAAGGTGAAGAGATGGCCGCCGCGCGTCAGGTCATACGGCGCAAGGTTGGGATTGAACGCATCAGGATTGCCGGGATCGTTCAGACCGGAATCGGTGATGCCGAACGAAAACCTCTCCTTGATCGGATAGCGCTTCAGATTGACGCCTATCTTCACTTCGTTGGCAGCGTTCGTCCAGCTGAAGGCCGGGGCGATGCCGTAGTTGTTGAGCGTGCGGTCCGAGGCCACGATGACAGGCGTGTCTTGCGGCGTTCCGTCGAGTTTGAACTTCGAGAAGCGTCCGAATCCGACGAATTCAAAAACGGCTCTCTGCGAGAGGATCTTCTGCCAGCCGAGGTTGAAATTCTGATCTGCGCTGCGCACCCGCTCGCTCTGGCCGGCGGCCTCCTGCGTGAAAGTGTTCGGAACATCGCGATGCGTCGAGCCGAGAAGCGCGGTGAAGCGGAAGGAGCTCCTCGAATCAGCCGACTGCGTATCGAGACGGAGAAAACCGCGGTACGTATCGCCGTGGTTGTGCAGGTTGTCGAAGTTGACGGGATCGAGAAAGCGGTCGGATTTCGATCCGTTGATCGAGCCGAAATAACCAAAGGTCTGCGAGCCGCCCGCCATCGAAGCGCCCGCTTCGACCGTGGCGAACTTAGACCCTCCGACGAAAACCTCGGTCTTCGGATTGCCCGCGCCGAGGCCGGATTTCGTGGTGAGGTTGATGACAGCTCCAACCTTCTCGCCGAATTCAGCCGGAACGTTGCCGTAGATGATCTCGATCCCCTGGGCGATGCCGGGATCGATCGAGTTCGAGAAGGTCACGCCGGTCTGGTCGGAGATCGTCTGGCCGTCGATGACGTATTCGCTCTGGCTGTGCGCCCCCTGAAAGTGGAAGCGGCCGTTCTCGTCTTTCGCGAAGCCGGGCGTTGAGGTAACGATCTGCTCCATGGCCCGTGAAGCCACAGCCGCCGGCGCCTTGGCGATGTACGACTTGTCGATGTCGATGTGACTCTGTGAATTGTCGGTTTCGAGCTGCGCCGCCGGCGGTTCCGCCGTCACGCTGATCGACTCGGAGACACCGGACACTTTGAGCGTAATCGTCTCGTCGACGGGAACCGGGGAGTGAACATCGACGGCGGCGTGAGCGGGCTGAAAGCCTTGTACGTCGACGTGCAGTTCATAGGGGTTGTAGGGGATGTTGTTGAAGATGAATGTCCCGTCAGCCGTCGTCGCCGCACCCTGTTTGAAACCGGTGATGTCGTTGCGAAGCTGCACGACGACTCCAGCCAACGGCATGTTATCAGGCCCAAGGACCTTGCCGCGTACGGCGCCCGCGCTGGCGGCGATGAGAGAGTTTGGGAAGATCACAGCTGCGACAAGCAGCAAAGAGAGAGCAAATCGTTTCACGGTCGGTTCTCCTATAGGCGCACGGAGCGCGGGAGCAGTAGATGTGGCCCGGCAGACAGGCCGTCACCGTTTTTCAATGACTGGTACCCAAATGCCGGTGAGTGGCTGCGGAATCGGAGCGACTATCACGCCGTCGCAAGGAGACTCCAACCCACTCGCCAGCGACCCGGCGACGCCCGAGCGGTCGCTCGACGCGGATCACGATTACGGCTGATGGGCCAACGGCCGGCTCGGGCTGTTATCTCCTCTTCACGGCTGGACTACTCGCCATTCCAACGCTCTCGGGGTCTGCGGCGTACGCACTTGCCGAGACGTTCGACTGGCACCAGTGCCTCGATGAGAGGATCGACAAGGCAGAGCGTCTTGGCGGCATCGGCATGAACCGACTACGGCTCATTCGTCGCGGCCGTGAGTTTCTCGTCGATTGCGGCATCGGGCCAGGATGAACTCTTCGCGCCAGCGAAGGCGGTGGCCCTCAAGGAATGTCGCCCACGCTTGCGATCAATTATCTGCGCGTTGCGCTCCTGGGACTCCCGAGTTGGCCGTCCGCTCATCTCTCCCGCGTAGTTCCTGCAACGACGCCTCTCTTTCGCGCTTGCGATGCCTGATCTCCTCACACGCTGGGCCGCCGGAGCAGGAACGCGCGGTCTACTCCTTGCCTGCGAGATTGATCTTGCGTGCGAAAGACTCGCAACCGTCTTTCTTCCGAGACTCGAACGGCTGCGGGAACTCCTGGACGATGTGGCCGAGGCGTATCGCGCGGGGATCGTCGTCTTCACGCCAGGCAGTCAGCGTGCCGCACTCATTGCACAGCGGTCATCTTGCGAAGGCGTGCAGCTGATGTCGCCCGGACTTCCAGATTCGAACGCCGTGTCCGGGACGCGCCTGGTCCGGTGTGTGGTCCTACGAAAAGAGCCGGTTGATCTCGTCGGTCGGTAATCGAGATGAGTGTGCTGACAAAGTGCGTGTGCAGAAGGATTGTCTGTCGCTCCGGGTGCGGTCAGATTGCGGAACATCCTAGTGTTCGTTCACTGTCGTCGCGCTGGCTGCCCGCCCTACCGTGGGCGGGCAGCCAACCGAATGCCACGGTTAATTGCCGTCGGCGATGACGCTTACGTCGTCGATCCGAAACGTAGTTTTCAAGCTCGCGTTTGTCGTTGCGAGAAAATTGACTCGCACGGTTTGGCCTCTCCACGGGAGGAGGCTTAAGCCGCATGACCAGTAGTAATCGCGAGGATCAGATCTGCGATGTAGGTTGCTCACCGAGCACACTGCCGTGAGGTATCGGCCGGAGTTGTCCTGCAGCGTGACATTCATGAAATCGGACGCGTATTGCGACGTGTCTTCCGACGTGACGTTTAACCAGAGCGACAGGTTTGCGGACGAGGCGTTAGCTGGAACTGCGACGGTCTGGTACATGGAACCGACCGCGTTGTTCTTCGGCGAACCACCACTGTCAACGCCGCCAGCCGCATAGCCGGGCGCTGACCGGTAGTTCGACAGGTTCGTGCCGCTCCAGAAGTCGCCGATGAGCGTCCAGCCGTACGAACCGGAACTGAAGTTGCCGTTCGTGAGCCGCTCGCGGGGCGGAGGCGGGGCAGCGCTGAACGTGGCCGTAAGAGTGCGGTTCGCGTTCATGGTCACCGTACAGGTGTTGCCGGAGACAGAATCACATCCTGTCCAGCCGGCCGGAACGGAACCTGACCCAGCCGATGCGGTGAGCGTCACTGAGGCGCCGTGGACATAGGTTACGCTACAGGTCGAGCCGCAGTTGATGCCGCCCGTGTTGCTGGTGACCGTGCCACTGCCGCTTCCTGATCGGTAGACTTGGAGCGTGTGTGATTGTGGCTGCGTAGCCGTGAACGTCACGGTCGGCGTCCGGTTGCCGCTCATCGTGACGGTGCAGACGGCGCTGCTCGTGGAATCGCAGCCAGCCCAAGTCGCGGTGTTCCCATTCGACGGTGACGCGGTGAGCGTGACGATGCTGGTCGTCGCGAATGTAGCACTGCACGTAGATCCGCAGCTGATTCCTGACGGCTGGCTGCTAACGCTTCCCGAACCCGTGCCCGCGGTACGAATCGTGAGGAGTGTACAGGCCCCACGCTGGGCGGTAACGTCGCAGAGCGGCGTGGTCGACCATTGGAGACCGCTGCGTGAATCCGCGCCATACGCCCGGCGCGCGGCAATATTCGTAGGCGACGTCGCTGTGCTGTCGATGGAGAGCCAGTGGCGCCATTCAGATTTCGTGCTGCCATTGGTCTCGGTGTAGACGTAGAACGGCCAGGAGAGCGGGGGCGTGTTGTCGGCTCCGCCGCGCCACGAACCGGTGTAGCCCTGCGCGTTGGCCGGGTTCACGTAGTAGCACGGGAATGAAGCGGCCGCGCCGGCTCGAATGCAGGTTCGCGATTGTGCGCCGCCGAGACTCGAGGTGGAGGAGTCCTGATCAATGTTTTGCAGAGGCAGAGAAAGCAGCGTGTTGTAGATCTGCTGGCAGATCCCTGGAGTGCGTTTACACGCCGCCCACGGTCCGACTGCCGTATCGAACGATTTGCTTGAGCAGTATCGACGCGAGACTTCAGCGGCAACGATAGCGCTTGAAGCAGCAGCGTCGAACCTACCCTCTCCGATGTTTGTGCCGAGGCCGGAGTCGTCCAACTGCCAAATTCCAACGCCGGCGTGCCAAAAGGCTCGGCGGTTCGCTCCGCTCACCGAGTTTTGATAGTAGAGATACGCGCTGGTGTCTGCGCGCCCCAGCGTCATCGGCGACGGCGTGAGTGTTGTGTTGTTGCCGGTGTCTTCGGGCCATGTCACCGAGAGCATCATGGCCGCGAGCTGGTTAGTCGTGAGGAGGGCTGTGCATTGGTTGTTTCGCGCGGCGGCGTTCAGTACGTCTGTGAACGGCGCCTGCCCGAAGCGGGGCTTCAGTACCGCAAGTGGCGCGACATGAAGCGATTCTTGTTCGGTTTGCGCGATGGCAGCGCCTGCGGACACTGCGACAACGATGCTGAGGACGGACCGGAGGGCGTATTTGGCGAGGGTTGGCCTACTGAACATTGTCCACCCCCCAGAGCACGATGCGTGCGTCGTTCAGGCGCGGAGCGATGCTCGCGTCGCTGTTGCGGTAGATGAAGTCGGCGTAGCCATCGGGTTGCAATGTCGCCGAGGACTGCGGCTTCGCGTCCTGGTCAGATGGCAGGATGGTCAGCCAATCGACGTTGAGAACGCCACCCTTCGCGTCAAGCCAAGCGGCGAGCACGCGGCCCGCGAGGAGGGTTTGAGTGCCTGAATTGTGGATCTCGCCGAAAACGACGTATGGATACGGACCGCGAGCGAAGTCATTTTGCGGGTATCCGTACATGCGGTCCGCGTGTCCGTAGGGTCGTTTCCAGAAGACGGAGAACTGAATGGCCCTCTGCGCGTCGTCGGAAGAGGCTACTTCGGCCGTAGGCGACGATTGGGCAGCGATGCGCCCTGTAGCGCCGTAACTCACGGTCCACTCAACGGACGCCACGAGGCTGGAGGCGAGATCTGACTGAATGTCGAACGGCGCGGGTTCGCCTGTGCGAATAGCGACGAGCGGTACGGAGGCATGAGCGGTTGCGAGCTCGTGGTGGCCGCCGTCGAAGAGGTGCGCGGTGACTTGCGGGTTTCGAATGATGCCTAACGTTTCATTGCGGATCAGTCCCGCGGCGGCCCAGTTGCTGCTGGCTGTCGTTCGAACGCTATCTGTAAGCACGACAGCACGGCCGGATGCTGTCCCGAGGAAGTCCGGCCCGACGTAACCGGGGCGCGCCGTGAAGCCGTCGGTAGTGCGAGACAAAGTGCCGGTCGTCACATCTTCATGGATAGCGGAAGGTATTGCGAGGGTCGATTGGGTGGTGACCGGCGCGCGGCTTCCGCCAGGCGGTTGTGCTCGAAGCTCTGAAGCCGCAATCGCAAGAAAAAGCACGGCCGCTCCGAGAACGATTGCTCGTGTAGGGGTAGTCATGGAATGGGGTCTCCGTTGGGCGTGGAAGGGAGGATAGGTGGGTTCGGGGGTCGACGGGTCTACGGGATATTGTGACGATCGGTTTAGGTTATTGTGACATATGAAGGCCGCGATATCAACCGGTCATTTCAACTTTCCTTGTTCCCTAGTGCTCGTGATGCAAGCAACGAAAGATGTTTCTCTCCGTTGATAAGCCCCCGGCAGGCTCCTTCCGCTAACTCCTTGAGAGTAAGCGCTTCCGCTCCTCGGAGAGTGTGGATACGTCTCCACACTTTGACTCCACAGTTTCCGAGGAGCGATTCACTCTTCCTTTGAGGTGTCGGAGGGGGATTGCGTGGTGCGAAGGAGCGCCTTCAGCGCGTCGGCTGGCGAGCGTCGCGACGGCGTCTTTGGCGTAGGCTGCGAAGAAACCTTGGTCGAGGGCTGAGGCTCGGTTCGCGGTGGCGCAGGGTTCGTTTGCCGGTTTTCGGCGCGAGCCGGCCGCGATCCATACTTGGCTCGCGACTGCGCGACGATCGCCGCGCGGCGCGTTGCCGCCGTCGCCCCATCGACCGCTTCCGGTACCCGTGTCCTCAAGTTGAAGTCATGGTCGGCCCGGTCGATCCGGCAGACCGCTTCGCCGACGCCCAGGGAGACAAGGGACTGCGCGTCGAAGGAAGTGAAGCCGTCCGCGAGCTTCTTCGCGTCGTCGTCGCCCACACGGAACACGACCCGCGTTGCGGCGTTTGCGAGGAGCGCCGCGGCGACATTCTGGTCCGCTTCATAAACCGGCCGCAGCGACTGGTGGGCCGCCGTGAGCCCGAGCCGGTACTTGCGCGTGCCGGCCAAGATCTTCGCGACTGAAGGCGTCACGAGATCCTGGAACTCGTCGATCACGAGATCGAAATCTTTCCGCGCTTCGCGCTGCAGTTCCTGCCTGGAGAGCGCTGCCTGATGGAACTTCGCGACGATGAGACTGCCGAGGAGTGCCGCGTTTTCTTCGCCGATTGCGCCCTGGGCGAGCTTCGCGAGGAAGATGCGGCCGCCGTCCATGATCTCGCGGAAATCGAGGCGGCTCTCGCGGGCCGCGAACATGGCCCGCAGCGGCTTCGGACGCAGGAAGCCGTCGAGCCGGGTCAGGATCGGCGCGGCGGGCTTGCCGACGAGGAGCGGGAACTCTTTGGTCCAGTAGTACACGACTTCTTCGTCAGTCACCGAGTGGAGAAAGTCGCGGCGGTAGTCCGGTTCGATCAGGAACCGTCTGAGGTCGTGGAGACTGCCGCCGGTGTTCGAGGTGAGGAACGCTTGGATCGCGTTCGCGAGGACCGTCTGCATCTGGTCGCCCCAGGTGGTCGAGAGGCGGCGGAAGATGCCAGTGAGGTCCGAGGCGAGGAGCGTCCCCTCCAGTTCGGAGTGGGCGGCGAGGAGATTGAGGCCGACCGGGTATTCGGCATCCGACGCGTCCAGCAGCACGACGTCGTCTTCGCGTTCCGAGGGAATGCGCGCCAGCACTTCGTCGACGAGATCGCCGTGCGGATCGAGCACGCCGACGCCGCGCCCGAACGCGATGGACTGGAGAATGAGGTCGAGGAGGAACGTGCTCTTGCCGGTCCCGGAGGCCCCTACCACATGCATGTGCCGCATGCGCTCTTCGGGAGTGAGGCCGACGACGCGTGTTTCGCCGACGTGCTCGTTTATGCCAAAAGTGAGCGCATGACCAACACTCGATTGCGGCGCGGCCTTCGTGCGCCGCACGCGCCGCATGAGTTTCGGCGACGCTACGGACGCGCCCGGAGGGTGGACGAGACCCGCCAACTCCCCGGCCGACAGCAGCATGCCGCTCCGGTGCGAGGTGCGCAGCAGCAGATCGCGCTCCAAACTTACGCCGTGTTCGTTCATCGCGATCGTGAGTTCGTTGCCGTCTGCCCTGCCGAAGTGCGCAAGCGTGCCCGCGAGTGACCGCAAGATCGCCTCCGCGCGACCTGTGACGGGCGAGCTGGTGGCAAGACGCAGCACAGCGGCAAAGAGCGGATGCGAGACTTTCTCGAGTGCGAGCTTCGTGAGCTCCGGCGCATCGACAAAGAATGAGCCGCCTTCGCCGT
Source organism: Thermoanaerobaculia bacterium (assembly GCA_034664845.1). Taxonomy (GTDB): domain Bacteria; phylum Acidobacteriota; class Thermoanaerobaculia; order Gp7-AA8; family Gp7-AA8; genus JADGNZ01. The sequence goes on along the minus strand of JAXDGW010000103.1, from coordinate 30,418 downwards.
CCGTGACCGCGCGCCGCACGCTCTCCGCCCAATCCTCACGCGCGGGTTCGAAGAGCATCTGGAGAACCGCGACTTCATCGGCGGCGAGATCGGAGAGCGCGCCGAAACTCGCGAGGAGCGGATCGGGATCGGCGCGCAGGAAGGTGCGAAGCGGCAGCATGAACTCACGGGCGAGGCCGCACTCGATAATCGCCATCGTGCCGGGCGGCTCGCTCCACGTTCTAGGAAGTGAGTCGGTGGTCTCGGCGACCCCCGCCTCCGGAAAGAAGACGCGCAGCTCTTCGCGCACAAGTCCCGCGTCGCTTCGTCTTGCCGCCCACTGGACCACGATGCGCTCCGCGGTCGCGACGATCTCGAAGGCGATCGGCTCCCGGCAAGTGCGGAGCGCAAGCAGAAACGCTTCCGCTCCTTCACGATCTACGCGAGTGCCTTCTTTGAGGGCTAGCGCGAACTCGACGATCTCCTGATCGTCGTTATCCTCTTCGGGCTCGGGTTGAGCTTCTTCGGGAAATTCTTGTTGTGGTTCAAGAACCGGCGCTCCGATCGGCCGGGTGAGCTGGAGGCCGAGCCAGCTCAAAACCCCATGCTTCCGGCCGTCGTCCTCGACCGCCGGGCGCGAGGTAATGAAGTGACCTTGGAACGAACGGAAGGGCGGTTCGAGGCGAACGCACTGCGGCCACTGGAGGGCACCCCGACCGCGAGTTTCCCACTCGTAGAAACGGCGCGTTAGCTCCTCATGCGGCAACATCGGACGGTCCTACTTGATGAGCTTCATCATGGTGGGCGCTCGCTCTGCCGCTGACAGCGCGCGCAATCCTTTCGCCGTAGTGAACTCGTCCACCACGGAGAGCACGGCGGAGTGGATCGCGTCCTGGAACATGAGACGGGTGTCCACCTTGTAGTAGGTCTCCCGATAGATGAGGACGAGCATGATCCAGCCAATTATCGGGAGCGCCATGAGGCAACCGCGCAGGCAGCCGGTATCTTCGGCCAACCACCACGAAACGAAGGAACCGTCCGCGAAGGGCGCGCCGCAGATGTCGAAGTAGTATTCGTTCCGCTTGGCCCTGAGGTAGAGCCGCTGGGCCGAGCCAACCATCCCTTCGGCGAAGTACTTTCCCTCGATCTTGATACCGGGGATGTTCTTGGCCTCGATCGCTTTGCCTACGGCTTCGTAAAACTCGGTGGGAGTGATGGAGAGCCCTGAGATGGACTGGTGCCAGTGGGAGTGGACGACAGGTTCGGACATGGCATGCGCCTCCAAGCAAAATTGGACTTCAGGACGAGAGTGACGCGATGCGCGATATTACTCCCCACCCAATCGAATAGTCGCGGTTCGACCAGATTTCCGTCACGCCGGTAGAGGGCTCATTCTCTCTACATTTGGTAGAGAACCCACTGGTAAATCCTTCCATCGTGAAGCAGAGCCCCAGATGGCTAGAGAATGTTTCAATTCGGTTGCTAGACTTCGACCGGATGGGTATTCGACAGATCGCAAGCAAGATCGCGTTCCGTCTCGGCGTGAAACGCAACTTTTGGGTTCGGCGCCGCTCCTACTCGAAGTTTCGTTTTCGACTGCGCGTCACGCGATACGCCATCCGGCAGCTCGGCAGGGAACGCTCTCAAACGCTCGCGGTTCTCCGTTTCTCGCTCGCCACGGTAGCTTCGCAAACGGTCTACGCGATCGGACTTGTTGTGCTCGCGCTTGCGATCGACCGGTACGTGTTGCCACTTCTCAATTTCACGTGGGGAGTACCGCTGCGACGAATAGATGGCGCCTCGTACGTCACGACCGCCGCCGCGGTGTTGCAGACAATGGGTGTCTTCCTCGGCCTTCTCTTCACCGCGATTGGTGTGGTGATCGGGAGTGGGTACGGGCGCGTTGCGACAGACATCCGCGAACTCGTGATCAGCGAGAAACTGAGCAATCGATACCTGAAGATCGTTGCCCTCACGGGCATCTATGCCCTCTTTCTCTGCGGACTGAACGTCAGCGCGGTAGCCGCACCGCGTACAGGAATCGTTTTTCTATTCGCGCTGACAACGTTCGGCGTCTTCTCATTCATCGGCTTCGGCTTTCGCGTGTACCAGTTGCTGCACCCTGAGTTCGTTGCGCAGCTTTTGAATACGCAAGTCGCGGAATCGATGCACCAATTGCACGGTAGCCACCCCTACGCGCGCGACATCTCGTTCCAAACGCATCATCGGAAGATCATTGAACGTACCGTCGCCACGTATGAGCAACTCCTGGGTTTCGTGAATACCGATCCACCGAACCTTGCCTCTTCGAAGGATGTTGTTCTCGGACAGACCCTGCTCCTCGGCATCTACACGCACCTGAAATCGCGGATACCCGTCGGAAGCGCGTGGTATCCCGAACGCGCCGTCTACCGCAGCATTCTTACCTCGGATGATTCGTCGCTGGTTACGGTGCATATTCCGACCGCGACGATGCCACAGCCGGGACGCCGGCGAGATTACCTATGGTTTGAGAAGAAGATCGCCGAAGTCGTTTCCGCAACAGTCGCTCTGCACCTCGAACACGATGACCTGAGAAGGGCCATTGATATCCTCCTGGCTCTTCAATCGCGGATTCACGGTATGGCGAAGGCACTCGCCGTCGATGAAGCGCTGCTCGTAGAACGAATCGTTACAGGCCGGGTGCTTGATGCGGTTGAGGGGCTGAACAAGCTGCAATTGTCCTCCTCCGCGCCTGACCCGGAACGTGCGGGTTCTCTCATCCAACTCGCGGATTTCATAGTTTTCGCGCCGATGCAGATTCTGATCGGCTTCGGCGACCGAGTCGCGGAAACCCCACCAGATTCACTGGTTGACACCGAAGATTGGCCGCGCTGGTATCTGAAGAGAGAGTTCTACGGAGCGAGCCTGCCACGCGGGGTTTTGGAAGAGCTTGAAGAGACTGCCAAGAGACTTGAATTCGAACGAGATGTCGAAGAACGTATCGTGTCCGCCGATTGGTACCTTCGGGAGAAGTTCGCCTCGACGCTTATCGGGCATGTCGTAAGCGCGATGGAACCGATACTACGGAGGATCGAACTGGCATGCGGCCCCGTCGTCGAGCGTCTCATCGCAGCCGAGTTGAACCTTCCGGCCATGCACGTTGCGTTGCGCGGCGCAGAGATCTGCCACAAGTTCGGATACCAACTTCTCGCGATCGAGAAATGGTGTACAAAAATGCGGAACCTTCATGTGCGCACGGAAACCGGAGGGGCCTCGGTTGACGTCGAGGCGATGGCGAAGCACCTCGAAAGGATCGAATCGGCGCTCTACGAAACCATCGCGAAGCTGTCGTTTTCGATGTACGAAAGCGGCACGACATCGCGGGAGCGTGACCTTCCCGACTACTTCGGCCAAGTCTACATGATGCTCGCAGCGAGAACATTCGAGCGCATGCGCGATGGAAACGAAGACGCGTCCCATCTCTTCCGGGTCGTGTTCGGATTATCGATCCTCGCCATCCAGCGACTGAGCGCCGAGACCGCCGATGTCGAACCGATAGCCCGCTTCACCTATCTCAGTGAACCGTATCTTCATGTTCTCGAACTCTCCGGATATGCCTATCTTTATTCGCGGCTCCATGGAATGGGTGAGTTGTGGCGAGTCGTGCGAAAGACATGGGAAGAGTCTCTTGGCAGTCAGTTAAGGACGGAGGCGGTCCGATTCATCTTCAAAGAGCGCTCGGCCTTTATGCGACCCTGGGAGACGATGCGCTTCAACTGGCAGCGAACATTCCGCGAGGACCTCGAAAGCGCCGACGATTCAAGGCGACCCCTGAGTCCGCTCCTGAACGTAGTGAGCCGGTATGTCGAGTCGCGCCACGGCATGGGTCATCTCGATGCGCGCGACGTTTTCTTTTTTGTCTTCTTGCGCTTCCAGGTGGGCTTCGAAGACGCCGAACTTCCTTACGCAGCCGAATCTCTGCAAAAGATCGCTGATCGAGGGCCAGATGACAGACCGCGACACCGTCGGTGAACCACAGACTCGCTGGCTCGATGTGATTGAGTTGGACGAAGAGAATGACGCGCTGCGGACGTGGCGCACGGTGGATCAAGGCATCCAGTCGTACATGTTCAGTGACGACGTTCGTCTGGGGATCATGCCCTACTCAACGGAGCCGGGCATGGCAATCGGGATACTTCCCGAAGACGATGAAGTTGTGGCGCTAGTCACGAAGGCTTTGGCGAAGGACTCGTGGCGAGACTTGGAAGACGTGGTGACGGAGTTTATCCGCCAGTGCGCATCCGGCATTCTCGCTTACGGGAAAGCGCAATATGAGATCGTGATTGAGCACAGCCGTAAGTCGAAAACGCCGGTCGCTTTCGATTTGCAATGGGTGACGCCGCACACCATTCGCCGCCGGTTCGGACGCTGGGTCCAGGACATAGGGCGGCGGCGCGCGGAAGAGCTGGGTTGGCCGCGTTTCACACGAATCGATATCGAGAGAATCATCACGTTCGAATTGCCTATTCCGCTCACCCCACGGAAGCTCCTGGATCTCAAGCGGACGCTGGCCGGTGTCGGAACGGACTTGACGCCGGAAGGGTATCTGCGAGGTGAGGGATTCCCGCCGGGTTACGATTTCAACGAATTTCAACGACTTCGAGCGCGCGCCGAAGCTACGGCGACGTCTATCGTAGGATGGAACAGTCGGGGAGGACTTTCGGATCGCCTCACCGATTACTATTACTTGGTCCGTGAGATTCGCTTCCAACGGTTCATCGTTGCTCTTCGCGATGCAATTCTCGATCGGCTGAATGTGGCGCTTTCGCAGATCCTGCCGCAGTTCGGTCACAGCGGCAGGATTGTTCTTGAGAACTTCACGACGCTAGGCGATATCGATAGACTCTCAGCTGATTTGGAGGGTGGGTTGGACCTGCGAGAGGGGTTCCAACGCGTTGCGCGTTTCTGACAAGAGCTTGATTCTGCGGGTGCGCGAACGATTCCGGCCGAGCCGTGGTTCATCCTTCCATGTCCGCCGTACCGCTTCTTCAAGTTTGTCCTGTCGAGCCTTCACCCACGGCGCGTAGCTCTGCTCGGTTACCTTGATAGAACGGTGGCCGAGGAGTTCCGCCACCGTTTCGAGAGGAACGTCGTGCAGGAGGAGATCCACCGCGAACGTGTCGCGGAAGCGGTGGGCATGGCCGCCTTCGACGTTCGCAAGCTCGAAGATGCGTGCGAGCGTCCGCTTCCAACTCTTGACCGCGGTTTCGAGTTTGCCGGTGCTCGTCCAGAAGAAACACTCACGGTCCGGAAACATGTCCGCTACCGCCCGTAAGGCGCGAACCACGACTGGCGGCAGCGGCACGTAGACCGGAACGCGAGTCTTGTGCTGCATGTGGAGGAAGAGCCGGCCGTCTTCGGTAACCCGGTCCTTGCGCAGCGAGGTCGCGTCGGAGATGCGGAGCCCGGAGTAGCGGAGGAGATAGATGTACGCGAGGACGCGAGTCGGGTTCGTGCGGCCGTAGGAGCCGCTGATGCGGAAACCCTTCGCCGCCGCCAGCGTCCGATCGACTTCTTCATTCGTGAAGGGCAGCGTTGGCGGTGTGTCGGCCTTTGGAGCCTTGATTGCGAGCGTCGGATTCTCTGCCATCCACTGTGCCGCGTGGCAGAAGCGGAAGAACGAGCGCAGACGCTCGAACTTCTTGAGGGCGGTGAGCGGCGCAAACTGCCAGGAACTGCGGTACCCGATGAGCGCCTTCACGTCGAGCTCCGACAGGTAGCGGTAGCCCTTGTCCGCGCACCAGACGAGGAGCGAGTCGCGGAGCAGCACCCGATGCAGGCGGACCGTCGAGGAACGAAGGCGAGCGGAGACATCGGTCAGGTAAAGCTCGACCGCCTCGGCGACGAGCATCGGTTTCATGGTGGTCCCGCCGACTTTGCCTGTTCGGTTCGACTCGCGGACGTATTCTTCCGCTGCGTCCCAGGAGGTGAAGTTCAGCGACCTTCTGGGAACGTCCTCAAGCCCGAGTGTTCCCTCAATCCAGATCGGACACTGGCAGCGGCGGTAGCGCCGCGAGGTCTGGGGGCACGCCTTCAGGTGACGCCGGAAAATCGTGAGCATGTCTCATCTCGATTCTCCGTCGAAGGGTACGTATTGAGGACGTGGGCGATTTCCCCATTTCTAAACTATTGCAACAATTGCAGTTTAGATTGGCGGGGCCGACGGGACTCGAACCCGCGACCTCCGGCGTGACAGGCCGGCGTTCTAACCAACTGAACTACGACCCCGCGTCGTAGAGGAACCTCGCTAACCTGACCTCCGTCAGCGGCATTCCCGAGAGGCGCGCATCCTACGGGCGGGGGAGCGGGGTGTCAAGGAATCGGCGAGGTCGCGAGGTTTCTGGGTCGCGAATACGCGGCGTCGCGAGGTCGTGGGCTTGCAACGGGATGCAGCTCGCTCTGGTCGTGCCGTGCAGGAGACGAAGAGGAGACTTCGAGAAGGAGGCCGCTGCGAGACCTCAGCGTTGACTCTGCGACACGTCAACGTTGCGAGGACCCGAGCCCGCGAGACCCCGAGTCCCACATTTCGCGAGCATCCCCCCCGAGCGGAGCAGTCTTCGGGCCCCTTTCACCTTTCCATCAGGAAAACAGCAGCTTTCCAAGAGGACGCCGCCGCCGGTCCGGCCCTACGTTGCGCCGCAAAGGACGGAACCTCTTGCGATTCCTCAGACTGGCGGCACTCGTTTTCCTTTCCACCTCAGTGTTCGGCGCGACGACGATCAATGTCTCCGGCACCGTCGCCGTTCCCGGCGTCAAGCGCTTCGGCCTGAATCTCGGCTGGGCCACCTACTACGACTCCGGGCAAATCATGAAGAACCTCGTTTTCCGGAATCCCGGATTCGAAGGGCTCATCTCCCGGTCGATCGTTCGGGTCGTTTCCGGTAACACCACCGGCTTCATCGATGAGAACCCGAGCGCGCACTGGGCCACCGGGTTCTGGAACGGCGCCTCATTCGAGGTCATCGTCGGCGGCGCCAAGGGCCGCTCGGGGACCATCAGCGCGTCGACGGCACCCGCGGGCGGCAACGGGACGCAGTTCGTTTTCTCGAGCTCCGGCATCGCGCCCTCGGCCGGCGACTACGTTCTCCTGCGCAAGGTCGAGTCAGGCGGGTCGACGGCGGGATGGTTCCCGACAGTCGGCGGTGGAGGCGCGGTTACCGACGAAACCTCGGATCTCGCACCCGACACGCAGGGACATCAAGCCGTTCGGATCAGCGCGAATGGCAGCGGACAGTCGGCGCGCATCACCGGAGTTTTCGACACGAGCGTGGCCGGTCCGTTTGTGCAACTCAATGGGAGTTTCCGGCTGACATTCAAAGCGAAGGGCGCCGGCGGCAGCAATACGATGGCGATCTTCCTCGGGCGGGGAGCGCCGGCCAACCTGGTCTTCATCAATCAGACCGTCAACCTGACTGGCGCGTGGAGCACATACAACGTCGATTTCGCGGCGACCGAGGCGGGCGCGTCGCGAGGTTCGGTTGGGCTCAACTTCATCGCTCCGAACGGATCGGCCGTCCTGCTGGACGAGGTCAGCCTGACGCAGATCAACGGCGATCCGGCGAATACGACTGCGTTCCGCGATCCGGTCGTCAATGCGCTGAAGACCTTCAATCCAGGGATTCTGCGTTATTGGGTCGAAGACCTCGGCGACTCACTCGACAACGAGATCGCGCCGCCCCTTGCGCGGCGCCGCGCCAACTACAGCAGCCGGATCCTTCTTCGCGAAGACATCATGTACGGCCTGCACGAGTTTCTCGAGCTGTGCGATCTCGTGCACGCCGAGCCCTGGTACATCGTTCCGACGACATTCACTAACGCGGAGATGACCAACCTTCTCGAGTACCTCGGCGGGCCGGTCAGCACGCCGTATGGAGCGATGCGAACCAGCCGAGGACGGAGCGCGCCGAGGAGCGAGGCGTTTGCGACGATTCATCTCGAATTTGGCAACGAAGCCTGGAACAACGCCGACTATTACGGAGCCACAATCTCCGATCCCGCGTCTTACGGTGCGCGTGGCAGTGAGCTATTTGGCGTCGTCAAGAGCTCCCCGTACTACAGCGGCGCCAAATACGATCTCGTCCTGGGCAGTCAGGCGGCGTTGCCGGCGCGCAGTGCGGCCATTCACAACGCCAGCGCCAATCACAGTTCGCTGGCGGTGGCTCCGTATTTCGGCGGGAACATCGACAGTTTTGGCAGCAATGAAGAGCTGTTTGGGCCGTTGTTTGCGGAGCCGGAGCAGATCACTCAGGCCGGCTACATGCGTCAAAGCGCGAACAACATGCTGGCTTCGAGCCGGCCGGTGCCCCTGTCGATCTATGAGGTAAACCTGCATACAACGAACGGATCGATCACGCAGCCTGTGCTCGATTCGTTCACGCCCTCGGTCGGTGCGGGCGTCGCGGTCGCCGATCACATGCTCCAGATGCTGCGCGACCTCAGCATCCGCAATCAATGTCTCTTCTCGCTGACGCAGCTCGCATTCAACCGGACGGATGGCAAGTACGTTCTCTTGTGGGCGGTGGTCCGCGACATGGGTGTGACGGATCGAAAGCGGCCGCAGTATCTGGCCGTGCAGATGGCAAACGACGTTCTTGGTGGCGATCTCGTACAGACAACGCACAGCGGCGACAACCCGACGTGGAACCAGCCGCTGGTCAATGGCATCCAGTACAACAACGCGCACTTGATTCAATCGTTCGCGTTCGCCAATGGGACAAAGCGTGCGGTCATCGTCTTCAATCTCGACCGCGCCAGTCCGCGGGAGGTCACGTTTGCCGGCGCGAATGCTCCGCGCGGTGCGGTCACGATCCGGCAGCTGACGTCGTCATCGATCACGAATACGAATGAGAACGCCCAGAATGTGGCGACGACGACGCAGACGGCCGCTTCGTTCGATCCCGCGCAGGCACTCTCGCTTCCCCCGTATTCGATGTCAGTCCTGTCGAGCGACCAGGCGGCGGTACCGCTGCGCATCAAAGGGGATTTGAACGGCAACGGGTCGGTCAGTGCGTTTGACGCGTCGATTGTGCTCCAGTCGGTTGTCGGAGCGATGAGCCTCGACGCGCAACAACAGTGTGCGGGCGACTACAACAGCAGCGGCGCTGTCTCGGCCTTTGATGCCGCGCTCATTCTCCAATGTGTCGTCGGTGGAACGTGCAGCAGCGGGACATGCAATTGAGGAGATGACTGTGAAAAACCTTCTATTTCTCATCTCGTTAACAATTTCGACCGCCGCCTTCGGGCAGACGGTGACCGTGGGATCGCCATCCGCCCATTGTGGGCAGCAGGTCAATGTCCCGGTGACCATCGACTCCGTCTCGGGCATGTTGTCGCTCGAGTTTCATATCGCATACGACGCCGCGCGACTGACGTCGCCCGCGGTCACTGCCGGATCGCTCACGTCATCGTTTTCCGTCTCATCCAACGTGTCCGGCGGCGTATTGCGCGTGGCAATGGCATCGGGCTCGCCGGTCTCGGGCGGCGGCGGGGTGGCCAACATCTCGTTCACTGTGGCGAGCACAGCGACGGGGAACGTGCCTGTCGATATTTCCAACGTTCTGGTCAATGACGTTGCGCGGAGTGGGAGCTCGGGGATGGTAGCCGTCGATTGTCTGCAGCCGCCGTCCGCGGCGACGCTGACATTTCCGGCCAATGGTGCCGCCGGCATCGGTTCGTCTGTGACGCTGCAATGGAGCGCGGCGAGCGGGGCCGCGAGTTATCGCGTCAATTTCGGAACGACGCTGCCGCCTCCCTTTTACGCAACGACAATTGGGAATGCGCAAGCGGTCACGACGGAGCCAGGCCGAACGTATTACTGGTCGGTTCTAGCGGTCAATGATGCAGGAGTACGCGACAGCGGTATCGCGTCGTTCACCGCCGCTGGCACGGCATGCCTTGCACCCGGTGAGCCTCAGGCCACTGTGCCCGCGCAGGTGACGTCAGGAAACGCATTCGATCTGACATGGAGCGCGTTGGCGGGTGCGAGCGACTACGTGGTGGAGGAGTCCGCGTCGCCGGTCATGGCCGGCGCGACGTCAACCACGACGACGGCGACCAGGTTGTCACTGACGCGGAGTGCGGCCACCGATTCGACACTCTATTTCCGCGTTCACGCCCGCAATACGTCGTCGCCCTGCAACATCGATGGCCCCTCTTCCGCGATCGTTTCCGTCCACATCGTTCCGCGCCCGCCGCTCGCGACAGGGACGCGAGTGTTTCCCGTCGTCGGGACGACCGAAGGCAACTTTGGCTCGCTGTTTCGCACCGCGGTGCAATTGCACAATCCAACGAATCAGCACATCAGTGGAAAACTCACGTTTCACGTTCAGGCCGTCGAGGGAAGGACGGCGGATCCGTCGATCAACTATTCATTGGGACCAGGTGAGACGGCTTCCTTCGCCGATATCGTGGCCGCACTCGGCCTTTCCCGATCGATTGGAAGCCTCGATCTCGTCCCGGATGGGAGCAGCGCCGCCCCTTTGTCCGCGGTTCGCGTTTTCAATGATGCCGGTACGGCCGGAACTACAGGCATGACGCTCGACCAGCTCGGCGTCGCCGACGCCATAAAGGCCGGACAGCGCGGAATTGTGATCGCACCAATGAGGCCAGCCGGCGTTCGGATGAATATCGGCATCCGCACGCTGCTCGACGGTGTAACGATGACGGTAACGGTCCGCGCAAAGGATGGTTTCATGATTCAGAGCACAACGCGATCGTATCCGCCGACGTTCTTCCTGCAACTGCCCCTCTCCGACTTCACCGGCGGAAGCGTCCTCCTCGGCGACGAGGTCGTGATCTTCGACGTGCAGGTGGGAAGTGCGCTGATCTGCGGCGCGATTACGGACAACACGACCCAGGATCCCAGTGTGCAGATTGCGAGGCCGCTGTCATGAGAACGCGCCAATCACGGTTTCTTTGGCGGGAATTTCATCGCTTTCTCCAGAGCCTGAAAGCGAGGCTCCGCGCGCAGGACGTCGAACTTCGGAGCGACGTTGATCCAGATGAGACCCCAATCGTGCTCTTTGTAGGACCGTTCCAGTAAGGTTAGGGCAGTGTCGCTGTCGCGAAGGCCGAGGTAAATGGCGGCTAAGAGAAATGGAGGGATGTAGGTGGTCTTGGAGCGATCCAGCAGCGTCTGCAGGATACGTTTGGCCTCAGCAGGCTGGCTGGCCATGCCGTAAGCGTGAGCGAGCGCGATCTGGACCGGCGTCGTGTCGTCAAGCGCAGCCGCTTTCTTGAATGTTGCGATCGCACGAGGCAGATCATTTTGCTCTTCGTACACCCACCCGGTCTCGACATAGGCAAGCGCAAAACTGGGATCGAGCGCAATGGCCTTTTGGAAGTGCTCGAGAGCTTTGTCGTACTGGTGCCGGAAATAGTAAGGGAGGCCGGCCTCCATATTGATCACCAGCGAAAGAGGATCGAGCTCCAGCGCCCGGTTGCTTTCGGCGATCGATTCGTCGAAGCGTCCCATCAATCGCAGGTATTCGGCATACCACTGATGCGCGGTTGCGTAATCAGGATTCAGGGCAATGGCCTGCCGGAATTCGCGCTCCGCTGCGGGCCAATCCCAATCTTCCCAAAATTTCAAGTAAGCGAGTGATGTGTGCGCCTCGGCGAGGCTGGGATCGATTGAGAGCGCGACGCGGGCCTCTTTCTCCGCCTGTGTGAACATCTCGCTTCCGCGGCCGACGCCGAGAAGGCCGAGGGACATGTAGCAGTCGGCGAGGGCGGAGTGGGCGCGGGCAAACTCCGGATCGAGCGCAATGGCGCGGCGGAGCAGCACAATGGCCTTTTCCAGAGACTCGCGTGTGCGTTTGTTCCAGTAATAGCGGCCCTCGAGGTAGGGCAAGTACGCTTCCGCCCGCGGCGCGCGGCGATTCGGTTTGGCGGCCAGGTTCGAATCGATCTGCACGGCGATGGCTTGCGCGACGTCGCCCTCCATCGCCAGCATGTTGCTTGCGTCCCGATCGTAATTACTCGCCCAGACGTGCGACTGGTCGGACGTGCGGACCAATTGCGCCGTAATGCGCAAGCGGTCCCCTGACCAGCGCAGACTGCTCTCGAGCACATAGTCGACGTGTAATTCGTTCGCAATCTGCTCGAGCGATTTGTGCGTCCCTTTGTAATGCATAGAGGATGTCCGGGCGATGACTGTAAGACGGCCGGCGTCGAGCACGCTCAATTGCGAGATCAACTCCTCTGTCAGCCCGTCGCTGACGTAATCGTGCTCGTGGTTTCCGCTGAGGTTGTCGACAGGCAATACCAGCAGGCGCGTGAGCTGCGGAGACGGCGCTGGTTTACGTGGACGGAGGAAATAGAAGCCCGCGAGAACCAATCCTGCTGCGATGACGGCCGCGATCAGCCACGGACGGACGCGATGCGGCTCGTGTGGTGCGGCCGTGGCCGCAACAGGCGTCTGCGAAGGCTCGCTGCCGGCGCGAACGGGGGCGACGAAGCAATACCCTCTCTTGGGCACAGTCCGAATCCACTGCTGGCCATCGTCGCCTTCTCCGAGAGCCTTTCGCAGGATGGAGATGGCCTGAGTCAGGCTGCCTTCTTCCACAAACGTCTCCGGCCAGACCTTCTCCAGCAACTCTTCCTTGAGAACCGTTCTGCCCTGGTTCTGGGCAAGAAGGATCAGCGCTTCGACTGCCTTGGGCGGAAGCGCGACGAACTGTCCGTCGCGGGTCAGCGAGCGTCCTACGACGTCCAGGCGGAAGCTGCCGAAGGCTAGGACGCGATCTTCCATGACATAGATGTGGCCTGGAGATGATACGAGAGATCCGCAGATGACGCAGATGTAGGCGGATGCTATCTGCGTAACATCTGCGACATCTGCGGATGATGCGTTGTCACGCCTGCGGAAGCACGCTCGCAGCGATGAGCCGCGGTGCCGCCGCGTCCTTCGCCGACAGCAGCGGCGACGCGATCGGCCAGTCGATGCCGATGTCGGGGTCGTTCCAGAGGATGGCGCGGTCGGCGGCGGGATCGTAGAGCGTGGTGCATTTGTAGACGAGGTCGGAGCCATCCTCGAGGGCGCAAAAGCCGTGCGCGAATCCCGGCGGGACCCAGAGCATCAACTTGTTGGCCTCGGTGAGCTCCATTCCAAACCACCGCCCGAACGTCGGCGAGCCGCTGCGGATGTCGACCGCCACGTCGTAAAGCGCGCCGCGCGTGCAGCGCACCAGTTTTCCCTGCGCGTTGGGATGCTGGTAGTGCAGCCCGCGCAGCACGCCGCGGGCAGATCGCGAATGGTTGTCCTGGACGAAGACCTCTTCGATGCCCGCCTCGCGAAAGGCATCGACGCGATAGGTCTCCATGAAGAATCCACGGTCGTCGCCGAAGAGTTTCGGCTCGACGATGAGGACACCGGGGAGGGAAGTTTGTCGGATGTTCAAGCGGCGCGGATGATAGCAAGGAGTGGTCGAACAAACGGCTGTCATCCTGAGACCGCCGTAGGACACGAAGTGCCGGAGGACGTCGAAGGACCCCCTGATCTTGTGCCTCGGTTTGTTTGCCACCCGACCCTTGCGGAAGATCAGGGGGTCCTCCTTCGGCGGCTCAGGATGACAGTTCCTTTGACAGTTTCTGTGCTCGCGGAGAATCGACCGAGGCGTTTTGCTGTATTGTTTCTCCATGCGTGCGCATCCGGCATTCTCATCGAACGCTGTCGAGAGCCATGCACCGGATGTTTTGCGCGTTGTCGTCGTCAGCAGCGCGCCGCTGGTGCGGGCCAGTCTTCGGACGATTCTCGGCGTCTTCGATGACCTCGACGTCACCGAAGCGGAGCCGTCGCATCTCCGCGCGTTGAACGCCGAGGTGATCCTCTGCGACGGCAATGCTCCGGACGTTGACGTTCCCGCGCTCGTGCTTGTACGCGATGCCGCGGGTGCCGCGGAAGCGCTCGCGTCAGGCGCGCGTGGCGTGCTCGCGCGCACGGCCGCCCCGCGGCGCATGCACGCGGCGCTGCACGCGGTCGCGGAAGCCGAGATCGTGATCGACGATGCGTTTGCCGATCAGATTCTTCGCCATCCGCGCGCCGAGGTCGAGATGATCGAGCCGCTCACGGCGCGCGAACGTGAAGTGCTGCGGCTTCTCGCATCGGGTCAGACGAACAAGGAGATCGGGCAGCGCCTCGGCGTCACCGACCACACCATCAAGTTTCACGTGAACGGCATCCTCGGCAAGCTCGGCGCGGCTACGCGTACCGAGGCCGTGGTCGAGGCGGCGCGGCGCGGCATCATTGCCGTTTAGGCGCGTAGCGATGTCCGACCTTACGCCGGTCATAGACAATCCCAGGCAGCGGCAGGAGTGGCATCTGGCCGGGATCATTTTTTTCGCGCTGCTGGCCCTCGGCATTCTCTACGCCGCGTTTTTCATCCTCGAGCCGTTCCTCGCGCCGATCATGTTCGGCGCCGTATTGGCCACGGTCACGTTTCCGATCTACCGCCGACTCCGCGACCGGATGCACGGAGCCAATCGCGCTGCTGCGGTGATGCTCGTCCTGGTCACGTTCACCGTGCTGCTGCCGGCCTTTCTGATCATCATCCTGCTCGTGCAGGAGGCGAACGTGGTCGTGAAGCATCTGCAGTCGGGCGACATGGAGCGAATTCTCCAGCGCCTCGACGTCAGCCACCGGATGCCGTGGATCAAGCGCGTCGCGCCGGACTTCGATCCCGCCGCGATCAATCCGGCGCACGTGATCATTCCGGTCGTGCAGAAGGCGCCTGCCTGGATCGCGGTACATGGCGCGGCGGTCATCGGCGGGATCGCCGGTCTCGTCATCGCGCTGTTTCTCGTTCTTCTGTCCGCGTATTTCTTTTATGTGGAAGGGGAGACGATCGTGGCCGAGGCGTCGGTGCTGTCGCCGCTGCCGGCGCGGTACAACGCGCAGTTTGCGGAGAACTTCAAAGGCGTGGTCGACGCCACATTCCGGGGGCAGGTCATCACGTCGCTGACGCAGGGGATCTTCATCGGTATCGGCCTGGCCATCGCCGGGATTCCGGGCGCGATTCTGTGGGGCGCGGTGGCGACGGTGTTGTCGCTGTTGCCTGTGGTCGGCTCGGCGGCAGTGTGGGTTCCGGCCGCACTCTATCTCTACATCGCCGCATCGATGGGCGACCGCAGCTACTTCGGCGTGATTTTTCTGACGATCTGGGGCGTGGTCGTCGTCCCGATCATCGAGCACGTGGTGAGGCCGTGGGCGATGAAGGGTAAGATGCAACTCCCTGCCATCCCCCTCCTCGTCTCCGTCCTCGGCGGTATGGAGGCCTTCGGGTTTGTGGGTCTCGTGGTCGGCCCATTGGTCTTCTCGCTGCTGATGTCGGTCATCGACATCTACAAGCGGTCGTTCCGGATTCCGTCGAGCGAGGGGATCGTGGCGTAGGGCGGAGTGGTCAGGGGTCAGCGGCTAGCGGTCAGGCGAACGGTTGGCAGTTGATGCCGCTCAATCTCATCCGACTCGTACGCCCTCGAAAAGCACGAGGGGAGAAGGCGCTCGAACGCGAGTGTGTCGCTGCAAAATTGGGAATGGGGATAGCCGTCAGCGAGGCTTGTTTCCGTTCTGGACCATTGGAGCTATCGGCGTACTCGAACCATCGAGGCGGGACGCCTCGATGGCCGCGGCCGAGACGGCCGCACTCCTCAATGCTGTCGTAAGGAGTGCGGTCGTCTCGACCGCGGGCACTCGGGCGTCCTCGCCCGAGTGCTGTCAGGGCGGAGGCGCAAACTCCTACCCGCCCTTCATGATGATCGGCGGCTGCGACTTTTTGAGGTCGCGCACGAGACGGTCGAAGGCGTTGGTGTAGTCGTCGTGCGATTTCCATGTGCGGAAGTCGCCGATGTGGCGTTTGCGGCGGATATCGGCCGCCCACGACTGCTGCGAGGTGAAGCCCTCATCGTCGATGGCGATGGGGAAGAGAACCTCCTTCCCTTCCTTGCGCTCGCGCTCCAGCGCCGACTCGACTTCCGTTTCCACCCAGTCGCTGGCGACGGAGTTGGCGGAGAGGATGAGCACGAGCTTGTCGTGGATGCGGATGGATTCGTCGATGCGCGAGCGGAAACGGTCACCGATCTTCAGCTCCTCGGGCGCGAACCAGGTGCGGATGTTCTTTCCCTGCAGGTCGTTGTAAAGCCGGCGCGCGAATTCGTCGTCTTTCGACGAATAGCTAAGGAAGCAGGAGTAGAACTCGATTGCCTTGCCGACGAGGGATGAGGCGTACTGGATGAACTCCTCAGGAACGCCGGCTCCGCGGAGAAAGGATTCTGGAAGGCCGCCGGACTGGAAGAAGGTGTCGATGCCGATCGAGTTTAAGAAAAACTGATTGGTCGAGGTGAGACCCTTCGAAGCTCCGAGAGAAACCCGTGAGAACGAGCAACTGATGAGCGCTGCCTCTGTGAAATCGGCTTCGTCGAGACCGCACTGAACGAAGACCGTGAACCGTACGGTAGCCCTTCTGAACGTTGTTTTGTTCAGTTCCGTGGACCGAAACATCGATTCTAGAATGAAGGCGCGATCAAACGAAGCTTCGGCGCACTGCGTGAAACTAAGATCAACCCGCTGGAGGAAAGCGCCCGAGAGGTCGGCCGTTGCCAAGTTGTAGCCCCCCAGCGAATCTCCAATCAGCTGGAGGCCGGAAAGGTCAGGTTTTTCTCCAGTTGCCTGCCGCCATTTGTTCCACGCCTTCGCCCCCTCCTTCAACTTCGCCACATGCGCCGGATTTGCCATGCGCGAAGTGTACTTCCATACGAAATTCGGTGACGGTTTCCGCGTTCTGAAACTAACTTGCTGTAACTGTCGTGCGTCCAATACGTCGAATCGCCAGACACAAAGCCGCAGCTAACACTTTCCTCTCACACGCGTCTTAACCATTGCGTTACCAAGGTTGTACGAAGTCGGTCGTAGAATCGGGAGCTTCGACGATGATGATGTTTCGAACCTGGGCCTCAATGGCTCTCGCGCTTCTGGCCGCCTCCTGCTTCTCGGGCTACAGCTCGGAGCCCGACTCGAAGGCGCTGCGCGTCCATCGCGGCACGTTTGCGGGCGATGTCGTCCTCACCGGTGAGTTGCGCGCGGCGCGCGGTGAAGAGCTGGCGGTGCCGCGGTTGCCGCAGTGGCAGACGACGATCAAGTGGATTGCGCCGGATGGGGCGGAGATGAAGCAGGGCGACCGCGTCGTGGAGCTCGACAACTCGACGTTCTCGGCGAACCTCGATGCGAAGCGCCAGGCAGTCGCGCAGGCCGAGCAGCAGTTGCAGCAGAAGGATGCGGAGTGGGCGGCCGACACGCTGGAGAAGCAGCTCGACGTCGAGCGCAAGCGATCCGAGTACGACAAAACGAAGCTCGATGCCGCGATGCCGCGCGAGATCGTTTCGGCGCGTGACTACAACGACCGGCAGATCAAGTTCAAGCGCGCCGAGGTGGAGCGGGCCAAGGCGATCGACGTGCTGAAGTCGCAGCGGATGTCCGTGAAATCGGATCGCGACAACCTTTTGCTCAGTCTGCAGAAAGCGCAGCGCGAGCTCACCATCGCCGAGCGCGCGATCAATGAGCTGATTCTGCGCGCGCCGCACGATGGCATCGTCGTCATCCGCGATCACCCGTGGGAAGGACGGCGGCTGCAGGAAGGCGACAGCGTGTTCATCGGGCTGACGCTGGCGCAGTTTCCGGAGATGTCGTCGCTGCGTGTCGAAGCCGATCTGGCGGATGTTGACGACGGCAGGATCGGCGCCGGCATGCCGGCCACTGTCGTCCTCGATGCTTATCCCGGAATGACGTTTCCGGGCCGCGTCACCGCCATTTCCGCCGTCGCGCAAGAAAGCAGCCGCACCTCGCTGCGGCGCGCCTTCCGCGTCCTTGTCGCGCTCGACCGTCTCGATCCCGCGCGCATGCGGCCAGGCCTTTCCTCGCGGGTCGTCATCCGCTCGATGACTCAACAAAACGCACTGCTCGTCCCCCGCGCGGCGCTCGATTTCGCCAACGCGAAACCTCGCGCGCTTCTCGCTGGCGGCAAGTCGGTCGACGTCGTCCTCGGCGCCTGCAATTCGCAGGAGTGCATCGTGAAGAGCGGCCTCAAGGAAGGAGACTCGCTCGGCCATGCGTAAATCGCTCATCGGCATCGGAATCGCCATCGCCGCCGTTCTCGCGGGCGCCGGATGGACGCGCAACAAGCTCTCCGCCGACCGCCAGGGCGACTGGGTGCGGGTCTCGAAGGGCGATCTCGTCAGCGGCATCGACGTCATCGGCACGCTGTCCTCCGTCGATTCGGGGAGCTTCGGACCTCCGCAAGTCGACGACGTGTGGGACTTCAAGATCGCGATGATCGCGCCCGAGGGGAGCGACGTGAAGCAGGGGCAACCGGTGCTCGGGTTCGACACCACCGAGTTGCAGAAGCGCCTTGACGACAAGAGCGCGGAAAGCGAGCAGGCGCGCAAAGAGATCGAGAAAAGCCGCGCCGATCTTGCGCTGCGCCGCGAAGACGAACGGCTCAAACTTGCCGATGCCGAGGCGCGGCTGCGGAAGGCGCAGCTGAAGCTGGAAGGGCCGGCAGATATCGTCAGCACCAAAGACCGCAAGCAGGTCGAGCTCGATTTCGGCCTGGCGAAGATGGAGACGGAGTCGATCCGTCAGCGCATCGCCTCGTTCGAGCGCGCGGCCGCGGCGCAGATCGCGCTGCTGACGAGCAAGCAAACCACTGCGGCGTCGGTCGTCACGCAGACGCAGAACGCAATCAAGGCGATGACGATCACGGCGCCGCGCAACGGCACGATCGTCTACGTCGTCAACTGGCGCGGCGACAAGAAGAAAGTCGGCGACACCTGCTGGCGGATGGAGCGCGTGATCGAGATCCCCGACCTCTCCAACATGATGGCCAAAGGTGAAGTCGACGAAGCGGACGCCGGCAAGATCGCGGTCGGGCAGCGCGTCGTGTTCAATCTCGACGCGCATCCCGATGAGGAGTTCGCCGGGACGATTCGCGAAGCTGCGCGCACGGTCCAGCAACAACAGGGAACGAAGGATCCGATCAAGGTTCTCAAGGTCAACATCGTCCTCGACCGCACCGATCCCGCCAAGATGCGGCCGGGCATGCGGTTTCACGGGACGGTAGAGCTGGGGCGTGCAAAGAACGCGCTGCTGATTCCGCGCAGCGCGGTGTTCGTGACGAAGAACGGCCCGGTGGCGTATCGCCGCGACGCGTTTTCGGTGACGACGGTGCCGCTGAAGCTCGGCCGGGAGAGCGAGAAGTCGGTCGAAGTGCTGAGCGGCCTTTCGGCGAGCGATCGCGTGCTGGTTCCGAAGAGCGCGGATAAGGATCAACAGAAATCGTGAGCCGGCAGAGACCCGATCACCACAGAGGCACTGAGAGCACAGAGAGAGCATCGCTGCAACTCAATGATCTCTGCGTCTCTGTGGTACGCGGTTTTGAGAAATGCGGATTGCTAGTGGGCGTGGGGTTGGCGGTGCTGGTTGCATCTTGTCAGCGGGCGAGCGACGTTCCCACCTTTCGCGTGGAGGCAGTGCGCTTCGCGCGGCGCGTGACCGCGGAAGGCAATCTGAAGTCGACGAAGGCGACGCCGCTCACCGCGCCGCACGATGCGCCGGGTCAGCTCAAGATCGCCTGGATTGTTCCTGATGGCGCGCTGCTGAAGAAAGACGAAGTCGTCGTCCGCTTCGATCCGACTGACTTTGAGACGCAGCTCACGGCCGGACGCGAAGATCACGACACGGCCGGCAACAAGATGACGAAGACGAACAGCGAGTCATCGACGACGCGGCTCAACCTTCGCCGCGATGCACATCAGGCCAGCGATGAATTGCTCGCGGCGCGGACGTTCAAGTTCGACGATGCGGAGGTTTTCTCGCGCTATCAACGAGTCGAATCGCAGATCGACGAAACGCTGGCCGGCAGCCGCAAGGAACATGCGGAGGGCGTTCTCGGCGTCCGCGCGAAACTCTCCGCCGCCGATCGCGCTCTGGTCTCGATCGAGCAGCGCAAGGCCGACCTGAAGATCCGCAACGCCGAGCAGGGACTGCATTCGCTGGAGATGCGCGCGCCGTACGACGGCATCCTCGTCCTGCAGCGCGATTGGCGCGGCGACATCGTTCGCGTCGGCGACAGCCTCTGGCCTGGCAGCCCGATCGGCGAGATTCCCGATCTCAACTCGATGAAGGCGGAAGTCTTCGTCCTCGAGGCCGACGCTTCCGGTCTGGCGGTTGGCGAAAAGGCGACGTTGTCGGTGGAAGGAAAGCCGGGCTCGATCATCACCGGCAAGATCTCGCAGGTCGACAAGCTTGCCCGCCCCCGTTTCCCGCGCGTGCCGGTGCAGTATTTCGGCGCGACGATCACGCTCGACAAAACCGATCCCTCGGTGATGAAGCCCGGCGCTCGCGTCCGTGCCGTGCTCGAGGTGGAGGACCGCCAGGGCGCGTTCTCGATCCCGCGACAGGCGATTTTCGAAAAGCAGGGAAAGAAGCTCGTCTACTGCAAACGCAACGGCAAGTTCGTCCCCGTCGCCATCGAGATCGGCACCTCCTCGGCCGGCCGCGTGGTGGTGACGAAAGGGCTCGTGAAGGGCGACGAAATCGCGCTGAGGGATCCGACCGAGGAGAAGGAAATGTAGGTAAACGTAGGTCGGACTCTCTTGTCCGACTGGCTCGTGTTGTCGGACTAGAGAGTCCGACCTACGTAACCCGAGACCACACCATGACCGGCACCGAAACCTTCACCACCGCGCTTCAAAATCTTGCCACGCACAAGCTGCGGACGGCGCTGACGATGCTTGGGATGATCTTTGGCGTCGGGGCGGTCATCGCGATGCTGTCGATCGGCGCGGGCGGCGAGAAGAAGGCGCTGGAAGCGATCGGGCGGCTCGGATTGCGGAACGTCATCGTCCGCGCCAAGACTGTGAAACCGGAGGAGCGGGCGGAGCTGCGCAAGAAATCGCTGGGCGTGTCGTTGCGCGATGGTGAGGCCATCAGCGAGGCGGTTCCCGGCGTTGAAATGGTCATTCCGCGCATCGAGGTGAAGGCGTACAAGATCATCGCGCCGGGCACCAAGACGAAAGCGAAGGTCCTCGGCATCTCGTGGCGCTTCCCGCGCGTGGCCACGGTGTCGCTGGCCGAGGGGCGGATGTTCGACATGCGCGATGAGCAGGAGTACGCGCAGGTTTGCGTCATCGGCCAGGAAGTGCGCCGCAGCCTTTTCGGATACGGCCCGGCCATCGGCAAGCATCTCAAAGTCAACGACGTCTGGCTCGAAGTGGTCGGACTCTTTGCCGGTGAAGAGCCGGGATCGGCGTCGTCGAAGGATGTGCCGGTCGCGTCGAACGCGCAGGAGATCTGGATTCCGGTGTCGACGGCGATGCGCAAGTTCGACCGCGATCCACTCGATGCGCCGGTCGATGAGCTGCTCGTCGAATTGAAAGAAGGCGCCTCGACGCGCGACGCCGCGACGCTCATCCGTCCGCTGCTGGAACGGTTGCACGGCGGCGCCGACGATTACGAGATCGTCGTCCCTGAGGCGCTGCTCGAACAGAGCCGGCAAACGCAGAGGATTTTCTCGATCGTGATGGGCTCGATTGCCGGTATCTCGCTCCTCGTCGGCGGCATCGGCATCATGAACATCATGCTTGCCTCGGTGATGGAGCGGACGCGCGAGATCGGTATCCGCCGCGCCATCGGTGCGCGCAAGAAGGACATCCGCGCGCAGTTCGTGATCGAGTCGTTCACGATCAGCCTGATCGGCGGCATCTCCGGGATCATCATCGGCATAATCCTGGCGAGACTCGTGGCTGCGTACGCGGGATGGCCGACGGTGATCACGGTGAGCTCGCTGCTGCTGTCGTGCGGCGTGTCGATCACGGTGGGGCTGGTTTCGGGGATTTACCCGGCCGCAAGAGCGTCGGAGCTGAATCCGATCGAAGCGCTGCGGTACGAGTAGCGGTTGCGGGGTAGCGGAGTTTCGCGGTCTCGCGGGTCGCAATGCCTGTCATCCTGAGCCGCCGAAGGACACGAAGTGCCGGAGGACGGGCGAAGGACCCCCTCCCTTCCTGCAGGTAGGCGGGGGGTCCTTCGCCGTCCTACGCCGCCACGTCATTCGTCGCGAACGCACGAGTAAGGATGGCGGCTCCGGCAGGCTCAGGATGACAGCAGTTGGGTTGCGGGTGCGGCTCGCGCTGGACGCAGATAAACCGCAGATGGAGTCTCGCGGGAACGTGCGCGCTCTCGCAGGGGTTCTCACCGCGAGACCCCGAAAACCGCGAGACCTCGCTACCGCAATGTCAGAACTTGGCTGGAAATACCTCACCGCTGGCGATAAGCAGGAGATCCTGCGCGGCGTGCGCGATGGTGTTGCTTACGGCGGGCCGTATCACGTCGAGATTCATCCGGCGGACCGCTGCAACATCGAGTGTTTTTTCTGCTCGACGGCCACCCTGCGCGGAACGGACGAGTTGCCGCTGACGCGACTCGAGGAGCTGATCGCGGAGTTGAAGGAATGCGGGACGCGGGCGATCCGCCTCTCCGGCGGCGGCGAGCCGTTCTTTCATCGCAAAGTCAAAGACGTACTGCAAACGATCGCCGATAGCGGCATCCCCATCGAGAACATCACCACGAATGCGGTGCTGATGGGCGAGGAGATCGCGTCGATCCTCATCGATTGCTGCGATCAGATTACTGTCAGTCTGAACACCGGCGATGCAGAGACCTACGCCAGCATGATGCAGACGCCGGCGCGCAATTTCGACCGTGTGCTCAAGAACGTCCGGCATCTCATCGCTGAACGGAAGCGGCGCAAGAGCGCGACTCCGAAGGTCAATCTGCAGTTCCTCGTCTGGCGCGACAACTTCCGGACGATCCCGCAGATGTACGCGTTGGCGCGCGATCTCGAAGCCGACTCCATCATCTTCAACGGCCTGTCGTTTTTGAAACCGGAGCAGAAGATGTCGGAGGCCGAGATCGCCGAGATGCTGCGGCTTTACGAAGAGGTCGTGCGCATCGACGAGTACCGGCGCGTCACCTCGATCGAGAGTTTCGAGAGCGACATCCGCCCGATGCTGGCGGAGATGAGCGCGCGTCTCGATGCTGAGCGGCGGGCGCGAAATCCGATCGCGCGGCTCGTTCATCTCGCGGCGCGCCGCGATCTGACGCTGCGCGAAAAGCTCGCCCACCGGCGCCGTGTCGCGGAGATGCGGCGCGTCGATCGCGAGACGGCCGGCCTCGACGAGCCGTGCATCATCGGCTGGCACTCGCTGCTCGTGCGCACCAGCGGCATGGTCGCCCCCTGTTGCATCCTGCAGGGCGCGCCGCTCGGCAACGTCTACAAGCAATCGCTGCGCGACGTCTGGTATGGCGAGGGCTACAAAAAGTTTCGCGCCGAGCTCTCCCGCATCATGAAGGCCGGCGACGATTGGGATCTCGACGCCGCGGACGACCGCACGGTCATCGGCATGTGCGGCGGCAAAGGCCCCGAGGCCTGTCCGATCAAGAGCTTCTACTTCCGCCCGGACGTGGCGTTCATGAAGCAGTTGGGCGAATCGCTGCCGCGGTAGTGGCTACTTCTTCGTTCGCGCAATCCAGTCGTTGATGCGCTGCTCAAGCACGTCCATCGGCAGCGCTCCGGCGCCGAGGACTTCGTCGTGGAAAGCGCGGATGTCGAAATGGTCGCCGAGCTCGTGGCGTGCTTTTTCGCGGAGCTCGGTGATCTTGAGCGATCCGATCTTGTAGCCGAGGGCTTGGCCGGGCCAGACGATGTAGCGGTCGGTCTCGTTCTGGACTTCGACTTCGTCCTCCGAGGTGTGATCGTGAAAGAACTGCACGACCTGCTCGCGCGTCCAGCGTTTCGAGTGCAGGCCGGTATCGACGACGAGGCGAATCGCGCGCAGCATCTCGTCCTGCAGGCGGCCGTAGTCGTTGTAGGGATTCGAGTAGAAGCCGACTTCCTTGCCGAGTTTCTCCGAGTAGAGCGCCCATCCTTCGACGTAGGCGGTGTAGCTGGTGCCGAAGCGGCGGAACTCGGGGAGGCCGGTCAGCTCCTGCGTGATGGCGATCTGCATGTGATGGCCGGGAACGCCTTCGTGGTACGCAGTCGATTCCATGCTGATGGTCTTGCGCGACGTCGCTTCGCCGGTGTTGACCTCGACACGGCCCGGGCGCGATCCGTCGGGCGAGCCTGGCTCGTATTGCGCACCCGAGGCTTCTTTTTCGCGGAACTCTTCGACGGCTGCGACGATGACCTTCGCTTTCGGCAGGCGGCCGAAGAGCTGCGGTAACTTGGCGTACATCTGATCGATGTAGCCGCGGTAGAGCTCGAGGATTTGCTCGCGCGACTTTGCTTTGAGATCGGGATTCTTGTCGATCGAGGCGCGAAACGATTTCAGATCGGCGAAGCCTTGTGACTTGGCGATGGCCAGCATCTCGCCTTCGATGCGGGCCACTTCGCGCAGGCCGATCTGATGAATCTCGGCGGCGGTGAGTTTCGTGGTCGTGCTCTGGCGGACGCGGACGGCGTAGCGTTTCGCGCCGTCGGGAAGCGCCCACAGGCCCACATCTTTGCGGCCGTGCGGCGCGTAATCGTCGCGAACGAATGCGGCGAACTTCACATACGACGGGAGCACCGAGGAGCGGATAGCATTGACGATGTCGGTGCGCGGCCGGGCGCGGTCGCTTTCCGGCACGGCCTCGGGGAACTTCGCGAGCGGCTGCGCGAACGGCGTCTTGTCCGGTTCCTGTGCGGCGATTCCTTCTGCCTGCTTGACGACTTTCTCGAGCAGGAACTTTGGCGGCATCAGCCGGTCGCGCATTCCCTTGCGCATGTTGGCGATCGTGTCATCCATCTGCTTCGGGAAGCCGCGCAGGCGCTTGGCGTAATCGTCGTAATCCTTCGTGTTTGCGAACGGAAGCAGCGACGGCAACTGCGCGGCGTTGAGATGAATGCCGCTGATCTGCGTGACCGGCATCTCCCACTCTTTGTTGCCGATGTCCTCGACGTTGTCGCGCAGGTTGTGCGCGAGGAGCGCTTTGTTAACCGCTTCCTGCTCGGAAAATCCGGTCGTGTCGATACGCTCGAGCCGCTGTAGAAACTTCTTCGTCGCCGCCAGATCTTTTTTCACCGCCGACTCGGATACGTCCGAGAGTTGATCGTTGTAACGCCGGTCGCCGAGGATGGAGGCGAACTCCGGACTGGTGCGCAGCGTGTACTCCCAATGATCATTGAGAAGATCGGCAAGCGCTTTACGCCGCTTGTCGAGATCGGCCCCGCTCAGTTCATCCGAGGAAGCAGTGGTAGCGAAAAGGATGGCGGCAAGAAGGAGGAGGAGCGGCTTCTGCATGGAGGGAGCTTATCGCGGAGAACGTTTCACGCGAAGACGCGAAGGCTCGAAGATGTTGTGAAACTTCGCGTCTTCGCGTCTTCGCGAGAGTGAGCGAACTCGCGTACCATCATCCCTGTCCAATGCCCCCCAATCGTTTTCGTACCGGATGCGTGCTTGCCGCGCTCATCATCGTCGGCCTGTGCGCAGCCTCGCTGGCGCTGCTGTCGGTCGGGCTGGAGAGCGGATGGACAGGATTCCTGGCCGGGCTCTTGATGGCGATCATTCCGTTGCCGTTCTACCTCGCCATCGCGACGTGGGTCGATCGCTTCGAGCCGGAGCCGCCGTGGTTGCTGGCGACTGCGCTGTTCTGGGGGGCGTCGACGGCCATCCTCCTTGCGATGATCTTCAACGGCATCGGCGAAGGAATCTTTGCCGCGTTCGTCGGGCCGCAGCAGGCCTCGGTGATGATGCCGTTGTTTGCCGCGCCGTTCGTCGAGGAGATCGCCAAAGGCGTCGCGCTGCTGATGCTCTTCTTCTGGAAGCGCGACGAATTCGACAACGTCACCGACGGGATCATCTACGCCGCGATGGTGGGCCTCGGCTTCGCCATGATGGAGAACGTGCAGTACTACGCGAAGGCGGTCACCTCCGGCGGCAACGAGGCGCTTGGCGTCTTTTTCATCCGCGGCATCATGGGGCCGTTCTGCCATCCGCTCTTCACCAGCATGACCGGCATCGGATTCGGCATCGCCTCGGAGAGCGACCGCAAGGGAGTGAAGGTCATCGCCCCGTTCCTCGGACTGGCCGGAGCAATGATGCTGCACGGCCTCTGGAATCTCAGCACCAACCTGGGCCTGGCGTTCTTCGCTACGTACCTTTTCTTCATGGTGCCCGCGTTTTTCGCCGTCATCATCGTGGCAATTTTCTCGCTGCGGCGGGAGGCGAGGATGATCCGGAAACATCTCGAGCAGGTCGTCGCCGATCACGTCCTCAGCAACGACGATGTTCTCTGCGTGACCTCGGTGCGCCGCCGGATCGGAGCGTCAACGCGCGCGTTTTTCAGCAGCGGTATCGGAGCCTGCATCGCCCGGCGGCGCTTTCACGCGCTGGCGACGGAGCTGGCGTTCCACTCGTGGCGGGCCGGCCGCATTCCGATCGATGACGCCGACGCGATCCGCGCGGACCTGCTCGCCCGCGTGCGCGCGGCCCGTGCGAAACTCGGACTGCCGATGGAGATCGAGCCGCCGGCGCCGCAACTCGTCAAACGCCTGACGCTGGAGGTTCCACTTCCCGACGATTTTCGAACACGGCCGATTGGCGGCGTCGGGTAGCGATCAGCTCCCGTAGTAATGGCATCGCGAGCTGCAGGTTTCCTCGATCGAGATGCGGTGCAGTTGCGGGATGTGTGGCGCGAGCTGCTGCCAGATCCAGACGGCCAGCAACTCGGAGGTGGGGTTCTCGAGGCCCGCGATCTCGTTGAGGAGATAGTGATCGAGGCGCGCCACGATCGGGTCGACGGCGCGTTTCAGCTCGGCGAAATCGATGAGCCAGCCGGTCGCGGGATCGATCGGTCCGCGCACCACCACTTCGCCGCGGAAGGAGTGGCCGTGCATGCGGCGGCACTTGTGTCCCTCAGGAACATGGGGTAGAAAGTGCGCCGCCTCGAAGCGGAACTCCTTTACAAGCTCGACGACGTCGGACATTGGCGGCGATTGTAGCGGCGAGGCACCTCTTTTGCTCCTACCGGCGCGATATGGCTCGAAATACAGCAGAGACTGATACGGATCGCTCCCTCGGCACCATCATCAAGGAGCTGACGGAAGACATCACCACCCTTTTCCGCGGCGAGATCGCGCTGCTCAAGCTCGAGGTGAAGGACACGGTCGCGAAGCTCGGCGGCGGCATCGGCCTCTTCGCCGGCGCGCTGTTCGTGGGGCTCTTCGGCCTGGCCTTCCTCTTCGTCACGATCCTGCTCGTGCTCGTGCGCCTCGGCGTTCCTGCCTGGCTCTCGGCGTTGATCGTGACCGTCGTTCTCCTGGCGATGGCGGCCGTGCTGGCGTTCATGGGCAAGAAAAAGTTCGCCGCGTTGGAGTTCGTGCCGACGAAATCGATCGAGAGCATCAAGGCCGACGTGGAAGCGATCAAGAGCGACATCGCGCAGGCGAGGAGCAAATAGATGGGCGACGAAAAGCAGAAACTCGATCAGACCATCGTCGGTGCCCGCGACCGCGTCGGCGACCGCATCGATGAGCTCGACCGTCACCTCCGCAAGCAGCTCGACGTGAAGAGCATCGCCGCGGAGCACGCCACGGAGCTCGTGGCCGGAGGCGCCGTCGTCGGCTTCCTCGTCGGCTTCGGGTTCCCGAAGGTCGTGAAGCGACTGTTACAAATCGGGATTCCGGTTGCGGTCGTGGCGATGCAGGTGAAGAAGAGGGTGGGGACGTAGTTCTGGATTTTTCACCATCGCCGCCGGGCTGGCGGCGGTCCAGCCGACGAGCGTCGGCGCCACGCTTACTCCTCGTCGAACAGCTCCTTCCGGAACACTTCCCAAGGAATCCCTTCGCCCCGGTCGGCCGACGCTGCGGCTTCGTCGATGGCTGCACTGAGCTCCTCGTCGATTTCCACCATCTGGCCAGTTTCCGGATCGATGTTGAACCGCGGCTCGTGTTTGGTCATGACGAGATCTTACCTCGGTGTATCTGCCGAACGGGGATGCTTCTGTTCTAGATCGGCGGGCCCTTTCCACGCCTCACGTGCCAGAAGGCCATGACTTCGAGGAATTGGGGTTTACCTCGAACGCGATAGTAAACCTCGTATCCCACACGGGGTAGACGGATGCGTCGCACGTGCTGCATCTTGACGTTTGTTGCTCGTCGGCCGAAGCTCGGATTTCGCGCCAGAATCGCAATCATCGCGCTGAACTCTTCACCGATCGCGTCGGGTGCAGCAGTACGGTTTTCAAACCACCACGCTTCGGCCACATCGATTTGACGCTGCGCCGGAGCGGTGATGTCGATCGGAAGCGGGTCTACTTCTCCCAGCGTTTGCGAAAGACTTCCCAGGGAATCGATTCGCCTCGATCGGCGGATGCCGCCGCCTCGTCGATGGCCGCACTTAGCTCCTCGTCGATTTCCACCATTTCGCCCGTTTCGGGATCCACATTGAATCTGGGCTCGGGTTTGCTCATGGCGGAATTCTACCTCGGCGGCGCTACCGCACGCGGACATAGCGGCCTCCTGGCAGCGCCTTCAGCCAGCCGCCCAATTCGAGTTGCAGGATGGGCTCCGAGATAGCGGCGACGGATTTGCCGAGGGCCTCGGCGGCGCCGTCGATGTGGGTGGCTTCGTCGCGCCGGAATGCGCGCAGCACCTCTTGCAGGGTCGAGTCGGGCTGCGGCGCGGCCGCGTTCGGGGCGCGAAGGTTGAGCCGCAACTCCTCGAGGATGTCGTTCGTCTCGTGAACCAGTTTGGCGCCGTATTGAATCAGCCGGTGCGTCCCTTCCGAGCCGGGAGAAAAGATCGAGCCGGGGACGGCGAAGACTTCGCGGTTCTGCTCAGCGGCCATGCGTGCGGTGATCAGCGAGCCGCTTTGTCCGGTCGCTTCGACGATCACGGTTCCCAGCGTGAGGCCGCTGATGATTCGATTGCGCACGGGGAAGTTGAACTTGAGCGGCGGCGTGCCCGGCGGAAACTCCGTCACGATCAGGCCACGCGCTTCGATCGCTTCGAACAGACGCCGGTGCGAGCGCGGATAGACGATGTCGATGCCGGTGCCGAGGACCGCAACCGTTTGGCCTGAGGCATCGAGCGCGGCTTGATGCGAGGCCGCGTCGACGCCGCGGGCCAGGCCGGAGACGACCGTCACGTCCGCGGACACGAGCTCGCGCGCCAGATGCGTGGCTGCGCTGATTGCGTAGGCGGATGCGCGGCGGGAACCGACCATGGCAACGGAGGCGGTACGCGCCAGCGCCAGATTGCCGCGGTAGAAAAGCGCCAGCGGCGGATCGACGATCTGCCGCAGCAACGGCGGGTAATCGTCGTCGGCAAGCGTGACGGTCGAATCGCGGAGCGCCTCCACGCGCCCGCGAAGTTCATCGTTCCGCCACGGATCGAGAGGCGCCGCTGCGTCAATACTAAGCAACTGTCGCAGCGTGGCCTCGGATGCGCTGCAGATCGTTGCAAGCGGATCGAAGGTTTGAAGCAGGAGACGAATGCGAGAAGGTGAAAGCGGAAGAAGTGCATACGCGATCAGCCGATCGCGGAGCGAGACATTGAGCATGGGCGTGGTTGGTGCCGCAGGAAGGAGCGATGCGTGGGACGCCGCCGGGACAATGGTAATCTTCCCAGCCGTGTCCGGTAAAGTCCGGATTGCATCGCCTGCCGCATCGGAAGGAGATCCCCGATGAATTTGACGCTGAAAGGGACGCTTCGCCTCGGGACGCTGGCCGCCGCCGCGCTGCTGGCGATGGCTTGTTCGCATCAATCCGACCTCTCGCGGCCAGCATCGCAAGACAACTTCGGCGTGGAGATGGCGCGCATGAACCTCTGGCGCGAAGCAATGTTCCGCTTCGAGCGCGCCACTCAGCTCAATCCCGGCGATGCGCAGGCTCACAACAACCTGGCCGTCGCCTACGAAGCCAACGGCGACTTCGAGAAGGCTCGCAAGGAGTACCTCGAGGCGCTGAAGCTCGATCGCACCAATTCCTACATCCAGAAGAACTACAGCCGCTTCGTCGAGTTCCTCTCGCGCAACAAGAAGCGCCAACTCGGAGTGAACGCCACGGCGTTTCCCAAGGGCGGTACGACAGGCGCGTCGACGACGACGATTACAAACTCCGGCCAGCCTGACCGGCCCATCGGAGCCGACATGCCGCCGCCAACCGGACTCGGCCCGCCCTCCGCCATTCCCAGCGATCGCCCGCAGCCGGCGCCGCAGCCACCACCAGCGCAGAAGCCTCCCGGAGGTCTTGCATGAATCGAGTTGCCGCGGCCGTCGTCCTGTCGCTCCTGCCGGTGGCCGCACTGGCCGGCGTGACCGAGGTCAAGCTCAAACTTCCGCTGAAGCCGAAACTGCAGATCGCGGGCGA
>JAXDGW010000102.1:0-30174 GCA_034664845.1 Thermoanaerobaculia bacterium | reverse complement strand
GATCTTGTGCCGGTTGTCGGTGAAAAGAACACCGCACAAAATCAGGGGGTCCTTCGACCGTCCTCCGGCACCTCGTGTCCTTCGGCGGCTCAGGATGACAGCGTTTTTCTTACACGAATGAAAAGGGGACTTATGCGCTTACTTCGCTCTCTCATTCTTCTCGCATCCACCGTTTTTCTCATCGACGCGGCACCGAAGCCATTCGATTGGGCTCCCGTCGCCGGCGCGCTCGGACGCGCGGGCGCGCTGCAGGCCGGCGATGTCTACAAAGTCGCGTTTCCGCGCAGCGATCTTGCCGTCACGCTCGACGGCGTCTCGATCAAGCCTGCTCTCGCCCTCGGCTCCTGGATCGCGTTCAAACAGAGTGGCGGAGGCGCGATGGCCATGGGCGATCTAGTCCTGCTGCCCGCCGAGGTCAATCCCGTGATTGAGGCGCTGCAAAAGGGCGGCATCGAGCAGTCCGCGCTTCATAACCACCTGATCGATGAGAGTCCGCGCGTCATGTATCTCCACTTCAGCGGACACGGCGACCCGGTTGCGCTTGCGAAGACGCTGCACGCGGCGCTGTCGCTGACGAAAACGCCGATGGGGCCGGCCTCGGCGTCAGTGATTGCCGTCGATCTCCCGACTGCCGATCTCGATCGCATCGTTGGCCATCCCGGAAAGGCCAACGGTGGCGTCTACCAATTCGGTGTGCCGCGAGCCGAGCGCATCATCGAGCACGGGATGGAGGTTCCGCCGTCGATGGGGATGGCCGCCGCCGTGAATTTCCAGCCCCTCGGCGAAGGGCGAGCAGCGATCACTGGCGACTTCGTAATGATCGCCGCCGAGGTCAATCCGGTGATCCGTGCGTTGCAGAAGGGTGGGGTTCGTGTGACCGCGATTCACAGCCACATGCTCGAAGAAACGCCCCGGCTTTTCTTCATGCACTTCTGGGCAACCGGCGACGCGGTCAAGCTGGCGACGACGATTCGCACGGCGCTCAATCAAATGCACACGAAGTGAGCGCGGGAATGCGATCGTGTTTTGATTGGCAAAGGAGACAACCATGATCCGGATTCGCAAGGCTGCCGATCGCGGTCACTACGACCACGGCTGGCTCGACACGTACCACACGTTCTCATTCGCCGACTATCACGACCCCGCATTCATGGGCTTCCGCTCGCTGCGCGTCATCAATGAAGATCGCGTGCAGGCGGGGCGCGGCTTCGGCACGCACGGCCACCGCGACATGGAGATCATCTCGTACGTCCTCGAGGGAGAGCTCGGCCATCAGGATTCGATGGGCACCGGCTCAGTGATCCGGCCGGGAGAGGTGCAGCGTATGAGCGCTGGAACGGGCGTGATGCACAGCGAGAAGAACGCGTCCGACGAGCTCGTACACTTTCTCCAGATCTGGATCCTGCCGGAGCGCCACGGCATCACGCCCGGCTACGAGCAGAAAGCCTTTCCCGCCGCAGAGCGCGACGGACGCCTGCGCCTGGTCGCCTCGCACGACGGCCGCGACGGCTCGCTCACGATCCACCAGGACGCCGATCTCTACACAACGACAGTCCGAGGTTCGAGCGTGGCGCACGATTTTCGTCCGGGCCGTTGCGGCTGGGTGCAGGTGGCGCGCGGAAGCGTGACGGTGAATGGCGAGCCGCTCTCAGCCGGCGATGGCGCCTCGATCGAAGCTGAGCCGCGTGTGACGATCGGCGGGGATGGGGAAGTGCTGTTGTTCGATCTGGCGTAAACCAATCCACCACAGAGGCACAGAAGTCACGGAGTTATCTCTTGTGCCTCTGTGGTGACCGTCTCCGAACAACGCATAGACTCGTACGTGACATGGTCGTCCTCTTCCGGCTTCTCTTCGCAATTCTCAAGAGC
This sequence comes from Thermoanaerobaculia bacterium, assembly GCA_034664845.1. Lineage (GTDB taxonomy): Bacteria > Acidobacteriota > Thermoanaerobaculia > Gp7-AA8 > Gp7-AA8 > JADGNZ01. Next base: position 28,305 of record JAXDGW010000102.1, on the reverse strand, counting down.
CGCTTCCGTCCCCGCATCCGAATTCTCGACGATTGCGTCACCGCGATGCGCGTCTGGCCGAACGATCTCGACCTGAACATGCACATGAACAGCGGGCGCTACTTGAGCATGATGGACGTCGGCAGGATGGCCATTCTTGCGCAGACGAGAATGCTGCGGCCTGTGCTGAAACGCGGCTGGCGGCCTCTGGTCGGAGCGACCTTCATCCGCTATCGCCGCTCGCTTCTGCCGTTCGAGCGCTTCACTGTCCGCTCACGCATCCTCTGTTGGGACGAGAAGTGGATCTACTTCGAGCACATCCTCGAACGCCGAGGGGAGATCGCCGCGCAGGCGTACGTGCGCGGACTCCTGCGCGGGCCATCAGGAAACGTGAGGCCGTCCGACCTGCTGGCGCTGGCGGGGAGGGAAGGGCTGCCGTCGCCGCCGATGCCGGAAGCGATTGAGAAGTGGCGTGGGCTACTGGACTAGTCGCTGTCATTCCGATCCGGCGGAACCGCGGGGGCGGCGGGTTGGGGGGGAGCGGTGGAGCGCGGAGAGGAATCCCCCTCGAGCCTCGCTACGTCGGCAGGGGATTCCTCGCCCACCGCCCACCCGCCCGCTCGGAATGACAAACCGAGAAGGGGCGCGCGCTTCTGGACTAATCGCTGTCATTCCGAATCGGCGGAACCGCGGGGGCGGAAGGGCGGGCGTGAGCGGTGGAGCGCGAAGAGGAATCCCCCGCCGACGCAGCGACCACCCATCATCGGCGGGGGATTCCTCGCCCACCGCCCACCCGCCCGCTCGGAATGACAGAATTGCCCCTTGACCCGAAAAGAGAAAGCCGCCCGAATCGGCAAGATCCTTGACGATCTCTACCCCGCGCCGCCCATTCCTCTTCAGCACGCCGATCCTTTCACGCTCCTTGTCGCAGTCGCGCTATCCGCGCAAACGACTGATGTGCAAGTCAACAAAGTCACTCCCGCGCTTTTCGCACGGGCCTCCACGCCTCAGCAGCTCGCCGCGATGAGCGAGAGCGAGATCCTTTCGCTCATCCGCAGTTGTGGGCTCGCACCCGGCAAAGCGCGCAACCTTCGGAAGCTCGCGCAGACACTCGTCGATGACTATGGAGGCAAGGTCCCCGCGGACATCGACGCGCTCGAAACGCTGCCCGGCGTCGGCCACAAAACCGCCAGCGTCGTCATGTCGCAGGCATTCGGCCAGCCCGCGTTCGCGGTCGACACGCACATTCACCGGCTCGCGCAACGGTGGGGATTGTCGAATGGGAAACGCGTCGAACAGACCGAGCGCGACCTGAAGAAAGTCTTTCCGCGCGAGGAGTGGAGCAGGCGCCACCTGCAGATCATCTACTTCGGACGCGAGCACTGTCCCGCCCGCAATCACGATCCGGCGGGATGCCCGATCTGCTCATGGACAATGAGCGCCGCGAAATCGAAACGCGCGCGACCGCGTTCACGATGACACTCTTGCGCACAATCGTTCTCTCACTCCTCGTGGCGGCTCTCGCTCCGATCGCATTCGCCCGCGATGCCGTGCGCGCCGACGACGCCGGTCAGTTCGATGTTCGCCCCGCTCCGGCATGGGCCGAGGTGCTCCACCCCGATCTCAAAGCCTCGGCGCGCAACGTCCGCTCCGGCATCGACGGGATTCTCGACGATCATCAGGTCCGCGTGTCCGGTGCGAACGTCGACGAATACTTTCGCCGCGTCCTGAAAGTGCGCACCTCCTCGGGCGTGCAGAACGCCTCGGAGATCAACATCGACTTCGATCCGTCCTACGAACGCCTCGTCATCCACGACGTCCTTCTCATCCGCGACGGCAAACGCATCGACGAGTTGAGCGCCGACGACGTGCGCATCATTGAAAAAGAGACCGACGCGCAGGACCGCATTTACGACGGCCAGCTCACAGCGCTCCTCTTTCTCAAAGATGTCCGCCCCGGCGACATCATCGACTACGGCTGGTCGCTTGAAGGCTCCAACCCGCTCCTCGGCGGGCGCTACGCCGGCGAATTCGATTTCAGCGCGACCGTTCCGACGCGGCTCATCCGCCACCGCATCATCTGGCCGGCCTCACGACCGCTGCACACGAGCAAACCGGCGCGCATCGAGCACCACGGCGACACCGACGTCTATGTCTGGGAGCGGCATGACGTCGCGGCAACGGACACCGAGGATGAGACGCCGGATTGGTACGACGCGTATGAAACGCTTCAGGCCTCCGAATACGGATCGTGGAGCGAAGTCGCGAAATGGGCCGATGACCTCTTTCGGGTCGATGAGGAGTCCCACGCCGCAATCGTCGCGCTTGCGAGTGAAATCGAGACTGCGCATCCCGATCGCGAAGGCAGAATCGTTGCCGCCATCCGTTTCGTCCAGGACGACATCCGCTACCTCGGCATCGAGATGGGCCGTGGCTCGCACGAACCGCGGCAGCCCGCGGTCGTCCTGGCCCAGCGCTACGGCGATTGCAAAGACAAAGCGCTTCTGCTGACTGCACTTCTTCGCCAGCTCGGCGTCCAGGCCTGGCCCGCGCTCGTCAACACGAAGCTGCGCCAGCGCCTCGACACCTTTCTCCCTTCCCCGTTCCTCTTCGATCACGTCATCACGCAAGTCGCCGACGGCGGGAAGATTTACTGGATCGACGGCACGCTCTCCGATCAGGGGGGAACGCTCTCCACGATCGACACGCCGAGCGACGAGCGCGCCTTCATCGTGCGTCCTGACTCGACGGGTCTGACTCCGGTCGTCATCCACACCCACGGCACCGTTGCGGTCGAAGAAGTGATCTCGCTCGCGAGCTCTGCGACTGATCACAAAGACTCCAATCCATCGCATCTGCTCGAGGTGACATCGACGTACTCCGGCCGCGATGCAGACGAGCTTCGATCGAAGCTCGCCTCCGAATCGCTCGCCGATGTGGCGAAGGATCACCTCAACCGCTACGCCGCCGACCATCCGCGCATCGAGTCCCTCGGCGCCCCTTCCATCGACGACGACCGCCTCCGGAACGTCATCGTGCTGCGAGAGAAATACTCCATCCGCGACCTCTGGAAGAACGGCTCGTGGACCTACTACCCGCGCGCCATCGAGAAGCATCTCGACCGTCCCGCGACGCTCGTCCGCTCCACACCGCTGGCGATCGAATACCCGCTCGACGTCAGCGAACGCCTGATCATCCGCGGCGGCGCGAGCCCGCAAATCCAGGAGCACGACATCGTCATCGGAAGCCCCGCGCTCCGCTACGAACAGCACGTCACGCGTGGCCACGATCTCATCGTCACCACGACGCTGCGCGCGACCAAAGACGCGCTGTCCGTCGACAAAGTCCCCGACCACCTCGCGGCATTGAACGAAATGCGCGACCGCCTCGACATCACGATCGAGCCCACCCATGCCGCGGTCACGCCGTGGGCCGCGACGATCGCCGCGATCGTCCTCGTGGGGCTTGCGACGTCACTGTCGATTCGGCGGCGACGGGAGGGCGTGATCCGGCATCCGGAAGAACGCGATGCGAATGCGGAGCGGGCCTCATAGCGAGCTCCTCTTGATCGCGGATTCCATGATTCCCAACTCGACGCGAACGGGACGACGATCGCAGGCAGGGTGAGAAGGCCGGCTATCCGCGGCGCCGTTTCGCCGGCTCGTTGGCAGGCGCATCCGGCGAAGGACGGAACAGCCACCAGAGCGCGAAGCCCGCGCCGAAGACGCCGATGAGGCTATAGAAATGGGCGCCCGCTCCCCAGAAGTTCCGCGCTACCGCACCGTAATTCCGCTCGCTCCACGGTCCCAATCGCAGTGCGTAAATCGACTCGACGTTCGCGATTACTGCGGCGATGTGAACCAGCACGAGTGCGAGGCTGGCCAGGAGAAAGCCTCCGATGTTGCGATCGCTCACCGGCCGCCGGTTGACCGCGAACAGTGTCGTCAGCAGGATGATGTTCGCCGTCAGGTCCATGAGCGTCAGAGCAGGACGCGGCGAGGCGCGCGGGAAGTCATCGCGATCGATCGTCAGCTCCGATTCGTTTGCGATCAGACGCGTTACCGACGGCCGCTCCGCCATCCGGATCAACGGCTGCGTCAGCGTGGCCAGCAGGCGTGCGTACGGATTCGCCAGCGCCCACCAGAAGACGAGTCCGAGCAGAAAGCCGGCCGCGCCTTTAGCGAGAGTTAGCCAGAGGTCTTTCCGCAAACTTCAAACTCCAGAGAACGAACATCGAGATTGCCGCCAGAATGATCAGCGACTGCCATACCGCGACGTGGAAGAGATCGAACACCTGGCGGTAATGCTCCCCGAGCCAGAAGAGAGAGCTGAGGCGGACGACGTTCAGGAGCTCGATGGCGATGCTGGCGATGGTCAGTCCGATCAGCCGCGACCGCAGCGTCGCAGGAAAGGCGAGGATCGCCGCCACCAGCAGGATCGTGGCCTCGACGCCATTGCAGCCGTTGCGAACGTCGAGGGCGAATCGCGCCGACCGCATCACGGTTCCCTGCGTATCGACGCCTCCCTCCACCCCCCTCAGCAGCCCCGCCGCGCCCCTCGCCACCACCTCGGTGAACGGAATGATGACCGCGTCATTCACCTGATTGAGCGCAACGATGCCGTAGAGAACGAGCATGGCAACGCCAAACTTCGCAACAAAAAGGATCCGTGGTTTGAGCGGCCTGGACGCCATGAGGGAGGCGGAGCTTAGCAGATCGCTTCAGGGTGAAAGCCCCGCCGAAGCGGAGCTTTCACCCTGCGATGGATTCGATGACGATCTAGATCGAGAGCTTGTTCATCACGAAGAGTCCTGCGCCGGCGAGGAGGACGAGGAGAACGGCCAGACCAACACCGTCCAGCGTCGGACCAGAGGCAGGGACGATGGCGGGAAGGATCGCGATCGAATACGTCCGGCTTCCCTGACATCCGAGCGAATCCGTCGCACCAATCGTGACGTTGAAGATTCCTGGCTGGCCCGGCACTCCGCTGATGAGCCCTGTGGCCGGATTGAGCACGAGACCCGTCGGCAGCGCGCCGCCCGTTACTGCGTAGACATACGGCGCGGTTCCTCCCGATGCCGTGACCGATTGTGAATAGAACTGCAGGGCTACGCCGGGAGGAAGGGTGGTGGGATTAATGATGATGGCTGGGCAACCCGGACTCGTGATCGTGATCGTGTACTGACGGCTGCCCGAGCATCCGTTCGCATCGGTCGCCGTGATCGTGAAGGTGTACGTGCCGGGGGTCGTTGGGGTGCCGGTGATCGCTCCCGTGGCGCTGTTGAGGACCAGCGGGGGAGGAAGCAGGCCGCTCGATACGGCAAACGTGTACGGCGCCGTTCCGCCGGACGCAGAGACGATCTGATTGTAGGGAGTGCCCACGGTGCCGTTCGGCAGGGTGGCCGGGTTCACGGTGATGATCGGACAGAGCGACACGCCGCAGGTGTTGACGTTGTTCGTATCGAGCGTCACGGCGCCGTTGCGTGCGAGCGCCCGGCCGTTGGTGTTCGCGCCGGTGGTGATCGTGATACTCGTCAGGGCGAGAATATCGCCGGTGAACGACGTGCCGGTTCCGAGGGTCGCGGAGCTCCCGACCTGCCAGTAGGCCTTGTTGCAACTGTTGCCGCCGTTGTTGGTGATCGTGACTGACGATGCGGACGCCGTCGTGAGCGTGCTCCCGATCTTGAACAGGAACAGCGCGTTCGGGTTGCCGAGGGCGTTGAGGGTCAGCGCGCCGGTGAGCTGCGCGCTCGTCGTGAAGCAGTAGACCCCCGGTGTCAGCGTCTGCCCGCCCAGATCCTGCCCGGTCAGGTCGACCGTGCACGGCGTGGCGGCGATGTTGTTGTAGGCGGTGGTGAGGTCGTTCTGTGCCTGCATCGCCACGGCATCATTGCTGTGGATTGCTCCTCCGATGATGACCATGGGAGGGGTGGCGGTCACGGCGGTGCCGGGGCTGACGCCTACGTTGCCGTTCACCGTCGTCGCTCCCGTGCTGGTGACAGCCGAGCCCGCGAGGACACCGAAATTCTGTGCGGTACCGAGGGAAATCTGGGCGAATGCGGAGGACGCGCTAAAAAGGAACGCGGCGAGGGCGAGGCTCGTGAGCAGGTTCTTGGTTTTCATGTGGAGTCTCTCTTTCGATAGGAGCTGCATACTTTAAAAACGGCAGAATATCGGTGCGTGGATGTTACCCGCCGGTGAGGTCGTCACGCCGGCAGAAAAGTCGATTCCTGATTTGAAGAAGGCGTGTGAGCAGACCCATCTGCAGTCCGCGTGCCGCGGGGCAGTGGTTCGACAGCGTTCAAGCGCCATGGGCTCATTCTCTTTTCGGGTCACCCGTCTGAGGCTGTAGCGGACGTTGTGCGAGGTTCCCGGCATCGATGCCGACTCGTGCACGTCTGCCGCGACCGGCAGATCAGGCGTTTGCTGCGGCCCGTATAACAGCATACCCGTTTCCCGAATGGCAAGTGCGGTCTGTGATGCCCCTTCCGCCGGTTGCGTGCGCTTGATCTGTCGTTTTGATCCGGCGTCGTTTTCAGGCAACGGCGAGACGTCGTTTCACTGTGGCAACTGACGTGCAGGCTCAGCAGTCATGCACGACCCCGATCTGCCTCACGTCGATCATCGAAGGATCGGGCTCACGGAAGAGATGATTCCCGCCCCGCCGCCGTCCGCGACGCTTCCCAAAGGGCGCCATTGACGACTCCGCGGGCGCGATCGCTACGACGCGCTTGCTCTCACGCTTGAAATCAATCGCCCAAGATCAATATCGGTCTGGCGCTTTTATGAAAAGAGGATGTCATGGGATTACTTTGGTTCATCATCATCGGCGCAATTGCAGGCTGGCTGGCCGGACGTTTCATGAAAGGCCACGGCTTTGGCCTCCTCGGTGACATCGTTGTCGGTATCGTCGGCGCCTTCATCGGCGGCTACCTCTTCGGCGCCCTCGGCGTGAATATCGGCGGCGGCCTCATTGGCGCGCTGATCGTCGCGTTTATCGGGGCCGTCGTGCTCCTCTTTATCGTCCGGCTCGTTACCGGGCGGCGGAGGTAGTCATGAGTCCACTGAAGATCGTCGCCATCATCCTGATCGTTGCCGGCATCGCCGGTCTCCTATACGGCAAATTCACTTACACGAAAGCGACGCACGAAGTGAATCTCGGTCCGATCGATCTCGCCGTGAAGGAGAAAAAGACCGTCAACGTCCCGATGTGGGCCGGCATCGCGTTGATTGCCGCCGGCGGATTGCTGTTTTTCGTACCGAAGAAGAGCTGATCCTTAATGTTTCACGCGGAGACGCGGAGCGGTTTCCCCGCGCCTCCGGGTCTCCGCGTGAAACAGTTCTCTCTAACGACCGTGGGCTCCAAGTATCCGCTCGACCAGCGCGTTGTCATCCGGCAGCAGCCCCGCTTTCGTCAATCGCGGTGTGAGCGCGCGCCAGCCGGGCTCCATCTGGAACGCTCTGGCGAAAAGCGGCAACGACTCATCCACGCGCTTCATGTTCACAAGAGCGACGGCGTGCCAGTAGATCATTTCGGCGTGACGGCTGATGGGGATTCCCAACGTCGTCGCGGCGATCTGTTCGGCGGCGGCGTATTCGCGTAATGCGCCTTCATTGTCATTGTGCTCGGTGGCCAGGTCGCCGGCGTTCATGTGATTGTAGGCACGCTGTAATGCCACCAGACGGCGAAGCTCTTTCAATGGCTCGGGATGATCGTCGACGCGGAGATTGAAAATCTGGTCCTCCCACGATTTTCCCGACGATTTGGCACCGACCACAATGAGCGCTGCCGACTGTTTGCCGCGGATGTCGCCACCGGCTCCCTGTGCGGCATCGAGCGCGGCGAGCATGCGGTCGGCCAGATCGCCTGACGACTCCGCATACGCCTTCGCCATCGCCGGCCAGATGTTGGCGTTGGACATGAGGTTGGCCTGAACGGCGAAGTCCTTTCCGACGTTCAACGTCCCGCCCGCGGCGCCGCATGCGATTTGCGACGGCGCGCCGGCCGCGTTCCCCGCGATTCCGCCCGCCGCCTGAATGTCGCGGGCGCCGGTGAACGTGGCCACATTTCCGTTCGCGTCGATGACGCCGACCTGCCGCACCTGACACGATGGATCGGCGCCGAGAAGGCCGCGCAGGACGTCCGGGGCAGACTTCCCGCTGCGCAGCAGATCGAGTCCGAGCTTCCCATACGACGGATCGACAAAACTCTGCGTCGCCACGGCGCCGACTCCCGCCTCCGCCCACGGCACGATCTGCCCAACCGCAAACCAATGCGACTGAACCGCTACGCCGATCTGTGCCGTCTGAGGATCCCGCGCCACGATCGAAAACGTATTTACCGGACGCAACTGCGCGAACGCAGACGGAGCCAGGAGAACCATCACCCACAGCACCTTCTTCATCGACACACCTCGGGGATTACGATATCGCGGGCGCAGTCGTGTGTCATGAGGCGTGTTCGCCGTCGTGTGAGGTTCACCCCGCCCGCGCCGCCGCTGAGGATCGACGCGCCGGCGAAAACTGCCGGATGCCATCTCAGGATCTAGGCGCGCCCGACGAATCCCGCGGCCACCGGCACTCGCCTGCCTGCCAACGCCATCGCCACATCCATGTCCGGCTCGGCGAGTGGGCGCAGGAAATCGCCTTCCATCACGGACATCGCGATGCCGTCGCGGTAGGCGATGCGGGTGCCGGGGATGGCGCGAATGCGTTCGCCGGTGGTGAGGATGCCGATGAGGTTGAGGGGGTCGGCGGCGCTGATGACGATGAGGCGGCCGTCGGGGGCGCTGCGGCGGATTTCGCGGAGGCGTTCGACGGCGTCAGGGAGGGCGAATTGTTCGCCGGACATGCCGGCGACGAAACGGCCGCCGCGGATTTCGCCGCGGGCTTCGAGACGGCGGTAGACGCGGGCCAGTTCGCGCCATGGCGCGGAGTTCGGCTCGCGTGTCAGCAGGCGGCGGAAGATGACGCCGTAGCGTTGCAGAAGGGCGCGGGCTTGTATCTCGACGGACACTTCGCGATCGACACTCGCGACAAGCAGTGACCAGCGGCCGGCGCGCTCGGAGCGGCGTCCGATGAAGCCGTCGGAGGTGATGAGGCCCGCGGCGACGAGCTCCGTAATCCCTTCCTGGTTCGCTTCCGGATCGTCGCCGAGGTCGCGGGCGAAGGAGGCGCCGCGAGTGCGCAGGGTGTTGAGAGTTTGTTGCGCACGCTCGCTCAGCACCGGCGCGGGCGGTTCAGGCGCGAGCCACGCCGGCAGGTGCGTCCGCGGGGAGAGCGCCACGCCGGTGGTCAGGCGCGCCCAGCCGATTTCGCCGCCGAAACAGAGCGCGTCGAGCAGTGATGGGTCGTAGCGGTCGACGCGCAGCGGGAGAACGTGACGCTCCCACGCGTTCATGGCGATCTCGAATCCGTCGAGTTGTTTGACGACCTCGTGAAGGCCGTCGATTCCGGTGAGTCTCGTCGATGCCGTGACGTGTTGCCATGCGAAGAGGAAGCGCGTGAAATCGACGGCGGTGACCGGCTCGATCTCCGCGCGCAACCGGTTGAGCGTGTAGCGATGGATGCGCGCGAGGAGTCTTCGATCGCACCATTGAAGAGCGTGCGGCGAAGAGGGAAGAGTGAAGTTTCCGCGCAGGACGAGGCCTTCCGATTCGAGCTTCAGGAGTGCGGCGTCAGCGTCCTTTTCTTCGATGCTCATCGATTCCGCGAGCTCGATTGCTGTCGTTGGCCCGAGGAGGGAGATGCGGCCGCGGATGATCTCGACGATGGCATCCTCGCGGGTCCATTCTTTGTTTTTTCTCGAAGCGGGCGGCTCGATGTCGCTGGTGATCGATGGGTGGATGGCGAGGATTTCGGGGATTCGTTCGGCGGCGATCCAGATTCCTGCCGAGGGATGCACAGGCAGGAGTGTCTGTGCCACATCACCTGCCGGGGGATGCACAGACAAGAGTGTCTGTGTCACATTTGCCTTCGTTGTAAGCAACAGACAGTGTTTGAAATGCGAGGTTGTGTGGCACAGACACTCTTGTCTGTGCTCCCCGGCAAACAACACTGTCGCCCTTCTTGCCGCCGCCAGCTCCGTGAACAGCTCCGGCGCATCCACCTCTCCCTCGAGCAGAAATCCGAAGGTCAGCAACGCATCGTGCAACTCATCGGCATCGCGCGGATCAGGCCTTGCCTCCTCGCGAACACGTGCGATCGCGGCAGAATCGAGCGCGCCGAGGTCGTTGGCGGTCGTGCGGCGGGTCATGACGGCTTGCGTTCTGCGCTCCTCGAGCGGCGCGTCATCGAGGAACGCGTACGGCTTGGCGTTGAGGATCTCGTGCGCAAGCGGCGAGGGCTCCGTCGTGTCGCGGGCGATGCATTCAATCTCGCCTGCGTGGATGCGCGTCAGCACACGCGCGAGGCCGTCGAAATCCATCGCTTCTTCGAGACAGTCGCGGACGACTTGATTGACGAGCGGATGGTCGGGCAGCTCGCGGTCGCCGCCGAGGTTTTCGGGGCAGGCGGCGGCGTCTGGGAAAACCGCGGCCATGAGGTCGTCGGCCATGGCGCGCTGCAGCGGCGGCGGTGTTTTGCGGCCGCCGCGATTGCGCGGGATGGCCAGCGAGATCGTGGTGTTCCATCGCCAGCGCGTCGGGAAGACCGGCGCGGCCAGCATCGCCTGCACGAGCACGTCGCGCGCGGTGGCGGGATGGAGGTAGCGGAAGACGTCGGCGAGCGGAAACGAGTGCTGCGGTCCCAGCGACAGCAGAATCGCATCCTCGGTCGCCGCGGCCTGCAGCTCGAAGTTGAACTGGCGGCAGAAGCGTTTGCGCAGCGCCAGCCCCCACGCTTTGTTGATGCGGCTGCCGAACGGCGCGTGCAGGACGAGCTGCATGCCGCCCGATTCGTCGAAGAAGCGCTCCAGGATGAGCGTGTCCTGCGTCGGCAGGGCGCCGAGGGCGCGGCGGGAATCGTCGAGGTAGGCGACGATCTCGCGCGCGGCGTCGAGCGGCATTCCGGTCTCGGCAATCAGCCAGGCCTCGGCAGCCTCGCGGTCCGATTCGCCCGCGCCGCCGCGAGAGAGAATCGTGGCGAGATCGCCGCGCATCTCGCTCACCGCGCGTGACAACTCATCGCTGCGCGCGGGCGCTTCGCCGAGCCAGAAAGGAATCGTCGGCGGCGCACCTTTGGCGTCGGAGACGCGCACGGTGCCGCTCAGCACCTGCGTGATCTGCCACGATGCGTTGCCGAGCTGGAAGATGTCGCCGGCGGTGCTCTCGATTGCGAAGTCTTCGTTGAGTGTGCCGACGACAGTGTCGTCCGGCTCGAGCACGACTTTGTAGTCGGCGACCTCGGGGATTGCGCCGCCCGAGGTGATGGCGAGCATGCGCGAACCGCGGCGTCCGCGGACGCGATGATTGACTTCGTCGCGATGCACGAGCGCTCCCCGCCGCCCGCGCTTCGTGGCGAAGCCCTCGGACACCATGGCCAGCACTTCGTCGAAATCTTTCCGCGTCAGATCGCGATACGGCCACGCTCTGCGAACGAGCGCGAAGAGATCGTCTTCGCTGTAGTCGTCGCACGACGTCTCGGCCACGATCTGCTGCGCGAGCACGTCGAGCGGCGCGTCATGCGTGACGATGCGGTCGAGCTCACCGCGCCGCACTTCGCGCATGAGAGCCGCGCATTCGATGAGGTCGTCGAGCGAAGTGGGGAAGAGGCGGCCTTTGGGTAATCCAGATACCGAGTGCCCCGATCGTCCGACGCGCTGGAGAAGCGTAGCGATGCGATGCGGCGATGCGATCTGGCAGACGAGATCGACGTGGCCGATGTCGATGCCGAGCTCCAGCGACGCCGTCGCCACGAGCGCTTTGAGCTGCCCGTTCTTGAGGCGCGACTCGGCGTCGAGGCGTTTGTCCTTCGACAGGCTGCCGTGATGCGCGGTCACCGCGTCGTCGCCGAGCCGCTCGCTGAGATGCCGCGCCACCCGCTCGGCCATGCGCCGCGTGTTGACGAAGACGAGCGTGGTCTTGTGCTCGTGAATGAGCTGCGTCAATCGATCGTAGTACTCGCCCCACACCTCGTTCGACATCACGGTCTCGACGTTGGAGCGCGGGATCTCCAGGGCTAGGTCAATGGTGCGCCGATGGCCTTCGTCGATGATGGTGACGGGGGAGTCGGGGATGCGCGCCGGAACGCTGGCGTCCTCGCCGGCTGGCCCGCAGGCGTCCCCGCCTGCGACCGCGCAACCCGCCGGGGTCGTGAGTCCCGCCAGGTAATTCGCCACAAGCTCGATCGGCTTCTGCGTCGCCGACAATCCCAATCGCAGCAGCGGCGCGGCGGCGACTCTCTGCAATCGCTCCAGCGTGATCGCCAGATGCGCGCCGCGGCGCGTGCCGATCACGGCGTGGATCTCATCGACGATGACCGTTCGCGCGGTGCGCAGCATTTCGCGGCTGCGCTCGGCCGTGAGTAAGAGATAGAGCGACTCCGGCGTGGTGACGAGGATGTGCGGCGGTTTGCGCAACATCGCGGCGCGCTCGGACGATGTCGTGTCGCCGGTGCGCACCCCGGCGGTGATTTTTGGCGCCTCCAATCCCATCTCCTCGGCGATCCGCCGGATCCCGCGACGCGGCTCGGCCAGGTTCTTGTGGATGTCCGCGCTGAGCGCTTTCAACGGCGAGATGTAGACGACGCGAACTTCGTCGGGCAGCGGCGCGCGCAGCCCTTCGACGAAGAGATCGTCGAGCGCATTGAAGAACGCCGCCAGCGTTTTGCCTGAGCCGGTCGGCGCAGCGATGAGCGTGTGGCGGCCGTCGCGGATGGCGTCCCAGCCGCGAGTCTGGACAGTGGTGGGAGCGCCGAGTGTTTCTGTGAACCAGCGTTGGAGGACGGGATGGAAGCGATCGAGGGACATGGGGGAGGGGGAAGGTTATCGCGAAAGAGATTGGGAAGCAGAGATCAGAGATCAGGGATCAGGGATCATGGATCAGAGATCAGGCGGGATTGTCGGGTCTCTAACATCCAGTCTCTATCCAGTCTCTGATCTCTCCTCTGATCTCTAGTCTCTGATCTCTAGTCTCTAATCTCTGATCCCTTGTCTCTGATCTCCCAACGCATGTACGTTACGCGCATGAAAGCGATACGCGTCTCCGCCACCGGCGGGCCTGAGGTTCTTCAATACGTAGATGCTGATATGCCCGAGCCGGGCGCTGGGGAAGTGCTCGTGCGCATCGAGGCGATCGGCGTCAATTTCATCGACGTCTATCACCGCACCGGGTTGTACACGATGCCGTTGCCCTTTACGCCGGGGTCGGAGGCGGCGGGGATCGTGGAGCGCGTCGGAGCTGGCGTCGATGATGTGCGGCCAGGCGACCGCGTGGCCTATGCGATGGTGCGTGGGGCGTATGCGGAGTATGCGATTGCGCCGGCGCAGATGCTGGTGCCGCTGCCCGACTCCATCGACACAAAAACTGCCGCCGCGGCGATGCTGCAGGGGATGACGGCGCACTACCTGGCGATGAGCGTTCATCCGATCGCGGCGGGAGAGACGGTGATGATCCAGGCGGCGGCGGGGGGCGTTGGTGCGCTGCTGGTGCAGATGGCGAAGATGCTTGGCGCGCGCGTGTTCGGGACGGCGTCGACGAAGCATCTCGATATTGCTGCCGAGGCGGGATGCGATGTCGTGATCGATTACACGAAGGACGATTTCGAGGCGATCGTGATGGCGCAGACGGACGGCAAAGGATGCAACGCCGTGTACGACTCCGTCGGCAAGACGACGTTCGACAAGAGTCTCAACTGCTGCGGCCTCCGCGCCACCCTCGGCCTTTTCGGTCAATCGAGCGGTGTGGTGCCGCCGTTCGACCCCAGCCGCCTCGCAAAGAATGGCGTCTTCCTGACCCGCCCAACCCTCGGGCACTACATCCACACCCGCGAGGAGCTGCTCGACCGCGCCCGCGATCTCTTCGAATGGATCGGCTCGGGGCGTTTGAAACTGCGCATCGATCGCGAAGTTCCGTTGCGCGACGCAGCGGATGCGCATCGCGCGCTGGAGGCGAGGGAGACGACGGGGAAAGTGCTGCTGATCCCCTAGCTTTCGTGGCGAAGCCACTTTGGAGTGCGGTGGCGCCAGCCACCGCTTTTCTCACGTGAATCAAAGCGGCAGCTGGCGCTGCCGCAGTCCAAAGCGCTTCGCGCGAAATGAGCGTCACGTTTTCGTTCGAATCGCGTTGTAGATAACGAATGCCCTTGATTCGAACGAAGCTGATCCTCGTCGCAGCAATCATCCTCGGACTGAGCGGCGCCGCATGGCTTTACATTCGCTGGCGGAGCGAAAGGCCGGCATCGAAGGAAGAGGTTCTTCGCGGCATCGACGCAGATTTGCAAGCTCTGAGCTTGAAGGGCTTCGCGGGCACTCTTCTGCTCGCGCAGGATGGACAAGTCCTTCTCACGCGTGGCTATGGTCTGGCTGATCGTGAGAGCGGACGCGAGGTCACGATCGAGACGGGATTCGATATCGGTTCTCTCGTCAAACCGTTCACTGCCGCGGCCATTCTGCAGCTCGAAAGTCAGGGGAAGCTTCATCTCGATGACCGCCTCGGACGGTTCTTCACCGGTGTTCCCGCGGACAAAGCTGCGATCACGGTGAAGGAGCTACTCGATCACTCATCCGGGCTCCCCGACATCGTCGATGCGGGTTCCAAACCGGTCGACTACGTGGCGGATTTTGATTACGAGCCGGTCTCACGCGATGAGATCGTTCGCCGGGCGTTGCACGCGGCGTTGATTTTTCCGCCAGGCCAGAAATCCGAGTACTCCAACATCGGGTACAGCCTTCTCGGCGTGATCATCGAGATCGCATCGGGAAAGGGCTATGAAGCGTATGTGGAGGAGCATATTCTCCGGCCGGCCGGAATGGCGAGCACCGGTTATCGGACGCCGGGCTGGAAGAAGAGCGAGCTGGCCGTTGGCTATCAGAAAGGCGAGCGCTGGGGCACGCCGCTCGATCACCGCTGGCTGGCGGACGGCCCTTCCTGGAACCTGCGTGCCAATGGCGGAATGATCTCGACGGCACAGGATCTCTACAAGTGGCTTCAGGCGCTGGAAGGAAACAACGTCCTCACTCCGGATGCGAAGGCGAAGTTCGCCAGTTTCTATATCCACAAGAACCAGCGTGGAACGCGAACGATGGGAGCCGCGGGAAGCAATAACGTCTTCGACGCCTGTTATCTATGGTACGTGGATGAGCATCGCGCGCTGATCATGCTGACGAATTCGGACAAATACCGAGCCGAGAAAATGATTCCGGATCTGGCGAAGGAAATGCGCCGCATTCGCCAGTGATGGCGAATGCTTCTCCGTGACGACGAAGCCTGTCATCCTGAGGCGCCGAAGGACACGAAGTGCCGGAGGACGCTCGAAGGACCCCCAGCGCAAGTGCAGGGTCGGGTGGCGGCGAAAAAAACAATGCACATACGCAGGGGGTCCTTCGACCGTCCTCCGGCACTTCGTGTCCTTCGGCGGTTCAGGATGACAGTGGTTAATCGGGCGCCAATGTCTTCCTCACCGCTTCAACATCGCCCGCTCGCGTTTCGCCAACTCCCCGAGCTCCTTCGCCTTCGCGGCGTCGCCGTGCTCGCTGTATAGCTTGCTGGCGATGCCGTAGAACGAGGCGATGTCGCGGCGTTCTTCGCGGTTGGTGGGGTCGCGTTGGATGAGGTTCGTGTGGATGGCGACGGCGGCGTCGATCGCGCCCGTGGCTTCGCGCCAGCGTTGCAGGTGGGCGTTGGCGCTGGCGTGTTGCGCGTAGGCGAAGGCGAGGTCGTGTTGCGCTTCGATGTTTTCGGGATCGGCGGCGGCGAGGCTGCGGAGAACGGCGAGGGCGCGCGTTGTTCCTGCCAGCGCTCCGTCGCCGTCGCCGATTTGATTCTGCAGCGTGGCGGTCATCACGAGCTGGTCGGCGAAATTGCGTCGGGCCACGGCGTCCTGCGGATCGAGCGCGGCGCGTTCCTCGAGCACCTTTTCAGCGGCGTGATGATGCTCCAGCGCGCGTGCAGGATCGTGCTCAACCGCGCCCGTGAAGTAGCCGCCGAGGCGTTGATGGACGCGGCCGGTCTCGGTAAGGAGATCGCGTCGATTGGCGGAGGTCGCGGGCACGCCGGCGAGGATGCGCACGGCGTTCTCGTATGCTGGACGGACCAGCGGCGCGTCAAGATTGCCTTGATAGCGCGAGTCGCCAACGGCCACCCAGGTCCTCGCCAGCGCCAGTTGATCGTGAAGCGATTCGCGGATTCGACGCGCGATTTCGTGATGCGCGAGTGCGTCGCGGTAGTGAAGCGTGCGCTGCTCGACCCAGCCCATGCGGTCGTGCAGATCCGCGATCGTGCGCCGCGTGACCACGTCGTTGGGCTCACGCTCTCGCACTTCCTCGGCGATCGCCAGCGCTTTCCGGTAGCTGGCCAGCGCGCCGGCCGTATCGCCGAGATTCGCGCTGTAGGGCATGCCCTGAACGTCGCCGACGCGCTCGTACGCACCGGCGAGCTCCATCTGCAAGGGCGTGTTGCGCGCCGATTCAGCGGCCAGCGCGTCGAGGTAGCCGAGGGCATGGCGGACGAGGAGCTCGCGTGCCGGGGTGGAGCCGGGGAGGCGGGCGATGGCGTCGTGGAGATCGAAGACGACGGCGTGCGCCAGCGATCGCACCTGCTCGAATCTTCGCTCGGCGATGCGCTTCTGCTGCACGACGGCAAGGAACGCGACGATGGCGACGATCACCGCGGTGGCGGCAGCGGCGACGAAGAGCTTGTTGCGGCGCACGAACTTCGTCGTGCGGTAGGTGAGCGATGCGCCGCGCGCGGCGACCGGATGGCCATTGAGGTGGCGTTGCACATCGTCCGCGAGTTTCTCGACCGAGGCGTAGCGCCGCGCAGGATCGGGATCGAGCGCGACGAGCAGGATGCGATCGAGATCGCCGCGCAGCGCGCGCAATCCGGAGACGCTGCTGGCGCGCGGCGGCTCGGTCTCGCCGGTGCGCTGCCTGCCCGCGAACGCGCGAGCGCCCGTGAGCAGCTCGAACAGAAGCAGGCCGAGGGAGTAGACATCGGTGGCCGTGGTGACGAGTTTTCCGCTGAGCTGCTCGGGGCTGGCGTAGTCGGGCGTCATCGGTCCGGTTCGCGTGTCGCTGCTCCCCTCGGACGTCAGTTTCGCGATGCCGAAGTCGAGGAGCTTCGGGACGCCGTCTGCGGTGACGAGTACGTTTGCAGGCTTGATGTCGCGATGAATGACGAGGCTGCGGTGCGCGTACTGCACGGCGTCGCAGAGCTGGAGGAAAAGCCGGAGACGCGCTTCAATCGAGAGCGCGTGCTCGCGGCAGTAGTCGTCGATCTGCGTCCCTTCGACGTACTCCATGACCAGGTAGGGAACGCCGCCGGAGGTCGTGCCGCCGTCGAGCAGGCGGGCGATGTTCGGATGTTCGAGCGCGGCCAGGATCTGCCGCTCCTGCCGGAAACGTTGCAGCAGCGCGTCACTGCCGGAACCGCGCCGCACGAGTTTGATGGCGACGCGCTGCTCGAACTCATCATCCTCGCGCGCGGCCAGAAGGACGGTGCCCATGCCGCCCGATCCGAGTTGGCGGACGACGCGGTACGGACCGATGCGCACGCGTTCCCACTTGTCGTCGGCGGTGTCGACGAGCTCCCACACGGATTGCTCGAGAAATCCGCCGGCCGCTTCATGCTGCTCGACGAGCCGCTCGACCTCGGCGCGCAGCGAGGGATCGCTTTCCTTTTCGAGCAGCGCCGTTCGTTCCGCAGGCGGAAGCTCGATCAGCGCATGGAACAGCGTTCGAACGCGCTCCCAGAATCCAGCGTCGACCGGATCGGCAGTCATGAAGCGCTCATGGCGCCCCGCAGCCAGGCGCGCGCCATCGTCCACTCGCGGCTGACGGTGGCGGCGGAGATGCCGAGGGTGGCGGCGGTCTCGTCGAGGGTCAGGCCGCCGTAGAAACGGAGCTCGACGATGCGCGCCTGATCGGGGAAAATCGCCGCGAGCCGGTCGAGAGCGACGTCGAGCGCGACGATGTCGAAGTCCTGTTCGTTGCAGACATCGACCGCGAATTCGATCGCCAACGGAGCCTTTCCTCCACCACGCTTGTCGCTCCCTCGGCGCCGCGCATGATCGACGAGGATGCGCCGCATGACGGTGGCGGCGACGGCGAAGAAGTGGATGCGGTCGCGGAAGGCAACCTGGCGCTGGTCGGCGAAGCGGACGTAGAGCTCATTCACGAGCGCAGTCGGCTGCAACGTGTGCCCGTCGCGCTCCCGCCCGAAGTGCCGCTCGGCGATGGCATGGAGCGGATCGTAGACGAGCCGCATGAGGCGATCACGCGCATCCGCCTCGCCGGCGTTCCACTCCTGGAGTAGCTGGGTAACCTCGGACATTTGGTGACTGGATTGTAATGCGCCGGACGGGTAGCTGCGCCGGCCTGGCGGCCGGCGCGTTGTCGGTTGTCGGTTGGATGCGCCTTCGGCGCGTTGGGAGACTCGCGCGCGAAGCGCAGCCGCCAGCTGATAACGGTCCACCGACCGCGCAAAGCGCAACCAACCGACAGCGGACAACCAGCAAGCGAACAAGGCGGTCGGCTAGATGCGCCTCGGCGCGTTGGGAGACCGCGCGCGAAGCGCAGCCGCCAGCCGATAACGGTCCACCAGACAACGCGCGAGCGCAACCAACCGACAACCGACAACGCGGCGGCCGCCAGGCCGCCGCAATTAATTGAGGGAGTTTGAGTCCCCTTTGCGCGACCTACTAAATAGAGGAGCCTCCGTCCAATGATCGTCCGTCGCGCCCTGCTCGTGCTTTGCCTCGCTCTCCTGCCCACAGCGTCCTTCGCGGTTGTCGGTACCGACATGTCTGTTACCGCCACCGATGCGCCCGATCCGGTCGCGCCGGACGGGAACATTACCTACAACGTCACGGTCACGAACAACGGACCGAGCACGGCCACGACCGCGCATCTGAACGTCGTCAACAACGGCTCGATGCTGTTTCAGTCGATCACTGTGCCGGCGGGCTGGAACTGTGGGTCGATCCCGGTGGGATTCGGCGGATCGTTTACCTGCACCGCGGCCTCGATGGCGGTGGGATCGAGCGTCTTCACGATCGTCATGAATGCTCCGACCGCGACGCAAGGCGTTACCGACCACACCATCTCGCAGCTCTTCGGCGTCAATGCTGCGGAGTCCGATCCGAACAACGGCAACAACAACTTCACCGCCACGACGGCGTACGTGGCTCCTCACGTCGACATGGCCACGACGGGGAGCGATGCGCCCGATCCTGTCTTTCCCGACGGCAACATCACCTACACCGTCAACGTGAGCAACAACGGTCCGGACGCCGCGTCGAGCGCGAATTTCAACGTCGTGCTCAACAACACGCTTCGGTACCAATCGATCACCGTTCCGGCGGGCTGGTCGTGTCCGGCGCTTGCGGTCGGGTATGGCGCATCGTTCACCTGTACCGCGACAAATCTGGCTGTTGGGACATCGACATTCACGGTCGTGCTCAATGCGGGCTCGGCGCAGTTCGGCGTCACCAACCAGACGATCAATCAACTCTTCGGCTCCAACAGCCCCTGGTTCGATCCGAACAACGCCAACAACAACGTGACCGTCTCCACGTCGTACCAGGCGCCGCAGACCGACATGCAGATCACGGGGAGCGATGCGCCCGATCCTGTCGCGCCCGACGGCAACATCACCTACACCGTCACGGTCACCAACGCCGGAGTGAATGCCGCGCAGAACGCGCACATGAACGTCGTCCTCAACAACACGCTGCGCTACCAGTCGATCACCGTGCCGGCAGGATGGTCGTGCCCGGCGCTCGTGGTGGGGTCGGGCGCATCGTTCACCTGCACCGCGGCCACGTTCGCACCGGCCGCATCGTCGGTATTCACGATCGTGCTCAATGCGGGCTCGGCCCAGTTCGGAGCCTCGAGTCAGACGATCAACGAGGTTTTCACGACGAGCAACGACTGGTTCGATACCAACAACGCGAACAACACCGTGACGGTCTCGACCTTGTACGCGGCCCCCAGCGTCAACCTCGGCGTCACTGCCTCCGACGCGCCCGATCCGGTCTTTCCCGACGGCAACATCACCTACACCGTCAACGTCACGAACGCCGGACCGGACGCGGGAACGAACGTGAATCTCAACGTGCCGCTGAATAACACGCTGCGGTTCCAATCGCTCACCGCCCCGGCTGGATGGACGTGTCCGTCGCTGGCGGTGGGGTCAGGCGCCTCGTTTACCTGCACGGCCGCAAGCCTCTCGGTCTCGTCGAATTCGCAATTCACGATCGTGCTCAAAGCGGGTCTGGCGCAGTTCGGCAATCTCAATCAAACCATCACCCAGAACTTCAATGTGACGAGCGGCGCGGCCGATCCCGACAACACCAACAATAGCGTGAACGTCTCGACCGCATACGTCGTCCCGACCGCGAATCTGGCCGTAACGAACAGCGATACGCCCGATCCGGTCAACACCGGCGGAACGATCACCTACACGCAGACGCTGACGAACAACGGCCCCGACGCCGCGTCGAACGCGAAGATCGTCGAGAGCATCGGCTCCGGCGTAACGTTCCAATCCGTCACCGCGCCCGCTGGCTTCAACTGCACGACGCCGGCCGTCGGCGGCACCGGCACGATCACCTGCAGCACGGCCTCGATGGCCAACGGCGCGACCGCATCGTTCACGGTCGTCGTCAACGTCACTGCCACGTCAGGAGCAATCGTCAACACGGTCACTGGCAGCAGCGACGCGTTCGATGTCGACCTGACGAACAACAACGCCATCGCCACGACGACGATCAACGCTCCGCTGAGCGCCGACCTCGTCATCACGAAGACGACGCTGGCGACGATCGCGCCGCAGGGCTCCACGATCACCTACACGATCACGGTGACGAACAACGGCCCGAGCGCGGCGTCGACCGTGACGATGACGGACGCGCTGCCTGCGACGCTGCTCTTCCAGTCGATCGCCGCACCGGCCGGCTTCAACTGCACGACGCCGGCGGTCAACGCCACCGGCACGATCACGTGTACCGCTGCGACGCTCGCGAACGGCGCCTCGGCCGTCTTCACCCTCGGCGTCAAAGTTTCGCCCACGGCCACCGGCAACATCGTGAACAGCGCCGGCGTCGGAAGCGCCACGTCGGATCCGAACCCGGGCAACAGCTCCGCCGGTGCTCCCGCTCTCCCCGCCGCGCCCGCGTCGGCGGCGGACGTCCCAGCGCTGTCAACCTGGGCGCTCATCGCGCTCGCCGCGCTCCTCGGCATGGCGGCTTTGATGAAGATGAAGTAGCAATCGCTGTCGTTCCGGGCCGGCAATTCGCCGGCTCGGAACGGCGCAACGTCAGGCAACATGATCGACCTCTTCCAGCACTTTGAAAACGCCGCCGCTCGCCGCGGATTTGCGGCGGCGCTCGACGTCATCGGCGGCGCCGCACCGAATTCGTCAGAGCGGCGACCGCTCTCCGTCTCTCGCCACGACGAACCCGTCGCGGCGCTCGCGCAACAGGGGATTCGACTGGTTGAGATGGATGAAGCGCACTTTGGCGCGAAGCGGCGTTGCTGCCAGCCGCGTCATCGTCTCCGTCATCAGCGGATGCGGAATCTCGCGAAGGTCGCGGCCGGGCAGCTCGCTCGCTTCGAAGAACGTGCCGTCGATGTAGGCGGCGTCGACGCGCTCCAGGATCGTTTCGAGCGGCGTTGACCACTTCTCCCATTTGTCGATGTCGGGCAGCCAGAGGATCGTTCGCGACGGTCCTCGCACGAGAAAACCAACCGTCTCCGAATACTCATCGCGATGCGGCACGCGCAGCGGCGTCACGTGAATCCTCTCGTTCAACGCCACCTCGACGCCGTCTTCGAGCGGCGCGATCTCGATGTTGTGCAGTTTCACCAGCTGATCCCACGGTCCGTTGTGCGCAAGAAAATCGCGCATCCGCGGCATCGCGTAGACCTTGATTGAATGCGCGCCGAGGACTTCGCGGCCGAGCTGGGCAAGCCCGAGATAGTGGCCGATGTGGGCGTGGGTGAGGAGGATGCCGTCGAGCAGAGGCGCACCGTCTGCGCGCGGCGCGGCCTCCTCGAGCGATCGAAGCTGCGCGCCGAAGTCGGGCGTCGCATCGATGATCCAGCGCTGCCGCGATTGCGGATCAACGATCGCCAGCGACGCCACCCGCTGCCGCAGTCTCGGATCCCGCCACGCGGCGATGCAATCGGCACGATTGCACCCCGCCTGCGGATAGCCGCCGTCCTGCGCGACGCCGAGGACGAGGGCGTAGGGCGATGTGGCGGGCGGTGGTGCGCTTGCGCATGCGGTGGCGAAGAGGAGGAGTAAAAGCTTTATCCGCAGATGACGCAGATATACACAGATAGAGGCATTCGATCGAACTGTTTTATCTGTGTTCATCTGCGTCATCTGCGGACAAGGTTCTATCATTCCAACCATGCGCGTCATTCTCCTCGCCTTCCTCTTCGCCGCCAACGCCCTCGCCCAGAACGATGCCGGCGAAGTCTCCTTCGCCAACTCCGGCGCTCCCGACGCGCAGGCCGCGTTCCTTCACGGCCTCGCGCTGCTTCACGATTTCGAGTACGAGCCGGCTGCGCGCGAATTCCGAAGAGCGCAGACGATCGATCCCTCCTTCGCCATGGCGTACTGGGGCGAGGCGATGACGTACACGCATCCGGTCTGGTTCCAGCAGGACGCTGATGCCGCGCGTGCCGCGCTGAAACGCCTCGGCGCAACGCCTGCCGAGCGGTTGGCGAAAGCAAAGACGGAGCGTGAGCGCGATTACCTCCGCGCCATCGACGTCCTCTACGGCGACGGCGCCAAGGACGAGCGCGATGTCAAATACGCCGAGGCGATGCGCGGCGTGCATGAACGCTATCCGGATGATGTTGACGCTACCGCCTTCTACGCCGTCGCCCTCCTCGGCACTTCCCATCAAGGCCGCGACTTCGCCACCTACATGCGCGCCGCGGCGCTGCTCGAAGAAGTTCTGCCGTCGCATCCGCAGCATCCCGGCGTGCTGCACTACCTCATCCACTGCTACGACGATCCGATCCACGCGCCCCTCGGCCTCCGCGCCGCGCGCCGCTACGGCATCGTCGCGCCGGGCGCCGGGCACGCGCTGCACATGACCTCGCACATCTTCATCGCCATGGGCATGTGGGACGACGTGATCGACGCGAACCGCCGCGCCATCGACCTCGTCAACAAGCAGCGCGCGGCGCGCTCGAAGCCGCCCGGCGACTGCGGCCACTATCCGCTCTGGCTTCACTACGGCTATCTGCAGCAGCATCGTTTCGACGACGCGCGCAAAGCGCTCGATGCCTGCCGCGCCTCCGCGTTTTCCGCGAAGTTCGAGTCAGGCGGCGCGATGGATTCCTACGAGGGTCGGATCGATTCCTTCGCCGACATGCGCGCACACCAGATCGCCAGCGGCGGCTCCCTCACTCCCGCCGACGACGTGACCATTCCCGACGGCGCACAACACGCCGCCGCCCGTTTCGTCATGGCCTACGGCGATGTGCTGGCATCCGCAAAGCGCACCGACGTGCCGGCGTTGAAAGCCGCCGTGGCGCGCCTTCACGAATCGCAAAAGGCTGCAATGGAGCATCGTCACCAGGCGATGAGCGGCATGAATCCGAACGCCCGAACGCGCTACGAAGTGATGGTGCAGGAGGCCGACGCGCTGCAACTCGCCGCGGATGGAAAACGCGCCGAGGCGATCGCGATGCTGAAGAAGAGCGCCGCGGCCGAGACCGCGATGCCTTTCGAGTTCGGCCCTCCTGTCATCGAGAAGCCAACCTACGAGCTCCTCGGCGATCAACTCGTCGCCGCCGGACGCGCGTCCGAAGCAGCGGCTGCATATCGCTCCGCACTGGAACGAACGCCGGGACGGACGATGAGCGTGGAGGGATTGGCGCGGGCGCAGAAAACGCCCGATGGAACGAAAACGCTTTCGGACCTTAAGAGTGAACTGCGACTGCTCGCGGCCGCGCCATCGTTTTGAGTGAGCCAATAACCCCGCGGTCGCGGGGAACGATGTGATTTCGCGCGAAGCGCTTTGGACTGCGGCAGCGCCAGCTGCCGCTTTCAATCACGTGACTCTCACTCGTCGGGCACTTTCAAGCGCTGCGCTTCGAACCCGCGATCCAAAGCGGTGGCTGGCGCCACCGCAGTCCAAAGCGCTTCGCGCGAAATCGAATTACCATTCCGTTTCGTGAAACTCGCTCTTGCAGTCGCCCTCTTCGCGTTCGCTGCGCGTGCCGAGGTGAGGGTGACGGTCGATCACAACGTGGGGGCGGCGGCGACGACGGCGTTCAAGTTTGCGCGGGTAGCGTCGCCTTCGCGCGATGACGCGGCGGCATCGGCGAAAGTGGACGTCATCGCCGGCACCGTCGATCGCAACAGTGCTGCGATCACGGCGTTGACCGACGGACGCCTTCCCGGCAACCAGGACGAGCCGGAAGCGAATCTCTTTTTTCGCGGCGATTCGTGGGGCGGGCGGGTTCGCATCGACCTCGGCGCCGTCATCGACATCGCGGCGGTGAATACGTACTCGTGGCATCCCGACACCCGAGCACCGCAGGTTTACCGGCTGTACGCGAGCGACGGGAGCGATCCGCATTTCAATCCGGCGCCGGATACGAAAGCGGACGTGGCGGCAAGCGGTTGGCGCGAGATCGCCTTCGTCGATACGCGGCCGAAGGGAGGCGATGGCGGTGGTCAGTACGGCGTCGGCATCACCGACACGAGCGGCTCGCTTGGCCGCTATCGCTATCTGATCTTCGACGTCTTCGAGACCGAGAGCGACGATCCGTGGGGCCAGACGTTCTACAGCGAGATCGATGTGGTGAAGAAATGACCCGGCGAGCGACGATGATGGCGCTGCTCTTCGCGTGTGCCGGAGTTGCGCAAGCCGCCGATCCTCCCGACCTGACGAAACAGCCAACGCTCTACGTCGTCGGCTATGCGCATCTCGACACGCAGTGGCGGTGGGAGTATCCGCAGACGATCAACGAATTCCTGCCGCACACGATGCGCGACAACTTCGCGCTCTTCGAAAAATACCCGCACTACATCTTCAACTTCAGCGGCGCCAATCGCTACCGGATGATGCGCGAGTACTACCCGGCCGACTACGCGAAATTGCAGGGGTGGGTGCGCAAAGGGCGCTGGTTTCCGGCCGGATCGTCGATGGAGGAGAGCGACGTCAACTCGCCGTCGGCGGAGTCGATCATGCGGCAGGTGCTCTACGGCTCGGCGTACTTTCGACGCGAGCTTGGCCGCAGCAGCGCCGAGTACATGCTGCCCGACTGCTTCGGATTTCCGTCGTCGTTGCCGAGCATCCTGCATCACATGGGCATCGTTGGATTTTCGACGCAGAAGCTGACGTGGGGATCGTCCGCGCCCGTTGGCGGCCCCGACTCGCCCGAGAAAACGCCGGCCGGCACGCCGTTCAACGTGGGCCTGTGGGAGGGTCCGGACGGCAGCAGCGTCATCGCGGCGTTCAATCCCGGAAGCTACAGCGCCGACGTTCGCTACGATCTCTCGCGCAGCGAGACCACGCCGGCGAATGGTGTGGATTGGCCGAAACGCGTGCAGCGCAACGGCGCGGTCAGCGGCCTCTTTACCGACTATCACTACTACGGCACCGGCGACGTCGGCGGCGCGCCGCGCGAGCCGTCCGTGCAGCTCGTCGAGTCGATCGTGTCGAAGAACGACGGCTCGCTGCGCGTGATCTCGGCGACGGCCGAGCAGATGTTTCTCGATATCAAGCCGTCGCAGCGAGCCGGACTCCCGCGCTACAAGGGCGAGCTCGAGCTGACCAATCACTCCGCCGGATCGCTGACGTCGCAGGCATATCAGAAGCGCTGGAATCATAAGAACGAGTTGCTGGCCGACGCCGCGGAACGCGCGTCCGTCGCCGCGGAGTGGCTCGGCGAGCGAGCCTATCCACAGCAACGATTGAACGATGCCTGGACGCTCGTGATGGGTGGACAGTTTCACGACATCGCCGCTGGCACCGCCACGCCGAAGTCGTACGAATACTCGTGGAACGACGACGTCATCGCCATGAACCAGTTCGCGGGCGTGCTTACGAGCGCGACGGAGGCGGTCGCCTCGGCGCTCGATACGCGCGGGAGCGGCACGGCCATCGTCGTCTACAACCCGCTGAGCATCGCGCGTGAAGATGTCGTCGAGGCGCGGATTCCGGGATTCCATGGCGTACCGATCGTGACCGGGCCGGACGGGAAGGAAGTTGCATCGCAGCGCGACGGCGACAAGGTGATCTTCCTGGCGAAGGTTCCGCCGGTGGGTTGGGCCGTTTACGACGTGACGCGAGATGGCCGCCGCGGTATGGCTCTCGTCGACGCGACGACGCACATCCATCTGCGATTCACCGCCTCGGATGGCTTACAGCCGCGTGCGACGATCGAAAACGCGCGCTACCGCCTTTCGATCGACGACGCCGGCGACATCGCCAGCATCGTCGATAAGAAGACGAAGCGCGAGCTTCTCGCGGCACCGATGCGGCTGGCGTTGCAGACCGAGAATCCGCACGACTGGCCCGCCTGGAACATGGACTGGGCCGATCAGCAGAAGCCTTCTCGTGGCTATGTCAGCGGTCCGGCGGACTTTCACATCGTCGAAAACGGCCCGGCGCGCGTGGCGTTGGAAGTGACGCGCGCAACGGAAGGCTCGCGATTCGCGCAGACGATTCGTCTGTCCGCGGGCGACGGCGGCAACCGGATCGAGATCGACAACGCCATCGACTGGAAAACGGAAGCCGCCGCGTTGAAGGCGACGTTTCCGCTGACCGCCTCGAACAAGCTGGCCACGTACAACTGGGAAGTGGGGACGATCGAGCGCAGCACGAACGATGAGAAGAAGTTCGAGGTTGCGTCGCATCAATGGTTCGATCTGAGCGACACGAAGGGCGGAGTCACGATCCTCACCGACAGCAAGTACGGATCGGACAAGCCCGACGATCACACCCTTCGCCTCACGCTGCTCTATACGCCAGGCCTCAGCGCGAACGGCCGCGCCTACAGCGATCAGGCCTCGCAGGATTGGGGACATCACGAGTTCGTCTACGGCCTGGCCGCGCACGGCGGCGACTGGCGATCGGAAGGAACGGATTGGCAGGCGCTGCGCCTCAGCCAGCCGCTGATCGCGTTCGTTTCGCCGAAACATGCGGGCTCGCTGGGGCGGTCGTTTTCTCTGCTCCGCGTCAGCAATCCTCGGGTGCGCGTTCTTGCGCTGAAGAGGGCGGAGGAGAGCGATGAGGTGATCGTGCGGCTCGTCGAAGTGGACGGAAAACATGCGAATGATGTTCATCTGACATTTGCCGCGCGCGTCGTTGCGGCTCGCGAAGTCAACGGACAAGAGATGGCGATGGGGAAGGCACGGGTCATCGACGGCAGCGTTGTCGCGTCGTTCACGCCGTATCAACTGCGGACGTTCGCGGTGCGATTGGCGTCGCCTGCGATGAAGGCTCGCGCGCCGCACTCGCAGCCCGTGACGCTACCGTTAGATCGCAATGTGACGAGTCATGACGGCGCGAAGTCTGCCCCGGGATTCGATCACGCGGGCCGCGCCATCCCCGCGGAGATGCTGCCGCGCGACATCGACTACGCCGGGATTCGCTTCCATCTCGCTCCGGATGGCGAGGCGAATGCCGTCGTCGCGAAAGGTCAGTCGATCACGCTTCCTGCCGGCGATCACAAACGGCTCTTCCTACTCGCCGCGGCTGACGGCGACCAAAACGCTGCGCTCATCGTCGATCACAAAGCGATTCCGCTCACGATTCAGGATTGGAGTGGTTACGTTGGCCAATGGGACAACCGCCTCTGGACGACGAAGCAGGAGACCCTGCCGCCGCGGCCCGATGCACCGCCGAATGCGCCGGCTCGCACGCGCATCGCAACCGTGTTCAACGGCCTCACGCCCGGCTTCATCAAGCGCGCACCGATCGCGTGGTTCGCATCGCACCGCCATACCGCGGAAGGTGCGAATGAGCCGTACGCCTACTCGTACCTTTTCGTGTACGCCATCGATCTGCCGGCCGGCGCGCGCACGCTGACGTTGCCCGACAACGACAAGATCCGCATCCTGGCGGCGACGGTATCCGATGAGAATCGCTCTTTGATCGAAGCCCAGCCGCTGTATGACATGCTTGGGGTCAGGTCGAAAGTCGAAAGTGACGGCCACGAATCTCGTTGACAATGGAGAGTGCAGGCGCCGTCACTTTC
>JAXDGW010000101.1:0-20066 GCA_034664845.1 Thermoanaerobaculia bacterium | reverse complement strand
CGGAGGACGGTCGAAGGACCCCCTGATTTGTGCCGGTGGATTCGGGCGTGAGAAGAACCTCGCACAAAATCAGGGGGTCCTTCGACGTCCTCCGGCACTTCGTGTCCTTCGGCGGTCTCAGAGTGTGAGCATTAATCACCCTTCGATTTTCCTGGTGGTCCGGCGGGTCCAGAATCATCATGGATTGGATACGCTGTACTATGCGAAGTGGTTTTTTCCAACGAGAACTTGGTAGTTTCGAGGGTCCAAGTGGAGCGCCATTTTTTTGAACTCGATTTCTGCACAGGCTCTCAGGATGACAGCGATCGGTGTTCCTGTGTCATCCTGACGGCGGGGCATGACTGACAAAGACTTCGTCACGATCGACACGACGCATCTGCATATCGAAGGGCGTTCCCGTGCGGGACACGAGACCTGGTTTCGCGTGCGTGAGTTGAATGCGGCGTTCGACATCGGGCGCTGTCCCGACGCGCTTGTGGGCACGCCGCACATTTTCATCACGCATGCGCATCTCGACCACGCGGTCGGCGTTCCGTTCTACGCGGGGCAGCGGCAGTTGCATGGCATGGCCGGCGGGCGCGTCTACGTCCCCGCCGATGCGGCGGACGGCATGCGCGAGATTCTGGCGATCTACGAGCGCATCACCGGCGCGTCGTTTGCCGAGGTCGAGGTGATTGGGCTGGCGGTTGGCGATGTCGTGAGGATCGGACGCACCCACGAGGTGCGAACGCATCGCGCCACGCACCGGGTCGCGGCGAATGCGTACGAAGTGATCGAAGTGCGGCACCGGCTCAAGGACGAATATTCGAATCGCGACGAGCACGAGATCATCGAACTGCGGCATGCGGGCACCGAGGTGACGGAGGAGTGGCGGCGGTCGATGTTCTTCTACACCGGCGACACCGACCGGCGCATCCTCGAAGAAAACGAGGAGCTCTTTAAGGCCGAGGTGCTGATGATCGAGTGCTCGTTCGTGATGACCGGGCACGAGGAGCGCGCCGCCAGGTACCGGCACATTCACTTCGACGACATCGCCGCCTTCGCCGATCGCTTCGAAAACGAAACGATCGTGCTGACGCACTTCAGCAGGCGCTATTCACGGAGCGAGATCCGTGATGAGATCCGTCGCCGCTGTCCGGCGGTGCTGCGCGAGCGGATCCGGCTGGCGTTGCCGGAGCCGTATCAGCGGTTGTGATGCGGCGGTTCCGGATCGCGGTGCGCGCGTTTCGCGAAGCTCGCACGTGCTTTGCAGAATTGCCCGATGGTTAGAAAGGATTCCTCGTATTGATGACGGTTCGACGCACGCGTTTCATCGCGACAGCGCTTCTCCTTTTGCTTTTCAACGTTTTCAGCGCATCGGCGGCGGACACCGCCAAGCGGCGCCGCGCGAAACCGCGCGGCCGGAAGGCTGCGCCGGCCAGTCCCGCGGATGCCGCAACGGGGGGGACGCTCGCGGAACGAATCAACTCGCTGATGAACGGCACCGTCGCCCGTAGTTCCGACACCAGCCTGCAGGTCGTCGACGTCGAGAGCGGTGAGGTCGTTGCCGAACGGAGTCCGCGGACCCCACTTGCGCCGGCGTCGAACATGAAGCTCTTCACGACTGGCGCAGCGATCGATCTGCTTCATCCCGACTTCGAAGTCACGACGACCGTGTTCATGCGCGGCGCGGTCGATGCCAGCGGGACATTGAATGGCGATGTCAAAGTCGTCGGGCGAGGAGATCCGACCATTGGCGGGCGCTTCCACGACGGTCACGCTACGGCGGTGATCGACGAATGGGCTACCGACCTGAAACGCGCCGGCGTGAAGACGATTCGCGGCAATCTCATCTTCGAGTACGGCTACATGGACACGGAGTACATCCATCCGACCTGGCCGGTGAATCAGCTCGTCAACTGGTACGAGGCCCCGGTCTCCGCATTCTCGATGCAGGAAAACTGCGTGCAGGTGCGAGTGACGCCGACGAAGCCGGGGAAGGCCTGTCTGGTCCAGTTCGAGCCGCCGACGGCGTATCTCGATCTGGAGACGACGTGCATCACAGGGCGCGGGCTGCCGTTCATCACGCGCTACCGCAACACGAACAAGATCATGGTGCGCGGCGGAACGCCGGCGCGGACTGGCGTGACCGAGGTCTTCGTCACGATCGAGAATCCGGTGCAGTACTTCGCGACCGTGACCGCCGAGACTTTCGTCCGCGACGGACTGACGGTGCAGGGGCAGGTCGTCGTCACGCCTCATGACGACCGTCCGGACTGGAAGGCGGTCTCGCAGCACGCCACGCCGCTCAACGTCGTCGTGTTTGTCATCAACAAGAAGAGCCAGAATCACTACGCCGAGGAGTTGGTGAAAATCATCGGCGCAGAGACGAAGAAACAAGGGACGTGGGCGGCAGGCACCGGAAGTGTGACCGAGTGGCTGACAGGAAAGCTCACCGTGCCGACGGAGGAGTTCCACCAGGCGGATGGCTCGGGGATGTCGCGCGACAACCGCGCCTCGGCCAACGCGTTCATTCACCTGCTGCGCTACATGTGGAAGAGTCCGTACCGCGAGGATTTCGTCAGCTCGCTGCCGTATTCGGGCGATCCCGATGCGAAGTTTGGTCATCGCCTGCGCGGCGCTCCGTTCGCCAGGCAGGTGTACGCGAAGACGGGATACATCGTCGGCGTGGTGGGTCTGTCGGGTTACGTGCGAGGCGCGAGCGGAAAGGTCTACGCATTCTCGTTCATCTTCAACCGCTATCACGTCGGCGTTTTTGCGGTGTACCAGCTTCAGGATTCGATGCTGAAGGAGATTATTACGAGAGGATGATTCTTGCGGCGGCCTGTGGCCGCCGCGTTGTCGGTTGTCGGTTAGATGCGCTTCGCGCGTTGTCAGAGGAAACGCGAGATCGGCTACGATGCGCGCCGGTCGGGATCAGCAGGCTTCGAGCCGACAACGCGCGAAGCGCAACCAACCGACAACCGAGAGCGCACGAAGTGCAAAAACAAACCATCATCTTCACCATCTGCGGATTCCTCCTCGGCCTGACGCTGGGTGGGCTTGTCATCGGACCGAAAGTCGCGCAGTCGAAGCTTGCGGGGAATCCGGCGGTGATTGCGGATGGCGGCGCACCCATGCCGTCGAGTCCATCGACGACCCCGGCAGCCGGTGGCAATCCGATGGCTGTCGTTCAGCGACAGTTGGCTACGCTGAAAGAAGCAATCGAAAAGGACCCCAAGAACGTCGACGCCCTCGTGCAACTCGGCGACATGTACATGGACGCCGCGAAGTTTCCGCAGGCGATCGACTATCTCTCGCGCGCCGTCGCCATTCGCGACGACGCCAACGTCCGCACAGACCTCGGCATCTGCTACAAACAGGCGGGCCAACCTGGCGCAGCGCTGGCGGAGTTCGAGCACGCCGTCGCGATGGCTCCAGAGCAGTGGCAGCCGCTCTTCAATCAGGCGATCGTTCTCGGCGAACTGCACCGCACCGACGAGGCGCGCGCGATCGCGGCGAAGCTCGAGCAGATGAAGCCTGGCGATCCCGACGTACAGAAACTGCTGGCCTCGCTCGGCGCAAAACAATAGACAGCCGTCGCCAGCGCGACGTACTTGCCGGCATGAAACCGGTGACCCTTTCCCTCGTCGTTCTTCTTCTCGCAGCCGGCGCGTTCGCGCAACCGGCAGGATTCGAAAAAGTTCTCTTCCCGATCGTCGTCCATCCGCTGATTCAATCGCCCGGAGCGTTTGGGACAAGCTGGGTCACCGAGGAATCGGTCCTCAACGCGGGCTCGGTACCGGTGCCGTTGGCAGGCACCTACGCTTGCTTCTTTTGCAAAACCGCGCAGCCGTTGCAGCTCGGCGTGACCTACGGGCTGGTGCCTGGCTCGCCGAGGGACAACCTCGGTGGTTCATTTCTCTTTGTCGACAGCCGGTACGCTGACCAGCTCCGGTTCGGTTTGCGTGTCCGGGACGTGTCCCGCGAAGCTGATGGCTTCGGCAGCGAAGTGCCGGTCGTACGCACTCGTGATTTTCGCGACGACAGCGTTTCGCTCCTCGGCGTTCCGAACCAGCCGAATCTCCGTCTGACGCTGCGCATCTACGCGCTCGATGCCGGAGGCGATGTCATCGTCCGCGTCTTCGAGCAGCGAAGCGGATTGATCGTGCACCTCAGCGATCCGCTGCCGGCCGATGCATTGATCGCCGAGCGCACGTACAAACTGGCGCCGGTCGGTTCTCCCGATGCCGGTTATCCGATCGACAACTATCCGGCGTATGCGCAAATCTCAGATCTACCGATGCCGGCGACATCACTCGCGCGTATCGACGTCGTTCCGATCACGCCCGGCATGCGCATCTGGGCATTCGCCTCGGCCACGAACAACGTCACGCAGCAGGTGACGGTGATCAGTCCGCATTAGTGTGTGCTTCACGGAAAGCGTTTCACGCGGAGATGCGGAGGGGTTTCTGCGCGTGCTCCGCGTCTCCGCGTGAAATGCTTTTCTTAGCAGCCGATCGGCGCAAGATTCTGGCTCGCCGGCGTGACCTGCAGCGTGTAGACGCCTGTAGGACTGCGGATCGTAGCCACGGCCTGCAGACCGGGAAACTTGACGATGTTGCCGATGACGTCGCTGCCGTTTTCGACGGCGAATTGCCGCACAGCGTGCTCGGCTGACTCCGCTTCGCAATGATGAAAGAGCGCGGCCTCGGGATCATGCACAGCAGGCCGGCCGCTCGTGTCGGTCAGTGGGCGTTGTTCGATCGTGAATCGCATGTTCATCGGTTTGTCGCTCGCAGAGTCTTCATCACGCGCCGTTTCTGCTTGCAATTTCGGTGCGCTGCGGCCCTGTTCTATACTCACTTATGGGGCTGACATGAGCGACGAACGTGTACTCTCCGACCTTCCCGTCATCGGCAGAATCGATATCCACGAGGCGGAGCGGCGCGATCCATTGCCGTCCGATCGATTCGCCGATCCCATCGAAGTCGGCCTGACATTCGATGACGTTCTCCTCCGTCCAGCCAAGTCCGACATCCATCCGAACTTCGTCGAAGTCGGCACTCAGCTGACGCGCGACATCTATCTCAACATCCCCATCATCTCCTCGGCCATGGATACGGTCACCGAGGCCAGGCTGGCGATCGCGATGGCGCAGCAGGGGGGACTCGGCATCATTCACAAGAACATGCCGATGGACGCTCAGGCCGAAGAGGTCGACAAGGTGAAGCGGTCGGAGGCGGGGATGATCGTCGATCCCGTCACGATGCGGCCGTGGCAGACCATCACCGAAGCGTTGCAGGTGATGGCGAAGTACAAGATCTCGGGAGTGCCGGTCACCGATGCCAACGGCAAGCTCGTCGGCATCCTGACCAATCGCGATCTCCGTTTCGAAGCGCGCTTCGATCTTCCCATCGCCGAGCGGATGACCAAAGACAACCTCGTCACGGTTCCGGTCGGTACGACGCTCGAGCAGGCACGCGAAGTTCTTCATCGTCACCGAATCGAGAAGCTGCTCGTCGTCGATTCGAATGGCGATCTCAAAGGCCTCATCACCGTCAAGGACATCCAGAAAAAACTTCGCTACCCGAATGCCGCCAAAGACTCCCTCGGCCGGCTGCGGGTCGGTGCCGCGATCGGCGTCGGCAAGGAAGGGTTGGACCGGGCTCGTGCGCTCATCGACGCCAAGGCCGACGTCGTCGTCATTGACTCCGCTCATGCACACTCGACAGGCGTCATGGAAGTCATCCGCCAGTTCAAGAAACTCTTTCCCGATACGCCGCTCATTGCCGGCAACGTCGCAACGTACGAGGGCGCAAGCGATCTCATCGCCCTCGGCGTCGACGCAATCAAAGTCGGCATCGGCCCGGGCTCGATCTGCACCACGCGCGTTGTGGCCGGCGCGGGCGTTCCGCAGATCAGCGCCGTGATGGAGTGCGCCCGCGCCGCGGAACGGGCCGGCATCCCGATCATCAGCGATGGCGGCATCAAGTTCTCGGGCGACATTACGAAGGCGATCGCCGCCGGCGCGCATTGCGTGATGATCGGCTCGCTCTTCGCCGGAACCGACGAGGCGCCCGGCGAGACGATTCTCTACCAGGGCCGCACGTTCAAGGCGTACCGCGGGATGGGTTCGATCGGCGCGATGCAGGCAGGATCGAAGGACCGTTACTTCCAGGAAGACGCCGACGAAGTGTCGAAGCTCGTCCCCGAGGGCATCGAAGGGAAAGTCCCGTACAAAGGCTCGCTCAGCGCGATGATCCCGCAACTCGTGGGCGGTCTGCGCTCAGGCATGGGGCTGACAGGCTCGCGAAACATCGACGACCTCCGCACGAAAGCGCAGTTCGTCCGGATCACGGCAGCAGGCTTGCGCGAGTCGCATGCGCACGACGTCGTCATCACCAAGGAAGCACCCAACTACAGGATCGAATCCAACGACTGATGAACTTCCCCCGGCTTCGAATCCCCATTCTCCTTTCCCTCGCGCTCCTCATCGTTCCAATCGCATCCGCGGAGACGATTCGTTTCGATCCGCCCAACGCGACCGCCAATCACTCGGTCGACGCGATCGTCAGTGGCGTCTGGCCGAACGGCTGCGTTCCGACCGTGAAGAGTGTCGTCGTCGCCGGATCGACGGTGACGCTGCACCTGAACGCAGATGCCTCCGCCGGCGTCTGCACCGCGGTCGTCCTGTCGTACGTGCGGACGTTCCACCTCAACGTTCTCCCAGCCGGCAGCTACACGGTCATCCTCGTGGCCGATCAGGGAAAGGCAACGACCGAGCTGGCGCGCGCGGCGCTGATCGTTCGCGACGCGGAGACCTTGAGCATCTCTCCCTATGCCGTGCCGGTGTCCGGCGGGCCGGTCTCGATCGCCAATCCCTACTTTCTCGCACCCGTCGCCGTCACGATCAACGGCGTTGAGGTGCCGGCCAACTCCGGGATCGACGGATCGCTGCTCGTCGTGGCGCCTCCGCACGCTCCGGGCGCGGTGGATGTCGCAGTCCGCGCGGTTGTCTGCACGCTCGGTTGCGACACGACGACGGCCAAAGCAGGGCTGATCTACTACGATCCCGCTTCCGCTGACCTGGCCGTATTCGAGCCGATCCTCTTTCCGTTGTCGTTCCAGGGTCCGGGAGCATTTGGATCGCAATGGACGACGGAGAGTTTCATCTCCGCCAACAGCTCGGCTACGTACTTTCGCGACCCGCTGCCGTGTGCCGGCTGTTCCTCGACGTTCAGCATCGGCACCAGCCAGTTGGCCAACAACGGCAATCCGTGGGGACATGTGCTCTACGCATTGCGCGGAACGGCCGGCAGCCTCGATCTGGCCTCGCGCATTCGCGACACGTCGCGGCAGGCGCTCACGGCCGGCACGGAGGTGCGCGTCGCACGCGAGCGCGATTTTCGCAGCCGGCTGCGCTTCATGAACATCCCCGTGGACGCGCGCTATCGAGTCTCGCTCCGCCTCTGGTCCCTCGGCGGCGGCTCGCAGTTCGTCGCGGCAGTCGACTCCATCCCAGCGCAACAAGTGCCGTTATCGATGACGCAAATCCCCGGAACGTCGATGTCGTTCGCCTCCGCCGACATCACGTCGCTGATCGCGAAGGGAATCGGGAATCCAACCGGTCTCACGGTCGCTCAATCGATCTTCGAGTCCATCGGCACGCCGCCCGCGCAGATCTGGGGAATCGTCAGCATCACGAACAACGATACGCAGCAGGTGACGATCGTTTCGCCGCAGTAGAATTCGACGATGGATTTTGATCTCGACGGCGCTCCGCTCGTTTCCGACTTTTTCCTCGATCTGTACGAGGAAGGGGAGGGCGGCCTTCACATCGCGATGATGAGCCGCTCCAGCGGACGGCTGGCCGGCTTTCCCGCGTGGGATCACGCCGACCGCGATCTCCGCCACTTCACCCCCGACGACATCCCCCTCGGCACCGAGGAAGAGCCGTTCGAGGACGCCGACGAAAACTGGCGCATCGTCATCGTTGCCCGCGGCCACTACGTTTTCGTCCTTGAAGGCGACGCCCCGAGTGGACCGCTGACGCGCAGTTACCGCATCCCGCGCGATCGATACCTGACGGCGTGGAACGAGCTGATGGTGCGCTTCCACCCGCCGCTGGCGCTCGAGGATGTGCTGGGCGAAGGCGACGATCTTCCGGACGCGTAGCGCTTCTTCATTCGTCGCATGAAGACCCGCACTTCTCTTGAGCGTTCGGTGTAGTCGCGGCTCGTAAATCACGCAGCGCAGCTCGGCGTCGACTCGAACCTCATTCCGGCTCGGTATCTCGTCATCGGGCGCAACCGGTCGCGCGTCCATGCAACACTATGCAAGTGACCGAATTCGATGCCGTCGTCGTCGGTGCAGGCCCGAACGGACTCTCCTCCGCGATCGTCCTCGCGCGCGCCGGACTCTCCGTCCTGCTGCTCGAAGCCCACGAGACCATCGGCGGTGGCGCGCGCACGGCCGAGCTAACGCTTCCCGGATTTCATCACGATGTCTGCTCCGCCATTCACCCGATGGCCGTCGTCTCGCCGTT
Source organism: Thermoanaerobaculia bacterium (assembly GCA_034664845.1). Taxonomy (GTDB): domain Bacteria; phylum Acidobacteriota; class Thermoanaerobaculia; order Gp7-AA8; family Gp7-AA8; genus JADGNZ01. The sequence goes on along the minus strand of JAXDGW010000101.1, from coordinate 11,539 downwards.
CTTCCAGACGTTGCCCCTGAAAGAGCATGGACTCGAATGGCGCGAGTCGCCGTACGCAATCGCTCATCCGCTCGACGACGGAACGGCCGCGGTGTTGGAGTTGTCCATCGACAAAACCGCATCGCGCTTCGGCGCCGATGGAGACGCGTATCGAAAACTGATGCATCCGTTTTCCGGCCACGCCGCCGCGCTCTTCGACGAGATCCTCCGTCCCATTCGCTTGCTCCCGCATCATCCGCTGCTTCTGGCGCGATTCGGACTCAACGGCGCTCGATCCGCGCTCGCGGTCGCCAAGCGATTTCGCGGTGATGCCGCGCGTGCTCTCTTCGGCGGATGCGCGGCACACTCTTTTCTTCCGCTCGACGCCGCCGGCTCCGCATCGTTTGGTTTGGTGCTCGCGATCGCCGGCCACACCACCGGCTGGCCGTGCGCGAGAGGAGGGTCGGTCGCCATCGTCAACGCGCTGGCGAGCTACTTCCGCTCGCTGGGCGGGACGATCCGCACGTCGACGCCGATCCGATCGATGCGCGATGTTCCGTCGTCTCGCGCCGTGCTCTTCGACGTCACGCCGCGCCAGCTTGCAGCGATCGCCGGCGATGATCTGCCACCGTCCTACGTCCGCAAACTGTGTGGCTATCGCTACGGCCCGGGCGTTTTCAAAGTCGACTGGGCGCTTGATGGCCCGATTCCGTGGCGCGCCGAGGAGTGCAAAGGGGCGGCGACGGTACACGTGGGCGGGACGATCGAGGAGATGGCGAATCACGAAGGAGCAATCTGGCAGGGTCGAACGACCGAGCGGCCATTCGTCCTCGTCGCGCAACAGAGTCTCTTTGACGACACGCGGGCGCCCGCCGGGAAACACACCGGGTGGGGCTACTGCCATGTGCCTCACGGTTCGACCGAAGACATGACGGAGCGGATCGAGTCGCAGATCGAACGTTTCGCGCCCGGCTTCCGCGATCGCATCGTGGCGCGTCACACGATGAACACCGCCGCGTACGAGGCCTACAACGCCAACGTCGTCGGCGGCGACATCGCCGGCGGCGCGAACAACCTCCTCCAGGTCATGGCCCGCCCATTCCTGCGGCGCGATCCCTACTCCACGCCGAACCGCCGCATCTTCCTCGCATCGAGCTCCACGCCGCCGGGCGGGGGAGTGCACGGCATGTGCGGATACTGGGCCGCGCAATCAGCGTTGGGACGCGCGTTCGGCACGTAGCGCGCGAGGACGCCGTAACTACTGGCTCGCCAGTTGCTCTCAACAACTCCGAAAACGGAGACCTTATCGAGCGGACGCCATGCCCGCTCACGCCGAGCTCATGACCGAAATACGAATCGGAACTTCCGGCTGGCACTACAAACACTGGATCGGCCGCTATTACCCCGCCAGCACCAAGCCGGCGGCGATGCTTCCCTGGTATCTCCGCGACTTCGACACGGTTGAGTTGAACAACACGTTCTACCGGCTGCCCACCGAAACGGCGTTCGATGTCTGGCGCGAGTCGGTCCCTGACGATTTCGTCTTCGCCGTCAAAGGGAGCCGCTTCATCACACATATGATCAAGCTGAAGGATCCCAATCGCGGGATCGTCAACTTCGTCCCACGCGCGCAACGCCTCGGCGCGAAACTCGGCCCGATCCTCTGGCAACTCCCTCCCGGCTGGAAGGTCAACGTCGAGCGGCTCGACGAGTTCCTCACCACACTACCCAAAGGAATTCGCTACGCGTTCGAGTTGCGCAACGCGAGTTGGATGACGGACGCGGTCCTCAAGGTTCTGAAAAAGCATCACGCCGCCTTCTGCATCTATGAACTGGCAGGCTATCGATCGCCGCTCGAGATCACCGCGGACTGGTCGTACATTCGCCTGCATGGTCCGACCGCGTTCAAGTACCAGGGCAGCTACTCCAACGCGCAGCTCGAAGAGTGGGCCGCCCGCATCGACGATTGGAGACGCAAGCTGGACGCCCTCTACGTCTACTTCGACAACGACGATTCCGCCTACGCCGTGACCAACGCCCTGACCCTGAAAGAGATCCTGGGCCAGCGATTGAAACGCACCGCGTAGCGCCGTCCCAGCGGCGACTCGACGTCACGACGACCACTCGCCATATGCTTCCCCGATGCGAACCTTCATCGCAACGACGCTCCTCCTCCTCGCCGCCTGCGCAACCACGCCGAAACCCGACTACGACGTCGTCCTCCGCCACGCCACGCTCTACGACGGCAGTGGCAGGCCCGCGATACAAGGCGACCTCGCCATTCGCGCCGATCGCATCGCAGCCATCGGCGACGTACACGGCCACGGCGCGAACGAGATCGACGTCCACGGCCTCGCCGTCGCCCCCGGGTTCATCAACGTCATGAGCCAGGCGCAGGAGTCGCTCATCGCCGACGGCCGCAGCCTCTCCGACACGAAGCAGGGCGTGACCACGGAGATCTTCGGCGAAGGGGAGTCGATGGGCCCGCTCTCGCCAGCGATGAAGAAGGAGCTCGTCAACTACCAGGCCGACATCACGTATCCGGTCGAGTGGACGACGCTCCGCGAATACCTCGACTGGCTCCAGCACCGCGGTGTCACGCCGAACATCGGCTCCTTCCTCGGCGCCGCCACGCCGCGCGTCTACGTCCTCGGGCGCGAGAACCGCGATCCATCGCCCGCCGAGTTGCAAGAGATGCAAACGCTGACGCGCAAGGCCATGGACGAGGGCGCGTTCGGCGTCGCCTCGGCGCTCATCTACGCGCCCGGCACCTACGCGAAGACCGCCGAACTGATCGCGCTGGCGAAGGTCGCCGGCGAGCATGGCGGCATCTACATCTCCCACATGCGCAGCGAAGGCAACCGCCTCGTCGAGGCCGTCGACGAGCTGATCACGATTGCGCGCGAGGCCCACGTTCCCGCCGAGATCTACCACCTCAAGGCCGCCGGTCAGTCGAACTGGCCGAAGATGGACGAGGTGATCCGCCACGTGAACGCCGCCCGCGCCTCGGGCCTGCAGGTTTCCGCCGATATGTACACCTACACCGCGGGCATGACCGGCCTCGATGCCGCGATGCCGACATGGGTGCAGGCGGGCGGCTACGAAGAGTGGCGCAAGCGCCTGCTCGATCCCGCCACCCGCCAGCGCGTGATCGCAGAGATGCGCACGCCGAGCGACAGGTGGGAGAACCTGATGATGCTCGCCGGTGGCGCGGACCACGTTCTCCTCGTCGGCTTCAAGAGCGACGCGCTCAAGCCGCTCACCGGAAAAACGCTGGCCGAGGTGGCGAAGATGCGCGGCGTGTCAGCCGAGGATGCGGCCATCGACCTCGTCATCGAAGACGGCACCCGCATCAGCACGATCTACTTTCTGATGTCCGAGGACAACCTGCGCAAACAGATCGCGCTCCCGTACGTCTCCTTCGGCTCCGACGCCGACTCGTCCGCGCCCGAGGGCGTGTTCCTAAAATCGTCGAACCACCCCCGCGCCTACGGCAACTTCGCCAACCTCCTCGGCAAGTACGTCCGCGACGAGCACGTAATCACGCTCCCCGAGGCCGTCCGCCGCCTGACTTCTCTCCCCGCCCAAACCCTCGGTATCCCCAACCGCGGCACTTTGTCACCCGGCAACTTCGCCGACGTGGTCGTCTTCGACCCCGCCACAATCGGCGCCCAATCGACCTACGAAAAACCAATGCAATTTGCGACCGGCGTCGTCCACGTCTTCGTCAACGGCGTGCAGGTGTTGAAGGACGGCGCGCACACGGGCGCGAAAGCGGGGAGGGTGGTGGTGAGGGGGAGTGGACGTTAGTTAGGTGTATCTGCGTCCATCTGCGTCATCTGCGGATCAACGGCTCGGCTCCGGCTCGCCGCGGCGGCCCGCCTCACCAATGCTCTCGCAAGTTCGTCTTCAAACCCGAAGACGTACGGTCGATCCGCAAGAAAGCTCCAGAAGTCGCAGACCGAGTTCGCGCAGATGATTGGCGTGACGTGTCGATTCTTCAAATTGGGAACAGGGCTATTGTGAGCCGCGAGGTGACGCGCGCGCATCGTAATGGTTGCCCCAAAAGCGCCGGGCGCGGTCGCCCAAGGCACTGGCCTCCGCCGCGCAACGGATCATAACTGGGTACGTAGGTAGGTGCCGTTGCCGTGAAGTCATCGCATTCACGAAGCGCGGGCCCTGAATCGCGATTGAAGACCTCATGCCCAGCCAACTACACGTCGCGCCCAGACGCCACGTTCCGAGCTCCGCGCCGATCACATTAATCCAGCACGTTCCCGCGAGCGATAGGTGTCTCTATGACAGGACTGGGACCATGCAGGCAACGATGCAAAATAGGACCAGCGACACGAGCTGATAGTGATATGCGCGCCGCAAGTCGAGGTACCGCGTGCTCACCACCACACAGAGGTTATAGTAGGTAACGGCAAGATCGTAGTAAAGCGATTCCTCCGTGGCAGCCTCAAACAAAGCCAGAAACTGCGAAAGCTCGAACTCGCAGACTCGATTGAACGAGCTGAACTTTGGATGGCTCGGCATTCCGCCACTTGCCTTACGCTTTCGATGGCGGTGTACCAAGTCGGCAACGGCGAAACGCCTCCACGGTGCGACCGCACTCAAAGCCATAGCGGCAGCGCCGAATTGAAGCGCCAGAGTAATCGCGGCGGCGGCAAAGAACTCCCGTTTCCATAAGCCGTTGCTATTAGACACGAACGCAACGATGCCAGAAAGAACAGCGACCTCCACTGCCGATGCAGTCAGCAAGACGTACGCGCGCATATACACCGAGTCCTTGTAACGCTCGGCGAGCGCGTGAAGATATCGAAGGTGTTCCAAGCGGTCAAATGTCATCGGTGCTTTGTTAGATAGGCGGCGCTTGCGCCGCCGCACTCTCCGACCAATGCATGAACGATCGAGCCGGCCCGGTGTATGCGAGTCGCCGCCTCCGACCAATCAAAGTGACCATCTGCGAACGGCCCGGCGCTCGCGCACAACCGGCTTCCCCTCGCTGTCCACTGGTACGCGCGCCCAACCAAGAAGGCGTCGTTCGATTTTACTAACAGCTCGACCGGTCGCCTGGTCGGCAAATGTTCCAGAATCAAAAAGAGTCTCCGATGGTACGCCTGACGATAGGCACTCTCGGACTTCAAAACCGTCCATTCGCTGCCGAAAGAGATGTCGTCGCTGAGCTGATGATAATCGGTCGGCTCATTCTTATCCATAAGCACGATCGTGCATGCAAAGTGATCAAATAGGAGCTCGTTGTATGTTTCTGAATGTGCCACTGAACTGTCATGACCTATCAACAGTCGGACGCCAGCAGAATGGGCCAACGCCTGTGGTAGGCCTGAACGCGACTCGCCGCCGGCGCTAAGCATCCGTAAGAGGTTCGACACCACGGAAGTAGGTTGTTTGAGACGCCACACGAGTTGATACCGCTGGTCGGCAATCCTGTCTCCCACTGATTGTCGAAGGCGAAGCATCAGGTCCGCGCCAGCTAATTCATCCCCCGCCTCGGCGTGCACTCGCCGTAGCCCGCCCGGCACAAAGCTCAGTAACAGACTATTAGCCCATAGGCAAATGGCGCCGAAACCCAAGCGGCTACCCACGGCAGCTAAAGCCGCAGCGAACGCCACCGCAAAGAGTCTACGCTTAGCAACGTCCTCTTCCAAACCGTGGTATGCCAGCTCGACGAGGCGTCCAGCCACTTTGTCAATTTCGAGCGGGTCTGAGCACGCGTAGGCGATCATGCATTCACTCAGCGCGCGGCTAATGAGGCCGATAGCAAGGACGACGTCGCCGATGTGTCTGAACGTCGGCGGGGCATCGGAGAACCATCCTTCCAACGACATCGACTGCATGAGCCGGCGGCATTCGATCAGAGCCTCGGGTTTCTCATCTGTCAGCAGTGGTAAGAGAAACAGTGGGTCCGTGGCAAACGTTGCCATAGTGGGCGCTGTGTCCGTCTCGCCAGGCAGAACAGCAGGCGTGTCGAGTAGGCGGGAGCGAACATTCGCGAGCGACTTGCCGTCGAAAGATGCCTTCTCTGCAAAACCGAAAAACACCGGATCAAGTCTAAGCCGCGTCAGCACTTCCGTTCGTGAGAGTGCCGTGTATCTAGACATCGGCATATTTCCTAATTAATACGAGTGGCAATGGAGCGTTCACGGAGTTCGTAAGTTGGAGAGCCGCGGCGTGGACAGGTACTTGGGTAGGGCCAAGATATGGAAGTTTGGGAACATCATGTATGTCAAACGTCGACCAATCTTTGCCATGCGTTGGGCCCCCTGAGCCGAGAGTGATGTGTGGCCAAAAGGTGGGTCGCAGATAGGATAGATCCAGGCCGTGTGTAGATGCGGTTGCGATGAGAGCGTTTCGGAAGGCTATCAAGGTGTTCGTTGCACTGACTGCCAACCATAACACTCGCGCGTGGTCCGCAATGTCCGTCGTACCGATTCGGAGCGCCACCGATTGGTGGTCGTCATCCTTGAACGCTCCGCCAATGCCATTACCTTCGACATGGAAACTGGCCGGGGCGAGAAGGCTTAACTGGTGTGCTACCGCCGTGGCAACGACGGAAGAGCACTGACCGAGGTAAGCGAGCGTTAGATGGAATTCTGGTCGAGGGATGCAGCCGTAACGACTGCAGGCAGTTGACTGAAGGTCCCGAAGGACGGAAGACGATATGATGGAAAGGCCAACGTATGTGTCTTGGAAGAGATCTGAGTCTGTCATGTCAAGATTCTCGCCGGCAGCCAGTGTCTAAAATCCAATTACGGACTAAAGTTACACTTTCGTCTCGGTCGGTTGAACGAAGGCGCAAGATATTTGGAGCGTCATCGCGGGTGCTAACGCTGGCCATGACCTCTTCAAATCGTTCGGAAACAGCCTCGGTGAGGCCTCGCTCATATGCAGCGTGCCTGACGGCATCGCGCCCGTCGTTTCTAGCCGCGAGGCGAGAGAGAACCCAAGTGACGGGCCGGCAGATGTAGACGATGAATCGTGGCAGAGGAAGGCCCGCCATCACTGCAGAAGCTTCGACTTGGAGTTCTGTCAACTCCGAGTCCGAAAGCATCCGTATGTCGTGATATGCAAGTAGGTATGCGTACCAATCGCAAATGCAACGGTCTTGAATAAGGAGCGTTCCGTTGCCGCTCTCGGCCGCAGCGATTTCTCGGACGATCTCCTCGCGATGTCGCATCAGGTTACCTCGCATCTTTTCCACCAGAGTGGTGTCGATCGTTCTAATCGGCATCCGCTCGAGTTCTCTCCAGGAAAAGCGCGCGACGAGGTCCGACAGCAGCGTCGATTTTCCGCTCCCGTGTGATCCTGAGATCCTGATTGCATGCATTTGTCTGTTCGGGCCTGTGGAAATCAGTCGGCGCTAGAGTCGGCAACGGCGACACTCTCGATATAGGAGTGACGCCCGCGAGACATTCCCTACCCCCAAAGTTTCTGGCAATGGTTCAAATGAACTGGCTTGTAGATTAGCCGGCGTCGTTGATGGCGAAGACGATCGCCTCGAACAGCGGCGCGTAGTCGTCGTCGAAAGGGCAGTTGATGAATACGTTTCTCTCGTATTCGTCGTGACGCATCGCGATGACCGCTACTTCTTGCGCGACATCACGGCGTCGATGGCGCGATCGATCCTGTCATCACCGATCGTGCTCGGTTCGAGAGGGAAGAGGATCTCGCGACGGACTTTGAGTGGTTTCTTCTTTTCGGTGCGCTCGGTGAATGAGCCGCTCAGACTTGAGCGGTCACGAATGACACTCTTGCCACGTGCAGTAGCGGTTGCCTGATTTTTCGCCATCACCTTTATCCTTCCAATCGGGAAACGCCCGAAGACCGAGAGACATTCTAGCGCTTCGCTCGTGGTCGGGCGTCGTGTCTCTAACACACAGGGGCAGTCAATGGAGGAGGACAGATGAAGCGCCTGCACGTTTACGTTCCAGATGATGTTGCAGCGTTGGCGAAGTCCAGGGCGAAGGCTGCTGGGAAATCGCTCTCCTCCTATCTGGCCGACCTCGTCACCCGGGATGTTGCCGGCGATTGGCCGGAGGGCTTCTTTGAGGAGGTCGTTGGGGGGTGGAACGGCGGGGCGTTGCGGCGGCCGAGGCAGGGGCGGGTGGAGGGGCGTGAGCGGTTGTAGTTGTCTAAGCGTTCGGCGGCGGGGACGCCGCCGGGCCAGCCGCCGGGACGGCGGCGTTCCAACAAAAGGGCCGCCTTTCGGCGGCCCTTTGCACGTACTTGCCGAATGAGAATCACTTCGCCACTGGCTTCTCGAACAGCTTTGGATCGACGGGGGGGTTGATCTCCATTGAAAGCAGTTTGCCGCTGCCGCTGGGTTGGCCGTTGGTGGCGGTGGTGAAGGACACCGGGAGGGTGATGCCGTCGAAGGTCTTCCATTCTGTGTAATCGGTGACGGATTCGCCGCGCGGAGATTGCGAAATCTTGCGCAGGATCTTGCCGGATGACGGATCGACGAGCCATTTGATGGCTGTGCCGTTGGCGTCGATCGTCAGCGCTTGCGCGTCGACGGTGCCGGCCTTCTCGCTGCCGGCGACGGTGAAGATGTACTTCGGATTGTCGACGTTCTTGAGGACGGCGAGGAGGTCGCCTCGCGCCTCGTTTTGCATCGCCGTTTTCTGCGAGCCGGGCATGTCCTGCGAGCCCATCGGGCTGGCCATGTAGGCCACGTCGGGCGTCAGGAGCATCGTGATCTCGCCCATCGGCGTCTTCATGACGCGGCGCGCCGAGTCGGGATACTTCACGGTGCTGTCGACTTCGATGTCCATCGGGCCCTGAGGACCCTGCGCCTGCATCGAACCGACGCTGTGTGTTGCCGCGACCGCGTCGATCTTCGCTTTCCCGCCGACGAAATTCTGGACCTTCTTGACCAGGGCCAGTCCTTCGGGGCTGCTGGATGCCGGCTTCGCGGCTGCTGCTGCTCCCGCGGCCGCAGGCTTCGCGCCCGGCTCGGGAATCGTGATGTCGATCGGAGTGACGGTACCGAGGGAGGAAAGAGGCTTGTCGAAATCCTTCTCCTTGCCGACGACGAGTACCGCGATCTGATTCGGCTGGACGTACTTTTTCGCGACGCGCGCGACGTCATCGGCGGTCACGGCCTGGAGCTTCGTCGTGTACGTCTGATAGTAGTCGGCGGGGTAGCCGTAGAACTCGAGGTTCACGCGCTGCGCGAGAATCTTCGCCTTCGAGTCGGCAGTGAAGACGTAGGCGTTGAGGATCGCTTCCTTCGCCTGCGCCAGCTCGTCGGCCGTGAACGGCTTCGTCTGCAGATCGGCGAGATCGGTGCGGAGCGCGTTGACCGCTTCGACGGTCGAGCCGCTCTTGGTTCCCATCCAGATGTGGAAGAGGCCGGGCCGGTCCCACATCGTATCGACGCCGCCGCCGACGCCGTACGCGAGCCCGCGCTGCGTGCGGATGTCGTTCATGAGGCGTCCCGAGAAGCCTCCGCTGAGGATCTCGTTCATCACCTGCATGGCGTACGAATCGGGATTGTTTCTCAAGACGCCAGTTCCGCCGTGAACGACGTAGATGTTGCTCTGCGTGACGTCATCTTTGGCAACGTAGTAAACGCCTGCTTTTGCCGGCGCTCCGCCGCCCGGTGCAACTGCCGGAGCCTGCGGACCTTTTGCCCACGACCCGAACGCTACGCGAAGCTTCTTCTCCATCGAGGCAGAATCAAAGTCGCCGACAAAGCTGAGGATGATGTTGTTGGGGTAGGTGTACTTCTTGTGGAAAGCGACCAGATCGTCGCGGGTGATGGCGTTGATCGTGTTGTACTCGGGGACGCGGGCGTAGGGCGAGTCGGCGCCGAAGCCGAGCTTCGCCATCTCGCGGTCGGCGATGCCTTTGGCGTCGTCGTTGCGGCGTGAGATGCCCGAGGTGGCCTGGGTCTTGGCGAGATCAACCTTGTCCTGGCGGAAGGCTGGATGTTCGAGGACGTCGACGAAGATCGGGAAGACCGTATCGAAGTCGCCTTTCAGCACGGACATGCTGACGTTGGCGGCGTCTTCGCTCGCGCCGGTCTCGACGCGCGCGGCGCGTGCTTCGAGAAAGTCGTCGAGCTCGTCGCCGGTCTTCGAGTCGGTACCGCCGGTGCGCCACGCTCCACCGTAGATGCCGGCAAGCCCCGTCTTTTCGGCGGCGATGTCACGCCCGCCTCCGCGGATTCGTGCGCTGCCGCGGATCAGGGGCAACTCGTGATCTTCCATCAGGAAAATCACCATCCCATTTGCGAGTTGGATGCGCTTCGGCTGCGGCTGCTGGATCGAATGCAGGGCCGGCGTCTTGATGTCGTGGTAATCCGAAACTTGTGCGATGGCCGGCAGCGTCAAGAGCGCTGTCGCGGCCGCGATCGCATGAATGCGAAGCGATTTCATTTCGTGTCTCCCTTCGGCGCCGCCGGCGTGGCCTTCTTCACCGACTCCAGCATGGCCGTGGTGCGGTTGGACGGCACGAACGTGGCGTTGGCGACGCGCTTGATGTCGGACGCCGTCACCTTGTCGATCTTGTCTACCTCTTTGAACAACTCACGCCAGTCGCCGAAAACCGTCTGGTAGGTGGCGAGCTGAATGGCCAGGCCGGAATTGCTGTCGAGCTGCCGCAGCAGGCCGGCTTTTGCCCGCGTCTTGATCGACTGCAGATCATCGGCGCTCACGTCGTCGGTCTTGAGGCGCTCGATCTCGGAGTGAATGGGCTCGGCCAGATCGCTGGCAGCGTGGCCGGCGGTGGGGATGCCGAAGAAGGCGAAAAGGTTCGGATACTTCTGGCCGGGGAAGCCGTTGAATCCGGCGGCCACGGTGGCCAGTTTCTTGTCGCGGACGAGCGAGCGATAGAGCCGCGACGTGCGCCCCTCGGAAAGCAGCATCTCGATGGCGTCGAACGTCGCTGCATCGGGATCGGTTGCTGCCGGACGGTGATAGGCCTCGAAGTAGACCGGCTGCGACTGCTCGCGCAGGATGACCGTTCGCTCGGTGGTCTGTTTCGGCTCGACGGTACGAAGCGGATCGGGCTTCGGGCTCTTCGCCAGACGGCCGAAGTACTTCTCCATGATCGGCATCACTTCCGACGCTTTCACGTCGCCGACGACAGCCACGACCATGTTGGCCGGGACGTAATACTTTTTGTAGAACGCGGCGGCGTCGGTTGCAGAGAAGCTCTCCAGATCCGACGGCCATCCGACCACCGGCTGTCCGTATGGGTGCGCGGTGAACGCAGTGGCCAGCGCCTGCTCGATCAGACGTCCGATCGGGCTGCTCTCGGTGCGCATGCGCCGCTCTTCATGAACGACATCGCGCTCTTTGTAGAACTCGCGGAAGACCGGGTGAAGGAATCGCTCGGAGTCGAGGTAGGCCCAGAGCTCCACGCGGTTCGACGGCATCGAGTAGAAGTACGTCGTCTCGTCGTCGTTGGTGAACGCGTTGACGCCAACGGCGCCGGCGCGGTCGACGATCTTGCTGAACTCGTTCGCGACGACGTACTTGTCGGCGGCGGCCATGGAGTCTTTCCACGCCTTCTCGAGCTCCGCGACTTT
>JAXDGW010000100.1:0-10216 GCA_034664845.1 Thermoanaerobaculia bacterium | reverse complement strand
GTGCGATCGTTTTTTTCCCAACCACCGGCACGAATCGGGGGGTCCTTCGACCGTCCTCCGGCACTTCGTGTCCTTCGGCGGCTCAGGATGACAGTTTGAATGACAGCCTTGCGCCACGCGACGTTTTTTCGAATCTGGTAGCTCAGTGGCCGAGGCGGGCGAGCGGTGTGATGCCACAACGTGGATCGGCGTCGACGCGCAACGCCTTGATCGGGTCGCTGGCGATCCAGACGATGTGTTGCGAGGCCAGCGACGCGCGGAGCCGTTGCACCGCGGCCTGAAACCGCGGTGCAGTGGAGATGTCATCGACCTCGCCCCATGAAGTGCTGAGGTCGGGGCGCGGACCGGTCAGCGACCAGACGAATAGCGGCACTCCGACGGTGCTGAGGTAGTGCCGTACGCCTGCCGGTTGGGCTCCACTCGCGTCGGGCGTTCGACTGAGCAACAGCACCACCGCGCGGCGGTGCGCGCCGGTGATGGCATTCACTCCGGCGACTGCGACTGCATCGGCGAAGCGGCGCGGATTGTTCTTCGGATCGCGCACGGAGCGGCGAACGACCCTGTTTGCCGAGTCGTAGCTGTTCGTCAGAAACGTGAGCATTCCGGCGTCGCTCGACGAGATGACTACGGACATCTCGAAGATACTCGACGGGATGTGTCCCGACTCCGCGACGAGTTGCGCGACGGGCCAGACGTAGCGCATGGTCGTGCCGGGATCGAGAGACGCCCAATGCCTCGTCAGCAGCGAGTTCTGCGAGCCGAGGGCGGTAATCCGTCTGGGATCGAGCACGGTCCGCACTTCGGTGAGGTCCGGCTCGCGCACGATGAACACATCCGCCTCCGGAGTTTCGACCTCTCTCGTTTCCACAGGACCGCCATTCGACGTCAGGCATCCATCGAACTTTTCCGGCGGCTTGCCGCTGAACGCCACCGGAGTCAGCTCGGTGCTGACAGAGTCGGCCACCGCTCCGCCTGCGATGACCAGCTCGCGCCGCGCGACGAATCCGTCATCGAAACGCATCTCGGCCGCGATCACGTGAGGATGCGCCGCGTCGAGCCGCGGAAGGCGCGCGCGAAACGCCGCATCGACGCGGATCTTCTGCCCATCGATTCGGATCGTGGCGTCTGATGGCTTCGCGGCAAAGACGTGCTCCCATCGAAGCGCGGCGGCGACCGGCACCTTCTGTTCGTCGCTCTCCACGGTCTCGAGTCCGATCGTCAGCTCCGCAGGTGGGCGCGGCAGGTTGATGATCTGCGATGTCCGGCCGGTCTCGTCGCCATCGCGGTCGTAGGCAACCGCGACCAGTTCGTGCGGCTCGAAAGGCGGGCCAAAGTTGACGTTGGCACTCCACGGAGCGGCCTCGATCACTGCGGCATCGCGGCCGTCAATGAGGAACCGGACAGACTTCACCTCCGGGCTCACCTGCACCTCGATCGTCTGGCGTCCTGCCATCAGCCCGAGGTACAGCGTTAGGAAGACGATCTGCGCGGGCACGATGGCGATTGTACGCAGTCCTATTGCCGCTCGTTTCAATCCCGAAAAGCGTTTGACCACAGAGACGCAGAGAGCAGAGAGATCACGCGATGACCTCAGTGTCTCTGTGTGATCAGTTTTTTACACCTGCTGCGAAACCGAAAGCTGTTGCGATCCCGCTCAGTGCCGCAGGCGGGCGAGCGGCCTCACACCGCATCGAGGCTCGACCTCGACGTGCAGGGCGGTGAGCGGATCGCTCGGGATCCAGACGACGTGTTGCGAGGCCAGAGAGTCGCGGAGGCGCTGCACTGACGCCTGAAACTGCCGCGGATCGGAGATGTCGTCGATGGCTCCCCACTCCGGCTCGAGGTCGGGGCGCGGACCGCTGACCGACCAGACGAACAGCGGCACGCCGACCGACTCCAGATATTGCCGCACCGCTTCCGGGCGCGCCGAGCTGCGGTCGTGCTTCAGAGCGAAGTTGCAATCGACGACGAGCACGATGGCACGGCGGTGGCCGCCGGTGATGCCGGCGAGGCCCGCCACGGCCACGGCATCGGCAAAGCGGCGCTGCGCTCCCGGCTCGACCGGCCGCAGCGGGTTTTGCGCGGCGACTTCGTCGAAACTGATCGTCAGCAATCCAACCATTCCAAGGTCCTGCGGTGTGAGTTTCAGGGAGGTATCGAAAATATTCGAGGAGACGTGCCCGGGGATTTCCATGCGCCGCACGATCGGCCACGTGAAACGCATCGTCGTTCCCTGATCGAGGGGCAACCTTCCTCGGCGCACCTTCTGCACCTCACGCCAGGAGCGCGTGAGGTAATGATCGGGATCGATCGCGGCGGTCACTTCGTTTGCGTCCGGCTCGCGGATGAACCACACCTGGGCTTCCGGCGTTTCGACGGCTCTGGCGCGCAACGGGACGCCGTTCGCCGAGAGGCATCCATCGAGCTTCGGGTTCTTCGCGGGCAGCTTTCCTGTGACCACCACCGGCGTCAACTCGGTGCTAATCGAATCGCTCACCGCTCCGCCCGCAATCACCAACTCCCGCCGTGCCAGCGTTCCGTCCGTGAAACGCATCTCCGCGGAGATCACGTGCGGATGCTCGATGTCCAGCTTCGGAAGCATCGCGCGCAGTCCGGAGTCAACCTTCAGGTTCTTGCCATCGACGGCGACCGTGGCGAGCGACGGCTTCGCTGCATAGACGTGCTCCCATTGCAGTTCCGCCGAGACAGGCGCTCCTTTCGCGTCGTTTCGCACGTTGAGAATGATCTCAGCCGACGGTCGCGGAAGGTTGATGAGCTGCGAGATTCTGCCGATCTCATCGCCGTCGCGGTCGTACGCGATGGCCACGAGATCGACCGGATCGAACGAGGACCCAAAGTCGATCGTGGCACTCCAGGGAGGCGCCTTCAATGCAGCCCGCACACGTCCGTCGACGAGGAACTGGACCGACTTCACATCCGGTCCCACCTGCACATCCACCGGCTGGCGGCCGCTGAGCAACCCGAGGTAGAGCGTGAGGAAGACGATCTGTGCGGGCACGGTGCGATTGTACGGGAGGCACGACGAGGATCGAGGTGCCTGCCGGCCAAGGTTGCAGAAGATTGCTGGGATGCGAACGGCGGATGGCGACCGCCCCTATACCGCCTTCCATTGCAGATTTCTGAACCGCACTCTTCCCGTGTGCGTTTGCAAGCCAATGAACGATCCCTGGCCGCGCGTTGGCGATTGTGGATCGCCCGCGAAATGGAACTGATTCGCGATCTGTCCGTTCAGCGACACGGTGATGTCCGGGCCGCCTGCCGTGATCTCGCAGGCGTTCCACTCCCCCACCGGGCGCACATTGAGCCGCGGCAGGTCCGGACCCTGGAACGAGTAGATGGCACCGGTGCGATGAATCGGCGATCCGTCCGGACGCGCCTGCTCGTCGATCTGCACTTCGAATCCGAAATCAACTCCAACGTACGCGCTATTGTCGTAACCCTTCCCCTCGGGATCAGGAAACAGCAGAAAGACGCCGGAGTTATCGTCGGGCGCGGTCATCATCCAGTCGAAGCGCAACACGAACCGCGGCGGCGCCGGCTTCGTGTACCAGAAGAGACCGAGATCCGTGCCGGGACGCGCTTCGAGAAAGCCGCGGCGCATGACGAACGAGCCCGGATTGTCGCGGCCCGGCTGATTGCGGATCGTCGACATCTTCCAATCGGTAAGCGTGTCGAGCAGCGATTGGAATCCGCTCGCCGCGATGAATGGCGGCGGGTTGATGATGTGATCGCCTGTACGCCGGGCAAGGGCGATGCCGGTCAGCATCGGATTCGGCGAGCCGATCGTCGGAAAGAGCGCTGGTCCCATGGCGTAGAGGTTCTCGGTGTGATGAAAGCGGCCGTCGCCGTCCGTGACGCTGGCCGCGGGATCGTTGCCCATCGCCAGTGTGCCGGTCTCGTGGTGCGTGGTCCCCAAGCCGTCCGGTACCGGCTTCACCGTCGCCGGCGCACCGAGCAACTGCGCCACCTTCACCATCGCAGCTTCCATCGCGTCGCCGAGGTCGGTGTCTGTCTGCGACTTGGCCATCGTCACGCGTGCGCGGCGGACGCCGTACTCGTCGATCAAAGCCGGATCGAGCGATACGTTGCTGTGGTTCGGATCAGGGTTGGCAAGATCGTCCGGCGACATCTGACCGATTCCGCGTATGGCGATGGCGACGTGAGTATCGGTCGAGCTTCGCAGCGCGTCGTAGAAATCGACGTCGGGGATTTTGCGGAACAACTCGTCTTCGGATCCGACGGTGCTGGCGCCGCCGCTGGCGGTGATCTGCAGATGAAAATGTCCAAGTAGCGTGCTCCCCTTCATCGCGCGGCCTTTGACGAAAAGCGCGGCCGACTGCAACTCCTGCACGGCCGCGGAAAGGCCTGGGATGGCAGTTCGCGGGATGCGGAAGGTCAGATTGGAGCGGAGGTGGGCCATGAGGTTCTTGCCCATCCGAGACGAAGTTGGGATCCCGCTTCCGTCGAAGGTGACCAGCGCCAGCCGCGCGCTCTCGATCGTGCCGAGGGCGATGATGGCCACGCCACCCGGCGCGAGGTCGATCGGTCCCTGGCTCGTCTCGACGCGCGTGATGCGCCACGTGTCGCCGTTGCGCACGGTGCGCAATGTGAGCACGTGCGTGTTCGGCACGACCATGAATTCTTTCCTCGCGTCGTCCGCATTGTCAGCGTACGCGGTGCGCGCTGCTTTCATCAGCAACGGCACGGTGCTGAACTTGTTGAAGGGAAAGAAACCGGCGTGCGGTGCCCGCGCCTGAACGGCCAGCGGCGCTTCGAGCTTCAAGAGGTTGAGGAGATCGTCCGGCGAGAGGCCGGCAGTCGATGTGAGGCCCAGAAGTTGCGCGGGATCGGCGCCCGGCCGCAGCAACGGCGACGGCGGCAGATCGGCCAACGGGATGGCTGCGGCGACGGTCCCGAGGTTGTCGAACAACTGACGGCGCAGCGCGTTTTGCAGCTCGCCGAAAATGAAGTCATTGGTGTCATCGACACCGATCTGCTTCGTGCTCTCGTCGAAGTAGAGCGCATTCAAATCGGCGACGACTTGCGGCGGCCACGTGGAAACCTCCGCATCGAGCAGCCGCGGCGACCACCCGCCCCAATAGAGCGACCGGCCTCCGATGCAGTACGCGAGGCCTTTGAACGGCGTCGCCGACTTCCACGGCACGCCCCAAACCTCGTTGCGCGCGGGCTCCGGCTGCGAGGCGTTCTCATTGAGGATGACGGAGTCGGCTGGATCGAAGAGACCGAGGATGCCGGTGTTCTGCACGTGCTCCGGAAGCGTGAACGGCCCCGCGTCGAGAACGATCGTCCGCACGCCACCACCGGCCCGTTTCTGCCGGTACCAGACGTGCTCGGCGATCGCCGCACCGAACGTGCCGCCGCCGATCACGACGATGTCGACCGGCCCGCCAGCGGTCGCCTCGCCGTAGGTGTTGCAGAGGTAACGGCCCTGGATGTCTTTTGTGAACGACGTTGACTCCGTCTTGATGGCCATGGATCTTTCCTTTGTTGGTTACGAAAGGCTCGTTATACACCCGAGAGGAAACCGTTTCACGCGTCAAACCCAAGAGCCGGCCAAGCGCGGGCGTACAATCCCCGCTCACCTATGGAAAGCTTTCCTGCCGAGTTCGAAGAGCTGCTGACCCGCCGCGCGAAACGGGAGCTCGACGATCCACCGCAACTGGAAGCCGCGATCGCACGCCGCCACGCGCCGATCCTCTTCTTCGAGAACGCGATTGAGCCAAAGCTTGCAAAGGAATGCATCCGCCTGCTCGATCGCGTCATGTATCCGGTCCTCCGCCGCATGGAAACGCCAATTCCTCGGGAAGAGCTGACAGGGATGAAAGAGAATTACACGGAGCGCCTGCCGAAGACGCTGCGCACGCGAACCGCCATCCTCAATTCGCGCAAATCAAAAGCAATGGACGCTGCAAACGAGATCGGCCTCTCCGCAATGATGAATTCCCGAAGCTTCCGGCAGGTCGCGCAGGCAGTAACTCACTCGCCTCTCTGCACAAAGGGATGGGGCCGCCAGGTCATCTGCTACGGAAGCGGTGACTACAGCGGCCCGCACAATGATCATCACCCCGAGGAGCCCAATACATGCAATGGGTTCATCGATCTCCACATCATGTTCTCGAACGACGACGTCTCCCAACAACTGCTCATTTACGAGGAACGCCGGTTCTTATCCGTCTCGCACGACGTCTCCCGCTCCGGCGCCGTTGCCATCTACCGCCTCCCCTTCTGGCACTACACGACGCCACTGTTGGCACGCCCGGGACGCGAGCAATCCGCCCGACGCTGGCTGCTGCTGGGATCGTTCGATTACGACCCGCCGTTGGAGAGGCTCGATTACTAAGACCGGACTATTGGTGCATGGCACCTGTCATGCTGTATCGGAACCGCGTGGGGGATAGCATTTACGAGAGCAGAGCACGATTTCGAGCAACGCCGCCTGTTTTAACTACGATCCTCCCTCTACAGCCACCATTGCGGAATGGTGATCTCAAAATAGTGATGGCCCTCCAGCTCGCATCTGTCTGTCTAATACTCGCCACTGTTTTCGCGCCGGCAGCGCTCTCGCAAATTCGAACGGCAGACATACCGCACGCGCCCGGCGCCGTGGCACCAGTCAGGCCACAACTTCAGAACGCCTACGGCCGCGTCCCGATGTACTTCGAGGCGAACGCCGGACAGACGGACACGCGGGTTCGCTTCATGGCACGCGGGGCCGGATACGGGCTGTTCATCACGAACGATGAAACGGTGGCCGTGCTGCACAAGCGTACGCAAGAGCGGCTTGCCGCGGCGCCATTGGAGTCCGCAGCGGGGGTAGCGCGCGGGAATCGGCTTACGTCTGAAAAAATCGCAGCCCTCGGAGATCCTCCTGCCGTCATCCGCATGCAACTCAGCGGCGCGAACAAACAGCCGTCAGTGAGCGGCGAGGAGCTTCTGCCGGGGAAGAGCAACTACTTCATCGGGAACGATCCGTCGAAGTGGCGGACCAACGTCGCGACGTACGCAAGAGTGCGGCTGACCGAGGTCTATCACGGCATCGACGTCGTCTATTACGGGAACCAGCAGCAGCTCGAGTACGACTTTGTAGTCAGGCCGGGATCCGACCCGAGTCAGATCCGGCTGCACTATTCAGGTGCCGATCGGATCGGCATCGACGCCTCCGGCGACCTCGTGCTGCACATCCATGGTGACGAGCTGCGGCAGCGGCTGCCGGTCGTCTACCAGGAGAGCGGCGGCAGGCGTCACCAGGTGCGCGCGGCGTACCGGCGTTTGAGCGCGCGAGAGTTCGGCGTCGACCTCGCTGCGTACGACACGTCCCTCCCACTGGTGATCGATCCCGTGCTCGTCTACTCGACCTACCTCGGCGGCAGCGGCGACGACCAAGGTCAAGGCATCGCGGTCGACGCTTCTGGAAACGCCTACGTCACTGGCTTCACCAGCTCCAGCAATTTTCCGACTGTGAATCCGCTGCAGCCAGACAATGGCGGCGCCTCCGACGCCTTCGTGACGAAGCTGAACGCCACCGGCTCGGCGCTTCTCTACTCGACGTACCTCGGCGGCAGCAACTTCGATGTCGCTCAGGGCATCGCGGTCGACGCTTCGGGAAACGCCTACATCGCTGGCGTCACAAACTCCAGCAATTTTCCGACTGTGAATCCGCTGCAAGCGAGCATTGGCGGCAGCAACGACGCCTTCGTGACGAAGCTGAATGCCACCGGCTCGGCGCTCCTCTACTCGACCTACCTCGGCGGCAGCGGCGCCGATGTAGGGTCTGGCATCGCGGTGGTCGCGTCGGGGAACGCGTACATCACCGGCAACACAAGCTCCAGCAATTTTCCGACTGTCAATGCATTACAGCCCAGCTATGGCGGCGGCAGCGAGGACGCCTTCGTGTCGAAGCTGAACGCCTCGGGCTCGGCACTTCTCTACTCGACCTACCTCGGCGGCAGCGCCCTCGAGGGGGGCGCCGGTATCGCCGCCGACGCTTCGGAAAACGCCTACGTCACTGGCCCCACAAACTCCAACAATTTTCCGACAGCGAATCCGCTGCAAGCGAGCAATGGCGGCCTCAACGACGCCTTCGTGACGAAGCTGAACGCCTCCGGCTCGGCGCTGCTCTACTCGACCTATCTCGGAGGCAGCAGCAGCGACGTCAGTACCGGCATCGTGTGCGACGCCTCGGGGAACGCCTACATCACTGGCGCCACAGTCTCCAGTAATTTTCCTACTGTGAATGCAGCCCAGGCCAGCCAGGGTGGCGGCTCCTCCGACGCCTTCGTGTCGAAGCTGAACGCCTCCGGCTCGGCGCTGCTCTATTCGACGTACCTCGGAGGCAGCGGCAGTGATTTCTCTCACGGCATCGCGATCGACGCTTCGGGCAACGCTGACATTACTGGCGTCACACGCTCCAGCAATTTTCCCATCGTGAATCCATTGCAGCCCAGCAATGGCGGCCTCTCCGATGTCTTCGTGTCGAAGCTGAACGCCTCAGGCTCGGCGCTGCTCTACTCGACCTACCTCGGCGGCAGCGACGACGAGACCGGTTTCGGCATTGGGACCGACACTTCAGGGAACGCCTACATCACCGGCTTCACGGCTTCCTTCGACTTCCCCACTGTGAATCCAATACAGGCCAGCAATGGCGGAGCCACCAATGGCGGCGGTGGTGACGCCTTCGTGGCGAAAATTGCTGCCATCGCCGACATGACAATCGCCAAGACCCACACCGGGAACTTCCTGCAGGGACAGACCGGCGCGACCTACACGATCACCGCGAGCAACGCCGGCGACGGAGCTTCATCCGGAACGGTGACCGTGACGGACACCCTCCCTGCCGGACTGGTCGGGACTGCGATCAGCGGAAGCGGATGGACCTGCCCGCTCGTAACCCTCACCTGCACGCGCAACGACACACTCGCGAACGGATCGAGCTACCCGCCCATCACGCTCACGGTCAACGTCTCTGCCGCCAGCGCCGGAACCGTCACGAACACCGCGACTGTCGCCGGCGGTGGCGAGGTCAACACCGCAAACGACGCCGCCACCGACGCAACCGCCGTCAACTCCAGTCCCGCAATCCCTGCACTCGATCGGCGCGCTCTCACCATGCTGGCTCTGCTCTTGGCCTCGCTCGGGATCGTCGTAACGCGCCGGATGTGACGCGAGCGGGGCGTGCCGTCTGATCGATAAACGTCTACTACGGCTCGACGCGCTCAACGCTCTTCACGCGATCGATCTGCCGATCGAATGAGACCACGCGCTTTACATCGGACAACTCCGCCAGCGCAACCAGATACGCCTCGGCGAAGTCGAGACGAATGACCTCATAGATCTCCACGGCACGCAGGAGCAGGTCGTGATCGCCGGTCACGATGGAAGGAAGGGCCAGCAGTGCCCTCGCCATCCCCGCGATCTCCGTGCGCGGGACTTCGTAGAAGGACTCGAGGACGTACACCATTTCCGCGAGCACGAGATCCATCAGGATGAGCTCGTGCGAACCGCGAAGAAATGCGGTGGCACGCGTCGCCTGCGACGGCGGATCGCCGGTGAGGTGGCGAATCAGGATGTTCGTATCGAGGAGAGCTCTCACTTGCGAGTCGCGGCACGGCGGTGCCACGTGCTGGCTTTGATTGCCGGCCAGGTCGCCCCCTTCTTCTCAGGCGAGACGCTTACGCTTCCTGCCAGATCAAGGAAGTCTTCGACCTTTGCAAGCACGGCTCGTCCTTTGTGAAGCCGAAACAGCACGCGGTCCCCTTCCTTCAGATCGAGGGCCTCGCGCACGGACTTCGGAAGAGTGATTTGTCCTTTGGAAGTCACGGTTGCGGGAACGTCCATGAGGTCTCCTTACTCTAGGCCAGCAGTAAGGATAGCACCAAAATGCTCACGGCCGAATCTCGACAACCACTGCGTTCGGTGAGCCAGATACTGCCATCGTCCGAAAACATCGACCCGGTAGGGAAACCTGTCTCTGCGTCACTCCTATCTTCGAAGGGAGAGAAACAAGTGACAGGTCAGGACGGAAGAGATCTGTTCCGAGATTGCCTCTGGAACATAGTGCGACCACGTGGGGGAGACCGTGGCGCTGGCACCACACCACCTCGTCTTTTGCCCAACGCCTTCGCAGCCGAGCTCTTTAACGAATGGTTCCCGAAGGCCGGTAAGGCGACATTCTTCC
>JAXDGW010000099.1:0-42668 GCA_034664845.1 Thermoanaerobaculia bacterium | reverse complement strand
TAGGTGGACAAAAGTATAAAGGAACCGTTCATTGACTTACGCCCAATTACCGCCTAAGTTATCCCTGCGACTTCCCCATGGCCGTACACGCTCGTAATCTCGACTCGCAGTTCCAGCTCCTCCAGGTATCGAGCCCAGCCCCGGCAAGCACTCCACGAGTGGTGGAGTCGGCCCTCCGCCCCCTCCCCGACCCGCCCCCCATCCCGCCTGGCGAACATGACGCCATCCGCAATCTGCGGGCGAGTCTCGAGGCATCGATCGCGTCGAAGCTGAGCAGCGGCTCGGAGCTGGTGCGATCTCTCGCCCGCCAGCGGCGCGAAGAGATCCTCCCCACCACCATCGCTCCGCTCGATGCGCTCCTCGGCGGCGGTTTGTCGCGCGGCAAGATGACCGAGATCGCCGGACGGGGAACGCGCTTCTCGATCGTCATCGCCACGCTTGCGGCAGCGACGAGTATCGGCGAGGCGGCGGCGCTCATCGATGCCGGCGACTGCTTCGATCCGCAACTCGCGGAAGCGGCAGGCGTCGATCTGCGCCGGCTTCTCTGGGCCCGTCCGCGCACGATGAAACAGATGGTGACGGCGGCGGAGATGCTCGGCGCCACCGGCTTTCAACTCGTAATCATTGATAGTGGGACGCATCGCCCGCCCGGCCGGCGCGTGCCCGACGCCGCCTGGGTCCGCCTGGCGCGCGTGGCCGAATCGCACGGCGCGACGATCCTCGTCTCCGCCCCCTACGCGCTCACCGGCACGACGTCCGAGGCGATGGTGCTCGCGTATGCGCCGCACGCGCGATGGCTCGGGCGCGGCAACGCGCCACGCGTTCTGGCCGGAATCGAAACGCGGTTGAAACTGGAGAAGCACCGGCGCTTGCGTCCGGGGCAAAGCACCACGGTTTTTTTTCGGTGTGAGGAGGCGATTCGCGGGATCCGCGAGTCGAAGGTGGGAAGTGCGGCCGTCCCGACCGCCGAAGTCCAACAGCCACCAGTCGATACCCGCAAGGCTTCATGACCCGTCTGGCCTGTTTCTACGTCCCGATGTTCGTTCTGGCAGCGCGTCTGCGCAGCGAGCCCGATCTTCTCAACGAAGCCGTCGGCATCGTCGAAGGCAACGGCAACAACGCGCACATCGTCGCAGCGACGCGGCGCGCGCGAAAAAAAGGCATCCATCCCGGACTCTCACTGACGCAGGCACGCTCGCTCCTGCCGAAGCTGATCGCGCGCGGACGCGACGCCGAATGCGAGCGCACGGCGCAGGAGGCACTCCTCGAAGTCGCTGAGTCCTTCTCGCCGCGCGTCGAAGATGCCGGTGAAGGCATCGTCTTTCTCGACATCACGGGGATGGAGCGGCATTTTGATGACGGGAACGTAGGTCGGACTGACGTAGGTCGGACTCTCCAGTCCGACATCGGCACTCTCCAGTCCGACATCTCGAGCAGTCGGACTGGAGAGTCCGACCTACGTCAGTCCGACCTACGTTCTCCCGAATACCGCCTCGCGCGCGCGGCCATCCGTGCGTGCGAGGCCATCTCGCTTCCGGCGCGCGTCGGCATCGCGGCGAGCAAACTCGCGGCGCGCGTGGCGGCGGAGTTGCCCAAATCGCCGAACGTCGTAGCGCCCGGGGAGGAGAGCACGTTCCTCGCGCCTCTTCCGCTCACGCGGCTTTCGCCGGAGCTCGAAGCGGCGGCGATGCTGCAGCGCTTCGGCCTTTCGTCGATCGGCGATCTGGCCCGCCTCCCCGAAAGCGAGATCGCCAGCCGCCTCGGCGAAGTCGGCCGCGAGCTTCACTGGGCCGCGCGCGGCATCGACCCGCGGCCCCTCATGCCGCGCGCGTTTCCGCCCGAGTTCCGCGAAGGGATGGAGTTGGAGTGGCCGCTCGTCGCCCTCGAGCCGTTTCTCTTCATCGCCAACGCCGCGCTCGACCGCCTTTCGAAGCGGATGGAGATCCAGGGCTTCGCCTGCAAGCGCCTCGAATTCACGCTGACGCTCGACCCCGACGGCTACGACGCGCGCGGCATCGACCTCCCCGCGCCGACGCGCGACGTGAAAACGATGCTGACGCTGATGCGCCTGGAGCTGGAGAAGACCCCGCCTGGCGCGCCGGTGGTCGGCTTCTCCTTCGTCGCCCATCCCGACCGGCCTCGCCGCGCGCAGCTCTCGCTATTCGGCCCGACCGCGATGTCGCCGGAAAAGCTCGCCACGACGATCGCCAAACTCGTCGCCCTCCTCGGCGATGGCCGCGTGGGAATGCCGATGACGGTCGATGGCCATCTCCCGGAGCGCTACGCCATCAGCGACTTCGATCCTCCCCCGCCGCCGGACGTGCGCCGCACACCGGCACGCGCGCGTGGGCTGCTCGCGGTGCGCACGTTTCGTCCGCCGATCGCGATCGAAGTGACCACGCGCGAAACGCCGGACAAAGAAATCCAGATCGCCTCGATCCGGTCGCAGCCCCTGCCTGCCGCTCCTCTATCGCCGTCATCAAAACCCCGCGTCGAAGTCGGCGCCACGATCGATATCTCCGGCACCGTGCGCATCTGCTCCGGCCCCTGGCGCGTGGAAGAAGGCTGGTGGAGCAACCGCCCCGACGTCCGCGAGTACTGGGACATCGAGCTGGAGCGCGGCGGGGTGTATCGAGTGTTTCGCGGCGCTGAGGATTGGTTTGTTGATGCGCGGTACGAGATGTAGAGACGAGTTGATCCGCAGATGACGCAGAAAAACGCAGATCAAGGCAACCCCCATCTGCGTCTATCTGCGTCATCTGCGGATCCAAAGCGTTTCATCATCGCTGCCGGCGCGCGTAAGGAGAGCGCACGCAAACGGTCGTGGCCGGTCGTGAAACCAAAAGCGCGGCCGTATGCAGAACTGAGATCGGCAAGTGCGTTTTCTTTTCTTGACGGAGCCAGTTTGCCGGAAGACCTCATTCATAACGCGGCGCAAAAGGACATTCCCGCCATGGCGCTCATCGACACAAACGGTGTCTATGGCGCACCGCGTTTTTATGGTGCGGCGAAGAAAGCGGGAGTACGCGCCATCGTCGGGGCGGAAATCGTTCTCGACCATGGCTCGAACAGGGGCTCGACAAACAAAGGTCTGACCCTCACGCGCATGGACGCGGCGCGCTCGAATGCGCGCGAAACGCGGCTTACGCTTCTCGTCGAAAGTCATACGGGTTACCGTAATCTCTGCAAGCTTCTCACTGCGGGCGCGCTCGACCGGCCGAAGGCGCAGGCGCGATTTACGTGGGACCTCATCGCCAAACACGCCGAGGGGCTGCACTGCATCACGGGCGGCGATGAGGGGCCGCTTGCGCACGCGCTGGCGAAGGACGGTATCAACGAAGCGGAAACCGTACTGCACAAGATCAGTGGCATCTTCAAAGACCGCACGCACATCGAGCTGCAGCGGCACCATCGCCGCGATGAAGAGCATCGCAACATCGCGCTCGTCGACCTTGCCCGGCGTTTTCATCTTCCGCTCATCGCTACCAATGGCGTTCGCTATGCGCGCGCCGAGGAGAAGGAACTGCATGACGTCCTCACGTGCATCCGCGAAGGGCGTCACGTCGACAGCGCCGGACGCCTGCTCGGCGTGAATCGGGAGCGCTACATCAAAGGAGCGGATGAGATGGCGGCGCTCTTCGCTGATCTCCCCGAGGCGGTCGATGGCGCGTGGAAACTCGCCAATACGCTCGACTTCACGCTCGCAAACCTCGGCTATCAGTTT
Organism: Thermoanaerobaculia bacterium; assembly: GCA_034664845.1. Classification (GTDB taxonomy): domain Bacteria; phylum Acidobacteriota; class Thermoanaerobaculia; order Gp7-AA8; family Gp7-AA8; genus JADGNZ01. The sequence continues at coordinate 38,944 of JAXDGW010000099.1, read as the reverse complement.
CCCGAATACCCGCTGCCCGACGGCGAGTCGGCCATGTCGTTTCTGCGCAAGATCGCCTGGAACGGCGCCACCACGCGCTTCCGCCCGCTCACCGCCAAAGCGCAGGCGCAGATCGAAAAGGAACTGGCCACGATCGAGAAGCTCGACCTGGCCGGCTACTTCCTCATCGTCTGGGACATCGTCCAGTTCTGCCAGCGCGAGAAAATCCTCGTGCAAGGGCGCGGCTCGGCGGCGAACAGCGCGGTCTGTTATGCGCTCGGCATCACCGCCGTCGATCCGGTGTCGATGGAGCTGCTGTTCGAGCGTTTCTTGTCCGAGGAGCGCGGCGAGTGGCCGGATATCGATCTCGATCTGCCCTCCGGCGACCAGCGCGAGCGCGTCATCCAGCACGTCTACAAAACGTACGGCGTGTATGGCTCGGCGATGACCGCGAACGTCATCACCTACCGCGACCGCTCCTCGGCGCGCGAAGTCGGCAAAGCGCTCGGCTTTTCGCTGGAGCAGGCCGACAAACTCTCCAAGACCCTCGGCACCTGGAACTTTGGCGAAATCCGCGAGCGTGTGGAGTCGATGCCCCAAGAGCTGGCGGGAGCAGGCTTCGATCCGACCGATCTGCGCGTGCAGCACTTCATGCGCCTGCAGATGCAGATTCAGAATCTGCCGCGTCACCTCGGGCAGCATTCCGGCGGCATGGTCATGGCGCGCGGCCGGCTCGATGAAGTCGTGCCGCTCGAGCCGGCAGCAATGCCCGGCCGTGTCGTCATTCAGTGGGACAAAGACGACTGCGCCGACCTCGGCCTCATCAAAGTCGATCTCCTCGGCCTCGGCATGCTCGCAGCGATCGAAGAAATGATCCCGCTCATCCGCACGAACGAAGGCATCGACGTCGACCTCGCGCATCTGCCGCAGGACGACAAGCGCGTCTACAAGATGCTCAACGAAGCGGACACGGTCGGCATGTTCCAGGTAGAGAGCCGCGCGCAGATGGCGTCACTGCCGCGCAATGCGCCGGCGAAGTTTTACGACATCGTCGTGCAGGTGGCCATCATCCGTCCGGGACCGATCGTCGGCGGCATGGTCAAGCCGTTCTTCGATCGCAGGCAGGGCAAAGCGCCGCTCGAATATCCGCATCCCTGCCTCGAGCCGATCCTGCGGCGGACGCTCGGCGTACCGCTATTTCAGGAGCAACTTCTCCGCATCGCCATGGTGGCCGCCGACTTCACCGGCGGCGAGGCTGAGGAGTTGCGCCGGGCCATGGGCTTCAAGCGATCGATGGAGCGGATGGGAGAGATCGAGAAACGGTTGCGCTCGGGGATGACGAAGAACGGCATCGATCTTCCGGCGCAGGATCAGATCGTGAAATCGATCACGTCGTTCGCGTTGTACGGATTCCCCGAATCGCACGCGGCCAGCTTCGCGCTCATCGCCTACGCCAGCGCCTACCTGAAGGCGCATCATCCTGCCGCGTTTTACATCGCGCTGATGAACGCCTGGCCGATGGGCTTCTATCATCCCGCCACGCTGATCAAGGATGCGGAACGGCACGACGTCACCGTGCTGCCGATCGATGTGAATCACTCCGGCTGGCATTGCCGGTGGGAGCGCGGCGCCGTCCGCCTCGGCATGAAGTTCGTGAAGGGATTGCGGGAGACCGCAGCGCGATCGATCGAAGCGGCGGCACCGTTTCGTGATGCCGACGACCTCGCGCGGCGGGCGATGCTGCGCGACGATCAACTCACTAAACTCGCCTTCGCCGGCGCGCTCGGCTCCCTCGGCCTCAAACGACGCGCTGCGCTCTGGCAGGCTGCACAAGCAGCGAAGACGGCCGGTGAGCTGTTTGAGAAAACGACGCAATCAACAACCGCATCACCGCTGGAGGAGATGTCGTCCGGCGAAGAGACCCTCGCCGACTACGCTGCGATGGACCTGACGGCCGGTCCTCACCTCCTCTCGCACTTTCGCTCTCAACTGGAGCGCGACGGCGTCTTCACCGCGAAACAACTGACGAAGCTGACCAACGGACGACGGGTCGCCACCGCCGGCGCGGTGATCGTCCGTCAGCGCCCGGGAACAGCGAAGGGATTCGTTTTCCTGACGCTCGAAGATGAGACTGGAATCTCACAAGCCATCGTCAAGCCCGATCTCTTCCGCGATCACCGCGCGCTCATCGTCGGATCGCCAGGCTTAATCGTTGAAGGCGTGCTCCAGAACGAAGACGGGCAGTGCTCCGTGCGCGCTGAGAAGTTCTGGCCGCTGGATGGAATCGGCGACATTGCCAGCCACGACTTTCACTGACCGCGGTGGGCGCGCTTCTCCAGCAGCCATTCCAGATTGTTGCGCCCGTGCTCGTCGTCCGGCCGCAACGCGACGGCGCGCCGGAACGCGGCCTCCGCGGCATCATCGAGACCGATCTGCGCCAGCGACCAGCCGAGGTTCGTCCAGGCATCGGGCGCGTTCGGGTCGTAGCGGGTGGCTTCGCGATTCAGAAGCGCCGCTTCGAGAAACTGTTTACCGCCGATCTGCGGCAACCCTTTGTCGAAACAGTCTTGATAACTGCTGCATCGCCTGGCCGCCACCTCGCGGTCTCTCGGATCGTAAGAAAGAGCCTGATGCGCCAGACGATCGTGCTCCGCGTCATTGCCCGCCGCCGCATACAAATTCATCAACAGCGTGCGCGGCTCGGACCGGGCGGCGTCGATCCGCGATGCGGCAGTCAGTTCGGCAATCGCCTCGGGCGCGCGCCCGGCGCTGACGAGCCAACGGCCGTAGTAGTAATGACCATCCGCGTCATCGACCAGCTGGAGCGCGTGTTGGAAGTGCTTCTCCGCGATGACGTCGTTGGAGAGCGCGCCTTCGACGATTCCCCGGTTGATTTCGAGCGGCGCATAGGCCGGCGCCGTCTTCGCCGCCCGCTCGTAGTAACTCCTGGCGTCGGCGTAGTTGCCCTTAGCCATCTGGGTCAGTCCATAGCTGAACAACGCGCGAGCGTTCTCCGGACTCTTCTGCACCGTGTCCTTCCAGAGGGTCTCCTCCGAGGCCCACGCTTCATTCCGCACCCACGTTCCAGCGCCGAGGGAAACGATGGCCGCGACGACAACGAATGCGAACACACGCCGATGCCGCGCCAGAATCGAGTCCAGCCAGAAGACCACCGCCAGGGCCAGACCCATGTACGGCAGGAAGACGCGATGCTCGTTCACGACCTCCGCCAGGGGATAGATGCTCGATGTCGGAACGAGAGCGACGGCGTACCACGACAAGCCAAACGCTACTGGCCGCATGCCGTCGAGGCGTGACAGATATCGGATGAGCAAGAGGAGAACGACGACGAAGGCGAAACCGGCGACGGCGCGCGGGTCGTACCAGTTCTCGAATGCCTTCCAGTCCGTATCCGCCGTCAGTCCGGCCGGCACAAAGAACAGCCGCGTGTAGTGCATCCAGGCGAAACCCTGCGTCAGGAAGTAGTGCCACTTCGAGATGCCGCCGGGGATCCACTCCGGCGCGTTCAATCTGTCCAGCACAAACAGGAGGCCTGCGCCCGTAACGAGCGACGGCAGGACAGCAGCCCAGGTCTCCTTCTTCCGGACGCTTCGTCCTTCGATGACGATCAGATAGACGAGTAGCAGCGCCGCGAAGATGACGATCTGCGCCTTGGCCAGCGCGCCGATGACGATTGGGATGAGGTAGAGGTGCCATCGCCGCGCCCGCGGAGAGAACTGGATGAGCAGAAACGCGGCCAGTGTGGCAATGGCGGAGAGCTGCTCCGACCGCGCGGAGATGAGATTCATCGTCTCCGTGTTGACGGTGTGAATGGACCACAGCGTCGCCGCGGTCAGCGAGATCCACCCATTGCGCGGCGACGGGTGGGAGACATCGAGCGCCTTCCGGAAGAAGACGATCAACATCGTCCAGATCGCGAGAAGAAGAACGATCTGCGTGATGTGGAACGGGAGCGGATCGAGAGAGCCGCCGATCGCGAAACCGATCGCGTAGTCAATCGCGTATGTCAGCGTCACCAGCGGCCGGTATGTGGCGTGATCGGCGCGGGTACTGAACGTATGTGCGTCCGTAAAGTACAACGGAGCATTGTGGAGACTGCGGATATAGACGTTGTTGACGATGACGTGGTGGTCATCGAAGTGGAAGGAGTTGTGAAGTGAATTGCTATAGACAAAAACAATTGCGGCGGCCGCAAGGGCCGCCGCAATCAGGAATTGTCGGGACGCGTTCATCGCGTCGGAAACTGTCCGCTATCGATTAAAGCAGATCACGCCGGCGGCCGCGAAGCCGCGGTTGTTGCCTGAGTTGCCGTTGCCATTGGCGCCGGTTTTTACGAAGACGAGGTAACGCGTGTTCGGGTTGAGCGGCGGGAAGAAGAGGTTGTAGCTGAGCTGTCCGAACATCGGATAGGTCGTCACGGTCTGCTCCGAGAACGGGAAGCGGTTGCCCGGCTCATAGCCGTTGAACCACGTCAGGCCGACCAGCGACGGTGGCGGCTGCAGCGGCGAGGAGGTGGAGCGCGACAGCGGCAGGAACGAATAGAAGATGTCGATGCTGCGCGGAATGAAGTTCGGATTGGAGATTCCGACGCCGATGACGCCGGCGAGGTCGGGACTCGGAACGTCAAAGTCCTCAGGAGCCGTGAACTTGTTGGGCGTGAACTGAATCCCCGCGCCGGTGTAGAGGTAGGCGTTGCTGGATTCGATCCACGTCGTGCCGGAATCGTTTTTGTCGCCCAGCTTCCAGTGCCAGCACTGCTGCGCATTCGTCGGACCCGTTGGCGCGGCCGGACCGTCCAGAGCAACGACGGTGTTGGTTGAGTGCCGGGAGACGTCGCCGACAGGGCCAATCGGCGTTGCCGCGGCGGCGCTCATCGCAATCAGGACTACTGCCGCAAACACCATCGCCAGCCGGACGTTTCTGAGTTTATGCATCTGGACTCTCCTTCATGAGTGGTTGTTGAGAGACTGAACACTGACCGCTGACGGCACGATCTCTCTAATCGTGCAGACAGCCTCCACGGCCAGAGGATGAGAGAGAGAGAATTGCTGAACTGGAACCCAGCGGAGGCTAACGTATCGGGACGAGGATTGCAACTATGCAAAGAAACGAACTCGCAAGACCGTGGCCGCAATCCGTAGCGTATCCCGCACCGCTCTGTAATGACTGGTAGTAATTCCATCCACAAAGCCCATTTCGATAGGGACCATTTCCAGTTTCAGTCCGGCGCGGCCTGCGCGGACGATGACCTCACTGTCCATATCGAATCCTTCCGCACGAAGCGGAAGCCTTCGGAGCAAGTGCGCGGTATAGAGGCGAAATCCGCATTGAGAGTCGGTGATTGCGGTCCCGGACAACATAGCGATCGCCCAGGTGGAAAAGCGGTTGGCGCGCCGTCTCCGCGGGAGCATTTGCGTAAAGAGATGAGAGCGGCCGCCGATCACCATGTCGGCACCGGTCTCGGCGCGACAGCTGAGGAGTTTGGGGATCTCGCTCGGTAGATGCTGGCCATCCGCATCGACTCCGATGACGCCGTCGAAACCGTGCGCGAGCGCCCACGCAAACCCGGTCTTCATTGCGCCGCCTTTGCCGCGACGCCTGGGGTGGCGCAGCACGAGCGCTCCCTGCGCGGACGCTGCGTCGCTCGTGCGGTCGCTTGAGCCGTCATCGACTACGACGACGTCGGGCAACTCACTCTTACAGCCACGAACGACAGCCTCAATGGTGTGCTCCGCATTCAGAGCCGGAATCACGATTGCGAATCGCTCGCTCATGGCCTCCCGAAAAAAAAGGGCGGCGGGCAGATGTCTTGTCTGCCCGCCGCCTGATGCCTATGGACGGAGTTTCATTGTCGGATCGCCGAACAGGATCCACGACTTGCGTACATCGGGATCGGTCGCGGCGATCTTGGCGCGCCCGACGGCATCGCCAAGCGAGACGTTCACATCGGTACGGAAGAGTTGCTGGAACAGCGCGCGGCCCATGAGTGCCTGTTGATCCGGCTGCGTCAACGTTGACGACGCCCAAACCGCAACCGCTCCGCCGTTCGGCGCCCTCAAGAGCGCCTCGGCCAGGCTCTCGCTGAAGACATCGTGGAAGTAACCATTCAGGCAGTTCAACGCGATCACCACCGGCAGACGAGTGCTGTTGCTCAGCGCGCTCGCGTCGGAGGAGAGGAAGACGTTCTCGGCCCACATCTCGATCGACGCGTGTCCAATGTAGGTCGTGATCAGATTGCCGCTGTTCATTGCATTCACTACGTCGGAGTGAGCCGAAGACGTGGTCGCGAAATTAATCGTCTGGCTCGTGATGGTGGACGGTAGGAGTTGCTTGAGCGACGCGGCGACACCGGCAAAGTCGTAGTCGGTCTGAACGTCCGCCACGAAGAGCGCGTTTCGCGACCAGGCGCCGCTCGGCGTACCGCGGGAGGTGATCTTGCCGATCACGAGCGCGGCTTCGTCCGGGGTACGAACCGGGATACGGCCAACGGGGATGTCAGCGATCCCGTCGCCGTTGATGTCCGAGAACCAGTCATCCGACGCGGTCTTCTGAAGGCTCGTGGCGACGAGCTTCGTCGGAACGTAATCGATCGAGCCCATGCCAAAGTAGTCACGAGGATCCATGCTGGCGTCGCCGAGGAGAAGGGCCGCGGACGGCGTGCGCTTCCACGTTTGTGCAAGCTGGAAGAACGAGCGGATTGCTTCCGGAGCGCGAATGCCGAAGTTGAATTCGTCATAGAGATCGTCGACGTCGACGATCGCCGTGGCGATTCCCTGGCCGTCGCGCGCCGCTTTCAGCGTTGCCGCTGCGCTCGTGAAGGACTTGTTGGTGATGATGTAGAAGTCTGAAGGACCCTTCGAGCCGTTGCTGCTGCCGTTGGTATCGCTCCAGGAGGATGGCGTGTTCGCCGCGAGCTCTCCGGCTGCGAGCAACCGGCTGCCGTCGAAGGTCATGACCGTCCGCGAGACTCCGGCGGGGGTCGTAAACGTTGCCGCAAATCCGCCCTGCGGATCGGCCGCGACGGCCGCCTGAAGCTCGACCGGATGTGCAGCGTCGGTGATGTCGAGTGCACGGACCGCGTTGGAGCCGAAGCCGCTGACGGTCACAGACCGTCCGCCGGGGAGGTTCACTTCGAGGCCGCCGTTGTCCGCGCGGAGAAGATGCTGATACGTGAGCCGCGATTTCACGATGAGGCTGACGTCATCATCGCCATTCAGCGAGGTGAGCGCGATCGTGTTTTCGCCAGCGACGAGGTACGACTGCGGGAACGGGAACGCGAAGGTGAGCTGGTCGGTCTTCTCCACGATGGCGGTGCCGACGCTGTGTCCATTGACCGCAACGTCGATGCGGTGCGTGAGGTTGAAGCCGCCCTGAATCCCGATCTCGAGCGTGGCGTTGCCGCCGTACGACGCGTCGAGATTGCCGACGTTCAGCGCCTCGGTTGTCGTCCAGCTCCCGATCACCTCTCCAAAGAAGTTCGTGCCCTCGCCGTTGGTTGTCAGCGCGGCAAAGTAGAGACTGCGTTGCGCCCGCTCGTACGTGAACGGAACGCTTCCGGAAACCGGATCGGCACCATTGATCTTCGAGACGGCCACGCGGTTCTCGCTCCCCTTCTTCGCGCGGAGCCAGTACGTGCGGGCGCCGGTTGAGATGGAATCGAGCGGATAACCGTAGAACTCGATGGCGTCATTCGCGTCGAGTTTTCCGTCGCCGCCGTCATCGACGACGATCGACTGCTCGGTGCCGAGCATGAAGAGCGAAAGGTTGCGAGGATCCGAGCCTGGATCGAATCCGGCGGCGGCCATCGTGGCCCGCGTCAGGCGATACCAGCCTTCCTGGGTGACATAGATCTTCAGGCCGTTCTCGGCCGCCAGATCGAGCTGTTGTTTGGATTGCGCCGCAGAGGCAGTTCCCTGCGTCGTGGCATGCGTAGCGCCGAAGCCGTCAGGCGAGGCGAAGACTGCGCCGTCGGAGCCCAGCCCCGGCAGCGGAACTGTGTTCGGCGCGCCGGCCGGAGCGCCCGGGATCGGCGAGACGGGGCCATGCATCGTGTGCACGCCGGCGACATCGACATCCTCGAGCCAGTATTGCGCGAAGGTGCCCGCATCGAGCTTGTCGCCATAACGATAGACGTGACCTGCCTCGGTGTCGTGCTTCTTCGACTGCAGCGCGCTCCCGGAGATGAGGTGTTTGTTGATCTTCGTCCGTTGTCCGGAAACGTCGCGGTAGAGATTGAAGCCGAGGTTGTCCGACTCGAAGCTCGTCTGCCAGGAAATGAGGACGTTCTTTTTATCCTGCGACACAGTGAAGTCGCGCAGGCGCACCAGCGTGACCGCGAGGACGGTCGTCTGCGCAGTGGATGAATTGTTGGCCGGAATCGGATCGCTCTGCGTCGCACTGACGGTGGCCGTATTGGAAATGGTCCCGGTCTGCGTTGCCTGCACGATGATGTCGACGAATTGCGAGTTGCCGACATTGAGCGTGCCAAGCGAGCAGATGATCGTCGTCGTGCCGCTGCACGAGCCGATGCTGGGGTTTGCGGAGATGTAAAGCATGCTCGCGGGCAGCGTGTCGGTGACGGTAACGTTGGTGGCGATGGCCGGACCATTGTTCGTGGCAGTGAGCCGGTACGTGACTCGCGAATACTGGCCGACCGGATCGGGCGAGTCGGTCTTGACGATCGCCATGTCGGCGTTCGTGCGCGCCGTGACGAGATTCGTTGCCGTCGATGAGTTGTTCGCCGCGATGCTGTCGACACCTGTGGTTCCGATCGTCGCGGTGGAGGTCAGCGCCGTCCCGGAAGTCGTGCCGTTGTTGACCTGAATCACCGGAGAGAACGTGGCTGTAGCGCCTGCGGCGAGCGACGCGATCGTGCAGGTGATGTTGCCACCAGAACCGACCGCGGGAGTGAGACACGACCAACCGGCAGGCACGTTGGAGAGCGATTGGAAATTCGTCGTTCCCACCGGGAGCGGAATCGTGACGGTGACATTCGGCGAGGCCGACGGTCCGTTGTTCGTCGCTACCGCTGTGTAGGTGTAGTTCTCGCCGGGGGAGAGTGGATTGGGACTGTTCGCAAGCGTGATCGCGAGGTCGCCCGAGCCTGCGGCCACGACGGTGGCGCTCACGCTGGCCGAATTGTTCGGAAGGTACGGATCGCGCGAGGTGCTCGATACGGAAGGTGCCGCGGTGATAACGGTAGTACCAGGCGTCACGCCGGCAACGTTCACCTTCACGGTCATCGGGAAACTCACCGATGCACCCGACGCCAGCGTCGTCCCGCTGCAGTTGATCGCGCCGGTGTAGCCGAGGGGCGGCGCGGCCGGCACGCACGTCCAGCCGGGAGGAATCGTGAAGGACTGCAGCGTCGTGTTCGCCGGAACGTTGATGCTGTACGTCGGCACCTGAGCGGTGAAGCTGCCGAGGTTGGAGACCGTCTGCGCGTAGATGATGTTTCCGCCCGGCACCGGCACGTTCGTGTTCTGCGTAATCGTCACGGCCATGTCAGCGAACAGGTCGGCATCGGGAGCCGCCTCGATGATGGTCGAGGCCGTTGCCTGGTTGTTGGCGGGATTCGAATCGGGGGTGTTGCTGGAGACGGAGTTCGTCTCCGTCAACACATAGCCGGCGGGCGAGAACTGCATGGAGTTGACGACCAGGGAGAAGTTCGCGGTCGTGCCGTTGGTCAGCGTGGGGGTGGTGCAGATGACGACACCGCCGGCGCCGACCGCCGGCGTCACGCACGTCCATCCCGGCGGCGTTGACATGGAAACAAATGTCGAGCTGGCCGGAATGGGAGCCATGTAGACGACGCCATCGGCCGGGCTTGGGCCGTTGTTCTTGACGGTCTGCGTAAAGGTGACGTTGCTGCCTGCCTGGATGGCGGGAGCGCTGACTACGTTCGTGACCGCCAGATCCGCGATCGCGCACGTCGCGCCGTCGCCGCCCGGAAGGACGTTGTTGCCCGTGATCGTTTCCACGTTGCCCGGTGTGCCGGGCTGGGCTCCATACGAATCGAGGGCTGTCGTCGTCACTCCGTTGACTCCAGCCGCGACGTTGGTGGAAGCCGCGGCAGAGGAGAGCAGGATGTAACCGCCACCGCCGCCGCCTCCGGGTCCGTGACGCTCGCCCGAGAGAGGAATCGCTGGTGGCGGAGGTCCGGGAGTGTTCAAGAGCCACGAGTTCCCGCCGTTGCCGCCTTTGGCCTGAATCGAAAGAGTGGTCAGGGTTCCCATCTGGGTGGTGAAGAGGACCGATCCGCCGGCGCCGCCACCGCCGCTGCCATCGCGGCCGACGTTCTGTGCGCTGAAACCGTTCGCCGTCAGGGTCGCGGAAGTGACGCCATCCGTCTGCAGCGCACGGATGATGATCACGCCGCCACCGTTCGCGCCGCTGCTGTAGTAGCCATTTGACGTCGGAGGGTTATTGTCTGTGAGGACATTTCCTGCTGCGTCCGCGGCCGATCCATTGTTCGACGTGCCGGCGCCGCCGCCTCCGCCCATGGTGATGCGGGTCAGTTTGGGGGAGATACTGCCGCCTCCCTGTCCACCCACGGGCAGATTGCTACTCCAGCTATTGCCGCCGGGACCGCCGAATCCGGAGTTGCCACCCCCACCGCCACCGCTGTTGTCACCGTTCGCGGTTGGATCGCCGTCGGTGGAGCCGCCACCAGCGTTCCCTGGTGCGCCTCGCCCGAAGCTCCCGTTGAGATACCCCTCGGAACCGGTGTTGAGTGCTGAGTTGACACCGGGAGCGCCGATCGTCGCCCCACTCTGATAGACGTAGCGCGGCGTGCCGGCGATGCCTTCGCCTTTGGAGCCGTTGACCAGGTGGGTCGACGGAGCCGTCGCCGAGTCGGGTGCAAGCGTGCGGAAATCGGTGTTGAGCGCCGAAGCGTCGGGACCGGGCAGCGCGATGCCGGCACCGCCACGGAAGCCGAGACCATTGACTGAAACCGTGGCGCCGCCGAGTGTCAGCGTGCCGCTCACGTCGATCGCCAGAATCCCGCCCGTGCTGCCGTTCCACGGCAGCGCGGTCAGCGTGGAGCCGAGCGTCGCGGTCGTGTATTGCGGAACGCGGATGACCTGGTAGGTTCGCTGACCCTGCGTGGTGGTGGTTGCAAAGGTCTGGTTGGTATAGGCGTAGAGCAGGCCACCGCCCGAACCGCCGGCGGTGAAGTTCAGCGTTCCGCCCGCGGCGGAGACCGAGTTTGTCGCAACGACGTACTCCCATCGTCCGGCGTTGTTCAGTGCCGTCGATGCGCCGCTGCCAGTTCCTGTGGCGCGTGTCGAACCGGTGCCTTCTCCGTAGGTTTCGTCATTGGTCGTGTCGAAGGCGGCATCCTGCATCTGCATCACGATGAGGAGATCGCCCGCGGTGATGGTGTTGCCCGCGCCTCCCCCGACTCGCGCGCCGACCGTCATCGTCGTTGCGCCCGCCGTCGGAGTGAGGGTACCGGTCCAGTAGTCGTTCTTGATTCCGGCGAGGGTGCCGCCGGCTCCATCTTTGCCAGGCGTCGCGCAGACCGATCCCTCCGCGAGCGTCCGGATCGTTTCCGAGGAGGTCACCTTCGTCGACCCGGTGAAGGAGAGCGTGGCGACGTTCGAGACCGTACCCGCCGACGTGGGCACGACCGTGATCGTGAATGTCGCCGAGGTGGCGCCGGGCGCCAGCGAACCAACGGTGCAGGTCACAGGACCTGTTCCGGCGCAGCCTGTCTGCGAGACGAACGTGCTTCCGGCGGGGATGGCGTCCGAGATCGTGATGCCGTTGACCGTTGCGGCGCTGTAGTTCGTCGCCGACAGCGTGTAGGTAATCGTGTCACCCGTCTTGACGACGTCGGAAACGGTGGTCTTGGTAACGCCGACCGCGACCTGTTTGAGCGGAATCGCCTCGATCGCCCAGTTTGCCGATGTCGTGGTCCAGGCCATCGCGATATTGGTGTAGCCGCGCGCGTTGCTGCCGCCCCCCGCAAAATTCGGCCCGGTCGTGTTCGTGGTCCACCGGACGTCCTGGCTCAGACCGGTGATCAGCGGTGTGTTTCCGGCGAAACCGACGACGTCAACCACGTAGTCATACGGCGTGCTCGTCGTCGAGACGCTGGCCACTGTGCTGCTTCCGTTATTGCCCACGGCCGTACCGGTAGGATTGTTCTGATCGACGTTGCTGAATGATTGTGCGCCCGCCGTCACGGAGAGATTTCGAGCTCCTGTGTTGGCTACCGTCACGGCGATCGTGTTTGTGCCACTGGCGGGAGCGGCCAGTCCCCATAGCTCGGTGCGCACGGTAGTCGTTCGGGTTGAGCCACCGAGGAATCCCATCGGCGTCCCGCCGTAGGTCACGCCGGTTACGGTCACGTTGGTGCCGGACGTGCCGCCGGCGAGATTGATCGAGATCTCGGCGACGATGTAACGGTTCGCTGCGGTCGTCGTGGTATGCGACCAGCTGACGACCACGGGATTGGCGTTCGACGTCAGTCCCGTGGTTGCGCGGCTCGCTGCGTCGAAGAGGATCTGCGGATTCGCCGCATGCAGCGGCACCGCGACGGTCGCCCACAGTTGCGCGACGCCGGTGGCCGTCCACGACATCGTCACGTTCGTTGATCCGGTCTCGATGCTGCCCGCGCCGGAAAAGACCGGCGCCCCGCTGGTCAGGTTGTAGCTGTTCGTCTGTCCCGCACCCGGTGTGAGTGCGACATTACCGTTGTAGGCGACCGCGTCGACAACGTAGTCAAACGGCGTGCTCGCAGTAGTCACGGTAGGAGTGAGCGACGCTGCCGGTGCGGCCGTGACGGCGGTCCCTGTTGAGTTAGTCTGGAAGACGTTCGAGAACGACTTTGCTCCCGCCACAATCGCCATCTGCTGGGCGCCCGGATTCGCGACGCTGATGGTGATCGTATGCGTGCCGGCTGTTGGCGCCGCCACACCCCAGATCTCAGCACGGACGTTGGTTCCGTTGTTGATCGAGCCTAGAAGAGACATCGCCTGGAGGGGACCGCCAACCTCCGAGCCGTACGTGACGGTTGTTACCGTACTGGTGCCGCCGTTGCGTTTGATCGAGATTCCAACGGTGAGGTAGGTTTTCTTCGCAGATCCCGTTGTGTGGGTCCACGAAATAGCCGTTGGATTCGCGTTCGACACCGTGATCGGCGAGGAAGTGGAGGCGGCATCGAAAAGGACCTGAGCGGCTGCCGGACTGGTTGCGGCCAGGGCGAAGACCACCGGAACGATGACCGACTTGAAAAACCGAGACGACGATGACTTCATTGCTGGTTTCCTTTGACTCCGAACCTCTTCAAACTGCGGAAACGAAAATGGCACAGCACGGCTGAGCATTCGGCGCGAATTGAGGGGTCGCTGCTTCGGACGGTTCTACCGGACAATAGGTTATTAGGGGTACCGTAGCAAATACATGTTGACGAGCGCAAAAATTGCGTCAGCGTAGGCGTTCGCACACGAGCCCGGCTCGCGGAAAAGATCGATCGAGCGGATTCCCTACCCAGGCGACTCGGACCGGGACATCTTTCGATTCGCATGCACCCCTCCCCGACACTGGTCCCGCCGCTTACCGCGCCGAGCTCATCTAGATTGTGATTGGTGATCGGACCCGATCAAACTACAAAAAGTGCTAGAAACCGCGCTCGCAGCCGGCGGACGATCGCCGCCGCGAAACGAATTATTATCACCTTTTCGGAGCGGCGGCGCCAGCCATTCTTGATGGGTTCTTCTTCCACCGTTCTACCGAGAATGTTCTCCATCGCCACGGGAGCATCGGAAACGAGCGCGTTGTCGCCTTGAATGACGATGCGTGCGCTCGATATGCGGACGATCCTGTGGAGCGTCAAGCCCCGTACGGTGGCCGCGAGAACGATGTCTCCCGGTCGCAGCGAGGCAGGATCGCAGGGCTCGATCTCGACCGTGTCTCCACTCCGGATCGTCGGATACATGCTGTCGCCGGAGGCTTGGAAGCGCGCTCGGTTACCCGAGGCCAGCACCTCGCGCAAGGTCTGCTCGAACGCGCTCACGCTGCGCTCTGGATGCAGTCGAGCACGCTCCGGTCAGGCACGAAGCGCAACGCCCGCACCGGCACCTCAGCGACGATCCGATCGAGGATGCCGAGGGTGACGAAGAGCGCCTCGGCGTCGTAAAACGGCGGAAACGCGCAGCTGAAAAGCTTCGCCGCCGCCTCCGCACGCGGGAGCGCAACCAATTCGGTTCGGGACGCCTGCACCAGGATGTGGATCGCCGCGAGCGGCGCAGACGCGGCCGAGGAAAGCGCGGCCTCGCCGTGCCACGGCGTCCCGTACATCCGCCATTCGCCGTCGACGAAACGGAGGATCACGCGGTCGTCGCTGACGATCTCGTAGTGACCTTCGGCCAGCCAGACTCGCGCGGTTGTGGACTTGCCCGCACCGCTCTGCCCCACGAAAAGCTGCCCGCGTCCCTCGCGATCGATGATGCCGCAACTGTGCAACTCGACGCCGCGGCCACGCCCGAGGAGATGCGCGACCATCACTTCGTCGAGCGGGTAGTCGAGAGCGTGCATCTCGTCATTGAAGACTTCGAAGCGGACGAGAACGCGAGCTGAAGAAAGGTCGTGGTTGAAGAGCGCCACTTTGTAGGGAACGTCGCCGAGTGTGCCGCTATGGCAGTCGATCCGGAAGCCGCCATCGATCTCGTACGCGCGCCAAACCGCTCCGGAATCAAAGAGCAGTTTGCCCGGCCGCGGCAGCGGACCGTTCATCGCCTCGATGACGATGTCGACATCCGCGTGACCGCCATCGTCAACGACGGCGAACCGGCTCATCGTTTCGGATAGCGGCCGCCGCAGCGACTCATCGGCATAACGGACGCGCAGGGTGATCCCGGCGATGCGGATGAGCTCAGAGCGGGACATCGAAGGGACTACGAACCGACTGTCTGACAGGCAAAGCCGCCACGGCAGCCGCCGCCGCTGACGCCCGACGACGCGTTGGTCTTGCAGAATCCGAGAACCGCTTCTTCCGGACGGAGCGGGAAGCGCTTCGCCTCCGGCTTCTCGTACGGCTTCTTTGCGTTACTTTCCTGCTTTTGCATTCGTTTTCTCCTCGCTTCAGTAAGCAGCGCCCACGGTTGAGCAACTGCCACAGCCCCCTGTGCCACAGCCGGCCGCGGCCTGCAACGGCGCCACCGGAATGGCCGCAATCCGTTCTGCCTCGCCTGACTTGAGCGCTTCGGCAGCGTCATAAACCTGCTCGTGATGGGCCCCGCCAACGCAGTATTCGCATTCGCCGTGAGGCCTTACCGGAATGTCGAGCGTCATGGCCCGCAGGTGCGCGACCTCGCAGAGAAAATCGACCGGCGACTCGGAATCACCGTTCTCGAGCTCTCCGTTCGCGGCGCACATACCGCACATCGATTTCAGTCCGCAGCCGGTGCACTTCGTCGGGCGAGTGATCTTGCGCGAACGGACGCCGCGGATGTAGTCCTGCCATCCTTCACGGAAGTTGCCGTCGCGGACGTTGTACGAATCCTTGTGCGACAGAACACAGATCGAGAGTTCGCCGTACGGATCGACGGCGAACGTACTGATGCCGCCGCCGCAGTCGTACAGAGACTTCAACTCCCCTTCGACATAGGCCGGCTGCGCGTGATCGATTGCCAGCCGCTTCCACTCCGACACATGCTCGGCGTCGTCGAGATCAAGCTCCACGATCTCCGCCGGCGTGAGCCGCACGGCCAGCGGACTGGCCGAACAGTCGATGCGCGGGTTGATCATCGCGTCGAACTTGAACTCGACGCCGCGATCGGCCGCCATCTGCTTCATGGCCGGAATCTCGTGTTTGTTGATCGAGACGGCCACGGTCTTGAGCTTCAGCGGAAGGTTTCGCTCCAGCAGAAGGTCGATCCCGCGCATACACAAATCGTACGAGCCCGGCACCTGCGTGAGCGCCTCGTACGTCTCGCGCGTGGCACCGTAGAGCGTGATCTCCATCGTGAACGGCGGCAGCTCCGCGAGGAAGTCTGCGATCCGCTCGGTGATCATCGTTCCGTTCGTGAAGAGCGTGATGAGGAAGCCTTTGCTCTTCGCGTAGGTATAGATTTCGAGGAAGTCGCGGCGCGCAAAGATCTCGCCGCCGGTGAAGAGGAGCCAGAGGCAACCTTGTTCAGCAAGCTCATCGAGGAGGCGCTTGTGCTCCGCGGTGGAGAGCTCGCGAACCCGCGCCGCGATGTCGTCCATCGGCAGGTTGTTGTAGCAGTGCGAGCACGCCAGGGGGCAGCGGTTCGTCAGCTCGATCGTGCCGTTGAGCGGCACGCGCGTGACCGCTCCCTCCTGGTGGACGATCAAGCTGAAATCGCCGTACGACCCTGATTCGATTGCCGTCATTCCCCCACCTTCGCTACTTCGCCGATGAGGTCCGCCGCCTCGAGGGAGCCCAGGAGCTCGCGGAGATCGTTGTGCGCGACCCCCTCATCGACATCATACTCGCTGCATATCGTCTCGACGATCGAGTCGATGTCGCGCCCGTCGAGCAGCGACCAGATCCGCGCCGCGACCGGCGTAAAAACATACACGGAGTCGAGATCGCCGACGCGATTCCGGATGGGAACCAGGATGCTTTCGTTCCCCACCTGCCGCAGAGCGAACTCACCGCGGTGCTTGAACACTCGCTTATCCATCGTTAGTTTGTGGCGTGTCAGACCTGAGGTCATTGTCACACGCTCATGTGCGTCAGGCAACTCCGAGACGTACCCGGCGTATGAGCATCATGCGTATTATTTGACCCGGCGTCTACAATCAAAACTGATGAGTACGAATCCATTCCCCGTCGCCACCGCCGTAGCGATTGAGGCTCACGAAGCACCACCGCCTGCCCCGCGGCCGCGTCCCACGAATGAAGAGATCGCCGCCTGGTTGCTCATCGGCGGACTGCTCGCGTACATCCTCGTCTGGCATCTCGTTCCTGCAGTCGTTGGCGGGCTCGTTCTCTATCTCGTCCTCGATCGTCTTTCCGTTTCCTTCTCCAAACGGATGCCGGGGGCGGCAGCGCGGCCGCTGGCCCTGATCCTCGTCACGCTGGTTGGCGGCGGCGTGATCTTCGGCGTCGTGGCGCTGCTCGTCTCGTACCTTCGCCATCATGTTGACAACCTTCCCGCGATGATGACCAGGATGGCCGACATCCTTCAATCGACGCGGGCCTGGCTTGGCGGCTACGGCGAGCAACTGATCCCCGAAGTGATGACCGATGCGGAGACGATCAAGGCCGCGTTTGCGGTCTGGCTGAAGGAGCATGCCGAGACCCTCAAGCTCGCCGGCAGCACCGTCAGCCTCGGCGTCGTCCATCTGTTCATGGGGATGCTTCTCGCCGTGATGGTCTTCTTCCGACACGTCACCCATCGCGCCAACTTCGTACCCGGCACGCTCAGCGAGATGCTGGAACAGAAGGTCGTCCGGTTCACGCGAGCGTTCGCACAGATCGCCTCGGCGCAGGTGAAGATCTCGTTCCTGAACACGGCGTTGACCGCGCTCTATCTTCTCGTCGCGCTTCCGCTGTTCGGGCAGCATCTCCCGTTCGCAACGACGATCGTCTTCGTGACCTTCGTATGCGGTCTGATTCCAGTCCTCGGCAATCTCATCTCCAACTCGGTGATTGTGATTCTGTCGCTCGGCATCTCGCCTGGCCTCGCCCTCGCGTCGCTCCTTTTTCTCGTCGTCATTCACAAACTCGAGTACCTGACGAACTCGCGCATCGTCGGCAGCCAGACCGACTCGCAGGCGTGGGAAATCCTCCTGGCCATCCTGATCGGCGAGACTGCGTTCGGCGTCAGCGGCGTGGTGATGGCGCCGATTCTTTATGCGTTCGTCAAGCGGGAGCTGCGCGACCGAGGACTCGTTTAAGGCTGGCCGCGCTTCAGACGATCGATCGCCGCCAGCAGCTCCTGGTAGCTCGATTCTGTGAGTGACCCGTGCCGGCGCCAGATGACGGCACCGGTTCGCTGGACGAGAATGACGTACGCATCATCGCTTGGATCACCGGCATCGAGCGCGCGCTTCCAGGATGCGATCTCCGCGGTGACAATCAGGAACTCCTTCTGCCGCTCCGGCGAAATCCCCGATTTCATCTGGCTGATGATCATCCCGCGCAGAAATCCCGGCACGCCGTCGAGAATCGAGACGTCGTAAACGCGAGTCTGGCCCGAGACTCGAGGATCGGCGCGAAGCCGGCGAGACCACGGCTCCGTTTGTGCGCGCGATGCTTTCGTGAAACCGGCGACGAGCACCGTTGATTGAGCGAGGTCGCGAGGCAGCACGGCCTGCTTCCCCGCTAACGTCTCGACCGTCACCGAGGGAAGCGCCGCACCCGCCATGACCATCAACGCAAGCGCCGTTGCGAACATGGGGAGCACTACGGCCAGATCCGTCGGAAGGTTGCGCGGCGCCTGTTGAGCTGCGTCACAGAAGACCACGCGCCGGCGCGGTATCTTGCGCACTCTCTCACCAATCAACCACCAACCGGAGGTCATGGAGCATGCATCGTTTCCGCTCGTCCCTGGGTTTCGCTCTCCTCGCTATTTCGCTTCCCGCACTCGCCGCAGATGGAACCGTCAAAGGATCGCTGACCGCGAATGGCAAGACGGTCGCGCTCACGCACGCGTACGCGCAAGCGCGCAAGAGTCCATTCGACAAAACAAAGTCCGTCGTCCAACTGATCGTGACCGATCAGGAGCTCTCCCCTGCCGCTGCCTCCGACGACATCGAGTTGATGCAGGCGCAGGACAAGCAGCAGCTGAGCGGATTCACGGCCACGTTCGACGACAGCAAGCAGCTCATCAGCGCCACCGTCTTCAGTCCGGCATTCAAGAAGATGAAGCAGTTCTCCGGCGTCGGCATGCAGAAAGCGGAACTAACGGCGATGACGCCAACCCGCCTCGCCGGCACGGTGAGCATGGCCAAGCCCGACGATTTCTTCGATGAGCGTTACCAGTACAACGCAACGTTCGATCTTCCCGTCGGCAAACCGGCCGGCCCGCCTCCGCCGCCAACGTTGAAAGGAACGCCTCTGCCCGCCGGCGGCGGCGAGCCCGGAAAAGCGTACGCGGCCTACCTCAAGAATCTGACCGCCGGCGACGAGAAAGCGTTCCTCTCCGGCGTCACCGCCGCGCGCGCAAAAGAGGCATCATCCGATCCCGACTTCAAGAAGCTTTTCCCTCTCATCAAAGCGATGCAGCCAACCGGCGTCAAAGTCACCAGCGGCGCGATCGACGGCAACAACGCCACACTGGTGGTCACCGGCAAGGATGGCGACAACGTCTCGCGCGGCACTGTCACGATGGTCAAAGAAAACGGCGCGTGGAAGGTCGAGCGCGAGGAGTGGAAGTCGCGCAGCGAGTAGTTGCGGTAGCGGGGTCGCGAGGTTTTCGCGGTCGCGCGGGGATTGCTTTCACGGTTGCTGGGTTGCTGAGTTGCTTGGTTGCTGAGGTGGCCCGGTCTACGAATCGTCATCGATGGATCATTCGTCGAGGCAGCTTCGCTGCGATCAACCGCCAACTCTGCAACCCTGCAACCCAGCAAGCCGCCACCGTCAACCACGAGACTCCGACCCAGCAACCGCAACATCAATCTTCGCCGCAAGCACAAAATCCGCGCGCGTCAGCCCGTCAACTTTGTGCGTCCAGATCGTCACCCGCACCTTTCCCCACGCCAGGTAAATGTCGGGATGATGGCCCTCGGTCTCGGCGATGGCCCCAACGCGATTCGTGAATGCGAGCGCCTTGGCGAAGTCGGGAAACGTGAACTCCTTCTCCAGGTGATGCTCGTCAACAACGCGCCACCCGCCGCCCAGCGTCGCCGAAAGCGCGGCCAGCTCTTCGCCTTTCAGCGCCGGAACGCCACCGGTGCAAGGAACGCACTTCTCATCAGCGAGCGCGCGTTGCGGCTCACGCTTGCGAATCCAGGCGGCGAACTCGTCGGCGCTCACGCGATGGCGGAATGCCTCCTGGCCATCGACGTAGATGACCGGCACATCGTCCGTGAACTTTCGCTGCAGCGCCGCATCTTCGTCGATGTCGACGAGCGTTATTGAGAGCGGCAACTGGTGCAGAACGATCGCCGCGCGTACAGCGGCTTCCGCGGCATCGCACAGCGGGCAATCAGCGCGCGTGTAAATCGTCACCTCATGGTTCATCGCATACACTCCGAGGGCGAGGATACCTGATGGAAGCAAATGCGAATGCGGTGCTCGATCTGACAGGCAAAGTCGTGCTGATCACCGGCGGCTCGCGCGGCATCGGAGCCGAGACCGCTCGAAGGATGGCGGCGGCGGGCGGCCGCGTCGTCATCAACTACAGCCGCAGCGAAGACGAGGCCAACGCGCTCGTACAGGAGATCGGCGGGAACGCAATCGCAATCCGCGCCGATGTCACCGACGCCGCCGCGCTCGAAACGATGATCGGCGACGTCGTGGCCGCCTTTGACAGGATCGACGTGCTCGTCAACAACGCCGCCGTCTTCGAATACAACCCGTTCGACGGCGACGACTTTGCCGCCTGGCAGAAAGGTTGGCGGCGCACGTTCGAGCTGAACGTTTTCGCCGCAGCGAACGCGGCCTGGCTGGCCATGCGCGCGATGCGCCACAGCGGCGGCGGAAAGATCATCAACGTCGCCTCGCGCGCGGCCTGGCGCGGCGAAACCGAATTCGCGGACTACGGCGCATCGAAAGCCGCGCTGGTCAACCTCACGCGCTCGATCGCCCGCGCCTGCGCGAAGGACAACATCGTCGCCAGCTGCGTCGCGCCCGGATTCATCGAAACGGAGATGGCCAAACCGGAGCTGGAAAAGCATCGCGACGAGATCCTCCGCCAGATCCCCCTCGGCCGCGTCGGCAGCCCCGCCGACGTCGCCAACGTCATCCTCTTTCTCGCCTCACCAATGGCCGATTATCTGAATGGCGTCACGATCGACATCAATGGGGGCTCGTGGTTTCAGTGAAACCCGCCGCGAGAAATCGATACGTATCCCGACGGTGTTAGGATACGTATCATGCCGAAGCTGACCTTGAGTGTTGATGAGAAGGTAGTACGCGGCGCAAAGCGCTACGCTGCGGCACAACGTACCTCTGTTTCTCAACTCGTCGAACGATACCTGGCGCTACTTTCGGCGCCGGACGATACCGCTAAGGAACCCCCTGTCCTAAAACTTCTTCGCGGTTCCGCGCGTGGCGGATCAGTCGAGGCACACCGCCGTCATCTCGCACGAAAGTATCGGTGAAGACGCTCCTTCTCGACCTCAATGTGATCCTCGATGTATTCCTGGATCGTCGCCCTAATGCCGATGCGGCCGCAGCGGTTTGGAGAGCAATCGAAGCCGGCCAGGGACGAGGTCTGATCCCCGCTCACGGAATCACGACGATCTTCTATCTGATAGAGAAAGCTCGCGGCGGAGCGTTCGCCCGAAAGGGTGTCGAGCGGCTGATCAGTGTGTTTGGCGTCGCGCCCGTAAATGAGGCGGTCGTGCGGCGCGCGCTCGCGTTCGCGTGGCCCGATTTTGAAGATGCAGTGTGCGCTGCTGCGGCCGAGGCCAGCGGCTGCGATGCCATCGTGACCCGTGATCCGACAGGATTTCCCGACGTCCCAATTCCGGTGGTCGACCCTATCGCCGCTCTGAGCTGGTTGAAAGGCTAAGGAGATCTTCATGCAGCGGAGCATCGAAATCGCGGCCGACACGAATGGCGCCGCGTATGCGTCCCCGGCCGTCGAGCGCCGCGCATCGATCGAAACGCAATCATCGGGACCACAGAGCGTCGGTCAGGCGTGATGACCACATCCTCGCCGCGCGAGGCCAGCTCGAAGAGCTCTGAAGGCGGGTCTTGGCATCGCGGATATTCACGATTTCGCTCATGGGGATGACAAGGCTGATCTGACTAACCGGCGTTGTGAAACGTCAAATGCGATTCCTTGTTTCGATTCCGTCCCCGCCGACCTGAGGTAAAGAAGTATGATTCGTCGATGAGGTTTTCGCTGCTGTGGCTCTTCCTGGCAAGCGTCGCCTCCCCAACCGTTGTGGCCTCTGTCATTCCGCCGAATCCGACGACTAACGACACCGTGTACTACGTCACAAACGAGTACGCAACGTGCTTTCCTGAACCCACCGCTCAGGTCCAAGGTTTCCAGGTAACGATCACCGACCTCGGGGGCCTTTGCTTCGAGGGCAGTACCAGCGTTCGACTTGGCGTATTGCCCGCCGGAACCTACGCAGTTGCGGTTCGGCTGGACACCAGTTCCGCCCCGTACCGCCAAGACTCTTTTGTCGTCACGTGGGCTGCGCCGATACCGCTGTTCAATGGCCCGACAGGCCTTGCTTTACTGTCTGCCCTGGCCGTGCTGGGTACTCTCCTCCTGGGGACCGGGCGGCACCTGGCCCCCTGAACCAGGATCATTCAGCGACCCGCCTGAACAACCGCATCACGCCCCGCGCACTGCGCCAAAGGTACAGCGCCGGAAGGGCCACGCGCGGTGCGGCGGGAAAACTCTGACGGATGAAGGCCGGCGGCGGGAGAGTCAGCTCGCGCAGTCTGCGCAGACGGGAGAGCCAGCCGAGCGCTTTCAGCTCGTGGCCGAGGACGGCGGCGCGGCTGCGGGAGCGATCGAGAAAGGCTGCCGAGGGCTCGTCGCGACGATCGTCGTCGCCGAGCCAGTCGGCCGCCCGATCGTGCGACGCGCCTCCGAACCACTCCTCGGCCAACTCAATCGAGCGCTCGCAGATCGTCACCAGACGGCGCTCCGCGGCGAGGCGCCAGAACGCCGCGTGCTCCTCGCGCGACATCCGTTCGCGAAGCAGATGCAGGTCGTAGAGCCAGATCAGACGTTCGTTGTCGTGGTGATGGGCAACGCGATGCAGGCAGGCCAGGAGGAGCGCGTCGGTATGCGATGGCGCCCAAGCGTGCGCACCGATGCGCGACACGGCGATTGCGCGGCCGAGGAGTTCCGCGAACGGCAGCGCGTCACGGACGACCGGTGAGTTCGTCACATCCCAGTGCACGTCGTACACATGACCATCGCGCCGGAACGACTGTTGCCGCACCGCCAGGGTGTCGCCGCTCGTGAGCTGCGATTCGTAGCCGAGCTCGCGCATCAACGTGCGCATCGCATCGCAATGGCCCGCATCGATCAGCAGGTCAGTATCGCCGCGCGGACGCAGCTCCGGCGCGTCGTAGATGTCGTACGCGAGACCGGTGCCCTTGATGATGAGGACCCGGATGCCGCGCGCAGCGAACGCATCGAGAAGAGCACGCAGATCCGCGAGCCGCAGGCTCTCGCCGGCGGCAGCGTGAATGGCGATGCCGCGCAGAGCAGGAGAGATGGGCCACGACGCGCCATCCTCGGCAAGACGGGCGTGAACGAGCGGCGCCACGCCATGCTGCACCAGTGCCTCCAGCAGCCTCGCGGCGTCATCCGCAGACGCCTCGGCGGGCCAGTTCGCCGCCTCCCCGCGGAGCAGCGCGCGCAACGGATCACGCAACAAGGCGGGAATCGGCGGCGGTTCGGCGATATCGGCCATCGGTGCTGCTGCCAACCTCGTCAGCGCGCGCAAAAGTTCAGAAGAGCGGCGTGGAGTTTGCTAATTCACCAGACTGAATATGTCCATCATCGTCGTACTTCTCATCGCAGCGCTGGCGGTCGTCGTCGCCCTCGGGCTCGCCTACCTTCCCCTGCGTCTCCTCGTCCGACACATGGCTCGCAATCTACGCGAGCTCATCCAGCGCCAGCGGGAACGGCGCGTCGCTCACCGCGAAACGCCCGACCGCCGCAAAGTGGCGCCGTGACGCGATCTATCCGCGCTTGTCCCCGACCGCCTTCTCCACCGCGGCTTTCAGCTTGGCGTCGTTGGGCATGACCGCGCCGATCTGACGCCAGACGATTTTGCCGTTGCGGTCGATGAGCAGCGAGGTCGGCAGCACCGTCGTCTGCACCAGCGTGGCGATGCGCCCCTCGGGGTCTACGGCGATCGGATACGTGATCTTCTGTTCAGCCACGAACGTCTTCACAGCCTCGTTGTCGCCCTCATCGACGCTGACGCCGATCACCTTCAGGCCGCTGGCCGCGTACTGATTCTGCAACGCTTGCAACTCCGGCGTCTCGAAGCGGCAGGGGCCGCACCACGTCGCCCAGACGTTGAGGAAAACGACGTTCCCCTTCTCATTGGCGAGGCTGAGCGGTTTGCCGTCGAGGAAGGTCGCTGAGTATGCCGGCATCGGATCTCCGACGTCGGTCCGCGCCGATTCCGGCTCCGAGGCTGTGCTGCTTGCCTGCGGCTTCGGCTTCGAGCTCGAGTTCTTCGATGACGATGTCGTTTGCGCCGTTGCGGAGACGGGAGTCTCATGCTTCGTACACGCCAGCGTGGTTGCAAGGGCGATGGTGGTGAGCGAGGTCAGGATCGATTTCATCATTCTTTTCATCGTATGTGAGTGTTGATCATGGCGAGTTGAATTCCGTCGTCACCATTCCAGGCGGCAAGGATCTGATCCTTTGATCGGGCGATGCGCGGAAAGCCCAGCGACATGCCTTTCCCGATGGTCAGCGGCAGACCGAGCGTCCCGGCGGCGTCCACGCGGCGGGCCATCACGTGCGAGGAAACACCAGCTCTTTCCGTCCACGTCACGATCGCGGACACGCCATCGTCGAGCAGCACGACGTCGACGCGGCCGGAGTCGTGCGCGGCACCGGCGCGGATTGGCGCCCCGAACGTCGCGCCGCCATCGCGCGAGAAGGCGACATTCACGACCTGCCTGTCGTTCGCGGCGCTGTACCAGGCGACGACAACATGGTTGCCGTGCGCATCGATGCGAGGGCCGTTGACCGGACATCCTTTGATGACCCAGCCATCGGCGTGCACGGGCACAGCGTGGGCATTGGCCTGCAGCGGCGCGACGACAATGTCGCGCACTTCCTTGTCGGAGCGATCACGGTAGACCACCAGCGGACCGAGCGGCGTCATCGCCACCGCGGTCTGGCAGCAATCGCAGACGCGTCCATCGATGAGGATCTCGTCCGCCAGATTGCCGCTCGCCGTCATCGTCACGGCACGGAGTTGCGTGTTTCCTTCACCCTCGTGCGCACTGGCGCGCCCGTCGAGCCACACGAAGCGCGCAGCTCCGTTTGGCAGCGGAAGCATCGAGACAAAACCGAACTCGCGCTCGAGTGCAGGATGCGGCGAGACCGGCTTGCTCCACGTCGCGCCGGCATCGGACGACCGGGCCAGCATGATGCGCGCTCCATCCTCGCCTGCACCCTCACGCCACTGCGCGAAGATTGCCCGGCCAGAGACGGCGATGGACGGGTAATCCGCCCGGTTTTCGAGTAGGTTGCCGCGCGCGATGACGTTGGCCTTCGACCATTTCGCACCGTCGTAATGAGCGAAGCTGAAGGATTTCGCTCCGCGATCGAACCACGACAGATCGAAGCCGCCGCTGCCCTCCGCGATCACGTACGGAACCGACGTCTTGTGCCCGAAGGGAAACGGCACAGGCGTCACCGGCATCGCCGCAGGCGGCGCGGAGACGCTCAGCAGCAGGAGCGAAAGAACGATCAGCGATCTCATAGTCCTTCGCCCGGCTTCGTCGGTTCCATGTGCAACGCGTCGTTCACGCGGTTGAAATAGTTGAACAATCCGGCCATCGCGGAGATCTCGACGATCTCTCCTTCATCGTAGTGTTGCCGCAAACGCTCGAACATCGCGTCGTCGATTTCATGCGCATCGAGTGTGAGTTGCTTCGCGTAGGCCAGCGCCGCTTTTTCTTTCTCATCGAACGGCCCGTTTTCGAAATCGAGCAGCGCGGCCATCTGCGACTCCTCCGCTCCATGCCGCGCAGCCTGCGCGGTGTGCGATCGGTTTCAGTATTCGCAGCGATTGATGCGGGACACGAGCGTGGCCACGAGCTCCTTGGTGCGGATCGACACCGTACCCGTGTTCGTCACGGCGTTCATGTGCGCCATCATCGTCTTGAGGATCTCGGGCCGGTGGGCGTAGACCCGAAACATGTTCGGCACGTTGCCGCGCTGTGCGCCGATTTTCTGGAACGTCTCGCGGACATCGTCCGTGACCTGGTCTTTCGTGAGCTTCGTCAGCCGCGCCATTACTCGTCTCCCAAAACGCAAACGCCCCGCGTTGCCGCGGGGCGCAATCGTAAGCGAATTGATGACGATCGAAGTTACTCTTTGGTCTCCGTCTCGGTCTTGCCCTTCTTGATGACCTCGGGCTCGCCCGCTCCCGGCTCGGCCACGGCAGCGACTTCCGCGACGATCTCAGCGCGCGGCGATGTGACGCCGACGATGACACGGTGCGTGTCTTCAGCCACCTTCACACCCTCGGGGAGCTTGAGGTCGGAAACGCGAACCTGCTCGTGAGCGCCGAGGTTGGTGATGTCGACGTCGATCTTGTCGGGAATCGCGTTCGGAAGACACTCGACGTGAAGCTCGCGGATCTGCCAGTCGAGAATGCCGCCCTCTTTCACGCCGATCGAGTTGCCGGTGATGTTGACCGGAACCGTGACGCGGACGACTTCGTCCATCACGACGCGCACGAAATCGATGTGCGTCATACGGCGCGAGATCGGGTCCATCTGCATGTCCTTGATCATGGCGTGGCGCTGCTGATCGGTGCCGGACATCTTGAGCAGGAAGATGGAGCGGATGCCGTGATCGCTCTTCTGAATCAGGTCCGAGACCGACTTGCGCTCGACGGTGATGGCCACCGGTTCTTTGTGCCCACCATAAACGACCGCCGGGATCTTGCCGTCCTGGCGCAACTTCTTCGCGTACTCTTTTCCAGAGCGCTCGCGACGGGAAACTTCCAAGGTGACCTCAGACATGATGCGGAAACTCCTTTTTCGGTAGAGACAGCGAAACGATCTTAAGTCGCTGCGGTGTCAGGCTTATTCCTTGGGCGGTGTCGGGGGTGGGGAGAAATACAGATCGCGCGCGACGATCACCGGTCGGTACGTCAGAGCTGAGCGACCCGCCCCTCGGCTGATTCACTGCAGGTACCGTTGTGCTTACCGCTGCAACTCATACAGCGTGACCGCCTGGGATACGTTGTCTGTGGCTGAAACAACGGCCCACCAACGTAGGTTCGGTGATTGCGGCTCGATTTCGACGCGAAGCGTCGAGAAGAGCGCCGAGGGATCGCGCCGCGCCAGGTCGAAGAGCTGGAGCGAAGCGGGCGCGAACGGCCCGCCGGGGACATCGCATGGTTCAAAGCATGGCCCAACCCGCGACGCCGGCGTGACGAGACTCGTCTGGATCATCGCGATGAGCGGCTCGTCGCCGCCCAGCGACAGTGCCTGCATATCGTAGATCCTGACCGTCACCTCAGGACTGCCTGCGGTCTCAGGTAAGGCGTAGATTCGGAGTGCGTATCGCGACCCTGTCAGCACGGGAATCGGAAGAATGCTCCGCGTTCCGCTGGCGAATGACGTCTCGGGAATCGCGTGGAGCGCCGCCGCCGGACCATTGTTGAACTGTAGCGAGCCGCCAATGGCGAGCTGCGCGAGATGACCCGATTCCGCGTAGAGGAAAGCCCCGGTGCCCGTTGTGATGACTGGAACGACGGGAGCAGCCGGATAGGCTGGCAGAGCATCGCCATTCATTCCATGCGGTGTGCCGTGCGGCACGATGGCTGGATTCCCGAGGATGAACACCCGCGGACCCTCAGGCCCCGGCGGCGGCGGGAGTCCACCTCCGACGGCAAGCGGAAAGGCATCGGTCGGGGTATCGCTATCATTGTGGATCCACCAATGAACATTCCATACACCGCCAACCGCGACTACGCTCTCATGAAAAGGAATCAGGAGGCGCGTGTACTTCTGCGGATCGCGCGGCTGCGGCGAAGCCGCTGATGCGATGCCCACGCCGCCAAGAATTGCGGCCAGGGTCACGATTGCGCTTTTTGTGAGGGTCATCCGTCTTTGCATTCCGCTGCCGACCCGCCCCGCCCACTTCCCACACTTCACATTTCGAACAACGAGCTGACCGAATCCTCGTCGTGAATGCGCTTGATCGCCTGCGCCAGAAGGTCGCCGATCGAGAGCGTCGTGATCCTCGGGCACTCCGCCTGCCGGTCTGCCATCGGCATGCTGTTCGTGGCGATGACCTGCTTGAGCTGCGAGTTGTTGATGCGATTAATGGCCGGACCCGAGAGCACTGCGTGCGTGCACGACGCCGAAATCGAGCGTGCACCCTTCGCCAGCAGCGCGTCGGACGAGTGGATCAACGTCCCGCCTGTATCGATGATGTCGTCGACGATGACGACATTCCGATCCTCGACGTCGCCGATGATGTTCATGACCTCGGTCTGATTGGCGCCAGTGCGCCGCTTGTCGATGATGGCCAGCGTCGCTCCGAGTCGCTTCGCGTACGCACGCGCGCGCTCGACACCACCCGCATCGGGCGAGACGATCGTCAGATCTTCCAGGCCGAGGTCGCGAAGATGGCGAACGATGACCGGAGCGGCGAAAAGGTGATCGACGGGGATGTTGAAAAAGCCTTGAATCTGCGACGCGTGCAAATCGAGCGTCAGCACGCGATCCGCGCCAGCGGCGGTGATGAGGTCCGCCACGAGCTTCGACGTGATCGGAACGCGCGGCTTGTCTTTCCGGTCCTGACGCGCATATCCGTAGTACGGCAGCACCGCCGTGACGCGGCTGGCCGAGGAGCGCTTGAACGCGTCGAGCATGATCAAGAGCTCCATCAGATTGTCGTTCACCGGCGGCGACGTCGGCTGGATCACGAAAACGTCAGCACCGCGGACGTTCTCATCGATCTGCACGTAATTCTCGCCGTCGGAGAAGCTGTACAGCGAAACGTGGCCTGGATGAATACCCAGCAAGGCACAGATCTCCTGCGCGAGGCCGGGATGGGCGCGGCCGGTAAAGATTTTGAGGGGGCCGTACAAGCGGGGCGATTATACCGAGGTTCGGAGTGCAGGCGTCTCGCCCGGCGGTGAGAAGTGGAGAAGTGGATCAGTCAACAGTCGATCCGTGACCCGTTTGACGTCAGAAGATAACAGTGGGACAATCCCACCATGATCGTGACCTTGGATTCCAAACGCCGTCTCACGCTGCCCACTGGGCTGATGCCGGCACGACCAGGTCAGTCTTTTGAAGCGCGGTTCGATGCGGATGAGGACGCGGTGATCTTCCGCCGGCTGCCGGAAAAAGAGGACTGGCTGGAGGTTCTGGCCGAGTGTCCCGTCCCGATGGACGACATCCCCCGCCGCCGCCGCGACCTGCCGAAGAGACACAAACTGTGAGTTGGCTGCTCGATACGGACGTGCTCTCTCAGCCTGCCAAGCGCAAGGGAGATCCACGCGTGATCTCCTGGCTTCAGCAGGAAAAGGACCGCTGCTACACGAGCGCCATAGTCATCGCGCAACTGGCCTATTGGGTGCGCAGCAAACAAGGCCGCCAGCAGGCGGAGTTGCAATCGTGGCTGACGCGCCTGATCGAGGCGATGCAAGGGCGCATTCACGGGTTCAACGTCGGCGTCGCTCATGTTTGGGCGGATCAGGAGCGTCTGCTGGAGAAAAAGGGTCAGTTGATGCCGGTCGAAGACAGCTACATCGCCGCAACCGCCCGAAAGCACGGGCTGACCATCGCAACTGGCAATGACAAGGATTTCCGCCGGCCCGGTCTGAAGGTGTTCAATCCTTTCAAAGAGTTGATACAACTCCAGTAGCCACTCCCGGCTTGCCAGGTTCCTGATCAACTCCTCCAAGATCTCCTCAAAACGGAATGCTCGAAACGACACTCCCGTTAGCGGACACGAAATCATGAGAGGAACTCACGGGTGGGCAGAAGTGTCGCGCGAGCGCAAGCGCGAGATCATCGACGCCATCGTCGCCAACACGCCGACGAAAGGCCCCGTCCACGCGGAGCTCGACCTCACCGATCGCTGCAATGTGGCTTGTTACTTCTGCAATCAGCAGGACTTGCGGACCAAAGAGCAGATCCCCATCAAGAAGACGACCGAGCTGATCGATGAGATGGCGGAGAACGGCCTGCGGTCGGTGCGGCTCTCCGGCGGCGGCGATCCGCTTTTTCATCGCGAGATCAACGACGTCCTCACCCACCTCGCCAGCCGCGGCATCGTCGTCGACAACGTGACGACGAACGGCGTCGCATTGAATCGCGACATCGCCAGCTTCCTCGTCGCCAACAAAGGGCGCGAGGTGATCTTCTCGCTCAACGCCGTCGATGCCGCCGACTACGCGCGGATGATGAAGGTGAAGCCGGCGCTGTTCGACAAGGTGATCGAGAACATCAAGACGCTCGTCGCGGTGCGCGGCGATTCGATCTATCCGTCGATCGTGACGCAGTTTCTCATCGACCGCGACAACGTCACGCGCATGGTTGAGATGTACGACCTGGCCCGCTCGCTTGGCGTCGATCGCATCGCCGTGAACGCCGTGCTCGAGATCCCGCGCGAGCGCATCGACCGCGAGCTGCTCCTCCGCCCCGAGGATGCCGATCTCGCCGAGCCGTACGTGGAAGAGCTGCTGCGAAAGGACGCCGACGCCGGCCTCCTGCAGATCGACTTCGCCGTCTGGGGCTGGAACAAAATGATGACGCGCGTCCGCGATCGCGTCGGCATCCAGCCGACGAATATGTATCCGGTCGCGCCGTCGTTCAAAGACCGCAACGACGGCTGCTTCTTCGCCTGGTACACCGCCGCCATCACCGGCAACGGCGACATCCGCCCCTGCTGCCTTCTCCTCAACCCCGACGTCCCGCCCCTCGGCAACGTTCACGAGTCGTCGATGACCGAGCACTGGCGCGGCCCGATGTTCGAGAAGATGCGCGACGAGATGCGCGAGGTTCTCCTCCGCGGCGGCAAAGTCGACTACGACCCGAAACGCTTCCAGATCCTGAAAGAGGTCTGCGTCAAACCAGGTCTCTGCTGGCTGAAGAACATGTACTTCAAGTTCGACGAGGAGTTCTACGCCGAGCTCGATGCGAAGCTCGAAGTCGTGCGAAAAAAGGAAGTGCGCTGGATCGGCACCCCGAAGCAGGTGAAACGCCGCGCCGACGTCTTCCTCTACGACCATCCCAAGGTTCGCGAGCTGATCGCCGGCCAGCGCTGGCGCAAGACGTACGACTGGCTCCGCGACTCCTCCCGTCCCATTCGCGTGGTCCTAAAAAAGCACCTGCGCATCAACCTCACCGACGCCGCGTAGCATGCGGATGAAATCGCACGTTGCCGCGCGACGTTGCGCACCATACAATCCGTCACGCTTCTCCCGTGCGCGCCCTTAGCTCAGCTGGATAGAGCGACAGCCTCCGGAGCTGTAGGTCGCAGGTTCGACTCCTGCAGGGCGCACCAAATTCATCCGACTCCGTGGCTGAAGAACCTCGCGTGGCTGAAGCGTGCGCTATCCTAAGCGTTGATGACAGCTTCTCTGTCGCATCACGATTACACGTTCGCGGACTACCTCGCGCTCGAGCGCGACAGCGAGGAGAAGCACGAATTCGATGCGGGCGAGATTCTGGCGCCGATGTCCGGCGGAACTGCGAGGCACAGCGCGCTCGCCGCCAAGATCGTCACGGCAATAGGAACCACGCGTGGATCCGGCTGCACCGTGTTCACATCCGACATGCGAGTCCGCATCCTTGCCGCCGGCCGCGCCATGTATCCCGACGTCTCGATGGTCTGCGGCCCGATCGAATACGATCCCGACGATGCCGTGCGGACTACGATCACGAATCCGGTTCTCCTCGTCGAAGTTCTCTCGGTCACTACCGAGAAAGGCGATCGCGGCGACAAGTGGATGCACTATCAACGCATCTCTTCGCTGCAGGAGTACGTCCTGGTGAGCCAGGAGGCCCGTGTCGAGATCTTCCGCCGTACGCCCTCGGGCACATGGGAGTACTTCGAAGTGCGAGAAGGCAACGTCCGACTCGCCTCCGGCCCGACACTCGATCTCGCGGTGCTGTACGCCGGCCTTCCGCTCTAAACGCGCCGCCGGCGAATCACGACGCCAAGAGCGCGCTGCCGAAGAAACAGGTGTCTAATCGAATGCTGGTTTTCTGCTGCGCACCGTCGAAAGAAGCAGCGGTCATGATGCGGGGCGAGGTTTGCGATCACGTAATTGATCGTTGGCTCATCCGTTCGTCTGAGCGGGGTATGGACGATTCGCAGATCCAACGCGTATCCCAAGTATGCCGAATCCTCTGCGTACGATCTCGCGACTTTTCTCGCGCGCAGAAATGGATGCGGCATCCCCCGATGTGCCCGGCGCGGAGTACGACCTTCTTGCCCAAAAGCTGGAATGGAAGCGCCATCCGGAGGAAACGGGGCGTTACCTCAATGTCTTCATCGAGCAGAACAACACCTGCAATCTGAAGTGTCGGATGTGCGGGTTCAGCGATTCGCGCGTTGCCGGCGTTCCTCGGTACCACATGTCACAAGCTCTCTTTGAGACCATTGCCCGGCAGGTCTTTCCGGCAACCAATTACCTGCATATGTCGCTGATGACCGAGCCTTTCATGACGGCTGGCTTCCCGGACCGGCTGAAGCTGGTCGGTCAATACGGCGTCCCCTATTCGCGCGTCGTTACGAACGGGACGCTTCTCACGGAAGCGGTGATTGAGAAGATCCTCGACTCGCAGATCACTTCCTTCACCGTTTCGATTGACGGCGGCACAAAGGAGCTCTACGAAGAAATCCGTGTCGGAGCACGATTCGAAACGGTCCTGGCGAACATCGAATTATTCAAGAACCTGAGAGCAAGACGCGGCACACCGCTCCCGCGGCTGCAGATCAACCACGTTCTAATGGAGCGGAATGTCGATTACTTTGAGGAGTTCCTGTCGCTTCTCGATTCCATTCGTCCCGATCAGATCGACGTACGCACCGTTGAGCCGATGACGTATGTGACCGGACTGGAGAGCAAGGACGAAGCCTTTTACGAGAAGGTCCGCCGCGTACGGCCGCTTTATGCGGACTATTGCAGCCGGAATGGCATCGAGGACTGCGGTTTCATTCGCGACCAGGCTGGTGTGATCGATCTTATGACCGCCTCCGGCCAAAGGATGACTTGCCGGCGTCCCTGGGACACACTCGCAATTCACGCCAACGGCGACGTGCACCCCTGTATGTCGTGGACGCGACCGCCGGTTGGCAATCTGGCTCGTCAGTCGTTTGAAGAAATCTGGCATGGAGAGACTCTCGAACAACTGCGAAGTGAGTTCAAGATCGCCCAGCCTGGGATCGATTGTCAGCGCTGCACGATTAAGAAGACCGTGTCCGCCGGAATCTACGACGACTTCTTTTTCAACATGGTGAACAAGAGCGAAGCATGGGCGCGCCCTGAATGAGCGAGGCCGGCGCGAATCAGGCGGCGGCGGACATCGACGTCATCATCGTCCACTACCATGCAGCGGCATCCGTTCGCGAGGCAGTTGCCGCATTGAGAGCCGATGCGAGCCGGAGCGATCTTCTCCTGAACATCGCCGTCGCCGACAATGGCAGTACGCCGGATGAGCGCCATCTGCTTCAATCGCTCAACATCCGCTATCTCGATTCGGGCAGAAACGCGGGTTACGCAGGCGCCGTGAACATTGCCTTCCCAACGACGCGATCAGGAATCGTCATTCTGATGAACGAGGACGTAGTCGTTCTTCCCGGCTGTCTGCGGGCACTGCACACGGCTTTGATGTCCGGGGCTTCAATTGCCGGCCCGCAATTTTACTGGGATCGCGATTGCACGTTTCTCCTGCCGTGTACCGAAGAGCGGACGCGGTACAATGAGCGATTGAAGGTCGCGGGCAAACGAAACCTCACGCGCCTGGCACGGGCGCGCACCGCGTGGCGGGAGCATGCCCGCAGGCACTGGCGCAGCACGGATTCTCTGTCAACGACGTCGCTCAGTGGCGCGCTTCTGGCTTTTCGACGTGAGACATGGACCACCATTGGCCCACTCGACGAAGGATTCTCGCTCTATTTCGAAGAGGATGACTGGCTGCTTCGCGCCGCCCGTGCAGGGCTCCAGTCTTTGTATGTACCCTCCGCCAAGGCCATTCATCTCCACAATCCGAAACTAGCGGAGGAACCGGAGCGCGTTCGATGGCAGGCCGAGTCGTTTCGCCGGTTTGGAAATCGTTACTACGGCGAACGACTCATGCAGCGTTTGTCTCTCGCAAGCAAACGCGCCAGTGTCGAACCCGATTGGCCAACGCTCGCCGCGGACAGTAGCCGCGCAATTCGTCTCGCGATCCCCGAAGGATGCGTCTGGCCGCTCTGGATCGAACTGACGCCAAGTCCGCTTGGTTTTCCTGCGGCAACGACCTGTATTTCCAATCCAAAGACCAAAGAGTGGCCATTGCCGCCCCTGAGAGGCCTGGAGTTTCTGGAGTCGTTTTATCTGCAACTCGTCGATGACGCCGGAAACGAACTTTGTAGGTACCGCGTCCAAAGAAACTGATCGTTCCCCCTCATGGCCTCCCCCGCTCCGCAAGCCACGTCACCACTGCCCCAATCCCGATTCCGGCGGCGAATCCCCACACCGTGTCGTTTGCGTCTTTGCCGAACACGCTGAAGGCTGCGAGAGCCGCAGCCAGCAGCGCGATTCCGAACATTAGGGGTGCTTTGCGCATCATTTGTTCTTGGGGCTGCTCACGACGACGCCGTCTACGCGGATCTCGGCGTTCGGTGTTTCGTTCAACGGGAAATCCGTGATTGTGAAAACGTAGGTGCCGTCGATGCGGCTGTCGGTCGGGCCTGTGAGCTTGCCGGGACGCGTCAGGAGTCTTGCAGTCACTTTCGATTCATAGCCGGGCCCGAGGGCGTTGCCGAACTGGTCGCGGGGGACGACGGCGATACGGATCGTCTTTCGGTCCGCGCTACGGGTCGATTCGATCTGCGTCTTCGCAGGATCGGCTTTGACGGACACGAGTTGCTCGACGCGCTCCTCGCGATGCACCTGGCCGGTGCGCGGATCGTCCCAGTCGAGCACGGCCTCGTAGGCGTACGAGCCCGGGATCGAAGCCGGTGCCAGCGTCACGGCGTAGAAGCCGCGCTTCTCCTCTTTCAACGTGACCGTCTCGGCATCGGCCGGGAGGATGCGTGCGAGGACTGATTGCGGCAGCGCCGCGAGCTTGCTCTCGTACGGCGTTTTCACATCGCCGGGCGGTGTGCCACGCTTCACCGGTCCGGCCATGTCGTGAAGGATCGTGCCGAGGGCGGCTTTCGGGCGCTGGACGCGAACGCGAACGGCGCCGGCGGGCAAGCCGGTCAGCGGCTTGCCGCCGTACGACAGTTCGGCGCGGAGCGTCACGCGGTCGCCGCTCTTTGCGCGCGGCGGGTCGACGGAGAGGCGGTAATCGAGCTGCCGTTCGAGGAAGAAGACGTTCAGCGAGTACGGAACCGGGCCTTTCGTATCGCTCTTCTTTGACCGTTTTGCGCGAACGGTCCACGTGCCGGGATGGTTTGGCGGGACATCGAACGACTGGATGTTTGCCTGCGGCAGGTTTCGTGACGACGTCGAAGTTGCCGGCGACGATGCGCCAGGCGGAAACACCTCGAGCTCGAGTGCGCTATCGAGCGGCGGAGTCCATTGCAGCGAGAAGACGGCGCGGCGCGCGGACTTGTCGACGATCACTTTCTGCAGCGGACCAGGTCCCGGACCGCTCAGCGTTTCGTGACCTCTCGCAGCCAGTGACGCCGTGTTGCCTTTCAGGATGCTCACCAGCGTCAGCGCGAACTTATCGAACAACGTGGTGGCGTTGACGCTGATGTAGGAGCGGCCCGCGGTCTCGAAGGCAACATTGCGGATGAGATCCTCATCGACCGCGGCCGGAGTACCGAAGCCGATCGTCAGGATCGGGATGAAGCGCTTGCTCAACTCCGGCGGAAGGCCGGCCACTGGCGGAAGGCCGAGGAATCCGCTGGCGGTTGGCGCGATCAACGGCGCGGTGTTCTGCATTCCGTCGGTGACGACTACGAACGTCGCGTCGTTCTTCGGGTCGGTCACCCACTGCTGCATGCCGGCATTGATGCCGGCGCCGATCGACGTTGATCCACTCGGAGTCAGCGAGTTGACCGCGCTGCTGACCGGACCCCAACCTGCGCTGCGTTTCACGAAAAAATTCGCGGGAGCGTCCGCACCGGCAATCGTTTGCGGCGCCGCCGTCGAATCGAAAAAAACGACTCCGATACGATCGCCGGACCAGTCGCCCCCGTCCATCGTCGGCGCGTCTAGCTGTTCCCAGTTGCCGACGAACGCGTCCACCGCCGACTTGAGGATCACCACCTTCGTCGGCGAGTTTCCCCCCATGCCGACGTCGGGCGGCAGCTCGTTCATGCTTCCCGATTTGTCGAGCACGAGCACGACGTCGAGCGGAAGCCGGCCGCGAAAGATTGCGTCGAGCGCAGGAGCGACCGCGTCTGCGGCGGGCACGATCGTGGCCGGAAGATCGGCGATGCGCTTCGAGACTTTCGAGCACTCCACCATCGGCGAGGCGACGACGAAGGACGACATCGCGTAGTCGACGACGTCCTGGGCTCCGGAAAAGCGTAGCGGAATGTCCTTCTGCGTGGCACCGCCGCCGGCGCAGAAGTCGGCGCCGAAATTCGAGCGCGGCACATATTTGATGACGACGTGATTGCCGCTCCCGGCGGTGAAGGAAACGTTGTCGCCGGCGATCATCTGCGTGTCGCCGAGGTTCAGCGTGGTCGCACCGTTCACGATCAGTTGCGAACCCGCGGGCGCAGCGCTGAGCCCGAGCACGATGCGCACTTCACCCGTTTCCTGGGAAGCATCGAACCGCTGCGGGATGCTGAGCGTGAAGCTCTCGCTCCCGAATGCTGTTACCGCCGAGAGAGCAGCGATCCAGATCGTCCCGAGAACTGCGGCCGTTCGTTTCATTTTGTCTCCTGTGAAGCGGATGGAACGATTGAACCACGACTGGAGCGAATGTGTCATCCGGGAGCGGCGCCGCATGCTGTCATCCTGAATCGCCGAAGGACACGAAGTGCCGGAGGACGATGAAGGAGCCCCCGATTCTTTCCCGCGTGAATCGAGGAAAGAACCCCGCACAAAATTAGGGGGTCCTTCGAGCGTCCTTCGGCACTTCGTGCCCTTCGGCGCCGAAGGATGACAGTTGACGACACCGATTGCTCACTACTCTCAGCGCGCCGAGGTTCATAATCGTCTCCGGAGGATTCCCATGAAACGAGCCGCCATCGCCGCCCTTTTGCTCACGGTTCTCGCCATGCCCGCCCTCATCGCCTCGGGGCCCGGTGGAGGGATGAGCTCGACGCCGACGCCGGCGATGCAGCGCTCTCCGCACGATCAGGCCGTCGACTACTACAACAACGCCGAACGCCGTCTCGATGGTCTGGCCAAGACGCATGACGAGATGAAGGCAACTGCTGATGCGCAAAAGGTGGCCAAGCTTCAGGCGAAGATCGCGAAGGGCCTCGAGAATGCCGCAGCCGATTTTGAGCGCGCCGTGAAGAACGATCCGAGTCTCTATCAGGCGTACAGCGAGCTCGGATTCACGCTCCGCAAGATGGGCAAGTTCGACGAATCGCTGGCCGCGTACGACAAATCGCTGGCGCTCAATCCCGACTACACCCCCGCGCTCGAATACCGCGCCGAGGCCTACCTCGGACTGAACAGGATCGAGGACGCGCGCAAAACGTACACGGGCCTGTTCGCCGCCGATCGCCCGCGCGCCGATGCACTGCTGATCGCGATGAAAGGCTTCGTTGCATCGCGACGCGCAGCTCCGGCCGGCGTCGATGCGGCGCAGCTGGAAACGTTCGCGAAATGGGTCGAGCAGCGCGAGGTCATCCACAGCCAGACCGCGGCGCTCACGTCGCAGACCTCCAGCTTCCGGTCGTGGTGAAACTGCGCTTCCTCGCCGCGGCGGCGTTCATCGTCGCCGCGGCTTGCAGCAGCGGGACTCCGCCTCCGGCCACACCATTCGCCTGGCAGCTTCCAGCTGGCTTCCCACTTCCGCTGACGGAGCCCGGGAATCGTCAGACGAACGAGAAGTTCGCGCTCGGACGCAAGCTGTTCTACGACCGGCGGCTCTCCGTAAACGAAACGCAGTCGTGCGGCGACTGCCATCAGCAGAGCCGCGCGTTCAGCGACGGACGGCCGACGGCGATCGGCTCAACCGGCCACCCGCACACGCGCAACGCCATGACGCTCACGAACGCGGGCTACAACGCCAGCTACACGTGGGACAGCGTCGATGTCCGCTCGCTCGAACATCAGGCACTCGTGCCGATGTTCAACATCCATCCGATCGAGCTCGGCGTGGAGGGACATCAGAAGGAGATCGTGGCGCGATTTCGCGATGATGCGTCGACGAACGCCATGTTTCGCGCCGCCTTTCCCGGCGAGCGGCGTCCCGTCTCGATCCACAACATCGCCAACGCGCTCGCCGCGTTCGAGCGTGCGCTGATCTCGGGCCACGCGCCGTATGACCGCCTCGTCTACGCAGACGATCAGAACGCGTTGTCGCAATCCGCGTGGCGCGGCATGCGGCTCTTTTTCTCCGATCGCGCCGAATGCTCGGCCTGTCACCAGGGTTTCAACTTCTCGGGCGAATCCCGGTACGCAGGGCACTCGAAGACGAGGCCGGTTCTCGTCCGCAACGGCGTCACGAACGGTGCGTTCCGCGTTCCGACGCTTCGCAATGTCGAGCTGACCGCACCCTACATGCACGATGGAAGCATCGCAACGATCGATGATGTGATCGCGCGGTACGTCGTGGCTCGTAAGCTGTCACTGGACGAGTCGGAGCGCGCCGATCTCGCAGCGTTTCTCCGTTCCCTGACGGATCGGGAGTTCGTCAGCGACGCGCGATTCGCGTCGCCCTAGCACTGTCATTCCGAATCGGCGGAACCGCGGGGGCGGCAGGGCGGGCGGGAGCGGTGGAGCGCGATGAGGAATCCCCCGCCGA
>JAXDGW010000098.1:0-56522 GCA_034664845.1 Thermoanaerobaculia bacterium | reverse complement strand
AACGCGACTACTGCTTCGCGGCGATCTCCGCGCGAAGCTGCTCTTCCTTCTCGCGAAGCTCCGGCGTGAACTCGGCGCCGAAGTCCTCCGCCTCGAAAACCTGACGGATCTCGACCTCGGTGTCTTCGAACGGAGCGCGTTTCAGCCACTCGATCGCCTCTTCCTTCGACTTGACCTGCCACAGCCAGAAGCCGGCCACCAGCTCCTTCGTCTCGGTGAACGGCCCGTCGATGACCGTCTTCTTGCCGCCGGAAAAACGGACGCGCGCGCCCTTCGAGCTCGCGTGCAGCCCCTCGCCCGCCAGCATCACGCCGGCTTTCACCAGCTCCTCGTTGAACTTGCCCATCTCGGCAAGCATCTTGTGATCCGGCAGAACGCCTGCTTCTGAGTTTTTGTCGGCTTTGACCAGCACCATGAATCGCATTGTTTTTCTCCTTTTGTTTTCTCGTTCGGAGCAGCTTCCGTTCCGTGAATCCCTGCTCTTACCTACACGACGAGCGAGCAACGCCGAAATCGACATGCGGAGTATCTTTTTTTTCGGATGGCTTGTCAGTCGCTACCATTAGCCGATGGAAAGCAGCATTTTCGAGTCCGCGGTTGACGCCGTCATCAGCGGCGACGACGTAACACTTGCCCGTCTTCTTCCAGAGAATCCGGCGCTGATCCGCGAGCGATCGGCGCGGCCACATCGTTCCACGCTCCTTCACTACATCGGCGCGAACGGCGTCGAGGACGAGAGGCAGAAGACGCCTCCGAATGCCGCTGCGATCGCGCGGATGCTCCTCGATGCGGGCGCCGAGGTCGATGCGGAGGCGGAGATGTACGGAGGTGGATCGACGACGCTCGGGTTGGTGGCGTCGAGCTGTCATCCGGCGCGAGCGGGCGTGCAGAGCGCGCTGATCGAGACGTTGCTCGACGCCGGCGCCGCGATCGACGGAGCGCCCGGCGCGTGGCAACCGATCATGTCTGCGATCGTGCACGCGCGTTGGGATGCCGTCGAGACGCTGGCGCGGCGTGGCGCGAAACTGAATGTGGCATCGGCGGCGGCAGCGGGCCGGCTCGATGTCGTCGA
Organism: Thermoanaerobaculia bacterium; assembly: GCA_034664845.1. Lineage (GTDB taxonomy): Bacteria > Acidobacteriota > Thermoanaerobaculia > Gp7-AA8 > Gp7-AA8 > JADGNZ01. The sequence continues at coordinate 55,450 of JAXDGW010000098.1, read as the reverse complement.
ACGATTCGTGCGCGAGGGCGTCACGAACGAGGAGATTCCAGGCCTGCCAAGGGAATGGAAGGCGCAGATGGAGCTGGCGTTCATCTGGGCCTGCCTGTTTGGACGTCTGCCGATCGCCGCCTTTCTCCTCGACCGCGGGGTTGATCCGGCTGCGAAGGATGGACAGGGAGAAACCGGTCTGCACTGGGCCGCGCATTACGGGCACGTCGACATGGTTGCGCTGCTCATCGAGCGCAACGCTCCGCTCGAACTAAAGAACAACTACGGCGGAACGGTCCTCGGGCAAACGACGTGGGCGGTCGTGAACGATACGCACGACAACCACGCGGGGATCATCGAAATGTTGCTCGCCGCGGGAGCGAACGTCGATCAGGCGGACTATCCGACCGGCAATGAACAGGTCGATGAAGTTCTCCGCCGTCACGGTGCCCGATCGTAGAAGAGCTTGTGAGCTCCTTGAGAGGGATCATGAAAGCAACGCAGCCGACAGTGTGGCCCGGAGCGCTTCGTACTCGGACCACTGGCAATTCTGCATCAGAACGGAAGCCTCCTGAAACGAGAGGACATTTCCTTCGACGCGATCTTCATATGCGCGATCGGAATCAAGTAGCTCAGACAAGCGAAGGTCAATCAACTTGCCGTCGACAATGATCGTCGAGTGCCGTTGTCCAGGCCCCACGTTAAGAGCGCGCCCAATTGAACGGAAGGCAACGGCATTGGGACCCCGAATACGAAGCTCATCGCCGGCGCTTTCAATACAAACCCCGCCATCGATAACCTCCAAAATACGAGCAGTTGTAGACATCACAAACGAGCTCTCAATGATTGATGCCGAGTCCCGGACGGAGGATCCCACGATGACAGAGCCGTGCACTTGCGCGTTGGCGGGTATCGAGCTATGCACGACAATGTTTCCGTGCATGTCACGTTGGTGGGGCATCCCGAACAGTTCCCTCAAACAGTGCGATTCCTCCGAATTGCCACCCAGCGAGTTGAATGCGGCGTAAAGCGATCCGTGTAAACCAAAGTCAACCCAAAGCGGCTCTCCGAAATCGACAGTGACAATGCGAAGGGGCCGATTGCGCGCCGTCTCAACCGCATGCCGCCATTCAGTGCATTTCTCAAAGAACTGCGGAACACGTGCCTCCAACTCTGTGATCCCTCGCGAGCCGCGCCCGGCTTCCAGCTGCTTCTCACTCTCCCACTCAGCGCGCGACCTGCTGAGAAGCGCGATCCAGACGTACGGATCCCAATCGATCCATCGACTGTGATCGGCGAGATCCGAGGCGAAGATACTGGAAGCTTCTTTCAACATCGTATCGCTAATGGCCAGACTGCCGAGATTCACACCGACAACGCTATTACCGGTACTGAGCTTGGCGAGACGCGATTGGAGGGTTTCTTTTGGCTGCCGGCAAAGCTCTGCCTCTAGTAACAGCGAAGTGCGATCGAAGACCAGCCATTCCTTCTGGTTGGCGAGATCGTCATTTATGTTTGTGCGCCACGTGAAACGAACCGCGTCACAGTCGCGCAGCTGCGCCGCATCCGCTGCCAGATTGCGGTTTGGAACGAGAATCTCGTCACCCCACTTCAATAATGCTCCGGAAAAGCCGGCAGAGCCGAGTAGATGAGCGAATGAATTCGAATAAAGACTCGCCAACTCGGCGGACGTAAGATACCTTCCTGCGGCTCGCCCGTACCTTGGCGTCGGAAACGCAGGCTTCCTGTCGCCCAGCGCCTGCGTAAACGGGCTCAAACGCTTCCCTTTACCGAACACCATGTTCATCAGAACCACTGAATCTGACGTCCGCCTCGCTCCGCAGTCGCTTTTCGTCCAGGCGTCGATCGCCCCCAGGAAGTTCCCCTTCCGCCCCTGTTCCGTGACAGCGTCGATCAACACTTGACCGTCGCTGCGAAAAACGTCTCTCCGGCTGGTGGTAAACGCCGACTGCCAATACCGAGAGTCACGCTCGTTCCCCGCCACGATAATGACTCGTGAGCAACCTTGACTCGCGTCCCGCAGGAAAAGATTTCGTTGGATGTTATCGATCAGAGACATAGCGACGAATCATGATTCCGCGTCAGAAACGTTCTTGCGCGAAAACTGCCGGTAACGATAAGAACCCATACGCCAGGAACGGATCTTTGTGCCCGAGCGATATGCCAATGCTAACCGAGAAGGGAATGTGTTGCTTTCATGCGCAACAGAACGGCGGGCCGCCTGGGCTCCCTTGTTTGGAGCGACATTCTCAGTCACCGAAACTCCGTAAGTGCGAATATGCCTGGCCGATCCCGTGTGTGAGGTAATAGCGTACGGTGCGTTGGACTCCGGCTTCGAGTGGAGTTTTAGCCTCCCAGCCGAAGACTTCCTGCGTCAGTGACAGGTCAAGCAGATTTGCGTAGACGTCATCGGGCGGCAGAGGTACATCTCTGCGGGGCGTGTGCGGGTCCATGCCCATAGCGGCTATCGTCATTCGAAACAACTCGGCGATGGTATATTCGGTACCTGACGCGACGTGGTACCACCCAGTCGCTCCCTTTCCCGCAATCGCCATCAGAACGATTTCAATCAGGTCGTCTATGAAGACGAAGTCCCGGCGGGAGTCCACCACCTGACATGCCAGACCGCCGGTGAGATTACGCACAAACGAAGCAAGAGGCCCAGCGACCCCGCGCGGACCGTAGGCGTTAGGAATTCGGAATGACACATAATCGAGTCCAGAGAGTTCTACGTATCGCTCGGCAGCAACTTTGCTGATCGCATAACTGGACGCGGGCATAAGCGGATGACTTCGTCTAATGGGCCGCTCCGCTGGATGAAGTCCATAGCACAATGCGGTTTGGAAATAGATCAATCGACGGACCCGCGCTTGTGCGGCCGCCTGCACGACACGAGCAGTACCCAGGATGTTCGTACTAATGTCGGCCTCCCAGTCATCGGGATTCCTGTAGGAGGCCGCGGCATGCACAAGGACGTCTGGCTTAAATGAGTTCGTAACCTCTTGCATTGCCGCCGCGTCCGCAACGTCGGCCTCGACGATCTCCACTGAGGGTACATTGGCGAGGTTTGCTTTGCGCCCGGTGGAAAAATTGTCAACGACCAGGACACGATCACCAAGCGCAGAAAGAGCCTCAGAAAGGTGGGAGCCGATGAAGCCGGCGCCGCCTGTTACGAGTACACGCCGCATTGATGATTGTCAGATCAGCGCGAGTATTCGCTGATAGCCGAAGACGTTAAAAAGGGCGGTGAGCAGGCTCACGCGCGAGATATCGTTCAACTTACCGTAAGTCGACGGCGCGCCTTCGCAGGCGTACGTTCCTGCGTAGAAGACTTGAAGTGCGGGCTCTGGCTCGTGAAACGCAATCATGTCAATGTGAGTGTGCTCCCTGTCGATCGCGCTGGGAAACCAGTCCCGAAGCTCGTCACTCTCAACTTCCGGTAGTTGTACCACGGCGATCAGATTCGCGGCCAGAATACGCCACTCGGTGGCAATCGCGGCGAAGGTTATCCTGGCAGACTCCGCTACCGTCGCTGGCATGCCGAGCTCTTCGACGAGACCACGCTGAACGGTGAGAACGGGATGAACACCCCCGCTGCCGACGTCATGTTCGGCATCCATACTCTCCCCGACAGAGACCTCCCATGTAAGTGGAAAGTACCGAACGACATCGCTCGCAGCCCGCCTCGTTATCACAAGCTTCTGGTCAGCCGTAATCAGCACGATCGGGCAGTCCAGGCGCCGTGGGAAGTCTGATAGATGGGGTTGCCCCTCCAGGATGCCTTCCTGCAGATTCGCCAAACACTGCTCTATAGCCCGCGACGTCTGAAAATCGCTATACGCTAATTCCAAAACGAGCCGGGCATCTCGATCTGAAATCGGCGGTGTCTCGTGCGTGAGGAAGAGCTTTGGACGGTTCATCGGCGCCGGTGAAAGGAGGGCCTTTGCATCCGACACATATTCCGGAAGGTCGAGAGGACGGTTGGAGGTCTTGATCAACACCTTGTCCGGCGAAAGACCCTTGTAGCCAACAATCGGCAAATCGACGATGACCTCATCAATGACAAGAGATTCGGTCGTCGCCGACGCGAAGGTCGCCAGACCAGCCGACGCCGCAATTCCGCGCTTCGCCAACCGGCTCTTTAGGCGGGCATAACCCCCTTTAAAGAACATGTTATTGAATGACTCATCGGGGTTTCCGAAGCCAGGACCGGTGAGGTTGTACGCAACGAGTGGCAGCCCATGCTTGACGACGAACTCGTACGGGCCCACCAGCGTTTCGCGCCAGGCTCCGTAGTCCTTCTTCAACTCCTCCGCCGGCTCCTGCGCGACCAGAATGTGCCCGCCCTTGCAGCAGGAAAGGACACGTGCCGCCATGTTGATGCCTGAGCCGGCCACGTTTGGAGCCCCGTTAATATCTTCGATGGCAAATGCCATTCCGGCCTGGATACCGATCTTTAGTTTCATGCGGTCGGCGCCGTAACTCCGATGGATTTCGACGGCTAGATCCAACGGTTTCGTAGGCCGGCCGATGAATCCGATCACCATACCGTCGCCTGTAGGCAAGAAAATACGCTCGCCGCCGTTCTTCGTCGTTCGAATCGCCTCGGATGCGCGAACTACTTTGGTGAGGCGTTCGATCGCCGCAACTTGCTCTTCACCTGGCAGCGTCGAATACGCGACGATGTCGATGATGAGAAAGTCGTATCGTCGGATCTCGAAGGGCCGTTGGTTCTTCGTCGTTGACATTGCCGCCACACTCACCTCACCTTGCCATTGTCCGCTTGAACGCGCTCGTCACGGAGACGGGCCCCAAGAGGATGAAAGGCGCCGTTTCCGATCAATGATCTCACTAGAGTTTCGATTTCGACGCGATGGCGCGCAAAAAGCAGCAGTTCGAGTTTCGCGAAATTCCAGTCAATGATGACACTCACTGCCAAAAGTGTCGTCGCCGCCAAGGTTAACATCCTCGCCTGTGAGAAGTTCACGACCGAAGCCACAAGCATGGCGATGCTGCTGAAATACAGAAAATGCACGCCAGTGGAGATGGAGGAGCCAACGCCTGAATAGAAATCGCGAAGATCCGTGCATTTAATCGACATGTAAAGGCGTTCGGCCTGCACGTCATTGATACGGCCCGAACCTTCCAGCAGAACAACCTCTCGGAGGAACTCGCGGTAAGTCCGGACGCCCAGACGACGTCCAAGAACGCCTTTGAAAGGGATCAGGAGCAACTCGTAGACACCGCCTCGGTAAACATTAAACAGAAAGTAGCCAACCAGGAGAGCGACAACGCAGAGAGCAGCAAAAAGTGGCGCACTTCTAGCCACTGCCCAAAATAATTTGCCGCACTCACCGGCGTCCGGCCGCCCGGTCGCGATCTGCATCGCGAGACCAGCGACGACGGCCGTCAACCCGTAGCGGACGGTTTTAGACAAGTCAAAACGTTCAAACATCGTCTATTCTCTTTAGGCTCGGCCTGCGCGACGGACGCGAGGTTAAGGCGTACTCGGCGGGAGGCGGACGTTTGCGAACACAGCCTCCCGAATGCGCCCCGCGATGTAATCTACATGTTCATTGGTATAACGTTCGTTCCAGGATAAAGCGAGACGACCTTCCATTGCCTCATAAACACCAGGATACCGACTGGGATGGTAGTCGACCGCCTCGCTGCGGGCGAGCGTGAACGGATACCGGCTTGACCCAAATGTGCGCTGCTGCTGGAAAGTCTGGCACAGGAATGCGGGCTTGCTGAAGTAGCGCGGCTGGGCGACCACGCCGTCCTCTCGAAGCGCGGCAGTAATTGTATCGACTCCGCCTTCGATCACTCCGGCATCAACTCGCATCGCGTATTTCCAGTAAGCATGAGTGTTTCCGGGCGCCGCGAAGGGCAAGCGAAGCCCCGGAACACCTTGAAGGTTTTCCGTCAGGCGTTCGGCGCTGGCAATTCTTTGGGACAGATAGCGGTCGACCTTCGGGAACTGCGCACAGAGAATCGCACTCTGGAGCTCAGACATTCGGTAGTTCAATGCGAGAAAATAGTGATCGGAAACCACCTCGGAGTAATCCCAGCCTTTGTTGATGAAACGGTTGATACGGCTCGCCAGTTTCGGATCGCTGGTAATAACGAGCCCCCCTTCACCGGATGTTATGTGTTTACTCTGCTGAAAGCTGAAGCAGCCAATCGCTCCCAGAGAGCCGACGAGCTGACCCTTCCAGCGGGCGAGAAGCGCTTGAGCACAGTCCTCAATAATGGGAACGTTTGCGTTGGCCGCCACGATGCGAATCGCGTCCATAGAGCACGGATTACCAAAAAGATGGGTGACGATGATCGCGCGTGTACGGTCGCTGAGCCGGCGTTCGATCGTTGCTGCTGTTACAGCACCAGTCTCGGAATCGATATCGGCGAAGACCGGTATCGCTCCCTGATAAAGAATCGGCGTCACGGCACCCATGTCAGTAATCGGCGTCGTAATGATCTCGTCGCCCGGCTCGGGATCGATCGCGGCGATGGCTGCATGAATTGCCGCCGATCCCGACGAACAGGCGTAGGCATACTGAGCTCCAAATCTTGTCGAGAAGAGCTCTTCCAGCTTCCGCGCAAAGCGACCGCGCGTGGTCGTCAGCGTCCCTTGACGAATCGCCTCCGTGACCGCGGCGATCTCGTCGCCGGCTAGTGACCGGCCAGAGCCGTCCTGGTCAGATGGTAGCGGCGTGATTTCGTCGCGACGCGTCATTGCGCCGAAGGGTATCAGGTCTCTCCGCGTATCGCGCTTGAGCAGGGCCTATCCTCGGTTGATATCCGTGAAGGATCAGACTTGATTCCGCCGGGAGCGAGCGAGGTACAATCCTCTCCGGATTCGCCTCTGAAACTCACCGCCGATCTCTGATTCGCCTCCCCTCTCCTGCTGCCAGCCGCCGGACCGCTTGATGTGTGTCCGGCGAACGATGGAGACGAATCGCAATGAGCAGCAACGATTGGTTTGAGAGTTTTTTTCAGGGCGTCGCGGTCGACTTCTGGACGGCGGTTGCTCCGTCCGGCGACGCAGATCTGCCGTTCCTCGAGAGCATTTTCGGCGCGCCGGATAACCGCGACATTCTCGACGTCGCCTGCGGCGCGGGACGGCACAGCATTCCGCTGGCGAAGCGTGGGTACCCCGTCACCGGGCTCGATTTCTCGGCAACATTTCTTGATGAAGCGCGGCGCCGCGCGGAGGCGGAGAACATCTCGATCGCATGGCGGCGTGGCGACATGCGCGCGCTTCCGTGGCGCGATCGATTCGGCGGCGCGCTCTGCTTCGGCAACAGCTTCGGCTACTGCGACCGCGACGGCACGCGGGCGTTCGTCCGCTCGCTCGCGGACGCGCTGAAGCCGGGCGCCGCGTTCGTGCTGGAGTCCGGCGCGATGGCGGAGTCGCTTCTTCCGGCGCTGACGACGCGGCGCTGGATGGAAGTTGGCGACATCCTCTTTTTCTCTTCGGCAACGTACGACGCAGCCCTCAGCCGGCTCGACATCGAGTATTCGTTTCTGCGCGACGGCGTACGTGAAACACGTTCGGCGCATACGTGGATCTACACGGTTGCCGAGGTTTGTGAGCTCTTTGGCAGCGCCGGATTGATCGTCGAGCAGCTCTGCTCTTCAACCGACGGCGCGCCGTTCAAACTTGGTGATCCGAAGTTGCTGCTGGTCGCGAGGAAGACGACGTAGTGCGAGTCAGACCATCGCCGTCGCGTGGTCCGCCAACGCGCGAATCGCCGTCATCGCTTTCTCCACCTGCCGGTCGCGTTTCTCGATCTTCCGGCAGCGGCCGATGACGTCTTCGATCAGCGCCCACGTCACGTTCGAGGGCTGGTAGCGATCGGGATTCGATTCGGCTACGTGGCGGCCGAGCGCGCCGAGGGCGGTGAAGTAGGGGAGCGGGGTGGCGGGGACGTCGCGTGAAAGCGCGTCGATGTAGCGGGCCACGAGCAGACCGACGGCGGACGACTCCACGTAGCCTTCGACGCCGGTGATCTGGCCGGCGAAGAAAACGCGGTCATCGAGCTTCGTCTGAAACGTCGGGCGAAGGTGCTTCGGGCCGTTGATGAAGGTGTTGCGGTGCATCGATCCGAAGCGCGCAAAGACTGCGTTTTCCAGGCCGGGAATCATCCGGATCACGCGCTGCTGTTCGGGAATCTTCATCTTCGTCTGGAAGCCGACGATGTTGAAGTAGTCGTCGGAGAGATCCTCTTTGCGGAGTTGGACGACGGCGTGTGGCCGCTCGCCGGTGACGGGATGTTCGAGACCGACGGGCTTCATCGGTCCGAAGCGCAGGGTCTCGATGCCGCGCGACGCGATCTCTTCGACCGGCAGGCAGCCTTCGAAGTGCGCGGCCTTCTCGAAATCGTGCGGCGCGAAGATCTCGGCAGAGAGCAGCGCAGCGATGAACGCCTCGTACTCCGCCTGCGTTATCGGCGCGTTGAGGTAATCGGTCGCGGACCCTTTGCCGTAGCGCGATTTCCAGTAGAGCTTCGTCAGATCGAGCGAATCGGCGGCGAGGATCGGCGCGATGGCGTCGTAAAAGTACAGACCGTCGCGGCCGAGGAATTCGTTGATCGCATCGAAGAGCGGCTGGGAAGTGAGCGGGCCGGTGGCGACGACGAGAAAGTCGTAGCCGTCGCGGTCGAGCGAGGTTACCTCGTCTCTTCTGAGAGTGATATTCGGCTCGTTCGCGATCGCGCTCGTGATCGAGGCCGCGAAGCGGTCACGATCGACGGCGAAGGCGTCGCCAGCCGGTACACGCGCTTCCGTTCCGCAGCGGATGACGAGCGAGTCGAGCAGCGCCATCTCCGCCTTCAACAGGCCGACGGCGTTGGTGATCGCGGACGAGCGGAAGGAGTTCGAGCAAACGAGCTCGGCGAGGTTCGACGTCTGATGCGCGGCCGTCGTTTTCGAAGGCCGCATCTCGAAGAGGTCGACGTTATGGCCGCGGCGCGCCAAGCCGAATGCGCACTCCGAGCCGGCCAGACCGGCGCCGATGACCTTGACGCGGGACACGGTCAGTTCGACGGTTCGTTCGTCGGAAACGGCGTCGTGCCGTCGACCCGAATCTCGCCGAACTTCTGCTCGAACATCGAGATGTTGTGCGCGAGCGCTTCGAGGAGCTGCTTGGCGTGGAGCGGCGTCATGATGGCGCGGCTGTAGACCTTGACGTCGGTCCGGCCGGGAACGATGCGCCCGAGGTCGATGACGAACTCGCTTGGCGAATGGATGATGTTCGCGAAGTTGATGTACTCCCCCTGCGCGACGCTGTCATCGAGAGTGATGCGGATGGTGGGCTGCTCTTGCTCGTCCATTTGAGGCGACCATACCTCCGCGGCGGAAGCGAAATTCCCTGCGCGGATCGCACCCGGGATTCCGGTGCCGCAGTCCGTCTCAAACTCGAGGGAAGCCGTCGAAAACCCGCCGTTGTGACGAGATCGATCCAATCGCACGCTCCAGGGTAGGGATTCGCCCACCCGCCGACACTCCTTCAGTAACCCATCAACTCAGGAGGCCAGCATGCTGAAAGCTGCAACCGCGGGCAGAAGCGTCGTTCCTCGTGCCGCCGCGCCGTTCGTAACGAACGTTTCGCCTGATCCGTTCGATATCCGCGACCTCATCTATCGTCCACGTCTTCAGCTTCTGGCCGACACGGTGGACCGGCGCAAGAACGCGCTCGTCCTCGAGCAGGCCGGAAACTCCTGTACCGGTCATGCCGTGGCGGCGATGGTGAACACGGTGTACTCGCAGAAGACGCGCAAGCAACTCGCCGATCCTGTCAGTCCGTACATGCTGTACTTCCTGGCGCGGCGCTACGACGAGTTCCCGGGCGACGAGGATGCGGGAAGCAGCCTTCGCGGCGTGCTCAAAGGATGGTGGCGTCATGGGATGGCCCTGCAGACGGAATGGCCGGCGCTCGACACGCACCTCGATCTCGACGACGTGAGCCTCGTCAAGTCGTGCCGGCGGCGCCCGCTCGGCGCGTACTACCGCGTGGATGCGCAGCGGCTCGACGACATGCAGTCCGCCATCACCGAGCTGAACGCGATCGTGGCCTCTGCCGCCGTACACGACGGATGGCAGAGTCCCAAGAAGGTCCGAATCAGCGGAAAAACGCACCACATCATCACCAAAACCGAAAGCTCGCAGCCGATCGGCGGCCACGCATTCGCGCTCGTCGGGTACAACGAGATCGGATTTCTGGTGCAGAACTCATGGGGCAAGACGTGGGGCAAAGAGGGTTTCGCGACGCTGCCGTACGAAGATTGGCTGGAGTCCGCGTACGACGCGTGGGTTGCCCGTCCCGGTGTTCCGCAGACACCGTTCGAGCGCGTCGAGCGCACCGTTTCGGCTGCAGGGACGGTCGGCGTCGGCGCCGCTCCGTCACCCGAGGTGATCCGGACGCACGTTCTCAACCTCGGCAACGATGGGCGGCTCTCGACCAAGGGTCAGGCCACGAGCAGCCCGGCACAACTGCGAGAGCTCATCGCTTCGATGGAGAAGTGGCATGCCGAGTGGGGATCGCGCGACACCGTCCTCTACATCCACGGCGGCCTGGTGTCCGAGGCGTCCGGGCTGCGGCAGGTCCAGGAACAGTTCCAGTGGTGGATGAACAACCACATCTACCCGATCTTCATCGTCTGGCAGAGCGGACCGATGGAGACTGTGCTCAATCAGCTCGAAGACACCATCGGCAAGAAGTTGCCGTTCGGCGCCGGAATCAATTTCCACGAGGCGTTCGATCGCGTCATCGAGAAGACGGCGTCGTCGGTTCTCGCGTTCGCATGGAAGGAGATGAAGGACAACGGCATGGCCGCGTCGGCGAATCTCGACGCGTTGCCGGCGAAGGACGCGGAATGGTTCGAGAAGCCCGGCATCAGCATTCTCCTGCAACTTCTCAAAGCCTCGGCAGGCGCAAAGCTGCACATCGTCGGACACAGCGCCGGCGCCGTGCTCGTCAACGGGATCCTGCAGCGGCTCGCGTCCTACGGGATGGCCGTCGAGTCGCTGACGTTCATGGCAGCCGCGTCGACGGTTGAATCGTTCGAAACCGAAGTCGCGCCGCACCTCTGTTCGCTCGTCAAACGCTTCACCAGTTTCGTGATGAACGACACGCTGGAGCAAAACGACACCTGCGCGAGGATCTACCACAAGTCTCTCTTGTACCTGGTCTCGCGCGGATTCGAGCGGCCGCCGAACCGCGAGGTTCCGCTGGTAGGCATGCAGCGATTCCTCCCGGCAAAGCTCACGAACGGAAAGACTCTCGAGGCCACGATCACGCAGAACTGCGGAGCGGTCGTCGTCTCGGCCAATCCGGTGGAGACGGCCAAACCGGACGATGAACAGAGCAACGCGCAGCATCACGGCGATTTCCACAACGACACCTTCACGATGACCGCTGCTCTGCTGCGAATCCTCGGGCAGCATTCGGTCACGGACAAGTTGACGCAGACGTACGTGGCGAATGCGAAGCCGACCCCGCAGCCGCATGCGGCGGCAGGGCCTGCAATCAGTGCCAGGGGCGGATGGCAGCATCAGTCGGACAGCCCGATGGTTGGCTCGCGCGTGGCTGCGGGCGGCGTCGCCGCGTCGAACACGAAGGAGCGCCGCGCAAAGCCACGGCTGGAGAGCGGGAAGAAGCTGAGCGCGCGGAACGAGAAATCGTCTGCGCAGACGAAGCGGCGATAGCCGAGGGGATGTGACTTCAGGAACCTTTGCTTGACACTTCCGCTAAGATTCCTCACGGTCACTGGTCCCTGGCCATCACTCAGTCATTCCAGCCATCTCCCCGTGTAGCAAGCCCGTTGTTCGGAAATCTTCAACAGAGAGGATTGCTATGTCGATCGTTCTTCGTGCACAAAGAATCGTCAGTCGGATCGTGATGCTTTTCGCCGTCGGTTACGCTGCTGTCGCGGCAGGGCAGACGTCTGACGTGCCTGCCGAGAAAAAGCCTCCTGCCACAACGGAAGAGAAGGCCGACGCGAAGGCGCAAGTCCCTGTGGTCGAAAAGATCACGGTCACGGCGACGCGATTCGAGCGGCCGATCGATCTCACCCCACAGTCGGTGACGGTCATGGATGCGAAGGAAATGCACACGCGGCCACTGTGGAACGTGCAGGCGATGCTCGAGGACGTTCCCGGCGTTTCGTACCAGCGCTCCGGTGGTCTCGACGGCCAGTTGGTCGTTCGCGGCTTCAGCTCGAACGACTCACGAACGGTGTTGTTCATCAATGGCGACCGGTTCCGAGGAAAGCCATCGCTCGAATACAGCTTCCTCGACCCGGACGAAGTCGAGCGCATCGAGATCATCCGCGGTCCGGCCGCGGCGCTCTATGGCGCGGACGCCATGAACGGCGTGGTGAACGTGATCACGCGGCGGGCGGAAGGCGACCCGGCGCAGCAGGGCTTCTCACTCTCGCCGCGCCTCTACTCCCTCGGCTTCTCAAGTGCCAATCGCATGGGCGCAGGCCGGCTGGAGCTTCAGGGTGTCGGAAACGGGTTCGACCTGCTGATCGGCGGCAACTACCGGACCGCCGGAAACTATCGAAGCGGAGCGGGCCGGATACCGAATAGCGACTTCGTGTCCCGTTCGCTGAACATCCGCGGCGGCTACTCGCCGAACGCGACGCAGCGCTTCGAGCTCATTGCCAAGGTTGCCTCCGAAGAAACCGGAAAAGCCAGCGCTCCGGGACCTCCGCTGGTCGTCTCACGTATGGTTCCGCTCCAGGAACAGTCCGTTCGCCTCGGCTTCACCCAAACCCAGGTCGCAAACTGGATGCAGGACGTCGATGCCTCCTTCTACGCCAGGAACCTGGACACGATCATCCGCACCCGCACTGCCACCGCAGCCAACGGTAACGTGGAATACCGCGACACCTGGGTGATCGGCCCGACGGAGCTCGGCGGCAAGATGCTGGCCCGGTCGATCGTCGGCAACAACATGCTTTCCTACGGCGTGGATGTCTATGATGAGAACGTCCCCCCATTCGAAGATGAGGTGCGCCTTGTCAACAAAGGCGGCGGGCTAGTCTCCTTCAGTCCGCGCGCCGGCCGTGTCCGCGCCGCAAGACAGAGCAATGCCGGCGCCTTCGCTCACTACGATCTGGACCCGTCGCCGCGCCTGACGATGTCGGCCGGCGGACGCTACGACTACATCCGCACGAAGATCGACGCCACTCCGGTCCCGGGTGAACCGCCCGCACTTTCCGAGGCATTTGCCCGCAACCTGGTGGCGCGGGACAGCGCTCTGACCGGAAGCGCGGGGGTGATTTTCCGCCCCATCCCGACCTTGCACCTCGTCGGAAACGTCGGTACCGCCTTTCGCGTGCCCACGGTTTTCGACAAGGGCGGCTCCGGAACCATTGGCGTATCGACCAGCCTGCCGAACGCCGAGCTGAAGCCTGAGTCGAGCGTGAACTACGAGGCCGGGGTGCGCGTAAGGCTGCAGGATCTGAACGTAAACCTGGTCGCGTTTCACAGCGACTACAAAGACCTGTTGCAGTTTGTGTTTCTCAATCCGACGACGCGCCAGCGCATGAATGTGGGCCGGGCCAAGATGGACGGTTGGGAGCTTGACGGAACCTATGCAATGACCGAGGCGCTGGCCTGGCGATTCAAAGCGGCCAGCGCGCGCGGCACCAATACGGTGGCCAACGTACCGCTTCCGTACGTCCCGCCTCTGAACGGGCTTCTGGCGTTGCGCCATACCTGGCCGGCGGCTTCCAGCTGGGTTGAGCTTACGGGGCGGTTTTCGCGTGACAAGACCCGCATCGACAAGACTCAGGAACGGCCCACCGACGGGTACGAAGTCTTCAGTATTTACACTGGTTTCGACCTCGGCCGCTATCAATCGCGGCTGAAGTCCTACAGGCTCACCGTGGGCATCGAAAACCTCACGGACAAGGCCTACCGAAATCCTGTGACGAAAGAGTCGATCGGCTTTCCAATCACCATCCTCAACCCGCTGCTCGAGCCCGGCCGTTCGCTGACCATCAACATTACGGCAGGGTTCTAGGATTCGTAGTGCCTTTTCGCGCCTGGTGGCCATTACTCTGCGTCTGCTTTGCGTTATCGACTCTTGCGGGACCGCTGCGTGTGGCGATCCCGCAGGAGGTCAGCAACATCACGCCGTACAGTCCCGGAGTGCCAGAGACGCTGCTGGATCTTGTGTATGACAAGCTGGCGGCCCCTTCTCCCTATCTCGGCAATGCGCGTCCGTGGCTGGCAACGGCGATCGTTCCCGAAGGCACGGACGGCCGCGCGTGGCGCATTCAGCTTCGCGACGGCGTTCGCTGGCAGGATGGCAAACCCTTTACGTCGGACGATGTCGTTTTCACGCTGCGCTATTACCGCGACGGGGTCCCGAACCGCTGGACCCATCATGTCAGCGACACACCGAAGCTGACGGTCATCGAGCCGCTCGACCGGCTGTCGCTGCGCATCCGCTGCTACGAGCCATGTCCGCTGTTCGACAAAGTCACGGCCGCGGATCTGGTCATCCTGCCGGCTCATCTCTGGCGCTCAATAACGAAGCCGAATCTCTACCGCGGTCCGCTGATCGGTACCGGCCCGTATCGATTGACCAAAGTGGAAGCGGGCCGATTCCTAAGGCTCGAAGCGAATCCCGGCTACTTCGGCGGAAAGCCGCGCGTGAACAGCATCATCATCTCGTTCATCCGCAATCCCGCCACCGCCTTTGCCGCACTGCGCGCAGGCGAGGTGGATCTCGTCGCGGCGCCGGTACCGCCGGAGCTGGTCCGCTCTCTGACGCGCCGTCCCGGCCTGGCGCTGCTGAAAGGGGGAGGCGAGACGCTTTTCGCCGTGGAGATGCGCATCAATTTTGACCGCGCTCCATTCACCGATCCTGCCTTTCGCCGTGCGGTCGCGCTGGCAATCCGCCCAGGAGAGATCCTGCAACGAGTGACCCTCGGCCAGGGGTCGCCGGGCAGCTTCTACCCACCTCCCGCCAGCCCGTGGACCAAGCCTGGACTACGTCAGCTTGGCGATGATCCGATCGCGGCCGCTCGCATCCTCGATCAAAAGGGATTTCGTGACCGCGACGGCGATGGGTTTCGCGAGGATGCCAGCGGAGCGCCGTTGCGGTTCAGCCTGAAGGTCCCGAGCAATGAGCCGCTGCATCTGCGCGCCGCGCAAGTGGTCGAGAGGCAATTGGGTGCGGTAGGTCTCCGGGTAGAAATCGATGTGCTCGATCCGGCGCGGGCGCGAGCGTCGTATTCGGCGCGAACGTTCGACTTCCTGATCGCGGAAGTGACGCCGCACAATCTCGCCGATCCCGATCAATTGCTGCAGTCGCTGATGGGCGGCTATTTGTGGCGCGACGGAGTGCCCTTCCCGGAGCTTGAAGCGCTCATCAAAGAGTGGCGAGCGGCATCGAGTGCGGAGGAGAGAAAGCGCGCCGGCTTTGCATTGCAGGAACTGCACAGCAGGGCACCCGTCACGCTCATGTTGTATTACCCGGCATCGCAGTACGCCTACCGGCCAGGAGCCTACAACCATTGGCGTTTCGTCCCGGGAATGGGCGTGCTAAACAAATGGTCACTGATCGAGTTCTATGGTGCTGCTCCCGCGTGGGCAGGGCCGTAAGGCGAGAATACGCCGCGCCCGAATGAAATCAGCACCATAGGGTCCGTGTTAATGGGTGTCTGACGTAAGCACCTGGTTTGCCGCCGGCAATTGCGTGCTATCTTGGTTCTTGGAGGTTCTATGAGCGGCGCTAGCAGAGCGGTTGATCTCTATCAGGGCAGAGACCCGCGCGAGTTGCCGTTGTACGGCCCGCGCGATGCCGCGGCATGTCTGAACATCTCCGAAAAGACAATCCTCAACTGGCTGACAGGTCACGAGAAATTCAAACCAGTGTTGACTATCGAGCCAGGCCAACGCCAGCTATCGTTTTACAACCTCTGTGAGGCGTTCGTCTTGAACGAGTTGCGCCGCCGTTCGCGCTACTCACTCCAGGCGCTGCGGATTATTGACTTGGAGATTAGAACTGAATATCCGCAATTCAAGTACCCGCTTGCAGACCTGGAAGTAAGTGTACTCGCCGATCGCGTGAACGAGCACGACGAAGTACATAGCCCTTCAGGCAAGGTCTACTTGAAACGACAGAAGGGCCGCCCCAAACCCGAGTTGTTCACTCAAGCAGGCGCGACACCACTGATCAGCATCTCTACTCGCGGTCGCAGGCTTGTACTTGCCGATGTTATTGGTACCTTTCTACAGCGCGTAGACAAAACACCGATCGACGGAATCGTTCGATTGTATCCTTTCATTACTAAGGACCATCATCCTGATGCGCCGAAATCGATAGTGCTGGATGCGAGGGTAGCGTTCGGAAAACCGGTTATCGCCGGCACCGGTATTCCAACTGCCTCCGTCTACCAGCTTTTTAATGCAGGTGATCGGATTCAGGAAATAGCGGATGAGTACTCGCGCGACACCAGCGAAATCGAAGCCGCTATCCGATACGAATCAGTCCGCGCAAAACGGGCAGCCTGATCCGTATCCCGGCGACTACACCTACTTCCTGGATGAATCGATAACGATCACATCGCTGATTCACGCGATGCGGACGGCAGGTCTCGACGTTAAGGTTCTGAAGGAAGAATTCCACGCTGGAGCGTTGGACGAAGAGTGGCTGCCGGTTGCTATCGAAAAAGGGTGGATTCTCCTCACGAAAGACGATCGGTGGCGCTTTCGTCCCGCAGAAAAGGAGATTCTGATAAGCGCCAATGCGCGCGCTTTCGTGTTCGTGAGCAAGAGCGCCCGGGCGCAGGAGATCGTCGAGACGATCATGGCGTGCCTGGTGAAGATGGCGAAGATCATCGAATCGGAGCCCGCGCCGTTTGTCGCTCACATTCTCCTATCGCGTCACGTCAGCGTAGTGTTCCCAAAGCGACAGAAGTAACGCCAGGGCCAAGGTGGAGCGGCGGAGAATAGCGATTCGCCGGTCATCGCGTCAGGCTTTGCTCGCGTGGTGGTTTGCCATGCGAGCGCTCTGAATCCGCTACCGAGTTCATTTCCTCGGCCCTGGTGTATCGTCTCCGCATCCGCAGTGGAGAGCATGAGCACAACCAACATTTCGGAGCAGCTCGTTGCTCTGCACACCATCTCCAGTCTTTCGCTCGATCCCGGCTTTCCTCTGTTCCGGCACTACTCCGCCTTGAAGCTTGGCGTGCGGGAAAGCGTCCGTTTTTATGCGAGCTTCCTGATCCCGCTTGCTGCGAAGATCATCGCCAGCCAACCGGAAACGAAACGCTGGGTCGTTACGTCGCCACCGCTCTACGTCGTCCCCTCAGCGGCCAATCTTCTGGCGTGGGAAATGGCACGGGCACTGGCGGAACAGGTTCCTCCCCAGGTCTCGGTTCGAGCGGTTGACCTCCGCTATTCGTTTCCCGATCCTCAAAACGCGGGGGAGGTTCGTCGCGAAGGTGAGTACAGCAGTTCACCCGTCGAAGCCCGGATCAGGAATCGTCAGCGGCTCCATGAAGGGAAATGGGCGCCGCGGCCCGATCCGGCCGATTTTCGAGACCGGGCTGTCCTCTTCATCAACGACATCAACGTCACGGGCACACAGCAGCGCTTCGTCCGGCAGACTCTCGAGACCGTGCATCCGGCGAGCATTGACTGGCTCTACATCATTCAAGTAGAGCCTGAATTGGGACACTCCCATCCGGAGATCGAACGAGCGCTGAACCGTTTGAACCTGGAGACGTTCGAAGACTTTGCGGAGGTGTTTTCCCGCGAGGACATCGACGACACCGCGCGCGGCATCCTTCGCCTGTTCGAATGCTCCTTCGACCAGTTTGGAGTTCTGGTTCGTTCGCTGGACGAATCGCGGCGGAGCAGGTTGTACCGGATGATCGTCGAAGAAGGCTCGTACTCCGGCGACGAACACAAGACGAAGTTGGCGCTGCTGGCAGGAACCTTTGCTTGACAGTTCCGGTAAGATTCCGGCGTTCCAATAATCGCAAGCCATCAGTCAGGCACTCCAGCCATTTTCCCAAGCTCGTAATCGGTCAGCTCATGCTGGAGCTCACCGGCGGCGTTTCTCTCTCGGCTCACGCATGAAGCGCACGACTCGCATTCTCGGCTACGTTGTCGTCGTCTGGCTGGGCGCGACGGCGAACTTCTTATTGCCGCGACTGCTCCCCGGCGACCCGGTCGATTTCCTGATTGGCGACGACGCCGGCCGTCTCACCAGCACGCAACGAACGGCCATCCTTGCGCAATTCGGAATGGACCAGCCGTTGCTGAAACAGTACGGACGTTACTTGAGCGGTCTGGCCCGGCTGGACCTGGGAAACTCTCTCGGTTTCGGCGAGCCCGTATTGAAGGTAGTCGCGGCGAGGCTGCCGTGGACGCTGCTCCTTGTCGGGAGCGCGATCGTACTGGCCTTTGTCATCGGGTTCATCCTCGCATGCCTGTTTCACTGGGTGGATAGTGCGCGTACATCGTCGACGTTGATGAGCGCGATCGTCTTTTTTGGCTCACTCCCTCCCTTCTGGCTGGGGATGGTGGCGATCGCAGTATTTGCCGTCTCGCTGGGATGGCTGCCAACTCACGGCGCTGCGCCGCTCGAGGGCGGACTCACGTTGAGCGGCGTGCTACGGCATGCGCTGTTGCCTGTGGCGACGCTGACGCTCGGCTATATCCCATCCGTCTTTCTTGTGGCGCGTGCGGCATTGGAAGGGGCGCTCGGCGAGGGCTATGTCGCACTGGCCCGTTCTCATGGCGCGTCTCCAATGCGTGTACTGCTCCGCCAGGCCGCACCGGTGGCGATGCTGCCGCTCGTCAATCAGTTCGCCATGAGCTTCGGCGTCCTCCTCGGCGGGACAGTCATTGTAGAAACCGTGTTCGCGTATCCCGGCCTCGGATTGCTGCTGTATGAAGGCATCCTCGCGCTCGATTTCCCGCTCGTTCAAGGTGTATTTCTCCTGTTGGTCTTCTCCGTCGTACTGGCCAATATCGCTGCGGATCTTCTGCAAACAAGGCTCGACCCGAGGGTGCGGGGCGGGTTGGAAGTGACGCCGTGAACGCGGGACAAGGTCCGCGTCGATTAGGCGCGCTGCTCGTGGCGCTCATGATCGCGGTGGCGCTGATCGGACCGTTTCTCGCTCCGTACGATCCTCGCGGATGGGTCGCCGCGCCGTTTCAGCCGCCATCGATTCACCATTGGCTCGGCACCGACGACATGGGGCAGGATCTCTGGAGCGTCTGGCTGTACGGCGCGCGGCATTCGATCGTCATCGCCCTTCTCGCGGCAGTCGGCGCGACCGCCCTCGGCACACTGATCGGAGCAGGCGCCGGCTACCGGCGAGGGCGATGGGATTTCGTCGCCATGCGCGTGGTCGATTTCTTCTTGACGCTGCCAACGCTGCCGCTCGTTCTCGTCGTGGCGTTCTATGCCGGTGCCAGCAGGCCGCTGCTCATCGGCGTCCTCATCTTCAGTTCGTGGGCCCGCTGCGCGCGCGAGCTTCGTCCACAAGCTGCGGCTCTGCGCGACGCCGATTTCGTCGTGGCCGAGCGCGCGATGGGAGCGACAGAGAGCAGCATCCTGGTGCGCCACATCCTGCCGGTGTTGTCCCCGATGATCCTTGCGCAGTTCGCGCGCCTCGCGCATCAGGCCGTGCTCATGGAAAGCGGCCTCTCGTTCCTCGGCCTCGGCGATTCTCGCTGGGTGAGCTGGGGCGGAACGCTCTACTACGCAAACGCCCGCGCCGTTTTTCTCGGCGATGCCTGGCTCTGGTGGGCGCTCCCGCCCGGCCTCGGCATCGGACTGCTAATCACCGGCTTCGCCTTGCTCGGCGTCGGCCAGCCGCGCGGTGCCTCGCTGCGCGCGGCGATGATTCCGCGCGGATCGTCGCCCGAGCCCGATACCGAATACCTGTTTCAGGTCCGCGATCTCGACGTCGGTTTTCCCGGCGCTCCGATTCTGCAAGGCGTCGATCTGCATCTATCCGAAGGCGAAATCCTCGGCCTGGTCGGCGTGTCGGGCGCCGGCAAGACCACGCTCGTTCAAACGATCCTCGGCCTTCTCCCGCGGGCAGAGATCGGGCGCGGCGGCGTGTGGCTGGCGGGACGCGAGCTGCTGCGGATGCCGGAGCGTGAGAGACGCCGCCAGCGCGGGAAGGAAATTGCCTGGATCTCGCAGGCGGCCATGCAGTCGCTCAATCCGGTGCGCAGCATCGGATCGCAACTTCGCGAAGTGGCTCGCATGGACGGCGACCGGCAATCGGTCGAAACGCGGATCACCAACGCTCTCAAACAGGTCGGCCTCTCGCCCGAGTTGAAGAATGGCTATCCGCCCCAGCTTTCCGGGGGGATGCGGCAACGAGTGGTGATCGCGATGGTGCTGTGCCGCCAACCGCGCGTGCTGCTTGCGGACGAAGCGACGTCGGGACTCGACAGCGAGCGAGCGCGGGAGATCCTCGACCTCCTCACGCGTCTCTGCCGCGAGCGGAAAATGGCGCTCCTGCTGATCTCGCACGATCTCGCCCTCCTCGAGCGCCACTGTGACCGGCTGGCCATTCTCGACCGGGGACGGATCGTCGAAAGCGGCCCGCCATTCGCGCTGCTGGCCGCACCGAACAGCGCCGCAGGTCAGGCGCTGGCCGCCGCTGCGCGTCCGCGGCCACGCAGCGCGATCGCTCGTCCGATCGATCCGGCCGTCGTCCTCGACCTCAATCGTGTCGATTTCGCCTACTCCACGGGCGCAGGTCTGAAGAACGTATCGCTGCAGGTTCACGCCGGCGAGTCAGTCGGCCTCGTCGGTCCGAGCGGCGCGGGAAAGACGACGGTTGCGCGATTGTCGATGGGACTCCTTCACTCCGCTCACGGATCGGTACAACTTCTGGGTCGCGATCTGGCCGGCCTGCGGGGCAAGGCGCTGCGCGCCCATCTCCGTCAGGCCCACCTGATTTTTCAGGATCCGTTTTCTGCCCTGCCGTGGCATCAACGCGTGAAGACGATCGTGGCTGAGCCGCTGCGCCTCGCGGGATCGGATCACCAAACGCGGGAGAGCGCTGTCCTCAATGCCCTCGCCGAGGCCGGACTCACGCCGCCGGAAAGCTACGCCGATCGCAACGTCGACACTCTCTCCGGCGGCGAGCGTCAGCGTGTAGCGTTGGCGCGCGCCCTGATCGTGCAGCCGCGGCTGATCATCGCCGACGAGCCAACGTCAATGCTCGATGCCCCGGTGAAATGGGCCTGGCTGGAAAGGCTCGACGCGCTCCGCACCGAGCACGCTCTGGGAGTCCTGCTCATCACGCACGATCGCGCCCAGGCCAACGCGTTCTGCGATCGCATCGTGGCACTGGACCACGGGCACCTGGCGGGCGGGGTCGCGAGGTAGCGAGGTTTCGCCGTGTCGCGGTTCTACGGTCGCGAGTTCCCGGCATGGGAGGACGTTTCAAGATTGATGTGAGCGCTCGTAGCACCGGGGCGAGGACGCCCCGGTGCCCGCAGGCGAGACGCCTGCACTCCTTCGACGCCCGAGTGCCAATCGGCCGGCGGCGTTCACGAGGTCCGACGCCCCCGCGACCGCAAATGAAACAAACAAACCGCTTGACACGTATCTGATTAGGTGTTGTAGTTCACTACATCACCTGAACCGAGAATCTCAGAATGGACCGCGAATGGAACGACAGTCAGCCGATTTACCGCCAGCTACGCGACCGTGTGGTCGAGCTGATCCTCGACGGTGTGCTCAACGAAGGCGACCCTCTTCCGTCCGTGCGCAACGTCGCGGCCGAGTATCGCGTCAATCCGATCACGGTGATGAAGGGATATCAACAACTGGTCGACGAACAGCTCGTCGAGACGAAGCGAGGTCGGGGCATGTTCATCAACACCGGCGCGCGCGAGCTGCTGTTGCAGGGCGAGCGTCAGAAGTTTCTTGCAGAACAGTGGCCGAGGATCTCCGCGACGATTCAAAGGCTGGGGTTGACGCCGGAAGAGCTGCTGAACGCCGCAACCGCAAGCCGGCCCTCGCCGGACGGGGCGCACCAGAATACAGAGAAGGAGAGCTGACGCCATGGCATGCATAGAAGCGCGCGGCCTCCGCAAGACCTTCGGCTCGACCGTGGCGCTGGACGGCATCAATCTTCGCGTCGAAGAGGGGCGCATCCTCGGCATCGTTGGTCCCAACGGCGCCGGCAAGAGCACCGCCCTCAACGCCATCCTCGGCCTCACTCCCTATCAAGGAGAGCTGCGCGTGCTGGGACGCGACCCCTGGACCGAGCGCGAACAGCTCACGCGCGACGTCGCTTTCATCTCCGACGTCGCCGTGCTGCCGCGCTGGATCAAGGTCACGCAACTGCTCGACTACGCCGCCGGCGTTCATCCGCGATTCGACCGCGCCAAAGCGGAGCGCTTTCTTGCGAAGACTTCCGTCAAGCGCGGTAGCAGGGTCCGGGAGTTGTCGAAGGGAATGGTGACGCAACTGCATCTCGCGATCGTCATGGCCATCGACGCGAAGCTGCTGATCCTCGACGAGCCGACGATCGGCCTTGACATCCTGGTCCGCAAACAGTTCTACGACTCGCTTCTCAATGACTACTTCGACCGGAGCCGCACCATCGTCGTGACGACGCACCAGATCGACGAGATCCAGGACGTCCTCACCGACTTCGTCTTCATCAACCACGGCCGCGTCGTCCTCGAGAGCAGCATGGAAGACTTCGAGACGCGCTACGTCGAGGTGATGGTGAATTCCGAGAACATCGCCGCCGCCCGGGCGCTCCATCCGATCCACGAGCGCCAGGTTTTCGGCCGCAGCATCCTCTTATTCGATCAGATCGGCCGCCAGCAACTGGCCGCGCTTGGCGAAGTGCGCACACCGAGCATCGCCGATCTATTCGTCGCCGTAATGAGCAATCCCGCGGAAGGAGCGGCCCCATGACCTCGCAATTGACCTCGCAAACAGAGACGTCACCACAGGATCCTTACAACCCTCACTCGGCCGGGCCGGCGACGACATCGGTGCCTCGCCCCTTGTATTGGTCTGTGCGCCGCGAGATCTGGGAAAACCGTTCGATCTATCTCGCGCCGCTGATTGTGGCCGCCGTGGTCCTGTTTGCTTCTTCACTCAGCATGATTGGGCTGTCGAAAAAAGTGCAGGACGCGGCCGCCGACCCGGTCAAGCAGCATGCGCTGATCTTCAGACACTACGGCATGGCCCCCGTTCCGATCATGTTCATCACGTTCATCGTCGGATTCTTCTACTCGCTCGACGCGCTTTACGGCGAGCGGCGCGACCGCAGCATCCTGTTCTGGAAGTCGCTGCCGGTTTCGGATCGCACGGCGGTGCTGTCCAAGGCGGTCATTCCTCTCGTGATCTTGCCGCTGATCGCCTTTGTGCTCGGAGAGGTGACGCAATTCTTTGTGCTGCTGCTCAACACCGCAGTCCTGGCAGCGAACGGTTTGAGCGCCGCCGCATTGTGGAGCGAGTTTCACCTGTTCCAGGAGCCGCTGGTGGCGGGCTATCACCTAATGGCGCACGTGCTCTACCTCGCGCCACTCTGCGGCTGGCTATTACTGGTGTCGGCCTGGGCACGGCGTACTCCATTGTTATGGGCGCTGCTACCGCCGTTCGCAATTGGCGTCATCGAGAGGATTGTCTTCAACAGTAAGTACTCGCTTGCTCTGTTGAACAATCGCGTTATGGGCGCAATGGAAGCGAGTTTCACGGCCGAGGGGCAGCATGGGATGCCTGACCGGCTCTCTCAAATCACCCCGTTGAGTTTGCTGACCGCGCCCGGCTTGTGGATCGGGCTGCTATTCACCGCGCTATTTCTCGCCGCCGCTGTGCGTGTGCGCCGCAGCCGGGAGCCGCTCTGATTCTGATGAGCGGCTGACACAGAAGTTCCGCACAAATCACGTACTGACGGCGGGCCAAATATGCCTTTCCCGCCAGAGGTGTGCCCGAAAGGAGGCCAGGAATATGAGCGCGATGACATCGGCAAATCAACCGGCGACGATCCAGAAGGAGCAGCACTCGGCGGCCAGAGTCGCCGGCCTCATTTATCTGATCGCGATGGCGACCTCGATGTTTGCTGAGCTCTATGCACGCGCTCCGCTCATCGTGAAGGGGGATGCAATGCAAACCGCCCTCAATATTGCCGCTTCTGAGGGGCTGTTCCGGCTCGGCAGCGTGATCCACCTGGTCACGTTCGCCAGCGATGCCGTGCTAGCGATCGCTCTCTATGTCGTGCTCCGGCCTGCCGGCAGAAATGTAGCCCTGCTCGCGGCGTCCTGGCGGCTGATCGACTCCGCAATTCTCTCGGTCAACATGTTGAACGATTTTGCGGTGCTGCGGCTGGTGGACGGCGGCGCCTACCTGCAAGCGTTTGACACGAAGCAGCTCCAGGCGCTGGCGAGGTTGTTTTTAAGCGTCGAGGCGGCAGGCTTTCAAATCGGATTCGTCTTTCTCGGACTTGGATCGACGGCCTTCAGCTATCTGTGGCTCACGTCACGCTACATCCCGCGAACTCTGGCGGCCTGGGGAATCTTTTCGTCGTCCGTTCTGGCCACCGTCACGCTCGCCTGCATTCTGTTCCCCCGCCTCGGGGAATCCATCGGCCTGACCTACATGGCTCCGATGTTTTTCTATGAAGTCGGTCTCGGCTTCTGGCTGCTAGTCAAAGGCATCCGCGCGCCTTCAATGGCTCGCCAAGGATGAATGATCATGAGCGCCACTGTATGGAGCGATGAGTCGGATTTCAGCGTTGCGGCCGATGCGGCACTGAAAACCGCCGCCCGGTTCTGGTTTGTCGTATTCGTCGCCAGCCAGTTGATCTTCGTTGCGTATGTAATCGCCTTCTATGGCGGTGCGGCGATTCGGGGAAATTTGCAGGCCTGGAATCAGGTGATTCCGCAGGGCTACACGCCCGGCAATTCCATGAGCAACGCCGCGGTGGCGATGCATCTCCTGGTCGCCGCCGTGATCATGGCCGGCGGGCCTCTTCAACTCATTCCCCAAATGCGACACCTCGCTCCCCGGCTTCACCGCTGGAACGGGCGTCTGTACGCGGTGTCGCTCTTTGTCATCAGCGCCACAGGGCTGCAGATGATCTGGTCCCGGCCACATGCCGGCGTCGCGCAATACGTTGGGACGGCTCTTCATGCGGCGCTCATCATGACGTTCGCAGTTCTGACAGTGCGTTATGCGATTGCGCGCGATCTCAAGACGCATCGCCGCTGGGCGCTGCGCCTCTTCATGGTCGTCAATGCCGGTCTCTTCTTCCGGATCGGCTTGCTGCAATGGATCTTTCTCTACAAAGGGCCCATCGGATTCGATCCAAAGACATTCGCCGGACCGTTTGTCAGTCTCTGGTCCATTGCCGATTACGTTCTGCCGCTGGTGATTCTCGAGATCTATCTGTACACACGGGCTCGTGGCGGCATCAGTAGCCGGTTCGCAACGGCGGCGGCGTTAATCGCACTGACGATTGCGATGGGCATCGGGATTTCGACTGCGGCGACGGTCCTCTGGGCGCCCCGCGTCCGCGCAGTGAATGCCAGCACGGCGCACAACCACCAATTGAATCAACAAGGAGCAGTGAAGTGACCTATTCACCCGTACTGATCGTTCATATCGCCGGTGGCCTCATCGCGATCCTCGCCGGATTCATTTCGCTGTTTGCACGCAAGGGCTCGCCTCTGCATCAAAAGGCCGGAAGAGTATTCGCAGTGGCCATGCTCTTCATGGCCGCGGGGGGCGCCTATGCCGCACTGTTGAAGTCGCAGCGGCTGAATGTCATCGCCGGCTTCTTTACGTTCTACCTGGTGAGCACGGCATGGCTGACTGTCTTGCGGAAGCAGGCGCAGAGCGGACGGGCTGAGTGGATCTTGTTGTTGCTTGGATTGGCCACAGGAGTGACCTCCTGGACGTTTGGCTGGCAGGCAGCAGATAGAGGGACCGCCATTGGCGGTTTCATCTTCGGATCAATCGCGTTCCTGTGTGTGGCCGGGGATGCTCGTCTGCTCATCCGCGGCGGCGTGTCGGGTGTACAGCGTCTGGTGCGTCATCTCTGGCGCATGGGTTTCGCGCTTTTCGTCGCTACCGCCTCATTTTTCATCGGAACGGCAAGTGATCCAGTGGCGAAGCAGTTTGGCTTGCGCGCCAGGTTGTTCACCAAGGCGGTTCGCGAGACGCGTCTGCCTTTGGTGCCGGTTCTTATCGTCCTGATAATGACCGTGTACTGGCTCTTCCGCGTGCGGTATGCGAGGCAGTTCAGGAAGGCGGAACAGTAAAAGCCGCACCGCGAGGCCCCGCAACCGCGAGACCTCGCTACCGCAACATCACGCCGCGGTCGCTTCGCCCAGGTACCGATAGCCGATCTTCGCCACGGCCACGATCACCGCGGCGTCGGTGCCGACGGCCTTCTGGAGTTTGCGGCGAAGGCGCGTCACGTGTGTGTCGACGGTGCGGCTGTTGAGGTTGAGATCGACGCGATAGTTCCAGACGCGTGAGAGGAGCTCGTCGCGCGGCACGACCCGCTCTTTGTTGCGGAAGAGGTACATGAGCAGATCGAACTCTTTCGGTGAAAGCTTGAGCTTCTGATCCTTGGCCGATGCTTCGCGCGTGGAGGGATCGAGTTTGATGAGCGTGTCTTCGCAGATGGTCTTCGTGGTCAGCGAGGTGGCATCGCTGCGGCGCATCACGGCGTCGATTCGGGCGAAGAGCTCCTGCAGGCCGAAGGGCTTGGTGACGTAATCGTCGGCACCGCCGCGCAACCCGCGAACCTTGTCGGTTTCCTGGCCGCGCGCCGTCAGAAGGATGACCGGAATCTTGGAAAACTTGCGGATGTGATCGAGAACTTCGAAGCCGCTCTTCTTCGGCAGCATCAGGTCAAGCAGCACCAGGTCGGGCGACTCGGCGTGAAACATGCGGACCGCTTCTTCTCCGTCGGCCGCCAGTACCGTCTCGTAATTCTCCATGCGGAGATTGATTTCGAGCCCCTGCCGGAGTCCGGCTTCATCCTCAACGACCAGAATCTTCGTCATTCCTTATGTCTCCGCTGGTACTACGAGCGTTGTACGGCGAGAGTTTCTAAAGCGTCTGCGGTGCGAGCTGCGCCAGGGATGCATGTTGCGATGGAACGCGGGGGAAGAGAAGGCGGAAGGTGGATCCGGCGCCTGGTTTTGATTCCACTTCGATCGTCCCGCCGTGTGATGCCACGATCTGTTGCACGAGCGTCAGTCCCAGCCCCGCGCCGCGCCGCGTCTGCGTGTCGGAGAACTGCGCGCGGTAGTACGGCTCGAAGATGTGCGTGAGGTCGTCCGCATCGATTCCGGCGCCGCGGTCTTTGACCTCGATGACGATCGACTGCGTCGTCTGCCGGAGCACGACGTCGATCAGCTTGTTCTCCTCGCCGGCGTACTTTGTGGCGTTGTCGATGAGGTTGAGCACGGCGCGTGAAACGGCGTCGCGGTCCCACGACTGTTCGTCGATGGCATCGTCAATATGCAGCGTGATCTCGAAGCCGCGGCTGCGCACCCACGACTCGTACGTCGAGACGAGCGAGGTGAGAAGGTCGCGCGGATAGACAGGCGTGAAGGCGAGTGCGCGCGTGCTGCTGTTCTGGATGCGGGCGATGTCGAGCACGTTCTCGACCAGGTGCGAGAGGTGGAGAACTTCGCGCAGGATGGAGTCTTCAATCTCGTGGCGTTGCTTCTCGGGCAGGCGGTTGGCGCCGCGCTTGAGGGTCTCCGCGCCGAGGCGGATCATCGAGAGAGGGGTGCGCAACTCGTGCGAGACGTTGGCGACGAGCGCGCCGCGAAGCTTCATCGTGTCTGCCTCGCGCGTGAGGCCGCGCATGGCCAGGTAAAGGCCGAGGATGGTGAGGAGAAGGGCGATGGCGCTGAGGAGAACGCTGATCAGCCGCGCGTTTTCCCATCCCGAGGTGCCGTAGCCAGTCTCGACGAACCCGCGGATGGCGTACGACGAGAGAGGTGCCGCCAGCGGCGCGATGAAGGCATAACCGTGCTCGCTCTTGACCGCACCGGTTGATGAGGAATTCGGAATCACGGAAACCTGCGCTTCCTGCGACAACCCGGCCGCCTGCACGAGAGGTTGACGGGCGAGAGCGGGCCGCACGCGCAGGAGCAGGAGCGAGGGATCGTAGGTGTAGCGCACGATGCCGCTGGCGGAGTAGAGCTCGCGCGTCACGCGCGCGCCGGTGTGCGGGGCGCCGGGCCGTTCGCTGGCGTAGATGGCGTTGGCAGGATCGGCATCGGGGACGTAGAGCGCGGAGATGATCCAGTCGTTTTCGCGGATCCACTTCTGCAGTTCTGCGGACGAAGGGGAGCGCCGCTCGACCTTCTGCCACTCTTCCGAGGTGCGGAAGAGCTCTGCGCTGACGGCGCCGTCGATGCGGCGGGCGCCGATTTCGGCAGCGTAGCCTGCGTACTGCATGGCCAGCGTGTTGACGCCGCGCTCCATCCGTTCGGAAAGCACGTACGAGCGCCACGCCAGGACGCCGAGTCCGATGGTGACGATGAGAAACGGGACGAGGATCGCGGAGACGTGGTTAGGCCGGTCACCCGCGCGCGGGATCGACTTCCACTTCGCCATCGAGGCTCGGAGCATGGTTCTCCATCATTGCTGCGGCGGCGCCGAGGGAGGCGCCGTGGTGGCGATGGCGTGGCTTTGCGCCAGATGCTGCGCCACCATCTTGTCGATCTGCTCTTTGCTGTAGGGCGCCAGCCGCACGTCGAGCATTTTCAGCAGCCCGTCGCGCTGGACGATGATCCAGACCACTCCCGTCGTCTTGGCGTCGTAAAGGATCTGCTTGACATCTTTGATGCTCGCTTCGCGCGTGTCGCGGCGGTTGATGGAGATCAGGCGATCACCCGGGCTGAGGCCGGCGCGGGCAGCCGGACTGTTGTCCTTGACCGTCTTGATGGAGATTCCGTGACTGCGCTGCTCGATCTCGGCACCGAGGTAGCGGCGCCCGCTGGAGAGCTGGCGGATCGCCTGCTCGCACTCGCGCGCGGAGGCCGTGCACATCTTGCCATCGTCGGCGAACGCCGCAGGCGCGACAAAAAGGGCAACAATCAGAAAATGGGAGAACCGGACTTTCATGGGTGTGGGAACGGGGTCCTTGGCCGGCGTTCAATCTAATGCGATCCGGCCGGGGTGCCGATTACAAATCAGAAAATGTAGAATGAATTCCCTGTAATACAAGAGGTTAGCTGCAATTCGCTCATGCGAAGCGGAGTGCACCGAACGCTGCCGCGACGTGAAAATCGGGAGGCGTTTTCATCGTGGGCTGCCAGGCGGCGAAGTCGTCGCCGTGCGTGGCGCTGCGGTCGATGCGGAAGAAGTTCGCTCGCCATTCCTGGCCGTGCTCCGGCGCCGCGCCGAGCGAGCGGAACGGGATGCGGAGGACGGCGCGCAACTGGCGCGAGTCGTCGCGCCGCAGAGCGGCGAAGAGACCGTCGCAGGTCCAGCCGAGATCTGTCGTCATCGTGGAGCGGACGCCGTCGGGTGAGTCGATCCGCGCATCGAAGGTGGTGCCGAGCGGATTGACCTCGATCTCGAAGTAGGGGGTGAGGCCTTGAGGCGCGACGAAGACTTCGAAGACGTCTTCCTGCCAGAGGGGCTCGTCGTGCTCGCGCAGCGTCGCCACGATCTCATCGTCATCGCTGGAAAAAACAACCGTCAGAAACTCATCGTCGTAGTACGCGGCCACGGTCGTCGCCTGCCGTGGCGGAAGACCGTCGGTGGCGCGCCGCAGCAGCACCGGCTCGCAGGCGTTCGGAATGGACCACGGATCTTCGATCGAGAATTCGGCGCGGGGCAGGAGGAGAGTCGGGAGCGTCATCGATGGAAATCATATGGCGCGGCACATCGCGTGCAAGACCGGCGTGGGGCCCGAAGAACATGGTTGATCTGGAACTTGATGAACTGAAACGCGAGTTTCTCGCCGAGGCGGACGAGAAAGTGCGCGAGATTCAGGAGAAACTCGATGCCGAGCAGTCGGCAGATGTGCTGGAGCGGCTGACGTACCTCGCCCACCAGCTGAAAGGCTCCGGTGGCAGCTACGGCTTCCAGCGGATCTCGACGGATGCCGCAGAGCTGGAGAAAGCGGTGGAGACGCGCACTCGGGACGGCGTGTTGCCGGGGATCGACGACAAGATCCAGCAGCACGTGTTCAACCTTCGCGCGGAGGTGGATCGAAGGGTGAAGGAGTTGGCGGTGTGAGGTGAATCAGAGATCAGAGACGAGAGAGCAGAGATCGGTCACTTCTTCCTCTTCCTGATCTCTGATCTCTGCTCCTCTGATCTCTGCTTCATGCCGCCGTATCCTCGCCGCTCGTGACCGTCCGCACCCGGTTCGGATCGCTTCGCTTCTCCGCCTGCACCTGATTGCGCCCGTTCTTTTTGGCGCGGTAGAGCGCTTTGTCGGCGGCCACGATCAGCTCCTTCGGTGAGTGGATGCGCGGATGTGGCACCGTGGCCACGCCGATGCTGACGGTCGCGGAGATCGTCCCGGCCGGCGTTTCGATCTTCGTTTCTTCGACGAGCTCGCGGATTTTTTCGGCGAAGTTCATGGCGTCCTGCATCCCCGTTTCCGGCAGCATCAGCCCGAATTCTTCGCCGCCGTAGCGCGCCGCCAGATCGGTAGTACGGATCGAGTCCTGGAAGATCTTCGAGATCGTTTTGAGAACCTCGTCGCCGATGGCGTGGCCGTAGGTGTCGTTGACCTTCTTGAAAAAATCGAGGTCGACGATGGCGAGGGAGAGTGGCCGCTCGTAGCGCGCCGACTCCTCGAAGGCCCGCGCCAGCTCGTCCTGAAAATGGCGGTGGTTGTTGAGCTTGGTGAGGCCGTCGGTGATGGAGAGCTGCTCCAGCCGCCGGTTGCTCTCCAGCAACTCTTTCTGCAGGTCGGCGATGCGCTTGCCGGCGCGGATGCGGGCCATGAGCTCGGGATACTGGAACGGCTTGGTGATGTAGTCGTCAGCGCCGAGGTCGAGGCCCTGGATCTTGTCCTCCTGATCGTCCTCGCCGGTGAGCATGATGATGTAGCGGCTGCGAAACGCAGGATCGGCCTTGAGCTGCTGGCAGAGAACGACGCCATCCATATCCGGCAGCTTGCGGTCGAGGATGGCCAGATCCCAATCGACCGTCATCAGCTGCGCACGCGCTTCTTCGCCGGTGCTGTATTCGACGCTCTGGTAGCCGCCACGCTTGAGCAGGAGACGAACGAGCCGGCGGATGGCCGGATCGTCATCGACGACCGCGACTTGGAAAGGCTTGGGATCGGGCATCGGGCCGGTGTGCCGCAAACAAAGTGCCATCATTGCGCGGCCCTGGCGGGCCGCGCGTTGTCGGTTGTCGGTTGGTTGCGGCTTCGCCGCGTTGTCCGTTGCCGGCTTGTTGCGATTCGGAGCGTTGTTTTGATTGCGGCTTTGCCGCGTGTCGGTTGATTGCGCTTCGGGCGTTGGATTCGCGAAGTGTGCGCGTTGCTTTGTTGATGCGCCATGAACGTGTTGCTTTGTTGATACGGCATGAAAGTAGTAGGACAGCGCTGCGGGGACGCTGCGGAAACGATCCGCGCCGCGTCAGCGGCGTAGAGAGGGTAGCGAGAGGTGCGAGCGCTTTTTGCGAGCACCCCTCGAAGGAATGCGCTGGTTCCTTCGTGCCGCGTCAGCGGCATTGGAAACTGTGACGCATCGGTTTTTGCCGGTCACGACTTCAGAAGCCAAACGACATTCGCAGCAGAAGAACATAGCGCCGCGCGCAGCCAAGCGTCGCGCCGCGACGCAATCGGCGGACAACTGACAACGCGGCGAAGCCGCAACCAACCGACAACGCGCGCGCCGCAGGCGCGCGCAGCTACACCACCCTCATCGAAATATCCAGCCCCGTCACCGAATGCGTCAACGCCCCGATCGAGATCCGGTCGACGCCTGTCTCGGCGATCGCGCGAACGTTGTCGAGCGTGATCCCGCCCGACGCCTCGAGCGGCACCGCGCCGGCCACGCGCTTCACCGCCGCGGCCATCTGCGCGATGCTCATGTTGTCGAGCAGGATGAAGTTCGGACGCAGCGCCAGCGCTTCCTCCAGTTCCTTCGCGTCGCGCACCTCGACCATGATCTTCTGCGGCATCGCCTTGGCTCGGATCCTCTCGACCGCAGCGGTGATCGAGCCGGCGCGATCGATGTGGTTGTTCTTGATCAGGAACATGTCGAAAAGCCCCATGCGATGGTTCTCGCCGCCGCCGCAGCGCACCGCGTACTTGTCGAGCGCGCGCAGCCCCGGCGCGGTCTTGCGGGTGTCGCAGATCTTCGCGTTCGTGCCGCGAATGGCATCGACGTATCGCCGCGTGGCTGTAGCGATTCCCGACGCGCGCTGCATGAGGTTGAGCGCCGTCCGCTCCCCCGCCAGTAGCGCCCCTACCGACGCGCTCACCTCGGCCACCAAATCGCCGGGCGCGACCGAATCGCCATCGCTCCGTTTCGCGGAAAACGCGGAGGCCGGATCGATCGCACGGAAGGTGGCCGCGGCGTAGTCGAGTCCCGCCAGGATCCCGGACGCCTTGACGAGGAAGCGCGCCCGGCCTCGCTCGCCCGGCTCGAAGATGGCCGCGGTTGTGATGTCAGGAAGGTCTTCGTCCAGTGCCCGCCGGATGATGCGGGAGACGTTGCGGTCCATGCTGCGGTCGATGTTGTGGTCAGTATCGCGGGTGTCCATCCCGGAATGCTGCCATCAAGCGGGGGGTTTTGTCGCACAGTTCGTTGAAAATTTGGGGGCGTACCGGCTTCGACGGGGATATGTCGGGGTCATGGTTGCATGCCGAGCTGATTACCTCGTAAATCTGATCAACCTGAGTAGCTGCGAACAACAGCCAACTCGCTCTCGCGGCCTAAAAACCCACGAGCGTCCGCCCGATGGTTGCTCACGCCGTCGGTGCCGGATGTCATTAAGGTGAGCTAAGCGTCTGCGAACCGCCTCGGCGCAAACGACGAAAACCTAGAGGCTGGTCCACATTCATTCCCCGCTCTCCGGGCAGAACGTGGACGAGAACCAAAGGAGAGATAAGCATGTAGTAGCCTGGCTTCACTGTCTTCGGACGCGGGTTCAACTCCCGCCGCCTCCACCAATTTTCAATCTCGTCTCAACGCGCTCGCTTCTTCCCCAACCCTTCGGCCGCCTAACGCACGCTGCACGAGCCGCGGTAACGGTGGCGGCCCACAACCACGAGCGTCCGACGTTCACGCCGTCGGTGCGACTGTCTTTCAAGACCAGCGAAGCGTTTGCGAACTGCGTGGTCCACCGGTCGATTCGCACGAACCGTTACGAATGGCGCCGCCCACGCGGGGTCCTTCCTTCCTCATGATGGGAAAGAAAGACGTGATTTAGCTCACGCAGCTCCGGAATCAGGTGACCTATCTTCCTCAAAACTTTGAATAGGAGCCTCGAATGAAGCGTGCTGCCGCTTTCTCTGTCCTCGTTATCTTGATTGCGTTCCCCCTCGCCGCTCAATCCTCGGCGCAGGGCAGTTTCAATTTCAAAGGCACGGAAGGCCTGCAGACGATCGCGTTTGACGCCCAGGGCGACGATCGCTCCGCGCAGGGATCCTTCACGCTGGCTGGTCCAACGCTCGTCTCGGACGGTGATTTCGATCAGGAAGATCCCAAGCAGACGTATCTGGCCAAGGACTTCACCATGAAGGTGACGGTCGATTGTATGAGCAGCATCGGCAACCGCGTGACGATGGGCGGTACCGTCAGCGATTCGACTGTCCGGTCGATGATCGGGCGCGTCGCGATGCTCACCGTCGAGGACAACGACCTCAACGAGAAGGACCCGACGGATCGCTTCGTATTCGGCTCGTACTGGGAGAAGGACATCACCTGGTTCCCGAGCGACGCCGAGGACAAGGGCGACGCCGGTTGGAACTTCTCGTGGTGGGCCACCGACGCCGAGCGGAAGGACGATGTGGGCTACAAGGTCTCGCGCACGCGCCAGGTGAATTGCCACAGTTTTCCCGTCGCCGCGTACGACCTCGACCCAATCAGCGAGGGTCGCATCACCGTCGCCAACAAATAGCCATCAGCGGTTCGGAGCCGGCGGCTGGGTGACCCCAGCCGCCGCGTCTTTTTTCATGACTTCGAAATACAGCTGTCCCGTCCTCCCAGCCTCAGCTTGATTGCCAACGGAGATCAATCATCGTCGGCTGAATCCTTTCCGGCGACGGCGAGGTTCCGATTGCCGAATTCGATGGCGGCGTTGTCCTGCCGCCCGTGACGGTGGCATACCATGCCGCCGGTTCTGCTCTCCCTCGGTCACGCCCCCGACGGAGACTCGCGCGACGTCACCACCTTCTGGACAGAGACGGAAGAAACATGATGCTGCGAAGCCTCCCTGACCTGCCAACCGGCTCCCTCCTTGCGAGCGAACTCCTCCGCGCGTTTTCAGACTGGGCACATGGCCGGGCCCGGCTGGCGCAAACCGTCCCTACCCCGCTGTCGGGAGGTCCTCCGGGGCCAAGCGCCGCAGGAGCAGCTTCAGGCTTGAAAACCTTGGCCGTCGCACCCTCGGTTGGCACTTGTAGAGGTCGCAGGCCGAGGACTAACCCTTCCTGCTCGGCGGGCGGTCTGATAAGATGTTGATTATCAGCTACTTATCCTCCGTCACCCATCCTAAACATGGTTAAACCTACATTCGTTACGGTCGGTAGGCGTCGCGGTGACATCAATGTTCGCCTGAGCTACAAGATCATTGATCTGTTCTCAGAGAACCTTTACGCCAGTCCGAACAAGGCCATAGAATTGGTCGCGAATTCCTTCGACGCGGGCGCCCGGACCGTACAGGTGCTCCTGTCGGACAATCTCCATGATCAGAACGCGACGATCGTCGTCGTCGACGACGGCGAGGGCATGAACGCCGCCGGTCTCAAGCAACATTGGCTGATTGGCGTCAGTAATAAGCGCGCTCTGGCGCGCTTGCCGCGCGGACGCCAGCAGATCGGAAAGTTCGGAATCGGCAAGCTCGCGACCTACGTCCTCGCGAATGAGCTGACCCACATCACCAAGCACGGCGGCAAGTATTACGCCACGTCGATGGACTACCGCGCCATCGATAAGCGCGTCGAGAAAGAAGTGGAGCCGAAGCGAGCCATCAAGATTCCTCTCCGCGAGCTGACGGAGGAAGAGGCCAAAGAAGCCGTCACAACCTGGACAGGCACCAAAGCTTTCAAGGCCAGCGGCATGGCGCTGTTCGGGAGGAAAGCGCCACCAACGTGGACAGTGACAGCCATGTCTGCGGTGAAAGACAAGGTTCACGAGATAAAACCCGGCACCCTTTCCTGGGTTCTCTCGACGGCACTCCCACTACGACCGGATTTCAATATTTGGCTGAACGGGAAAAAAGCTCATTCCAAGTAAGGCAGGAAAGGGCCTCCTCAAACGATGGGTGCTCGGCCGCGGCCTCGTTCAGCTTCCTCGACCATCACCGAAGGGAGTTGAGCCATCCGAGAACACTTCCTTCCCAGACACCGACGAACGTCGGTACGGGCTTGATGTACCCGGCATTGGTCGCATCACCGGATA
Organism: Thermoanaerobaculia bacterium; assembly: GCA_034664845.1. GTDB lineage: Bacteria > Acidobacteriota > Thermoanaerobaculia > Gp7-AA8 > Gp7-AA8 > JADGNZ01. The sequence goes on along the minus strand of JAXDGW010000098.1, from coordinate 19,850 downwards.
CGCCGAGGCGTACAAGGACCTACTCACCGGAAAATCCGATGAACTGGGAAGAAGCCACGGCTTCTTTGTCTATGTGTTCGGCCGGCTCGTCAACGTCGCCGACAGCCACTTCGGCATACCTGCCGACGAGCTTCGTCACGGCACCTTTGGTCGGTTTCGTCTCGTCGTCCACATGGATGGTCTCGACGTAGCGCTTCGGTCAAACCGCGAAACCATCAGCGAAGGTCCACTCCTTGAGACTACGCAGGACGTTCTTCGCGCCATCTTTAATGCGGTGCGCTCGACACTGGAACGGCACGACGCAGAAGAAGAGCCCGGAGCGAAGCTCGCGCGCAAACTCGCCGCCAGCCCGGCCAGTCTCTCCCGCTTACCGATCGTTGATCTTGCGCGAGCGGCGATTGAACGCAAGGTCTCCGCCCTCACCATCGTCGTTCCAGAATACAAGACAGCAGCGCGACGAAATGAGTTTCTAGCCGATCTAGAAGGCCGCGCGAAAGAGGGCAAACGCTTCGTACTTGGCCTCTCCCTAGACTACAGCGCGTCGCCGGAGAGCGGCATTGCCCAGTTCGACGTCGCCAACGGGGTGTTGCGTATCAACGCGTGGCATCCGTTCGTCGCAGCGTTCTACGACGAATTCGCTAGCAAAGAGACGGGCCAGCCGCTCGAACTCTTCGCTATGGCCGAGGTGCTCGCGGAAGCTCATCTCTATGCGCTCGGCATAAAACAAGACGTAGTTCGGTCGTTCCTGTCGCTTCGCGATCAACTCCTGCGGAATCTAGCGAATGAATCCGGTCGTGAAAGCGCCCTATCTATCGCGAACAATTTACTCAATGCTCGCAATAACCCGACGGGTCTCGAAGACAAGGTCTGCGCCGCCTTCCGTAGTCTCGGCTTCGATGTTACACCGCTCAGGAAAAAGAGCCAGCCGGACGGCGTCGCAGCCGCCAACCTCGCGGCGGAGGCTGATGGCAAGACACAACGTTACTCGGTAAGTTTGGAAGCCAAATCCAAACAAAAACTCGGCGCCAAGGTCACGGCGAAATCGGTAGGAATCTCGACCATCGCACGTCAGCGTGACGAATTCGAGTGCCAGCACGCCATCGTCGTTGGTCCGGCATTTCCGACCACCCAAGGTGACAAGTCCGCACTCGCAAAGGAGATCGAGGACGATCGCCGACGCACAATCGCTGAGAAGAAGCCCAAGACGATCACCCTCATAACGATCGACGATCTGGCGCGGCTTGTTCGCCTGCGGCCCGTAAAACAGGTCGGGTTGCGACAACTGCGCGGCCTTTTCGACTGTCGGCTCCCCGAAGATGCCAATAAGTGGGTCGAAGGTATACGCAAGAAATCTGTTACTAAGCCGCCGTATAAAGCGATCATCGAGGCGATCCAATCTCTGCAAAAAGAATTCAACCAGACTTCCGTGACCTACTCGTCGTTACGCGTGAAATTGGCCTACCTGGACCCTCCCATCAAGTATGAAACGGACGAGCCCTTGATCGATCTCTGTAAGGCAATAGCGCAGATCGCACCCGGCGGCATCTTCGCTAACCCAAGTACGGTCGAACTCGACCAGAGTCCCGCAAATGTCGTCGCGATGATCGACTCTTCAATGAAGGAATACCCACTAAATGAACAGTAAGAAATCGCCGACGGCCAAAGCCTCGGCGCCACATTACAAAACCATCTACGACGCGCTCGGCCGCGAGCCCGTGCATCCCTTTCCGGCGCGCATGGCTCCCGGCATTGCATTTGACGTGTTAAGTGAGCCGTCGAAGCCGTTGAGAGTTCTCGATCCTTTGATGGGTTCCGGGACTGTCCTCGCGCTAGCGCGGTCGCAAGGTCATCAATCTTTCGGCATCGATATCGACCCCTTGGCGGTCCTAATCGCACGCGTTTGGACGACGAGTATCGATCCGGAGGCCGTCAGAGATGTTGCGAAGGATGCACTTGCTGATGCCCGAGCACAATTTACGAGGCTAACCGCTCGCAATGCCTATCCGTACGCCGCGGACGAGGAAACACGCGCGTTCATTCGTTACTGGTTCGACACTTACAGTCGACGCCAGCTCGCGGCGTTGTCATATAGCGTCGCAGACATTGCGGACGATGCGGTACGGGACGTCCTATGGTGCGCGTTTTCGCGCCTGATCATAACAAAGCAATCGGGCGCTTCTCTCGCTATGGACCTATCGCACAGCAGGCCGCACAAGGCTTTTAAGACCGCTCCGACAAAGCCGTTCAGGAAATTTGAGTCGGCTGTCGAGCGGGTTGTGACCAACTGCATCAGTATTCGTGATCGCGCACGAGGCCCGGCACCGTCACTTCGCGAAGGCGATGCCCGCCGACTCCCGTTCGCGAAAGATTCTATCGATCTCGTACTCACCTCGCCGCCCTACCTAAACGCGATCGATTACATGCGCTGCAGCAAATTTTCGTTGGTCTGGATGGGATATACGATTGAAGCGTTGCGGCGGCTGCGATCGAGTAGTGTGGGCTCTGAGGCCAGTGGTCCCGAGCCGGCAAGCGATTTATCTGACGAGGTAATCGATGCCCTCAAGTTGACGCCGACTCTTTCCGCTCGCGACCAGCGAATTCTTGCACGCTACATCGATGACATGGCTGCTTCGGTAGGACAAGTAGCGCGCGTCCTGTCACCGTCGGGCAAGGCCGTATATGTCATCGGCGAAAACACCATTCGTGGCACCTATGTCCGTAATTCAAAGCTCGTGTCGGAAGTTGCGCGACATTCCGGACTCAAGCTCGTCGACAGCACGGTGCGCGAGTTACCGGCAAACCGACGATACCTTCCGCCGCCGTCCTCGACAGGCGCGACCGCTGCGCTGGATGCGCGCATGCGCCGTGAAGTGATTCTCTCGTTTGAAAAACGGGCGTAGCGCGCAGGTGATTCGAGCGTGACTGAATCGGTCATCACCATTTCCGAGTTGACGCGCCGCTTCGGCGCTCGGACCGCGCTTGACTCCGTGAGCTTGTCCCTTCCGCGAGGCGCGGTTTATGGGCTCGTCGGGACGAATGGGGCGGGGAAGACGACGCTCATCAGGCACATCCTCGGGTTGCTGCGGGCGGAGAGTGGGTTGGTGCGGGTTTTTGGGCTCGATCCTGTCGCGGATCCCGTTGGCGTGTTGTCGCGCATCGGGTATTTGTCTGAGGAGAATGATTTGCCGGGGTGGATGCGGGTGGAGGAGCTCATTCGCTACTCGGCGGCGTTCTATCCCGCGTGGGACGATGGGTATGCCGAGGAGTTGCGGCGGATGTTTGCGCTCGATCCGGCGGCGAAGATCAAGAGTCTCTCCAAGGGGCAGAAGGCGCGAGCCGGGCTGCTCATTGCGTTGGCGTACCGGCCGGAGTTGCTCGTGCTGGATGAGCCGTCGTCCGGCCTCGACCCCATCGTCCGCCGCGACATCCTCGGCGCGGTCATTCGCACCATCGCCGATGAAGGGCGCACCGTGCTTTTTTCGTCGCATCTGCTCGAGGAGGTGGAGCAGGTCGCCGATCATGTGACGATGATCAGTCACGGCCGGATCGTGTTGAGCGCGCCGCTAAACGAGATCAAGGAATCGCACCGCGCCGGCGGACGCGTCCCTTCGCTCGACGAGATTTTCGTCGCTCACGTTGGAGCTGCGGCGGCTTCGGACGGGTAAGTCATGCGATCGCCAGCCGCGGCAATTGCCTGGGAGTTTCGCCACCGGCATCGCTGGGGGCTGATGGCGGTCGTCGGCTACTTCCTGATCCTCGCGGCGATCAGAATCGTGTTTCTCGCACCGGGTCAGCGCGTCGATCTCGATGTCCAGAGTTTCGCGCTGCTGGTCGTCGTGCCGATTACATCGACGTTCGTCTATTTCCTGGCGGTGTTCAGCTACGGTCTCGACGGCGACCTCGCCGCGCGCCAATCGATGTATCCCGCACGGATGTTCACGCGGCCGGCGACGGCCGGCGCGCTGGCGGGGTGGCCAATGCTTTACGGCGCGGTAGCGATGGCACTCCTCTGGATGGGAACGAGGCTTCTCGGAATCTGGCCGTCCGATTCCAAATACGAGGTCCCGATGGTCTGGCCCGCGCTGCTGGCCGCATCGCTTCTGGCGTGGACGCAGGCGCTGACGTGGATGCCGTACCCGTTGCGCGGGCTACGCGTGACGATCACCGTCCTGTGGCTGGCCGCGATCGACGCAATCGTCATGATCGCGCTCGAGCTCAAGGCGAGCGAGCCTGTGATGCTGGCGATTCTGGCGCCGCACGTTCCGCTCGCGTATTTCACGGCGCGCTTCGCCGTTGGACGTGCCCGGCGCGGCGACGTGCCTGATTGGCGCGGAGTCTTTGCTCCATTCGGATCGATCACGAATGTCCTCCCGCGGCAGCGAGCGCGGTTCCGTTCGCCCGCGGCCGCGCTGGCGTGGCTCGAATGGCGCCGGTACGGCCGGTCGCTCCCGGCGATGGTGGCGATCGTGATTCCATTCGAGCTGGCGCTGCTGTTCCTCTTCCGCAGTACGCCGGTCATCATCTTCGAGACGCTTATGTGCGTTCTGCTCACTCCACCGTTCATGGCCGCGTTCGTCGCGGCGACGGTCAGCGAATCGAATTCCCATGGGCGCGATTCGTATGGGCTGACGCCGTTCCTCGCCACCCGGCCGGTGACGAGCGCGTCGCTCATCGCAGCCAAGCTGAAGGCGGCGATGTGGAGCACTCTGGCCGCGTGGGCGCTGGTCCTCGTCGCCACCCCGATCGCGTTGATGCTCTCGGGTACCTCATCGGTCGTGAGCGATTGGGTCCGTCAACTGATCGAAATCGCCGGGAGGCCGCGCGCGATCACGATGTTGCTCCTCTTGCTTGCGATGTTTGTGGCATCGACGTGGAAGCAGCTCGTGCAGAGTCTGTACATCGGCCTGACGGGACGCGAATGGGCGGTCAAGGCGAGCGTGTTCGTAGCGCTGTTTTTCATCGCCATCATGCTGCCGCTCGGGCATTGGACTGTCACGAACCGCAGGGTGCTGGCCGTGGTGTTGACCTCGTTCCCATGGATCGCCGCGCTTCTCGTCTGCGTCAAACTATCCGCCTCCGCCTGGATTGTGGCGCGGCTCTACGACACCCGGTTGCTCAGCGACCGCGCTCTCATCCTCGGCGCAGTTTGCTGGACTTCCGCCGTGCTGGTTCTCTACGGCCTGCTCGCCTGGCTTCTCCCCGCGTTGCTCTTCCGCCGTTACTCACTCGCACTCGTCGCGATCCTGACAATCCCGCTGGCGCGACTCTCCGCGGCGCCTCTGGCGCTCGTGTGGAACCGGCATCGATGAATCAGCGAGGGAAGAGAGGAACGGTCATCGCCGCGGTGCTGATGCTGATCAGCATCCCTGCGGTCCTGGCGTTGGCCGATGCCGTGTCGTTCCACCTCCACAATCGGAGCAACGGCTCCATCATCTCCTCGGGGCAGGAGCGTGAATACCTGCTCTACGTTCCACGCAGTTACGACCGCAGCAAGCCGGCGCCACTCGTCATCAGCATTCACGGCGCGGGCGGATGGCCGGTGCAGCAAATGGAGATGAGCCAATGGAACCGGCTGGCTGAGAAAGAGCGGTTCATTGTGGTCTACCCGTCGGGAACGGGCGGCGCCGGACCGAGGATCTGGCACGTGGGACCCGGGCTCAGTTCCGTGGCGGAGGTGCGATTCATCTCCGACCTGATCGATAAACTGGAGGCGGACTACAACATCGATCCAGCCCGCATCTACGCAAACGGGTTGTCCAACGGCGGCGGCATGTCGTTCCTGCTCTCCTGCCGATTGTCCGCCCGGATCGCGGCGATTGGGATGGTTGGGGCTGCGCAAACATTGCCATGGAGCGCGTGCAAAGATCCTCGAGCGGTCCCGATGATCGACTTTCATGGTACCGCCGATCCGATGGCTCCTTACAAGGGCGGTTCGTCGTGGGTAAGCGACGTACCCTTTCCCGACGTTTCGGTATTCGCCGCGAAATGGGCGCGGCGAAACTCGTGCGCATCCACTCCGATTGAATCGACAGTCGCAGCCGACGTCACGCGCCGCGAATACACGAATTGTGCGGACAATGCGTCCGTCGTCCTCTACACCATCCACGGCGGAGGCCACACATGGCCCGGCGGCCCGCCGCTGCCGGAATGGTTCTGCGGGCGCACGAGCCACAGCATCGACGCGACGAGTCTGATGTGGTCGTTCTTTCGCGCGCATAGGCTCGGGGGAAAGTAGCGCGAAAATGCGTCCTACTTCGTCAATCCACCTTGCAAATCAGCGCGATAAACTGCGGGTCCTTTCGCAGAGTTTCCAGAGACGGATCGACCTACAGCCAGACCACCGACTTAGTTTCCGCTCCCCTGCCATCGACACGCCATCCAATCCCCAGCAACACACCCTTCGGCCTCGGCGCCTGCGTCTGGACAAACGACCGCGCCGAGATCGACGCTTCGTCGATGGCGTTGACTCGGGCCAAGGTTCGTGAGTTCGATCCCGCGCGCCGTTCGCGGACCAAGCGCTGGCGGTTCGGGCGGGGCTGGGCGGTTAAGGGGTTCGTTGAGTTTGTGAATGCAAAGACGCTTGGGTCTCGTAGGAGCGGCGTAGCCGCGGTCTCCAGCGTGTCGCCCTTTGACGACTCGGCTTGGTCAAACCATTTCCGCGGCCTCTACTGGATAAAGTGCGGATACCAGAGCTTCGCTTCTGAGAGACGGCGCTCAGTCTCTGCCTTGTAGCGTAATGCAAGGCCTGGAAGGTCCGGGAAGAAGGTGAAGGGATTCACTCCAGCGTCACGCAGGAAGACATTCACGGCATCAAACACCGACGGCGAAAGGTCGAGCCGCTTAAGGCGCCCCGATGCGGTCAGGTTCGTGTATTCCGCGTCGAGCGGGACGAATTCATCCCCGGCCATCGTGAACGCCGACCTTTGCGCCGTCATCCGCGGATTCGTGAAAATGGGAAAAACCGCCACGGATTGAAGATTCCGCTCAGGAGCTACCCACTTAGGATGCCAGTCGGTGGCAGGAATCGTCGATTCGCCAATATCTTCGTCTAGAGCCAAGAATCCGGAATTGTTGATTGCGATGCCATTCAAAGCGTGCGGATCCAGGATCCAGAGCGTCGCCTCTTGGTCGCGACGGCGCCTCCACTGAGCAAAGAAGACGGCGCAGGCGAAGTTCTCGGTCCAATCAAGCAGTCGTGTCGGCAGACCATAGTGCTGCATCGTGAAGATGACACCCCAGTCGGAGCGTTCACGCGCGTCCAGAAGCGGCCAAGCATCCGCTTTGAATCGGCGATATAAGGTCTTGTACTCGTCGCGGAGCAGCTGGATCAGACCAGACCCCTCTGGCGGCTGCTTCCAGCCCCGAACCAAATCGTCAACGTGCCGGTGAAGTGCAGAACGTAGGCGATAGTCCGCGCTTCGATGGCCGCGGAACCAAGCCACCGATCCATCCTTGCAATACTCCTCAGCCGTACCGCGAGCGGTGTCGAGTATTTCCGGCCAAGTCATCGCAACCATGGAAGTTCATGGAAGTGTATCGCTTTACGTTGGCGTTCCGAGGAACCCCCCTTCACTCCGTCAAACTCCACTCCGATTCGCGAACGACGGCAGTTCTCCGTTCGGGACACTCTAACCGCCGTTCCAAGCACCATCAGGCGAGATGTACGTTCCTGATTTGGACGGTCCCTCTTCCAGGCCCGGCCCGGTGGATGTCGTGGCTCCCAAACTCAAGAACCAAACCGGCGATGATTTCGAAATCTGGTGCGCTAGGCCCGAAAAGGTGATTCCCATCGGAGGGGAACAACCACCATTCGTCAGTCTTGAAAGGGATCGTAAAAACCTGCCAATCAGAGCATGCCGAAGTGAGCCGATGCCGGCCGCTTGGCCCGTGTGCCCAATGTTGGCACCAACCATTGATCACTCGCACCGCGATGGCGACTTCGTCCAGTACTCCGCCGGATGAAGCTGCGGCGACTACGCGGGCCTCGAACACAATGGCTGACTTGCCGCCTGTTCTCAACGCCTGTTCCCTGGCTGGCCGGATGGTAATGTTGCAGGGCCAGCTACTAGGCTGGTTCTCAAAGGTCACACTGAGATGCGGTGGATCTGCCTCTTCTACCGCTGCAGTTATGGCGCAGCCACGATAGACGTCGGCCCAGAGGTGCGACACCGGGTTTGGATTAGTGAAACGGTGAGGATCAACACGAAAGTCTTGGAATATGTCTCCCGATTGCGTCTCGCGCGCAAGACCACAGAATGTGTATAGCGCCGTTTGGTCGAGCCGGAGTTCTCTCCAGTCGGCCATTCCTACCGTCTTGCTTGGAACAACGGTGCGTTCAACTCCCTGGCTAAGATCTAGATTTGCGCGCAGGAGTTGGGTCAGATTGTTCTGTAGCCTCTGCGGAAAAGTATCTGCGTCATCGATGTCACCGTAGACCGCCTGTTGCGCGATTGATGATTTGAATTCCAAAACGCGCTTCATCTGCTCAATGTCGTCGACTGTTCTGGGCGAAAACGCTTCGGTCTTAAAGTAGAGCATCACAACGGGCAGATGTCGTTGTGTTCGCTGCGACTCTGCCAAGGCCAGTCTCAGCTCATGCTCGGTCCCGCTGTTTGCGTCTGAGACCGGCGTTCCAAATCTCTTCCAGAAGATGCCAATTACAATGTCGCTTTGTTGAATGCCAAGATCTTGGTCGATTGCACCTTGTGGTCCTAGACTGTGAAATCGAGGATAGACGTCTGTTTCCCATCGATAACAGTCGAGGTGATAGCCGAGAGCGTCAGCGATGCCACTGTTGAGATCCTCGATCACGTTCACGACCACGTCGCGCTCGGTCGCCACGTCGTTGGGTGAAACAACAACTACACGTAGATGACGTCTGATCGTTGTCATGTTTTCCGGCTCCGAGTCCCGTGGCGGTCGTTTGAGGAGTGTTCCAGCAGCAACTTTCCCTACCCCGCCCATCGAGGGTGCGGTTGAGTTGACCTGTCATGCATCGGAGCGACTTGAGAAACCCGAGCCTGAGGTCCCACTCCTTCGACTCGTTCGCGTAGATGTGGAAAGCGCCGCGGGCAGCACCGGATTGGAAGGTTCCGTTGGGCTCACGCGGAAGCCAAGGAGGCCGGGCAAAGCGTTGAGACCCAGCCTGACCGAGTTCCTTTCTTTGATTTGTCTCGCGACCACGGCGAGGTCATCACTCTTCCTCTACTTCGTCAACCCCACTTTACGAATCAGCGCTCCGAACCGCGGATCCTTTCGCAACGTTTCCAGCGACGGATCGACCTTTAGCCAGACTGCCGACTCCGAGCGGTCGTTGTAGACCTTCTCCAGGTTCTTCATCGCCTCGTCGTTGTTGCCGAGGGCGGCGTAGATGCGGGCTCGGAATAGGGGGAGGCTGTAGGTGGCCAGTTTTCCAAGCTCATCGATCGCGCGCATCGCCTCGTCGCGGTTGCCGAGGGCTGCGTTGATCATTCCCCAGTTGGTGATGAGGAGCTGTTTGTGTCCGCCGAGCTGCATGGCCTTCTGCATGAGCGCGAGCGCCTCCTGCAGGTTGCCTTTGCGATAGTCGATCTGCGCTTCGAGGTAGTAGACGTAAGGAAAGGTCGGATCGAGATCGAGCGTCCGTTTGGCCTGGTCGATGGCCTCCTCGTCGCGGCCTGCATAGAACAGCGTGCGGCCGACATCCCAACTTGTCGGGACGCCGAGGGGATCGAGCTGCTCGGCGCGGTGCTTCTCCGCGACCGCCTCATCGAAGCGCCCCATCGCCGCCAGAAAGTCGCCGTACATCTTGTGGATGTCGGCATCGTTGGCATTCAGTGCGATGGCGCGGCGAAACTCCTTTTCGCCGTTGACGAAATCCCAGTCAAACCAGGTGAGCGCGAGCGCCATCGACATGTGCGCCTGCGGCAGCGACTCGTCGAGCGCTAGAGCGCGCTGGGCGGCCTCGCGCACGCGGGGCATCGCTTCCCGAGGTGGCATGTAGAGATTCGAAAGCTGGAAGTAGGCCGCGGCGAGCTCCGCATACGCGAGCGCGTAGGTGGGATCGTGCTCGATGGCCTGATTGAAAAAGGCGATCCCCTTCCGGATCGACTCTTCGTCGTTGAACTTCGTCGAGTAGTAGTGGCCTTTGAGATAGAGCTGGAATGCCTCGTTGCTCTCCGGCCGCCGCCGGTCCATTCGCTTTTTCTCTTCGCCGGTGAGGTGTGGCTGCAACTGCGATGAAATCTCCTCGGATAGATCTTTCTGCAGCGCCACGACGTCGGCGAGGCTGCGGTCGTACTGCTGCCCCCAAACCTGCGTGCCGCGTTTGACGTCGGTCAGCGAGGCGCGGACGACGATGGTGCCGCCGCGCTGGATCAGGCGGCCGGTGACGACGCCGCGCACGTGCAGCTCGCGGCCCACGGCAAGCGGGTCGATGTCCTTCCTCCCTTTGTAAACGAAGACGGTGCTGGGGGCGACGACCTGGAGCTCGGGCAATTGCGACAGCGAATTCATGATGCTGTCGGTCAGGCCGTCGCTCAGATACTCGCTGTTCGGATCTCCCGACGCGTTCACGAACGGAAGCACGGCGACGCTGTCGATCCGATCGGCGAAGATGCCGCTCTTGACGACGGCGTATGCGCCGGCCAGCAGCGCAATCAGGACGACGGCCAGCACGACCGCGAGACGAGAACCGCGAAACGCGCGCTTCATCCCGAGGCGCGAGGTGATCGGAAACGTCATCTGCACGGTCTGCTGCTCCGCGAATCCGGGCGCGGAGACGTGCCGCTGCATTTCCAGTGAATGGAGTTTGTTCTCGAACTCCAGCTCTTTCCGGAGCGCGTTCAGATCGCCGAGGAGTTGGCGCGCCGAGGCGTAGCGCTTGTCGCGATCCTTCTCCAGCAATTTCAGGATGATGTTGTCGAGATCCGGCGGCACGCCGTCGACGTGGTACGACGGCGGCTTCGGCGTTTCGTTGGCGATTGCCATGGCGATGTCGATGAAGCTTTCGCCGCGCAGCGGAGGCTGGCCGGTGATCGTCTCGTACATCACGGCGCCGAGGGCGTAGAGGTCGGAGCGGGCGTCCGGTTGTAGTCCACGGGCCTGCTCCGGCGAGATGTAAAGCAACGTTCCCATGACGGAGCCGCTGGAGCTGTCCTTCAGCGCCGACTCCGGGTCGGCGAGTTTGGCCAGACCGAAGTCGAGCACCTTCACGTAGCCGTCGGGCCGGACCATGATGTTTTCCGGCTTGATGTCGCGATGAATGATGCCGGCGTCGTGCGCCGCGGCGAGCGCGCTCGCTACGCCGGTGGCCACATCGAGCACCTCGGCGATCTTGAGCCGCCGGCTGGCCATCAGCTCGCGCAGCGTTTCGCCTTCGATGTATTCGGTGGCGATGTAGTGCACCGAGTCGGTGTGGCCGATCTCGTAAATCGTGATGATGTTGGGATGATTGAGTGCCGAGGCGGCGCGGGCTTCGCGCTGAAAACGCCGGACACGCTCCTCGTCCTGCGTGAAGCGAACGGGAAGGAGTTTCAGCGCAACTTTGCGGTTGAGCGACTCGTCATCGGCGAGATAAACCTCGCCCATGCCCCCCGCGCCGATGAGACGCCCAACGCGATACCGTGAGATCCGTGGCGGTTGCATCGACCCTTTTTGGAGCATAGCACCCGAGGTGGCCGCAAGTCGGTGACCTACGGATGGACAGAACGAGGTATGCCGGAGGGCTGCACGAGACGCCGGACGCGCGGATAGAATCGCCCCATGACGACTCGAAGAAATGACGTTGAGCTGGCGACCGAAGCGGCCGGACTCGGCGCCGGAATCCTTCTGAAACATTGGGAGCAACTCGGCAAGGAGGACGCCGATCTGAAGTCGCGCAACGACTGGGTTTCGCGCGCTGACCGCGAAAGCGAAGCGGCGATCGTGGCCTTCATTCGCGAGCATTGCCCGAACGACGCAATCCTCGGCGAAGAAGGCGGCATCAGCGCCGAGGGCACGAGCGGACGGACGTGGATCATCGATCCGCTCGACGGGACATCGAACTACCTCCAGCACTTTCCTGTCTGGTCGGTCTCGATCGGCCTCAAGACCGGCGACGAGATCACCGCTGGCGTCGTTCACGAGCCGCTGCGCAATCTCTTCTTCACCGCCGAGCGCGGTGCCGGCGCGTTTCGCAACGGCGAGCGCATGCACGTCTCGAAGCAGGAGGCAATCGAGGGCGCGTTTCTGGCGACGGGGTTTCCGTTTCGGGCGCAACAGTTCGTCGCGGTCTATTGCGACATCTTCGAGGAAGTGATCAGAACTGCGAAAGGCGTGCGCCGCGCAGGCTCCGCGGCGATCGACCTCGCCTACACCGCCGCCGGAATCTTCGACGGATTCTTCGAGCTGCATCTCGCGCCCTGGGATGTTGCCGCGGGGTCGTTACTGGTGACCGAGGCGGGCGGGGTGTTCAGCGACTTCTCGGGCGGCGACCGCTGGCTGAAGCGCGGCAACATCATCGGCGCGCCGCCGGGAGTGCACGCAGATCTCGTTCAGCTGATCAGCCGCTTCGTCAGCGAGGATCAACTCGATCGGCGCACATCCAGCCGGGCACTTCCTTCGACATGACCGCGAAGCTGCCGCGATCGTTCTATCTGCAGGACACGGTGACCGTAGCGCGCGCGCTCCTCGGGTGCGTGCTCTGGCGTCGCACGGAGAACGTGCTCATGGCCGCGCGTTTGGTCGAAGTCGAGGCCTACCTCGGCGCGAACGATTCCGCGAGTCACGCCCGGCGCGGCCTGCGCAGCGCACGCAACAAGTCGATGTACCTCGAGGGCGGCCATGCCTACGTCTACTTCACGTACGGAATGCATTGGTGCCTGAACGTGGTCACGGCCGAGGGGGACATCGCCGAAGCCGTGCTGCTGCGCGCCGCCGAGCCGTTGCGAGGAATCGAGACGATGCGCGAGCGCCGCCCAAAAGCGAAACGCGATCGCGATCTGACAAACGGCCCGGGGAAGCTTTGCTCGGCAATGGCGGTGGATAAATCACTCGACGGCGAGCCGCTCGACGGAAAGGCACTCTGGCTCACGGAGCGGGATGCTGACGTTCACGAAGACGACATCGGAGTCAGCCATCGCATCGGCGTCGAAAACTCCGGCGAGGCGGCGGAATGGCCGTTGCGGTTTTTTCTGCGCGGGAATCTGTATGTGAGCCGATGATGCTAGGGCACCGACACCTTGACCGTCGAAGGCAAAACGTCTATACATTACGTGAATCTGAACTCCGGCTAGTCTGGATAGTAGGATTCACCCGGGGCGCCGAAAGGCGCCCTTTGACGTTCCTTACCGCAGCACGATTCCGTAGGGATGCGACGGCGCTGCGTGGTGGCAGAGGATTGGCTTGAGCCGCTTGAAATAGGCCTTTCCACCAACCTTCTTCATGTACGCATTCGGTTGTCCCTTCTGGTACAGCAAGTACGCAATAGTGTCCACCGCTTGTATGAAGTACGTGACTCTTGAATCGCGATGGACTGGATCCTCGACGATCGTCTTCAACTGAAGGTTGCGGTAGCCTGGGCCGAACTGTCCTCGGCTCGGAACTGGGTTGTAACGGCGCATTCTTCGCACCAACCGGTTCAACCGAATGTCGGTGTCATCGCAAACGATCAGACCTCGCTCGTCTGAATTCCGTGGGCCGGGAAAGTTGCGGTGTGCGATTGTGTTCTCGAACCTCTGAATGATCGTGCTCCAGCCACGGTCGAAAACCGTCTCATTCGTATCGGTTTGTAGTTTCTTCACTACGACGTTGATCGAGCTAACGTCGGGTAATTAGGCGATCTCGTCGGCGAAGCCTCGAATGATGGTGAGGCGGTCGTTTCGCGGGATGCGGACCAGAGCACCTGGCCTATTGATCATCGCCGCTGCATGAATCTCTTCGTCCAGTTTCAGCCCAAACTTGTCGCGCATCCGGCGTCTGAATGCGATTAGCCGATCGAGGCAGGCTTGCCATCGCAGCTCATGGACGATCAAACTTGAGAGGGCAAAATACTTCGTCGGCGAATTGACGATGCCGGTATCGCCGCTTTCGTCAACGTACATCAAGTACATGCTGAGCGAAGTATGGCATGTGAGACGATGAACGCCCCTCATTGCATTTGACGTGATTACGGAACTATCCTTCCGCACAACATCCCACCCGCCATCGAACGAAAAGGAGACCCGCATGCGTCGTCTGTTCTTCGTGCTACTGGCCCTCGTTGTCCTCGTCGTGTCCCTTCCTCTTTTCGCACAATCACAGGCGACGACCGGCGTCATCGAAGGAACGGTCGTCGATGCCAGCGGCGCGGCGGTTCCCGGCGTCACCGTGACCATCAGGAACACGGCCACGAACTTCCAGAACATTTCCGTCACCGATTCGGGAGGCCGCTATCGCGCGGTTCTCCTGCCTGTCGGGCCGTATCAGCTCAACGCAGCGCTGGCTGGATTTGCCTCGGTCGTACAGAAAGGTCTCGACCTCGGCGTCGGTCAGACACTGAGCGTGCCGATCACGCTGAAGCAGGCGGCGACCGCTGAGGAGATCGTGGTCACCGCGGCGCCGCCGCTCATCGAGACGGCGCGGACCGAAGGCTCGACACGCATCGATCAGAAGTCGATGGAAGGCTTGCCGAACAACGGCCGCAACTTTCTCGAGTTCACCAAGCTCACGCCCGGCGTCACCATCGTGCAGACCTGACGGCGATGAGTTGTCGATCAACGGCCAGAAAGGCATCTCGAACAACATCTCCGTCGATGGCGCGGACTTCAACAATCCGTTCTTCGGCGAGCAGCGCGGCGGACAGCGCCCGCCCTTCACATTCAACCTCGACGCGGTGAAGGAGATGGTCGTCATCGCCGACGGCGCGGGTGCCGAGTTCGGACGCTCCATGGCCGGATTCGTCAACGTCATCACCAAGTCGGGCACGAACGACATCGCCGGCACCGCGCACGTCACGTTCAAGAACGACTCGCTGAGCAGCCAGCCGAAGAATCCTGACGGCACGACCTCGCCGAAGTTCCCGGCGTCGCAGACGCAGGCGGGTTTCACGTTCGGCGGGCCGCTGCAGCGCGACAAGCTCTTCTACTTCGGTGCGTTCGATTATCAGAAGGGAAAGACGACGAAGCAGACCAACCCGTCGCGCATCGAGCAACGCGTCGTCGACGCACTCGCCGCATTGGGCAGTCCGAACGAGAACGGCTCCATCGCCCGCACGAACGACGCCCGGGTCCTGCTGCTCAAACTCGACTGGACAGCTTCCGCGAACAACGTCGTGTGAGACCTTTTGGGTCTCGTGCGAGACCTCCGAGGCTTCGTGTGAGACCTTTTGGGTCTCGTGCGAAACCTT
Organism: Thermoanaerobaculia bacterium; assembly: GCA_034664845.1. GTDB lineage: Bacteria > Acidobacteriota > Thermoanaerobaculia > Gp7-AA8 > Gp7-AA8 > JADGNZ01. Next base: position 4,507 of record JAXDGW010000098.1, on the reverse strand, counting down.
CGAGGTGTCGGCTCAGCCAGAAGGTGAGCGGCGGTTATCGGTTGAAGTTTGGGATGGCGCCGAACTACCTCTTTTAGTTGAGGTTATGCTTGCTCGAGGAGAACGGCCGAAGTCTACGCCGAAGTCTACAGGGGGTGGGAGAATCCGAAGAACGAAGGTATGGCCCCAAAGCGGGGCCGTGCTCGAGGGGGCACGGAGTGTGCCGGTGTCGCGAACCTTCGAAGGAGGAGAGATGAAACGACCTCTCGGAAGCCGCGTGGTAAAATGTGTATATTCTTGCTACCACTCTAGCCCTCGTATGGGCAACTGCCGCGGCCGATCCAGGCGCGAAAAGGGGAAGGGCATTTCATGTCATCTGGTCACGTAGCCAGCGCGATGTCGCCGGCGCTTCAAGCCGACCCTAGGCCGAATGGCGATCCACCTCGAATAACGAAGACCTATGTCTTCCTAATCAGCATTGGATCACTCCTGGCATTCCTCACAACTCTTCTTGTGCCCTATTGGTATGACCAAGGTAATGAACATGAATTTACGGAAGCGGAGAAGACAGGTCGACTGCTCGTACGGGAATACATGACCCCCGTCCTTACCGAGGCGCTTCATCGAGCCACGGCATCACAGCCCACTGTCCCCCCCTCACAGATTGCTCTGACCTTCGTTCAGGACAAACGTCTCATATCATTGGACTATATCCAACAAATGCATGCGGTTCGTCAAGTGCAGACCCCGGCCTTCGTCGCCTTCACCATTACCGTGAGCCTCCTCCTGTTTCTTATGATGGTGGTGATCGGTTTGACTTCCAGTTCACATCCAATTATTCGCACTCTCCTTATAGGTTTAACCTTCTTCGCCGCCCTGCTGGCAATTCAGCTGGTTGGTCTGCCCCACACGAATAAGAAGTTTCACGTTATAGTGGGACTCATTTATGCCATACTTCTCGCGCTGTCAGACTTCTTGTCCACACTCAAGAGCAACGTTAGTGAAGGAAAGGTTACCGGTGCCTCGCCTTCGAGCACGGGATACCTATCTTCGCTGCAATACAAGCACCGTTTTTGGACTGTGGTCTTCAATCTTTCCGTCGTGACAGTACTTACTTTGATCGCGACCACAAGCTTCAAAGTGTTCGAGGTGTTCATAGCTGTCTTCGGCGAGAGTTTCGTTGTAAAGCCGTTGGTCGGGTTGCTCATAACCGTAGGCCTGGCGCTACTTATAACTTTTATAGGCATTCTCCGACCGATCCGGGCTCAAATGGCTAACCTAGAACGGGCAATGGCGGAGCTATGAAATCATCGAGCGCCGCATCGGTCGAGCATCATGAACCCTGTCACCGCCGCGTAACATCTATCGGATTGATATCTCCAAGACATTGGTTCGGATTGAAGACCGACAGATCGCTCAATAGCTCGATATACCAGAAGCTCCGATCGATCGGATTTCAGAAGACTGTTTGGCAATACGTGTACGAGGGACAGCTAGGCGGACTAATTCGCCCAATCGGCGATGACGGTCTTGAGATTCACGTCCGATTTTACGAGAACACCATCGAGGCAGAGATTGAAGTGGGGCGGAGATACCTCCGTCATTTCTGGGGACCTAGAGCCGAAGCTGGCTATCTCCTTCTAGAATTACTGGAAGATACTCTGACTCGAGCGGAATTCAGGCGCACAGAGAGAGCGATTGGTAAACTCAGCGCCGCTCGAAATGCACCCTTCGCCAAGAGCAGACCCCTTCTGTGTTGGGACGGAGTGGCCGCCATACTGGCCGCCGGTATGTTGGTGAGCGGGCTTGTGGGCTGGGTGCAGCATGAACTGGTCATAGCGTCGTTGTTCGCATGCGTGTGTTTCACCCGCAGTTTGCCCGACCTTCGATTGCGTAACTTTGAGGGAAGGCACCGAAACGCTGAATCTGTAACCTCTTAGTTAGATAATTACGACCATGAGAGCGCTGCGACCTCTCCAAGGAGGGTCGCCTAGCAACCGCTTGCACCGGACTCGCTTCGCTCGCCGGTGAAGCGTGGGGTTGGGCGGCGGAAGAACAATGGCGGGAGCGAGGGTAAATCCTAGAATGGCGTTCGCCGGAATCGTCCTTGCCATCAGCTGTGCGAATTACGTTGCTGCCCTGGCGCTCGCTCGCCGCCCATCGGACACCGTAGGCCCGTCATGGCCGCGTGGACGTGTTCGCCTTCTTCGCAGTATCCATTGCTGCGTTTCTGCTGCGTCCTACGCGAAAGCTGTGGTCGACGGCTGGAGCTCTGTTTTGGCTCAGCGCAGCGTACGTACCCCTCTGGCTCTTGTTTGCGTCTCTCGTAATTTGGAAGCGAATGTAACCGCCGTCCAACTCCGCGCTGGAGCGGACTTCGGCCCGTTACTCTGCTAGCCTAGAAACAAGAGCATCGAGCGGGCCGAAGCCGCTCAGCTCTGAACGTTAGCCGGCTTTCGTAAGGACAGAGGGTTCAACCGAGAAGTAGCCATGGCCTTCGCGTACATTAGAAGTTGGCTAAGCGGCTTTGACCCGCCGTCGTTTCGCTATGCGATCCGCCTCGCCAAGCTTCATGACCGCGCCTTTGACACGGCCGTGGAGTTTGGCAAAACTCTTTCGGCGGTAGGGCTTAAACGCGAACGCGATCCCGCCGCAAGCTTGGCGCACTTTGGGCTTTCAACCGCGCTTACCGCCGTTACACGCGAGTTCAGGCGTCTTAAGCTCCCTGCCAGCCAAGGGCTTGGCGCCTTTCGCGATTCTTTCACTCAGCTCCTTCACCACCTCGAAACCTTGACGGGCGGCGAGTGGAATCGCCTAGCGAACACCATGGCCTCGCTCAAGCCGATGACGGAGGACGAATCTATAAAGATCTTGGACGCAGCGTCGGGCCTCTTAGCCGGGATTAGCATTTGGTCTGAGGAAATCAAGACCGCCAGCCATACATTTCTCAACCTTAACAAGCGTGTCTAGGCCCTTACTCACGCTATCATCAGACACGCCGCATGGGGCTGGAGATTCTGATAAGCAATAGCAATAAGCCCATGCCCCGCCCGCCCCTCCTCGCCCGCGCCGGCTCGCGCATCGCTGACGTTTGCGAGCGCTGGTTTCCGGACGCCTTCGTCTTCGCTCTTGCGGCGATCGTGATCGTGTTCATCGGCGGGCTGGGGTGGGGCGTGAAACCGGTCACGCTGGCGACGGAGTTTGGCAACGGCTTCTGGTCGCTGGTCAACTTCACGATGCAGATGGCGATCGTGATCGTTGGCGGATTCGTCGTAGCCTCCTCGTCGCCGGTGGCGCGGCTGACGCGATCGCTGGCGTTGATCCCGAAGACGGCGCGAGGGGCGGTGGCGTTTGTCGCTGCCTTCGCAATGCTCTCGTCATTGCTGTCGTGGGGCCTCTCGCTGATCTTCACCGGGCTGCTCGTACGCGAGATCACGAAGCGCGTGGATGCCGACTACCGCGCAATCGGCGCCGCCGCATATCTCGGGCTCGGCAGCGTCTGGGCACTCGGCCTGTCGTCGTCCGCGGCGCTGTTGCAGGCGACGAAGTCGTCGATCCCGGCGGCGCTGCTCCCGATTACCGGCGTGATTCCGCTGACGCAGACGATCTTTCTCTGGCAGAGCATGGTCATGGCGGCGGTGCTCATCACCGTGTCGATTGCGGTCGCGTACTTTTCGGCGCCGGCGGAAGCGGAAGCGCGCCCGGCACGATCGATGGGGATCGAGTTCGCGGATGACGTGACCGAGGAGCCCCGCGCCCTCACGCCAGCCGAGCGATTGGAGAACAGTCCGATCCTCAACGTCGTCATCGCCGCGCTGATGTTCTGGTTTCTGTTCACGCAGTTTCGCGAAAAAGGCGGACTGGCCGCGCTCGATCTCAACAACTTCAACTTCGCGTTTCTCGCCGCCGGGTTGCTGCTTCACTGGCGTCCGCGCTCGTTTCTGCGCGCGGTGACGAAGTCGGTGCCGGCCACCGCAGGAGTCCTGATCCAGTTTCCGTTCTACGGCGGCATCTTCGGGATGATCTCCAAGACGCCGATCGCCGCGCATCTCGCGCATGCGTTCGTGAGCGTGACGACGAAGTCGACGTTCCCGATCGTCGTCGCGATCTACTCCGCCATCCTCGGCATGTTCGTCCCATCCGGCGGCGGCAAGTGGGTGGTCGAAGCGCCGTACGTGATGGCCGCAGCGAGAACCTGGGGAATGCACCTCGGATGGACCGTGCAGATCTACAACGCCGGCGAAGCGCTACCGAACCTGATCAATCCCTTCTGGATGTTGCCGCTGATGGGAATCCTCGGCGTCCGCGCGCGGGATCTGGCGGGCTACTCGATCCTGCAACTGATCTTTCACCTGCCGATCGTGCTGGTGTTGTGTTGGGTGTTTGCGCAGACGTTGTGAAGTGGGAGTGGGAGTAAAAAGAGCGCTGTCATCCTGAGCCGCCGAAGGACCCGAAGTGCCGGAGGACGGTCGAAGGACCCCCCGCGCTTTTGCAGGGTCGGGCGGCGGCAAACAAACCATCAAACAAA
>JAXDGW010000097.1:0-59906 GCA_034664845.1 Thermoanaerobaculia bacterium | reverse complement strand
TAGTCCGACAGGGTCTTGCAGTCGGACTAGAGAGACCGCCCTACGTGAGTCCGACGTACGCAGATCCGACCTACGTCACGCGCAGCACCGGCATGGCCATCGATCCCGCGCCGTCGCCCGACGGCTCGGTTTACTTCATGTCGATCGAGCCGCAGGGTTTCGTCGTGCGGCGTCTGGCCGATACGGCTCCCGCGCCGCAAACGAACCTGGCCCTGGCCTTCGACCGCTCGCTCGTCCCCGCGCTTCCGCCACCGCCCGCCACGCCCGTTGCGCTGCACGATGAGCCGGTGACGCCGCGCGACTACGGCACCGGACGGCAGGAATGGCGCTCGCTCTTCGGCGGTCAATACACCGCCTTCGGTCACACGACGGAGCTCGGCATCCGCCTCGGCGATGTCATCGGCCGTCTCGATACGATCCTGATCGGCGCGTTCGGCAGCCGTTCCATGCCGCGCGGCGCCGCCATCGCTTCGACGTGGCGCGGCTTCCCAATCGCTCTCGGCGCGCATCTCTTCGATGCTCACGAGACGCGTGGTATCGAGTTGCGCGCCACGCGCGAAGCCGAGTTTCCACTGGCGCGAGTCTCCATCAGCAGCGGCGGCCTCTTCGAACAACATCGCAACCGCGCCTACATCGACGTACACGCCGTCACTTGGCAGCGCCGCATCGCCTCGGAACGGATCGACATCGCCGCCGACTCCGCGAATCACCTCCGCGCCACAGCCAGCGCCGCCGTTCACGCCGGCGACCTGACCCTCGGCGCCCAACTCTCCGCGGGCCGCCACCTAACCCTCGGCGGCACCCCGTCGACGATCGAGCCCGACTCCCTCCTCATCGAACGCCTCCTCGATCCCGCCTTCGAACGCCACTCGTTCTCCAGCACCACCTACCGCGGCGAACGCCTCACGATCGGAACCTCAGGCCTAACCGCCTTCTGGCAACGCCACCACCTCGGCACCGACATCGACCTCTTCGGCGTCGAGACCAACGCATCAATCCCTGCGATCCCGTTGGTGAAAACGCCCGCCCTCCAACTCACCGCCGGCGTCGCGCAGGTGCGCCTCACGCGCAAAGTTCGAGGGTGGTTGGGTGTGCGGTGGAAGCCTTAGATCGACGGACCCTCGGGATTACGCGCTGGTCGGCTGCACGGTCCGGCCGGGCTTCGAGCTCGACGATTTCGAAATGAAGCCCGGCCCGATCTGATCAGTTGGCCGGATTGCCCGCTCCGCGCGCCTGCTCGACGTTGCGTTGTTCATTCTTCTTCTGCAGCAAATTCTTCACTCCGAACAGCGACTGCAACGCGTCGTGCCAGAACGGTGCGCCGAGGCTGAGGAGCATCGTCATGACCAGCCAGCCGAGGAGCGTGCGCATGTCACCGAGACGCCGGTTCAACCATGAGCCGTCCGAGGTTTTTGAGCAGGTGAAGAGGTCGTTGAACCACTCATAAACCTGGTGCCAGGTCAGCGGCTGGAAGCCGAAGGAAGTGTAGGTATTCACCATGTCGCTAAGTTTTTTCTTGTCTTCAGCGATCCCATTCCTCAGCGCTTGCGGATCCTGCGTTTTCGATTGCTCCTTCTGCTTCGCGTCGGGAGTCGAGCCCGCGTTTTTGGTAGCGGTACTGTCGGTGGTCGCGGTCGTCCCCGAGGCAGTTGTGGGCGGGGTGTCCGTTGTGCTCGCGGTGCTGTCGGTCGCGTTCGCGGAGGTCTCCGTCGCAGTGGCCGAGTTGCCTGTTGCACTCGCGGTGCTGTCCGTCGCGCTCGTCGTCGTTGTAGCGGTTTTGTCCGGTTCGCCCCGAGCCAGAGTCCGCTCATCGCTGGCGATCTTTTCCTGAAGTGCGGCGATATCGGAGCCCTTGTCCACGAGAGCCTTCCTCAGCGCTTCATTGACCGAGATGCTCTGATAGATCGCGAACACATTCGCGTTCAGGAGCACGACGACCACCGCACCGAGGATGGTCGACAGGCTCTTCATGCCGCGGTTATAGCGCTCTTCGAAGCCTTGCATTACGGTGTCGAACCAGCTCTCGATTTCGGTGAGCTTGGACCTGAATCCGCCGAACGCATCATCGAGCGCCTTGCGTGCATCGTTGATCGCCGCGGACACCGCGACGAGAGCTTTCTCCGCTGCTTCGAGCGGCGGCTTCGCGGCGTCGGCTGCTTTCGCTTTTTCCTCCGCCACGATTCGTTGGGTCTTGCCAAGCAAGTCGAGTGCGCCCGTGAAGAGAACCTGCTGCAGGGAGAGGATGTCGGCCACAACCACTCCCGCTCGCACGGCGATCGCATTGGGGTCCTTTTCATCGGGCGTGACGAGGGATCGATAGTGCTGTTGGAGAGGAGCCAGCACTTCGTGCATCTGCGCGAAAAGCGCATTCGCTTCGCCCGGCAGTTCTGCCGCGTTGACCGCTGTGACGGCGGACTCGATGTCTTTGATCGTTTGCATCGCCCTGGCGAGCTTCCCGGTGAAGCCGTCCACGATCGTGTTCGGGGCGACGCGGGCGATGACGTTCAGCAGGTCGCCCTTCGATAGCGAATCGAGCGAGAACTGGCCTCGGTAATCGACCCGTCCCAGCTCGCTCATTTCGCCTTTGACCGCCTTCAGCAACTCTTTCGCTCGAGGGCCGGCCTGGTCGTTCGGAGAGGAGGGAAAGATGGTGAGCAGGTTCATCACGCCAGCCTTCGCTGTTGCCAGCGAGCGCGCTCGCTGAACACCGCCGCCGGCGGGCGCCGTCCGCTGTTCACGCAATACTGAATCGAACAGATCGAGCAGCGAGTCTTCGATCTGTTTCGACTTCATGCTCAGCAGCTTCTTGAACAGACCCTGCAGCGACTGCACGATGAGGCTCAGCAGAAGGATGATGACAACGAGCGCGATCATGTTGTCGAGCAGATCGAGATTCGGCATGTGCGTTCCCCTCAATGAGGAGAGGCGCAAGCGGCATTTTCCCTACCCTCGGCGCTGGCGCGATCGAGCCCGGCGTCGTGGCCGGCGTCGTCCTGCAAGCCGCCAGTGCGGCTCGCCCGAAACTGCGATACCCAGCCGGTGCTCTCGCCCGGCGGCTGCGGTGGCTTCGCCGGTTTGCGCCCGCCGCCCTCGTGGACGGCGGCGTTCGAAGAGACCTTCGGCTCGACACCTGATCGAGGCATCTCCCTGAGGTGTCAGACCTTTGCTTTTCTCAGATCAGAGCCCGAGGGCTTTCCGGAGCTGAGCAGCGAGGCGGACACCGGCCTGCTGGAGGCGCTGTTTGACGATGTCATCGAATTCGTTTTGGTAGGCCTCGGTGAGCTTGCGCTCCTGCGGCTCGGCGGTGCAAGCCTCGCCGTTCGCGTCGAGCTTCCATTCGCAGTAGTCCACGTCGCGCGACGTGGCGATGTCGTACGACTCCTGCGCCCAGTCGAGCGGCGCAGCGGCGAGCCACCGCGCGCGTTCCTCGTCCGTGATGGCGCTCTGCAGCTCCTTGGCGAACTGCACCACGAACTGATCCGCGGGGATCGGTCCGCGCATTTTTCCGATGATGCGGCCGTCCCAGACGGAATGGAGATTCACCGGTTTCTCCTCCTCGCCCGGCAGCGGTGGGAAGCGCTCGTAGAAGCTGTCCTTCGTGACGAGGACGGAGTTGCCGCCGCGGTCGCTCGCGAAGCTGATGTGCAGGGGCTGGTGGATGTCCCCGAGCCAATGCCCGAGGAACAGCAACGCCTGCGCGTGCTGGTTCTCGCTGAGACCCGGCTTTGTGAGCCCCTTCGTGTGATAGGCGATGCCTTTCAGAACGCAGTCCTCTTTACAGTCCGAGGGGCTGATCGCGTAGGTCTCGCGAGAGACGTTCAGGAAGTGCCACTGGTTGAATTGCTTGAACTCCTTTGCCCACTTCGGCTTCGACGGCTTATCGACCTGGAGGCGTGCGAAGTCGGGGAAGTTGCACCCTTTCGCGAAGCCGTCGACCGGATTGCCGTCGGGATCGCGATAGAGCGCCGCCAGCGCATCGATGCGCTCCTGCGCACCAGGCACGTTCGCGAGCTCGAGGACGGCGATCCGGCAGACGGTCTCGTGTCCGGCGGGTCCCCAGGCGAATGCATCCGAGGCAAAAGCAACGGTCAGGAAAAGGGCCACCGAGACGAGACGCCGCATGGCTGTACCTCCAAGTGTTGTCGAGCGAGCTTCGAGGATACGCCCGACTCGACGACGGGTAAAGCGACCAGATTCCCCGTTTGCACGCACGTCACGCGCAGTTGCGGCATGCCCATCGATCCCGCGCCGTCGCCCGACGGCTCGCTCTACTTCATGTCGATCGAGCAGCAGGGATTTCTCATGCGCGCCGGGCCGATACGACTCCCGCGCCGCAAGCGAATCTGGCCTTCGACCACTCGCTCGTCTCCCGCGCTTCCGCCGCCGCGCGTCACGCCCGTTGCGCTTCGCGATGAGCCGGTGACGCCGCGCGATTACGGCATCGGACGCCAGGAATGGCGCTCGCTCTTCGGCGGCCAGTACACCGCCTTCCGCCACACGACCGAGCTCGGCATCCGCCTCGGCGACGTCATCGGCCGCCTCGATACGATTCTGACCGGCGCGTTCGGCAGCCGTTCGATGCCGCGCGGTCTCGCGGTCGCCTCGGCGTGGCGCGGCTTTACGGTCATCGCGATGCTTCAATCCAAAAGAAAACGTCGCTACGTTCCAGCGCTTCGAAGGGGCTACCGACGGGGGTGCTGCGTTCCATCGCCATCGCGCCGGAAGATTTGGACAGCAACTGAAGCATGTTTTTAGGAAAAACCCGGCCCGGGCCGTCTCTAAGTCAAACCATAGGAGGCCGATCATGTCCGTCGTCTATTTCAATTACGATCCCGCCCACCGTCCCAATCTCCACGGTGACATTCTGGGTAGTCTGAAAGGACACCGCCTCGGCATCATCACTCGTGAGCCGAGGGAGGAGGTCATGACCGCGTTGCGGAACGACGGCGTCCTTGATTACTTCGAGGAAGACCTCTTTGTTCGCCGTGATGATGACCCCAATGCGACCTACAGCGAGGCCGCGAAGCGCGCGCGCGTGACCAGCGACCAGGTGTACTACGTCGACTCCGACTACGAAGAGGTTGGGTACGCCGCCGGAACCGGAATCCGAGCGGTGATCGACCCTTCGCGAATCTCGCTGGTGAACGCTGTGCAGGCGATTGACATCGGCGGCATTGCGGCGTGCTTCGAAGATGCGCGCGCGGCAGCGCTCAACAACGACGCCGGGCCGGATGGCGAGACGGATTTCGGCCGGCTTCTTCAGCGCCTGGATGCGGCAAGAGTGCGTATGCCTCCGCTCTACCTCGCTGCCGCGCACGCTCCGTTTGTCGCCACCCTCGGTACTCTCGGCGCGAACGGCTTCACGAAGATCATGGCGAACGACCCAGACACCGGAACACTAATGCAGGACATCGCGCATTCGATCCTACAGAACGGCGAGCGTTTCGAGGATACGGCGACGGATGCGTTCGAAGAAGTTGTGACCGACCTATACGACGGCTTCCTCAGCGCGCAGGACCGCAAGGGAATCAAGACACCCGACCGAGTCGTGCTCCCGCCTCTGGTGAAGTGGGGCAATCCGAATGACGGCCCTTATACGTGGCCGGCTGATGCGACCCAGAACTTCAAGGTCGAGTGCGCAGTTGTGAACATGCCCCCGGCGAACGCGAAGGCCGGCCTCATGGCGTGGGCCGCACTTGCGCACGAAACCGCGGGGCACGACATTCTCCACGCCGACAAGGGATTGCAAGGCGAACTGTCGGATGCCGTCGCGGAAAGGTTGCAGCCGCTTGGGCTCGGTTTGGCCGATTACTGGTCGGCACGTATCGATGAATCGGCGTCGGACGTCATGGGTATTCTGAACCTCGGACCGGCAGCGGCGATCGGAATGGTGGTGTTCTTCCGAGGGCTGCTGGCATCGACCGGTCGGCCGCCGCGGCTTCGTAACGACGGCAGCAGTGACGATCCGCATCCTGCCGACATCCTCCGCGGCTACCTCGGCGCCGCCACGGTGCGGCGTCTCAGTTTTACCGGCGCGGCAGCGTGGGCGAATGTCATCGAAACGGAAACGGAGCGCGACGCCATCGGACCGCTTTTCGACATTGCTGGCATCTCTGTTCCAAAGGCAAAGGCGCGGCAATCAGCACGCCTGGTAGCCGAGGTGATCGCAATGCACAAGTGCGAAGTGCTCCGCAACCATGCGCTCATCGAGATTCAGAATTGGCGTGATGCCGACGAGACGATCGCGCAAACAATCGTTCCGGCGCTTGTTACTTCCGTTAGTATGCCGTCGAGTGTGAATGGCGCGGGAGTCTTCGCGGCGCATGTTGTCGCTGCGGCCGTTTACGCGGCGCTCTCAGGTAAAACGCAACCATCGATCGTGTTCAAACGGATGGTCACGGTACTGAAGGCGATGCATGACGGCAATCCGGCGTGGGGACCGCTTCATGTAATCCATCCGAGTTCGATCTATCGCGATCTGGCGTATCACATCTGAGGTGTTAATGACTCTGCTGTTTCGGTGCAGAATCATTTTATTTTGGCGGGGCCGACGCGTCTCGAACTCGCGACCTCCGGCGTGACAGGCCGGAGGTCTGAGGCCCGCGATCTACGGGTGCGGGACCGTCCGATGAATCTTCGGCGGAACGTACGTGCCCGCCAGCGCGCTGCCCAGCGGCCCGTAGACGCGGAACAGAAGGCTGAAGTGTCCCTTCGGCACCGGCAGCCAGTTGGCGGTGTCCTTCTTTGGCTCGTCTGCCTGGAGGTAGATCGTTATGGAGCCATCCTCCGCGGTCACGAGGTCGGGCGTGTAGGAGGCGACTACGTATTTGTCGAGGGCGTTCGGAACCAACTCGATGTACTCCGGCGTGTAGGCGGTCATCGACCAGAAGCGCTTGTATTCGGGCAGAGCGTCCGCCGCGAATTGGATCGTGTAGGCGAAGCTGCCGCCGTCGAGGGGGAGGCCGCTGGCGTCGACGAATGCGTTTGCGTAGTAGGCGGCTTTTCGATCGTTGCCGACCTGGATGTACTCCGTGAGCGCGGCGCGGTCGAGGTAGTTCTCGCCCCAGTGGCCGACGTTGTCGAAGTGGATCCAGTTTGTTGGACCGCGGTGCGATTGCCAGCGATTGATGATCGCGGCGTACGCGGCTTGCGCGCCGCGAATGATCGCCGTCAGCGGCGCGGAGTCGTGGTCGACGACGCTCTTCGCCACTGCGAATGACGTATTGAACCGCTGGATGAGCGAACGGTCGTCATCCGTGAGTGGTTGGGTTGCCGGCGATGCCATCGCCTGCTGCAGCGTCGTCAGGAACGACTCCGGCCACTTGGCGAGGCCCTCATCCGCCATCAGCTTTACTGACGGCGAGAAAAAGAAGAGAGGCAGGACGAGCGTCCGTCCCGACTTGCCGGTCGGGTCGTAGTTCGCGAGGGTCTGCATCGAGAGTGTGGAACGGAAGGCGTTGGCGGCCTTGATGTGATTCTCGCCCGAGGAGGAGAACTTGTCGGTGCGGATGGCGATGGTGGTGAAGGAGTACGGCAGCTCGATCCGGGTGACGCCCTCCGGCAGATTCTCGAAAGAGCCGCGTTCGACGAAACCATACACGCCGCCAGCAGACGGCGGGTTCGCTGAGAGCTCGGTCGAGAAGATGTTGCCGTACACATCGAGCTGGAGGATCGAATAGCTGTTCGGATACTCCGGAATGGTGAGGATCACCGGGCCATTCGACACATCAAGAAACGCCTCGGCGTAGATGGTGTCGTCGTTGATGGCGACGACCACCTTGTACTCCGGCCCCATGCCGAGGGGGCCGGTGAGCCGGTTTTCGTAGTTCTCGCCGGCGGTCTGTCCCTTGCTGTTGTCGCGGTTGATGTTGAACTGCACCCAACTGAAAAACCGCGGATAGAACCGCACCGTGTATTCGTACGCGACGTCGAAGCCTTCGTGATTACTCATCGCTCAATCTCTCCTGCTCGAAAGGGGATGGCCTTACGCGTCGTTCATTAGGTAGGGGATGATGGCGAATTCTCTAACGTCCACTCACGTCAATGCAAGAGGCCGCCATCACGGCGCGCTATCATCCGCGCCGATGATGCACTTTCACAACGGCGACATCGCGGCGTCGCTGGCGCGGCGGGCGGGGGTGCCGGGGCGTCATGTGCCGTTTCGCGAGTCGCTCGTCGGTGGGCCGGTGCAACCGAATCTACCGTTGCATGAGTGGGTCGAAGCGCGGGCGGGCTTCTTGTCCGAGCAGTACGGCGAGCACTTGCTGCGCGTTCGGAACGAGTTGCTGGAGCAGCAGAACGTCATCGATCGAGCCCATGAGGAAGAGGAAGTGGTCCTCTGGTTCGAGCACGATCTCTTTTGTCTCGTTCACCTTCTCTATCTTTTGTCGCGCCTTTCGAAGGTGCGCCGCATCTCGCTGATCTGGTGCGCGGAGCCGCTCGGCAACCAATCGGAGGAGGATCTCTTTGCGCGATTTGATTCGCGCGCCGCGATCACTCCGGCGATGAACACCGCGGCGAACCTGGCCTGGCGCGCGTTCACATCGAGCGATCCGACAGCGCTCAATCGCTTCCTCGGTGCGGACGTTGCCGATTTTCCGTTTCTTCGCGACGGCTTTCTCCTTCACGCCTCGCGGTTTCCGTCGACCCGCAACGGATTTGGTGAAGTGGAGCGCCGCGCGGTCGAGGGGATCGATGCCGGCGCCAACGACTTCGTCTCGCTCTTCACGCGCTTCGACAAAACACCGCCGCGGTTTGGCTTCGGCGACGGCGAGTTCCTGCGCCATCTGAAGCATCTCGCCAGCGCGGCGGTGCCTGTGATCACGATCATCGGCGAAGAGAAAGCGAATCCTCCCAAGGCGCTCTTCACGCTGACCCCGGCGGGACGGAACATGATGGAAGGGAAGACCGACTTCGTCGAGATCAACAACCCGAGTTTCTGGCTTGGCGGAGCGCATCTGACGCGGGAAAGGATGTGGCGATGGGACGCCGGCGAGCGCCAGATCGTGCCGAGCCAGAGTGCCGGCTCGTAAGATTTGACGCGGCGGATGATGTCGCGCTGGCTGGGCTCCTGTACGAGCCGGCGCGGAAAACGGATCGCGCCATCATCTGGCTGCACGGCGGTGGTGGGGCGTCGGTTTTCGAATCGCGCCGCACGAATTTGCTGGCGCAACTCTTCGTCGATCGTGGCATCGCCTTCTTCCCGTTCAACAATCGCGGATCGAGCATCGTCCGACGCGCCGGCCGCGATCTGGGCGGCGCAGCGTACGAGCGGATCCGCGATTGCGTGGCCGACATCGACGGCGCGGTGCGCGAGCTGTGGCGCCGCGGGTATCGCGATCTCACGCTGGCCGGTCACTCCACCGGCGCGAACAAGATCGCCGTTTACGATCACTACAAGCCGCGCAATCGAGTGAAGCGCTATGTGCTGCTCGCGGGCGGCGACGACACTGGATTGTTGTACGACGATCTGGGACCGCGCCGTTTTCACGCGTTGCTCACGAAAGCTCGCGCGATGATCAAAACGCGCCGCGGCGATGAGCTCGCGCCGCGCTCCGTCGGTCCGACGATGATGAGCTGGCGTGCGTTGTACGACGTCGCCAATCCGAACGGCGACTACAACGTCTTCCCGTTCATGGAAGCGATCCGCGGCGTGAAGCTCTCGCGCCGTCCATTCCGATTCATCCGCGCTATTCGCAAACCGTCGCTCTACATCTACGGCGATCGAGACGAGTACTGTTTCGGCGACGTGCCGCGCAGCGTGGCCATCCTCTCGAAACACGTCAACGATCACGCTGAGTTGCTCGTGATGCGCGACGCCGATCACGGATTCAGCGGGCGGGAGGAGGAGTTGGGGACGTTGATTGCGGAGTGGATTGGGTAAGTGTTTTGCGCGAAGCGCTTTGGACTGCGGCAGCGCCAGCTGCCGCTTTGAATGTCGTGTTGAAAAGCGCTGGCTGGCGCCAGCGCACTCCAAAGCGCTTCGCGCGAAATCCTGCGCAAATTTCGTTGAGTTTCAAGAAAGGCGTGGCGCTGATTCCGGAACAGGCAACCCATCTTCGCGCAGACCTTCGATGTGCATCTGGATGGCTTCGTACATGTTCGCCTCCGCATCGTTGCGCATCTTGCCTGTGGCTGCGCAGCCGGGGAGGTCGGGTGAATACGCCGAGAAGTTTGCCCCTGCGTCTTCGATGATGATGAGGAATCGGTGCATGTTCATCTTCACGATGAAGAGTTTACTCCGCCCTTTGCGTACAATCCGCCGCCGTGAACTGGATCGTTGAGCAGACCGGAATCGGACGCATCGTCGTTCCCCCTTCGTTACCCGAGGGACTGGCGCTGTTTTATACGACGGTCGATTTCGAAGGGCGGCTCAGCGACGATGTGGCAGAGACGCTGATGCGCATCGTTCATCAGCGATTCGGTATCGAAGCGGCGCTCGTGAGCTGCACGCAGACCCACAGTAAGAACGTGGTCAACGCTCCTGCCGGCAAACGATGGCACGAGCGCGACTCCTGCGATGCACTCTGGTCGGCAGCGAGCGGCACGGCGCTGGCGATCAAAGTCGCTGATTGCCTGCCGGTTTCGATCGCTGACATGGAGCACGGCGTCATCGCCAACATTCACTCCGGCTGGCGCGGCGCGGTCCAGCACATCACCGCGGAGACGCTCGACATGCTCGAACGCGAGACGCCGTTCGTTGCCGCCGTCGCTCAGGCATGGCTCGGGCCTTCGATCCGCGCGTGCTGCTTCGAGGTGGGGGAGGAGGTCGTTGACGAATTTCGCGCGTCGTACGCCAACGCCGACCAATTCATCGATCGCAGTCGGACGAAGCCACGCATCGACGTTGCCGGCCTCACCGCGGCCCTCCTCGCCGAGCGCGGGTTTGCGCCTGAAAACGTTCACGACTCCGGTCTTTGTACCCGATGCGACGATTCGATTTTTCACTCCTATCGCCGCGATGCAAAGCGAGGTGGACGGAACCTTGCAGTTCTGGCTCGGTGAAAGCAGAGATCAGAGACAAGAGATTAGAGATCAGGACACCGAGGTTGATATCAGAGACCAACCGCGTATCGCCTTATCTCTGATCTCTTGTCTCTGATCTCTGCATCAACGCCATGCCCACTTTCAAAGAACGTCTCCCCAGCCGTCGCACCGTCTTCAAGGTGCTCTCGATTTCCGTCGGCGTGGTCGTCTTCCTGATCCTCGCGCTGACGCTCTACGTCTACAAACAATCGGTCGGCAAGTTCGAGATCCGACGGCTCTCGCTGCCGACCCGCATCTTCACCGACTTCACTCCGTTGCGCGGCGGCGTCGTCCTTGGTCCCGATGATCTCGTCGAGAAGCTCAGCCGCCTCGGCTACCGGCAAACGGAGTCGCTCTCGCAGGCTGGCGATTACGTTGCCGGCAGCGCGCAGATCGACGTCTACACGCGTCCCTTCAAACATCCCAGCGGCGATTACCCGTCGCAGCCGGTGCGCATCGGATTCAAGGGCGGCGCGATCAGCTCCGTCGTCTCGCTGCGTCAGGCGGCGCCGATCGACAACGCGGCGCTGGAGCCGGAGCTGCTGACGTCGATCCTCGGCGATCAGCTCGAAAACCGGCGTCCGGTCTCGCTCGATCAGGTTCCGAAGACCTTGCAGGACGCCGTGGTGGCTACGGAAGACGTCCGTTTCTGGCATCACCCGGGAGTCGATCCGATCGGCCTTTTCCGCGCCTTGTTCCGCAATATCCGCGCTGGTGGAGTGGCCGAGGGAGGGTCGACGCTGACGCAGCAATTGGTGAAGAACTACTACCTGACGAACGAGCGGAGCTACAAGCGGAAGGCAACCGAAGCGTTCGTGGCCGTCATCCTCGACGCCAAGTATTCGAAGAAGGAAATCCTCGAGGCCTACCTCAACGACATTTACCTCGGCCGCAACCGTTCCATCTCGATTCTCGGCGTCGGAGAAGCGGCGCGATTCTTCTTCGGCAAGCCGGTCTCCGATCTCACGCTCGCTGAGTCCGCGCTGCTCGCCGGCATCATCCGCAGCCCGAACAATTACTCGCCCTTCACGCATCCCGAGATGGCCCTGCAGCGCCGCAGCACGGTTCTCGGGCTGATGCTCAATCAGAAGAAAATCACACGGGACGAATACGACAAGGCCATGGCCACGAAGCTGCCGCCGCGTCCGTTCCGGCAGCGCAGCGGGCTCTCGTCGATTCCGTACTACGTCGATCGCGTGCTTCAGGAAATGGCGCGCGACTACGGCATCAAAGACGTCAAAGGGCGCGGGCTGCAGATCTACACGGCCATCGATCTGAACGCGCAGGACACCGCCGCGCGAACGATCGAGGCGGGACTGTCGGCGCTGGAGAAGGGGAGCAAGCGACTGCGCCGTCCCGATCAGCCGCTGCAGGGCGTGATCATCAACGTCGATGTGCCGACCGGCGAGATCCGGGCGCTGATCGGCGGCCGCAACTACGACATCAATCAATTCAACCGCGCGCTGAACGCCAAGCGGCAGATCGGATCGCTCGTCAAGCCGTTCGTCTACGCGACCGCGTTCGAGCCAAGCCTCTCGAATCAGAACATCACGCCAGCGACGCTGGTCAGCGACACGAGGTTCATCTACAAGCGGCGATTCTCCGCAGACTGGTCGCCGCGAAACTACGAGGATGTCTACCACCAGACCGTCACGGTGGCCCAGGCGCTGGAGCAGTCGCTCAACTCGGCCTCGGTGCGCATCGGTCTGGCCTGCGGACTCGAGCCGATCGTCAAGACGGCGCACACGCTCGGCGTCACCTCCGACATCGACTCGAAGAATCCGTCGATGCTTCTCGGCGCAGTCGATCTCGCGCCGATCGAGATGGCCGATGCGTATGCCACGATCGCGCGAGTCGGATCGCGCCTCCCGCTCCACACAGTCAAGTTCGTGACTGACGATCGGAACAAGCTGTTGTCCGCCGGCGGCGACGTTCAGGCCGTGCAGGTCTTTCCAGCACGCGATATGTACATCCTCGTCAACGTGATGAAAGGCGTCATCGATCGGGGAACGGCAGCGACGGCGCGCTCGATGGGATTCAAACTCGTCGCCGCCGGCAAGACCGGAACGACGAACGACAAACGCGACGCCTGGTTCGTCGGATTCACTCCGAAGACGCTGACGCTGACCTGGCTCGGCTTCGATGACAACCAGCCAACCGGGCTCTCAGGCGGAACCGGAGCGGTGCCGATCTGGACGCGGTTCATGCAGACCGTCACCGCGGGGCAACCGAATGTCGATTTCGCGTCGCCGGAGGGAATGGCGATGGCGGAGATCGACGAGACCAGCGGAGGCTTGGCGGTGCCCGCCTGTCCGCCGCGCTCTGTGGTCGCCGAGGCGTTCAAGGGCGGGACGCAGCCGATGATCCCTTGTCCCATTCACAGCCCGCAAGCGGCGCCGCCGCCGGCCGTCGATCAGTTCGGCAATCCGATCGCGCTCGACACTTCCGGCTTCGCGCTTTCGCCGGAGACGTCGACGAATGTTCAGCCGCTCCCGCCGCTTCCGCCCGAGCCGGGCGACAACACGCTTGGCGGCGGGATCTTCAAGACGGACACCGCCGCACCGGCGCCGACGACGACTTCGGTTGAGCCTCGTCGCGACCGGATCGATCCGAATCGCGATCCGAATCGCGATCGTCCTGATCGACCGCCGCCAAGCACGAACACCGCGGAGCCGGCACCGCCGACGGACACGAACCCGCCGCCGCCTCCACCGCCTCCGGGGTAGTTCGCCTCGTGCTTGGCGTACTCATCCGCAGACGCCCACGAACTTCGGCACCGGAGGCCTTGACACCCGGCACCGAGGCGTTCGTACGCAACGCGAAATGGTCTTCGAGAAGCAGCACAGTCCGCCTCCGGACGTGATCCTGTTCGAGGGAAAACATGAGACAAATCCGCAAGCAACATTGCCGCTGCTGCAGGCCATGATCGGAAAACCGCTCGCGAACGTCTCGAGATAACTCGCGTGTCGCTCCGTGCTTCGATCCAAGACCGCTAATAAATGGCTATCTCGCCGGTCTGCGCACAATGGCCTTCCAGTCGGAAATAGTCACGCAGGCGGCTGGTGGTTCGCGAGCCGGAATCTGCCCGCAAACAGACTCTCATAGGCTCCGAATAGACTTTTTTCGTCCCCGAGGGTAGGGACCTCCGCCTTTCCGTCACTCCTAGACAGGAGATATCGATCGGCGATGAGGAATCGGGCCGGAAACGGTGCCACGCAGCGCTTCCAAAGGGCCGAACCAAGGTCAGGCGGGGGTGTGAGGACTGGCAGGTGCGAGTTGCGGCGGAAATGCCGGCGTCAGACGCTTCGGTTCGGAACGGACAGATGGCAGGTGCCGATTTGTGCCTTCGAAGGATCCCGAAGCCGCGCAAGCTCGCGGTGGACGATTGTGACGAACTACTACTCCGACTCTTCAGCGAGTCAGTCGCTGGACGTGCTCTATCGTGAGCACGAGGGTTTGTTGCGCTCGATCGCAACGTACCGGTATCGGATCTGTCCCTCGGACGCCGAGGCGCTCGTTCACGACATCTTCGCGTCGTTCCTGGAGCGGCAACCCGAGGCACTCGATCCAAAAGCCTTCCTGATCGGGTCGATCAACAACGCCTGCAAACACTACTGGCGCAAGCGGGAGCACGAGGTCCCGCTCCTGCCGCATCACGAGCTCACTCCCAACGATGACGAGGCGGCGAAGCTGGAGCGCTGGGCGCTTCGCCTGAGCCTCGCCTCCACGCTGACCCGCCTCGGCGGCAAGTGCAGCGAGACGCTTCGGCGCTACTACCTCCGCGACGAAAGCGCGGAATCGATCGCGGAGGAGCTCGACACGTCCCCCGCCTACGTCTGGCAATTGCTTTCATCCTGCCGCAAGCGGGCAAGGAAAATCTTTCAGACCATCACCCATTCAAGATCATGAGCCACTACACCGAAGATCAGCTGTCCGAGTACGCCCTGCGCCGTCAGGCCATCAGTGACCGGAAGAGCGTCGAGGAGCACCTTGCGGGATGCGCGGAGTGCCGCAAGGCTCTCGACTTCATTGAGAATTTCGACGCGGCCCTTCGCGATCCGCTGCCGTGGGAGCTCGCGGATTCGATGACCGCCCGCCGCGAGGCGCCTCCAGAGCTCATCGCGCAGGCACGCGCGATCGCGGCTGAGGACGCCCACGCCCGCGCCCTCGTGATGCCGCTCGTCGAGTCCCCGATCCGCTTCGGTGAGGCCAACATCGACGACGACCCCCGCTTCCACACCCTCGCGGTCGTTCGCCTCCTTTGCACGATCGCCAATCAAACTCACGAACAGCAGCCGCAGTACGGCCTCCTCCTCGCCGACGCCGCGGTGAACATCTGCGCGAAACTGCCTCAGCCAGCGAAGTCAAAGTCCGCCTGGCACACGGGAACGGCCTGGAAGGAGCGCGCAAACGCTCTGCGCTACCTCGGCCGATTCAAGGACGCTGAAGCAGCCCTCGATCGGGCCGAGGATGCGTTCCTGTCGGACCGGCGGCCGGAGCCGTTCGATCTTGCCATCGTGTCGTACGTGCGGGCGACGATCCGTGCCGAGACCGAACAGTTCGCGGATGCCGTGCGGTTGGCTCGCGAGGCCGCGGAAGAGTTCCTGGTTTACGGCGATCGACGGCGCTATCTGTCCGCCAGGATGGTCGAGGGAGTGGGCTACTACTGCGTCGATCGCGACGCGGAGGCGCTGCCTATTTTCGAGAGTGTTGTTGTTGCGGCGCGTGCGGAAGGTGAGACATGGATTCTCGGCGGCGCGCTTGCGAATGCCGCATCGTGTTACACGCACCTTCACTCCTATGAGCAGGCCGCTGAAAACTATGAAGAAGCCTTGGCTGTCTTCACCGCGCTGAACGTGCCGACGGAGAGCGCTCGCATCCTGTGGGCCCTGGCCGCGATGAGGGTTGAGAGGGGCGACTACGATGAAGGTCTGGAGGAACTGGAGCGCGCTCGCGAGCGCCTGACGCAACTCGATCTCTCGAACGACGCGGCGTTGGCAACGCTCGACCTCGCAGGTGGACTGATGGCCGCCGGACAACCGGATCGTGTCCCTGAGCTTTGTCGCTCGGTTGCCGTCGCGTTTGCCTCCGAAGGGATGACGCGCAACGCAAGAAAGGCGCTGGCGTTCCTCAGCGAGGCGGTCAGTTCTGGCAGTGTTACGCCCGACCTGGTACGCCACGTCCGCACCTACCTGGAAAAGCTTCCAATCCACCCAAACCAGGAGTTTGTGCAACTTCAGTAAGAAAAACTCTCAGGAATCGTCCGTCTACGTCACTAAGTAGAAGAGGGCGCCCTCCCAATACATCCGGCTCTGCCGGCACGAGGAGGGTTCATGCGTAACAGAATCAGAGTCTATGGCTTTGCTTTGTCAATTTTCGTCGCTCTTTCCGCTCCGGCGTTCGCGACATCCCAAACCGGTGACTCCGGCGACAACTTCTTTGAGCGGTGGGTGAACATTATCGCCGTGGCCTTCGATGAATCGAAGATGGTGCTTCCTCCTGGCTAATTGAGACATTCGTCAGAAGTGAGCTCCAGAGTGCCAGTCGTCATTGGGCGCGCTTCCGACCCTTGCGGTTTGGGAGAAGCGCAGCAGGGAATCCTCGGGTTTCGAGGATTCCCTACTGCGTCGTAGGGAAACTCGACGAACGATTCACATCGTTCTCAGTCATCATCCCTCTCCGCACGTTCCAGCGCCGCCCGATCCCACCCGCCCGCGTCTGCGGCGGCGGCGTAGGTAGTTTGGCAGAAGCGGAGCAGCGAATCCTCGGGATCCGGGGATTCGCGGACGGCGTCGTAGGGGAGGATGAACTGGGAGAGGGCGTCGCTGTAGAACGCTTGCGGCGGTTCGATCTTCGCGGTTTTGAAGCCTTCGGGTTGGGGGGCGGCATACGAATAGAACGCCGGCGCCTCGAGTGCACCGCCGCCCGGCCACCAGCCGCAACTGCTCACCTCATGTGAATACGCCTCGCGGGTGATTGGGTCGGCTTGCGGATTCTCCGGCGCGCGCCGGCCGGAAAATCGCGTCGCGGCCAGGTCGAAGCTGCCCCAGAAGAAATGGACTGGGCTGCTCTTCCCGATGAACGACGCGCGGAAGCGGTTCAGCACGCGGTCCGAGAACATGAGCACGCGCCAGAAGCGCTCGACGGCATCCCGGTCGTACGACGCATGTTCGTGGTCGTCGCCAAACGGGATCGGATTGTCGACCTCGCACGGCACCGGCCGGATGGAGACGTCGATGCCGCACTCCCGCAGGCGCGCCATCGTTTCGCGATAAAAGTCGGCGACCGAACGCGGTTCCAGAGCGACACGCGCCATCCGTCCGTTGCTCACGCGGATCAGGAGTTGGTGATCGACGAAATCGAACTCGCAGTCGAAGACGAGATCGCCGCAAGGAATCGCGGACGTCGTCAATCCTCGCGCGCTCACGTAGAGCGGTACTTCCCACCAGTGATTCAGCCGCGGCGCGAGCTCGAGACGCACCTTGCCGACGATCTGCGTCCACATGTGCAGCGTGTCGCACGTCGGCTTCCATTCGGCAAGCGGCAGGGGAGGGAGTGCAATGGCCATGCTTCATTATGATCTGCACGTTTCTCTCCTCCTCTAGCGTGGCGTGCCGGTTCTGGCAGACGGATTGCGATAGTAGGGAGCAGCAGTCATCGGTCCAAAGGAGATAAGATGAACAACATGAAGAGGTTAGCAGCAAGTATGACGGGCGCGGTGGCGATTGCGGCGCTCGTTGGAACGTCCGCTTTTGCGGAATCGCGTCACTCGGATGCGACGAACGATCGCCGGGAGCAGCGCACTGAGCGTTCGAGCCAGAGCAGCGATCACGGGCGCGGACAGGCCGATGCACGCCGGAGCGGTGACAGCAGCAGCCGCACCCAGCCGGACACGTATCGCAGCCACGACCGCGGCACCACGCCGAACGACGCCTACCGTGGCGGCGAGCGCGGTCAGACGCAGAGCGACGCGTACCGCAACAACAGCAATAACGGCTATCGCAACAACGACCGCGGGCGTAACCAGAACGACGCCTACCGCAACAACAACAACGGCGCTGCGCAGGCCGAGGCGTACCGCAACGCGACTCGCGGCCGCACCCAATACGACTCCAACCGCAACGAACGCGGCCAGAGCTACCGCGGCAGCTCAAACTACGGCTATCACAACAACCGTCCGGCGTATGACAGCCGAGGACGTCGGAACACGTACCTTGGTGGCCGGATCAACCGCTTCCTCCACGAGCGCGGCGGTTATCGGATCTGGATCGACGGCGGCCGGTATCCGATCTGGATTCCTGAAGCGCGCATCGGTCTCTTCCCTCACCTGCGCGTCGGCCTCTCGCTCAACTTCGGCGGCTACTACGATCCGCTCGGCTACCTCGAGGCCTACGATTACTACGACGGCGCCAGCTACGGTTACGGCGGGGCGTACAGCTCCGGCTTGCTCCGCGGCGTGGTGGAAACGGTCGACTACCGCCGCGGTACGCTGGTGCTTCGCGATGAAACCACGGGCAGCTTCGTGACGGCGCTCATCCGCGACCGCCGCCTGGAAAGCCTGCGCCCTGGCGATTACGCCGAGATCTCCGGCGACTGGACGCGTGGCGGTGTTTTCGAAGCGAACCGTCTCGAGAACGTGGATGGCGGACGGTACTGAGCTCGATACAACTGATGATGTTTTCGGAGAGCCGGAGCAGTCGCTCCGGCTCTTTTTTTGGCCGCCCGCCTCCTGCGCCTGACAATCAACGCCTCCGTGAGCGGCATCACGCACCACGGGCCAAACTGCGGTACAGTTCGCCGCACAAAACCAGAGGAGAAAACGATGCGCAAAGTCTTGTTCGTGATCGCTTCACTCACCTTATTCGTCTCGTCGGCCTTTGCCGCGAAACCGGTGCTGGCCGTTGCGGAATTCAGAAATGACACGTCGGCAGGATGGTGGTCGTCCGACGTGGGCAGTGATCTCGCGGGCATGCTGAGCAATGAGCTCGCAAGCACCGAGAAGTTCAAGCTCGTCGAGCGCCACAAGATTGGCGCCGTGCTCGACGAACAGGATCTCGCAACATCGGGCCGCGTGAAGAAATCGACCGGCGCGAAACTCGGCCAGATGACCGGCGCGCAGTATGTCGTCATCGCCACCGTGAGCGCGTTCGATTCGAAGACGCGTGAGACCGGTGGTGGCCTCAGCTTCCACGGCATTGGAGTCGGCGGCAAACAGGAAGAGGCGTACATCGCCGTCGACCTCCGTGTCGTCGATACCACCTCGGGCGAGATCGCGGTCACGCGTACCGTCGAAGCGCGTTCGACCGGCGGCGGCATGGGAGTCAGCGTTTATCGCGGCGGTTTCGGCGGCAATCTCTCCAACTACGAGAAGACGCCGACGGGCAAAGCGATCCGCGCCGTCATCCAGGAGATCGCCGAATACCTCGGATGCGCAATGGTCGACAAGGATTCCTGCCTCGACGAGTACCGGCAGAAGGATCAGGCGCGCCGCGCCAAGACCAAGAAGGCGATCAAGCTCGACTAGTTGTTCTCATCACCGATGATCTAGAAGGCGCCGCTGTTCGCAGCGGCGCTTTTTTTTGCGCGTGACATCGTCAAGGAGTGCGGTGTCTCGACCGCGGGCACTCGGGCGTCCCCGCCCAAGTGCTGTTGGGCGGCGGGAGTGCCTACTCGATGTTGATCCCGCCGTTCGCCACCTCGAGCTTCGTCCGGCGTGCTGTTGCCCATCGTTGCAGACCGCTGTCATGAGGATCCGACCACCGGGGCGGGACGCCCCGATGGCCGCGGGCGAGACGCCCGCACTCCTTTGTGCTAATCGATGTTGATCCCGCCGTTCGCCGTTTCGAGCTTCATCCGGCACGTGCCGTTGCCGATCGTTCCCTTGAGCGAGTTGTCCGACTTCGACGTCATCATCACCGGCACTGAGGTATTGATCGAACCGAAGCTTGTGCGCGCGTCGAGCTGATAGCCGTTGTTCTGCGGAATGTCGAGCCTGATCGACGCGAAGCTCGTCTTCAGATTGATGTCGGCGCACGATCCACGGAGATCGGCTACTGAGATCGATCCATTCGCGTTCTCCACGGTGATCGGGCCGGCGATCGTCTTCAGCAGCACCGCCGCGAAGCTCGTGTGGACGCGGACTCCGCCGGAGACATCCGTCGCGGTGACGCCGCCGTTGGCGTTATCGATGTCGGCTGAGCCTTTGATCAACTCGACGCGCGCCAGGCCGAACTTTGTGTCGATGTCGACGTTGCCGCGGATGTCTGCGGCCGTCACGTTGCCGTTCGAGTTCGTGATGTGAGTCGCTCCGCCGATGTCGCGCACGGAGATGGTGTCGAAGCTTCCCGTCAGCGTGGCGCCGCTGCCGACGTGGGATCCTTCGATGCCGCCGTTGTTCGAGGTCACCGTGAGATCGCGTCCGATGTTGACGAACTTCGTCGCGCCGAACGTGTTCCTGATCGCAGCGCGGCCTTTGATGTCGCGCACGTCGACGCGGCCGTTCTGGTTGTTCAGGTCTATATCCCCGGAGACGTTGGCGATGATTACGTTGTCGAACGAGTTGACCACCGTCGCGTTGCCGGCCACATCGGTCAGCTCCACCGAGCCGTTGGCATTGCGGATGGAGACGTTGTGCGTGTCGTTCACGGTCACCGACCCGAAGCGGTTCGTGACGTTCAGCGCGCCATCGACGTTGACGATGCGCACCGAGCCGTTGGCGTTTTGCACAGTCGTATCGCCGGCGCTGCGCTCGACGAGGATCGACGCGAACGAGCTCTCCACCCGCTGCGTTCCTCGGCTGTCCCGCAGCACGACGGGACCTTGCGCGTTGACGATCTCACCGGCGGCGTGGATGCCGGAGACGTCGACGCTGCCAAAGCGGTTGTGAACGATCAGCGGCGCGGAGGCGGGCATCGTCACCTCGACATCGACGGAGTACGAATTGGATGTGCTCATCCAATGGGAGTGAATCTCCGGATACTCGGTGCGGACAGAGATGCCGGCCGGGGACGAAGAGACGGTGACGCGAATCGCTTTGCCGAGGTCGGCGTCCGAGGCGCGGATGATGGCTTGAACGTGAACATCGCTGCCTCCGCCGGCGCGGACGTTGACGGCGCCGAATGCATGGTCGATGGATACGTGGCCGCCGCGGAACGGCATCGTGCGGCTGATGGTCTGTTCGTAGCGGTCGGCATAGAGCGCCGGCGCAACCATTATGAAAGCGACGGCGAGAAGCGCGGCGGCGAGTTTCTTACTGGTTGGTAGCATGGTTTTCCTCCCGGATGACTTCCTGCAGCGTCCGCTGTTTTTCCGAGTACATCGTCAGCAGCTGCGTGCGGAGATAGGCGTTCTGGCGGTTCCTGTTGATGGCGGACTGGCACTCGGCGATGGCGTCGTCGAGCATCATCAGTTTTTCTTTGTAGCTGACGAGAAGCGGCGTCGTTGGCTGATCGAGTTTCGCGGCGGTGAGTGCTTCGAGATGATTGATTGCGGCGATGTGAGCCTGTTCGGCGCGCTCCACCTCATCGACGGCAGCGACTTTCAGGATCGTGTTGTCGAAATCGGCGGAGTGCATGCGCCGCTGCGCGATCCAGGCTGTGGCGCCGAGGGCGGCGAGGAGGAACAACGCGGCAGCGATCTGCCAGACGCTCGTCCGGCGGCGGCGCTTGTCGTTGCGGATGGCGCGCTCGATTCGCGGCCAGAGCAGATCGTTGTTCCAGGTCGTGTGCATGTCGCGGGCAGTGCCGGAGATCTCGTTCCAGCTCGCCAGCTTCTCCATGCACGCGTCGCACGTCTGCGCATGGCGAGCGGCCACTTCGAGCGAGAGCGGATCGCCTTCCAGTAAGAGATTGTCGAGTTGATTGCAGTTGATGGTCATGGCTTTTGCGCCTTCGGCGCGTTGTCGGTTGTCGGTTGGGCGGTTGCTGTTGCTTGGTTGCTCGCTTGCTCGCTCGCTCGGCTACTCGGTTCTTGGGCTGTCCTGGTCTCTGATCTCTTGTCTCTGATCACTGATCCACATCACTGATCCACCGCTCTCTTCCACTGCTCCTGCAACTGCTTCTTCGTCGAGAAAAGAATCCACTTCGAATTCCCCTCGGTGATGTCGAGGATGCCGGCGATCTCGGCGTGGCTGAGGCCTTCGATCTCGAATAGCGAGAAGACGGTGCGACGCTGCTCGGGCAAGTCGTTGAGGAGCTTTCGCAAGGCCATTCGCTTGATGTCGTCCACCGCGTGCGCGGCGCGGTTGTCGGCGACGAATTCATCGATCGGCGCTTCTCGAATTCTTCGTTTTCGCTTCCGTAAAAGGTCGTAGCAGGTGTTGATGAGGATGCGGTAGAGCCACGTCGTGAACGCCGCCTCGCCGTTGTAGCTCGCCGCCGCCCGATGCACCTTGAGAAACGTTTCCTGCACCGCATCCTCGGCATCCGAGACGTTGCCGAGGTGGTTGTACGCGATCGATTTCATCCGCTCGCCGTGACTGGCGTAGATCGTGGCGAACACGTCGGAGCTCCCGTCGGCGCAAGCCCGCGCAAGCCGAAGATCGTCTTCGCTCGTGCGCGTTTGCATCGTGATGGTCGGGTTCGACACGGTCCTTGGCAAGTCTACGGCGAGAAAAGCATCCATCGGTCTGTAGGGGATAGACGCCGAGGGTGGGGGAAAGTTAGAGATCTCACGATTCGAGTCGCCAGTTCACTAGCAGTACACTCATCGCCAGCGGAGACTCATGGTCGACCTCGTACAAGCGAAACGGGAACAGATACTTCGGGTGGCTCGCCGCCATGGCGTGACTGGAGTCCGCGTGTTTGGTTCGATGGCAAGAGGCGACGCAGGCCCGGACAGCGATGTTGACTTGTTGGTCGAGGTCGGCGCGGAGCCGAGTGCCTGGTTTCCGGGCGGACTGGTCGCCGACCTGGAAGAGCTTCTCGGCCGGAGAGTGCAGGTCATTACGAAGATCCCGAGCAGGGGCTGGTCATCCTTCGCTGCGTGCAGGAGGTGGTGACGAACGCGGCGCGGCATTCCGGCGCGGAGAATCTCTGGATCACCGTGCGCCGCAGCGAGGATGGATTCGAAGTCCGTGCTCGCGACGATGGCCGCGGCCGCGGCGTTTCGCGCGACGGCTTCGGACTGCGAGGCATGCGCGAGCGCATCGAGAACGCCGGCGGTGCGCTGACGATCGAGACGAGCTCCGGCCGCGGATTCGCGCTGACCGCGTTTCTGCCGGCGCGGAGCGCGCCGTGATCCGCGTCTTCATCGCTGACGATCAACTCCTCATCCGCCAGGGCATCCGAACGTTGCTGGAGATGGATGCGGAGATCGTCATCGCCGGCGAGGCGGAGGACGGCGCCGAGACGATCGCGCGCGTGCCGTCGTCCCAGGTCGATGTGCTGCTCCTCGATGTGCGGATGCCGAAGAAGAGCGGTGTCGATGTCCTACGCGAGCTCGCCGCGGCAACCGCGCTTCCCCCGACGCTCGTCCTGACGACGTTCGACGACACGATGGTCGTGCTCGACGCCATCCGCAGCGGGGCGCGCGGCTTTCTGCTCAAAGACATCTCGTATCAGCAACTCATGAGCGCGATCCGCGCGATCGCCGCGGGCGGAACGGTGTTTCAACCGGCGATCACGCAGCGCCTGCTCAGCGCTGTCGCAACGCCTTCTCCCGACACGGTGCCCTTCGAGGAGCTGACCGCGCGCGAGCTGGAGGTAGTGCGCCTCATGGCCGGCGGCTACAGCAACAAAGAGATCGCCCACGCCCTCGGCACCGCCGAGGGAACGATCAAGAACCAGGTCTCGAGCATCCTCTCGAAATTCGGCGTGCGCGACCGGACGAGGGCGGTGCTGAAAGCGCTGGAAGCGCGATTGTTGTAATCAATTCGCGAAATGATTTGACGACGGCCTGACAGCACTCGGGCGGGGACGCCCGAGTGCCCGCGTGCGAGACGCACGCACTCCCTTTACGATGCAGCGCTGAGGAGTGCGGGCGTCTCGCCCGCGGCCATCGAGGCGTCCCGCCTCGGTGGTTGTATCCGGGGCGATAGTCCGATGGTTTGAAACGGGTCCAGATCCAGAAACCCGTAACGTTTATCATCTCCACTTCATGGCCATCACTTCGGGTAGCCGGCTCGGCCCCTACGAAATCGTCGCGCCTATCGGTGCGGGCGGCATGGGCGAGGTCTACAAAGCCCGCGACACGCGGCTCGACCGCAGCGTGGCCATCAAAGTGCTGCCGCCGGCGTTTGCCGACAACGCGCAGCTCAAGCTTCGTTTCGAGCGCGAGGCGAAGACGATCTCGCAGCTCACCCATCCTCATATCTGCACCTTGTACGACGTCGGCAACGATCAGGGCGTCGAGTATCTGGTCATGGAGCTGCTCGATGGCGAGACGCTGGCGGACCGCATCGCGCGCGGGCCCTTGCCGATGCGCGATGTCCTGCGCTACGGAGGGGAGATCGCCGCTGCGCTCGACCGCGCGCACCGCGGGGGTGTGGTGCATCGCGACCTCAAGCCGGGCAACGTCATGATCACGAAGTCGGGCGCCAAGCTGCTCGACTTCGGATTGGCGAAAGGTGGCGCGATCTCGCTCTCCGGCGGCTCGACCGCATATCCCGCGGACGGCGCCACGTTGCAGAAGTCGCTGACGCAGGAAGGGACGATCCTCGGCACCTTCCAGTACATGGCGCCGGAGCAACTGGAGGGGACGGACGCCGATGCCCGCACTGACATCTTCGCCCTCGGCACGCTGCTGTACGAGATGGCGTCGGGACGCCGCGCGTTCTCCGGAAAAACGAAGACCAGCCTCATCGCGGCAATCGTCGGCGGGGAGCCGACGCCGATCCGCGAGATCCAGCCGCTGACTCCTCCCGCATTCGAGCATGTGATCGCGAAGTGTCTGGCCAAGGATCCCGACCATCGCTGGCAAAGCGCCTCGGATGTAGCATCGGAGCTGGAGTGGATTGGGGCGACGAGCTCGCAGTCGCAGGCGGTGGGCGACGTCACGCGGCGGCGCAGCCGCAACCGCGCGATGGTGGTGGCGATGATTGCGCTGGCTGCGATCGCGGCTGCGGCCGTGGCGGCGTTCCTCTTCCGCCGTCCGGCACCCGCCGACACGCCGCTCCTGTTGTCGATCACGATGCCAAAGCATGGCTCGCTGGACGAGTGGGGGCAGGCCATCTTGTCTCCCGACGGTTCGTCCATCGCCTTCATGGCTCGCACTGGAGACACCTCCTCTTCCGGGGCCGCGTCGTACTCTCTCTGGGTACGGCCAATCGATCGTGCTGATCCTCGTCAACTTCCCGGTACCCAGGGAGCGAGCGAGCCGTTTTTTTCCCCGGACGGACGGTCCGTTGGGTTTTTCGCGCAGGGAAAGTTGAAGCGCATCGCCCTGGCCGGCGGGCCGCCCCAGACAATCTGTGACGCGCCGCTGTCCTACGGCGCTGCGTGGAGCCGCGACGGGGTCATCCTGTTTTGCGGCCAGGATGGTCCGCTTTTTCGTGTCGATGCCAACGGCGGAACACCGCGGCCGGTCACGCACCTGACAGCGGGCGAAGAAGCGCATCGGTGGCCGGTGTTCCTGCCGGACGGCGATCATTTCCTCTTCCTTGGCGACGCGCCACGCACGGAGAATCATCACGTCAAAGTAGGCGCGCTGCATGACGGCAGCAGCCGCGATCTCGTGCAGGCCATTTCGAGCGTGAACTATGTCGAGCCGGGATACGTGCTCTTCGTGAGGGCGGGTTCCCTTCTCGCGCAGCCGATCGACCCGAAAACGCTTACGTTGACCGGCGAACCTCGCGTGATCGCGGAGCAGGTGGTGGTGAACGATTCCAACCACCATTTCGAGTTCAGCGTGTCGCAAAACGGCCGGCTCATTTATCGATCGGGAAGTCCGAACTCGCAGCTCACGTGGGTTGACCGGTTCGGCCGCACTCTGGGCACCGCGGGCGACGCACGCCGGCTGGGCTTTGGTCTGCGCCTTTCGCCGGATCAGCAGCGGATTGCCACGGACCAGGATGACGCCGACGGTCGTCCCGATGACATCTGGGTTCTCGACGTCGCGCGAAACGTGACCACTCGTTTTACGTTCGACACCGCCGGTGACTACGGTGCGGCGTGGTCGCCCGACGGATCGAGAGTCGCGTTCACTTCGATGCGCGCGGGGGCCGGGAACTTATTCGTCGCTGATGCTTCCAACCCGTCGAGCGTGCGTCAGCTGACGAAGTTCAAGACGGAGCAAGTCCTTGCGGATTCCTGGACGCGGGACGGCAAAATGATCGTAGGTGAGTTGTTGGCGAAGGCCGACCTCGACATCTGGCTGTTTCCCGCCGGCGGGGGCGAGGGAAAGCCATATCTCGCCACGCCGTTCTCCGAGCAGTTCGCGTCGGTGTCGCCGGACGGTGAATGGATCGCATACATGACCGACGAGTCCGGCCGCAACGAGATCTACGTCGAGCGCTTTCCGTCCCATGCCGAACGGCGGCAGGTCTCGTCGTCGGGCGGGGGCGCGCCGATGTGGCGCAACGATGGGCGCGAGATCTTCTACGTCTCACACAGCCAGTTGATGAGCGTGGACATGACCAGCCGTACCGCCACGCCGAAGCCGCTCTTTCGATTACCCGGGAACTCCTACGACGTCGCGCGCGATGGACAGCGCTTCATCGTCGACAGTCCGCTCGATGACAACTTACGGTCGCCGCTGACTTTCGTATCGAACTGGATGGCATCCGGAAAGTAGCCGGTCAGTCGCGAAGGGCTTGTATGCCGGCATCAGCAATTTGCAGAAATTTATTTTCAGCAATCATTCGTTCCGTCCTCCGGCGCTCAGGCAATTCGAACGGGAGTACTCCGCGAGTGCTTCGTGAAAGAATCAGAGTCGTCCGCGACGCGGGAGGAGTGGCCGAATGTCCGTACATGGCGAGGTTACGAGCTCTGAATCCGAGGGAAGCAGGGAAGTTGACGAGTCTCCCGCTGGCCGTAGACGAACGTTTCGCGCGCTTGTCGTCGAAGATGACGACGCCATCGTCTTGCTAGTGCGCCGCGTGCTCGAGCGGGAGATGTTCAGCGTCGAGTGCGTGAAGACCGGCGCCGCCGCGATCGAGCTGATGAAAGTCGTCTCCTACGACCTTCTCATCATCGATCTCATCCTGCCGTTGGTGAGCGGGGAAGAGGTGATGGAGTACCTCGAAGCGACGCAGCCGCGCACTCTACGGAGGGTGATCGTGATGACGGCGTCGCCGCGTGCGCTCCCGTGCGAGTTTCTTCAGCGGGTCTGCAAGCTCCTGACGAAGCCGTTCGACATCGACGAGCTCGTGCTGATGGCGCGCGAGTGTGCTCAAGGCGACGATTCCTGCGGGCCGGATGGTGGCCCGGACACTTCCGGCGGCTCGTGATTCCTTCGCGAACGCGTCGTCCTGAGACGCCGGTCACGCCAGCTGACCGCGTGCTACGCTCCGCGCATGAAGCGTGCGTTACTTGCGATCGTCCTTTTTCTGAGCGCTGTTCCTACTTTTGCCGCCGATAAAAACCTGACCATCGTCAAGGCCGGACCGATCGGCGAAGTCGCCAATCTGGCTGAGGCGAACGAGATTCGCGTTGTCTTCAGCGAGCCGATGGTCGTCCTCGGCAAGATCCCGAAAGTTCTCGATGTGCCGTGGTTCCACACCGAGCCGGCGATCAAGGGCGCCTTCCGCTGGTCGGGGACGACCACGCTGATCTTCACGCCCGATGCGAAGACTCCGCTGCCGTTCGCGACCAAGTACGACGTCACGGTCGACGCAGCCGCGAAAGCAGTCAGCGGAAAAACGCTCGGCAAGGCGTATCACTTCTCCTTCACCACGCCGACGATCCAGCTTCTGCGCACGGATTGGTATCGCAAAGGCGGCAAGTACGACGGCGGAATCGTCATCGCGCTCTGGTTCAACCAGCCGGTCGATGCCGCGACGCTCGGATCGCACCTCGTGCTCCGCACCGTCCCGCACGAATTCAAACCTCCAACTCTTCCGGGGCGCGACCGGCTGGCGAAGCTCGAGCCGGAACAGCCGACCGCGTTCGATGCGAAAGTGGCGAAGGCGCAGCAGGCAGCGGCCAGCGACGGGCAGCCGATCCTCTCCTTCTTCCCGACGGAGTGGGACAAGAAACATTTCAAGCCCGCGCCGGAGATGGTGATCGTCGAGACGAAGCCCGGCGTTCCCCCCGAAACGAACCTGCAGATCTTCGTCGACGACAAGCTATCGAAGAATCAGAACAACGTTGCCAGCGGGCACGCGCAGACATTCACAATCGAGCTGGGGCCGGCATTCTTCATCGACAAGGTCGAATGTCTGGCCGAGTGCGGGCCCGACTACTTCAATCCGATCGGCTTCCGCGGCATCGACGGCGTGCCGTTCCTGAATTTCAGAAAGGCGGTCACGGTCACCGACGTCACGGACCCGGCGCACGAATCGCTCGTTACGCCTTCTGCGCCGAAGGTCACCGGCGCCGATGAGATGCACGCAACGCAGTACAGCCTGGACGAGCTCGGATACTCGCTGCTTCCTGCCCACACGTACGCCGTCCGCGTTGATCCGTCGCTGAAATCCGACAACGGCCAGACGCTCGGCTACACGTGGATGGCCGTCATCGAGTACTGGCACAAGTCGGCCTACATCAGTTTCGGCGACGGGCACGGCGTGTGGGAATCGAGCGGCGGTCCGCTGCTCCCGTTCCACGGCCGCAACTTCAAGAACGTCACGCAGTGGCTCACACCTCTTTCGTTCGATCAGCTCGTTCCGACGATCCTCGATCTGCAGAAAGAGAGCTTCCACAAGACGCCGGAAAAGGGCGGCGTGCAGCGCAACCTCGCGCCGGTTCCGGACAAGCTGCAGTCGTACGGGCTGAATCTCAAATCCGCACTGTCATCGATCGGCACCGGCATCGTCTGGGCCGTGATCAAGCCGGGCGATGCGATCGCGCACTCGAAACGGTATTCCGAAGACACCGCCGGCACGATCGTGCAGGTGACCAACCTCGGCATCACCGTCAAAGACTCACCGCAGAACACGCTCGTCTTCGTCACGCGGCTCGACGATGCGAAGCCTGTTGCCGGAGCGAAGGTGTCGATCCGGACGATCGAGAACAACGTCTTCTGGACCGGAACCACCGACGCGAACGGCATCGCCATCGCGCCGAACACCGATCTGCGCGTGGAGCGGAACAAGAAAAACGAAAAGGGCGAAGACGTTCCGGTCGAGTCGTGGGAAGCATTCGGCTTCCACTTCGTCGTTACCGCCGAAAAGGATGGCGATACCGCCTACGCCTCGAGCGATTGGAACGACGGCATCACGCCGTGGGAGTTCGGCCTCGGCTTCGATCTCGATGAATCGCAGCCGCTGCTTCGCGGCACGACCTTCACCGACCGAGGAGTGTACAAACCGGGCGAGGAAGTCCACGCCAAGATCGTGCTTCGCAGCGACACGCCAACTGGAATGCAGCTCCTGCCGGCCGGCACGCCGGTCGATATCGTCGTCACCGACTCCCACGACAAAGAGGTCGACACGCGCACCGTCAAGTTGAACGACTGGAGCAGCGCGGAGTGGACCTGGACCGTGCCCGTCGACGGCGTTCTCGGCGACTACGGCATCAAGGCCTCGGTGAAATCGCAGCGCCTGATGACGTTCGGCAGTTTCCTCGTCGCCGCATACCGGCGTCCCGAGTTCCGCGTCGATGTCACGCTCAAGTCCCCGACGGCGCCGATCGCAGGAACGAAACTCAACGGCACGATCATCGGCAAGTATCTCTTCGGCGGCGCGATGGCCTCGCGGCCGGTGAAGTGGACGTACTCCAAGGTCCCGGTCTACGACGTCCCGAACGCGATTCGCGACCGCTTCCCGGAAGGGCAGTGGGAGTTCCTCGGCGAAGACAGCGAACAGCACCGCGACAACGAAACGATCAACACCAAAGAGCCGAAGCTCGACACGAAAGGCGAGCTGAAACTGTCGCTCGATACTGACCTCGCCGCGGGCGTGCCGTGGAGCTACGTGCTCGAAGGGAACGTCACCGACGTCTCGCGCCAGCAACTGGCGAATCGCACGGCGTTCCGCGTCCATCCCGCTCCCTGGTACATCGGCGTGAAATCGCCAAACTATTTTGCGGATGCGGCGAAAGGTCTCGATACCGCAATCATCGCCGCCGCACTCGACGGCGCGACGACAGCCGGCGTCAACGTCAGCGTCGACCTCCATCGCATCCAGTGGAACTCCGTTCGCGAGGCCGCCGGCAACGGCTTCTACAACTGGTCGACCGAGCGCAAAGAATTGCCCGCCGGTCATTGGGACGTGACGACGCAGACGACGCCCGTCCCGCTGCACGTGCCGCTCGGCGAGGGCGGCGAGTATCTCGTTATCGCTACGGCCAAAGACGCGGAAGGGCGCTCGACCACGACCCGCACCTGGTTCTACGCCGTCGGCTCGGGCTACACGGCCTGGGCGCGCGCCGACAGCAACCGCATCGAGCTCGTGCCGGAGAAGAAAACGTACAAGCCCGGCGAGACGGCGCGGATCATGGTCAAGTCGCCGTGGGAGCACGCCACCGCGCTGCTCACGACCGAGCGCGAAGGCGTGCGGACGTGGAAGACGTTCGAGCTGACTTCGACGCAGACGACCGTCTCCGTGCCGATCACCGAGAAAGACATCCCGAACATTTTCGTCGCCGTCACGCTGCTCAAAGGCCGCACGAAGGATGGCATCGAAGACGAGAGCGATCCGGGCAAGCCGGCCTTCCGCCTCGGCTACACAGCGTTCACCGTCGCCGACGCGGCCAAGCGGCTGAAGGTGGCCGTCAAAGCGAATCGCGATGAGTACCGTCCCGCATCGAAGGCGCGCATCGAAGTCGATGTGCACGATGCCGCCGGCAAGCCGTCGCAGTCCGAAGTCACGCTCTGGGCCGTCGACTACGGCGTCCTCTCGCTGACCGCGTACGAAACGCCCGATGTGCTCAAATCGATCTACCTCGAGAAGTCGATCCAGGTTCTCAACTTCGACTCGCGCCAGAAGATCGTCAGCCGCCGCGTGCTGACGCCAAAGGGCGAGACGCAGGGCGGCGGCGGCGGAAAAGACGCCGGTCCCGGCGTGATCCGCAAAGACTTCCGCGTCCTCGCGTTCTGGATCGGCTCCGTCGTGACTGACGCAAAGGGCCACGCCAAGACCGATGTCACGCTACCCGAGTCGCTGACGACGTATCGCATCATGGCCGTTGCCGGCGATCGCGCCTCGCGCTTCGGCTGGGCGCAGAACGAGATCCGCATCAACAAGCCGGTTCTGCTCACGCCGACGTGGCCGCGCTTCCTCGCCGTCGGCGATAAGGCGTACTTCGGCGCCGTCGTTCACTCGCAGCTCAAAGCTCCGGGCAAGGCGACGGTGACGATCAAGTCGCTCGATCCATCGATTCTCGAATTCACGGAACCCACTTCACTCACGGCCGACGTCGCCGCGGAAGGCTCCGCCGAACTGCGTTTCAACGCCTCGGCGAAGGCGGTCGGCAACGCGCGCATACAGATGACGGTCTCGCTCAACAAAGAGACCGACGCGTTCGAAGACACGCTGCCGATCCGCATCCTCGCACCGTCGGAAACAGTCGCCGCGTATGGCGAAGCGAAGCCGGACGCGAAGGAAACTCTGGCCGTTCCAAAGGATGTCGTGCCGTCGTCGGGTGGACTGCACGTCGAGCTGGCGTCGACCGCGATGGTCGGACTGTCGGAAGGTGCTTCGTATCTCGTCGACTATCCCTACGGCTGCGCGGAGCAGCGCTCCTCGGCCGCCATGGCCCTGATGCTCGCCTCCGACCTCGGCGATGCCTTCGCGCTCCCCGGCATCGACGCGAAGAAGGCACACAACATCGCCCAGACAACGCTCAATGAGCTCGGCAAGTACCAGTGCGGCGATGGCGGCTTCGCCTTCTGGGCCGGCGAGTGCTACACCGAATCGCCGTACCTCACGGCGAACGTGCTGCACGTACTGCAGCGCGGCGAGAAGCTGAAGTACGACGTGAGCAAAGACGTAACGAAGCGCGCGTACGACTACTTAGACGCCAAGCTGAAGGAGCCGCGTCCGACCAACGAAGGATGGTGGCCGGCGTACACGTCGTGGCAGGCCTTCGCAGTCAAGGTGCTGACCGAAGGCGGACGCAACGAAGACAGCCACATCACGCGGCTCTTCTCGTACGTCGACAAGATGCCGCTGTTCGGGATCTCGTACCTCCTCGACGCCATGCTGGCGAAGGGCGAGAAGGGTCCGCGCGCTGACGATCTGGCGCGCCGCCTGACGAACGGAATCCTTCCCGAAGGTGGCAGCGCGCACGTCGAAGAGCTGGCCGATCCCTACCTTCTCTATTACTGGAGCTCGAACGTTCGCTCGACCGCGATCGCACTCGGCACGCTCACGCGTCATGGCGAGAGCGAGCAGATGGTCAAGCAGATGGTGCGCTGGATGATGAAAGTGCGCCGGGCCGGACGTTGGGGCAACACGCAGGAAAACGTCTGGGCGATGGAGTCGCTCGTCGATTACTACCGCAAGTACGAGAGCGAGACGCCTGACTTCACGGCCGTCGTGAAGCTCGGCGCCGAAGCGATCGCCAATGAATCGTTCCGCGGCCGCAGCACGCTGGCGAAGAGTCACGACATTCCGATGGCGCAGCTGATGGCGCGTGCCGGGACGCCGTCCGCGGCCGCCGATCTGCCCGTGACGTTCGATCGTCAGGGCACCGGCACGCTCTTCTATCTCATGCGCCTGAAGTACACGCCGGCCGGATTGATGCACGACTCGCTCGATCAAGGTTTCAGCGTCGAGCGCAAGTACTCGCAGAAAACGTTCAAGGCGGGTGATCTGATCAAAGTCACGCTGCGCATTCGCAACACCAAGGAGCGGCGTTTCGTCGCCGTCGTCGATCCCATTCCGGCCGGTACGGAACCGGTCGAATCGTGGTTCGCTACGACCGCAACCGATCTCGCGACGGCTCAGGCCAAGAACGACACGCAGGGCGACGATTGGATGTCGTGGTGGAAACACGGCGGCTTCGATCACGTCGAGCGCCACGACGATCGCGTCAACCTTTTCGCCACGCGCCTCGGCGAAGGGATGCACGAGTTCACGTACATGGTTCGCGCCACGACCGCCGGCACGTTCATCACCGCGCCGGCGCACGCCGAGGAGATGTACGAGCCCGAGGTATTTGGGAGAACCGCCAGCGAGGTCATCGAGGTCAAACCTTGATGAAGATGGAACGATGACGATGGAGCGCCGGCGTCTCGCCGGCTGGACCGGCGGCGTCCTCGCCGCCGGTTTGCTCGCTCTCGCGCTCTGGATCCGCCTCGGCCCTATCCCGACCATCACTCCCGACACGACGCCCGTCATCGTCGACCGCAATGGCGTCGTGCTGTATGAACCGTTATCCGCCACCGGCACGCGCAACGAGTGGCTCGACAACGTCCCCGAGTCGATCGCAGCCGCGACCATCGCAGCCGAGGATCGCCGCTTCGAACGGCATCCTGGCATCGATCCGATCGCGGTGGCGCGCGCCATCGCGCATGACATCCGTCATTTCCGCGCGGTCGAAGGCGGCTCGACGATCACGCAGCAGGTCGCGAAGATGCTCCTCGGCAATCCGCCGCGCACGATCGCATCGAAAGTGCGCGAAGCGGTCGTCGCGCTCCGCCTCGAACACCGCTACACGAAGCGCCAGATCCTCGCCCTGTACGTGAATCTCGCGCCGTACGGAGAGCAGACGATCGGCATCGCCCGCGCCAGCCGCCGCTATTTCGGATGCGCGCCGCAGGAGCTGACGATCGCGCAGTCGGCATGGCTGGCGTCGCTGCCGCAGCGCCCGTCGACACCGCGCCGCGCGCTGGCGCGTCAGCGAGTCGTTCTGGCCCGCATGCACGCGCTGGGATCGATCGATGACGCCGCCTGGCGCGAGGCGCGCACCGAGCGTTTAGCTCTCGACCGCGGAATCCAGCCGGCGCTTGCTCCGCATTTCGTCGAGCAGGTCCGGCGCAGGCTTCCCGCGCAGTCAAGTCACCTCGTGAAGACCACGCTCGACGCCGTGCTGCAGCAGAACGTTCGCGGAATCATCGCCGCCGAACGCGCCAACCTGCTGCGCCACGGCGCGCACAGCGTGGCCGTCGTCGTACTCGACAACGAGACAGGCGGATGGCTGGCGTGGGAAGGATCGGGCGACTACTTCGGCGGCTTTCGCGGCGACACAACAGTCGCCGCGACCTCAAAACCGCGCGACCCCGCAACCGCGGACTTCGGCGGCGCCATCGACGGCGTCACGACGCTGCGCCAGCCCGGATCGACGCTCAAGCCGTTCACGTACGCGCTGGCGTTCGAGAGTGGCCTGACGCCTGCCAGCGTGCTGGCGGACGTCCCCTCGCACTTTGCGACCGCCGAGGAGGGGATCGTCTACACGCCGCGAAACTATGACGGCGGCTATCGAGGTCCTCTGCGCGCGCGCGCGGCGCTGGCGGGATCGGAGAACGTGCCGGCCGTCGCGCTCCTTGAAAAAATGGGACCCCCGGCGTTGCTCCGGTTGCTGCGCGGCACCGGCTTTCGCGATCTCACTCACACCGCCGACTACTACGGCCTCGGCCTCACTCTCGGCGACGCAGAGGTCACGCTCGAACAACTCGTGAGCGCGTACGCGACGTTCGCGCGGGGAGGCGTTAGCATCGCTCCGACGATGATGCTCGGGCCGTCAGCCGTCCGGACGCAGCGCGTCGTTTCGCCTCGCACCGCCTTCTGGATTACCGACATTCTCAGCGACCCGAACGCCCGCGAGTTCATCTTCGGACGCGGCGGCAATCTCGATTTTCCGTTTCCCGTCGCGGTGAAGACCGGCACCTCGCAGGCGTACCACGACAACTGGACGGTCGGCTACACGCACGCGGTCACCGTCGGCGTCTGGGTCGGCAACTTCGATCGCCAGGTGCTGCGAAATTCGAGCGGCGTCACCGGCGCCGGCCCGATCTTCCACGCGGTCATGCTCGCCGCGATGCGCCGCGCCGGCGACAACGGCGAGCGGGAGATCGTCGGCCGGCCGGACGATCTCGAACAGCAACCGATTTGCGCGCTGTCCGGACTGCGGCCATCGACGTCATGCCCGGCCACGGAGAGCGAATGGCTCCCGCGCGAAGCAGCCGTGGAGTTCTGCAGCTGGCATCACGCTGGCCGGATCGACTGGCCCGAGGAGTATCGCGATTGGGCCTCGGCCCGCGAACGCCGCACGCCGGCATCCGCCCCGCGTGCGCTGGCGGGACGCGCGACCCGATTCCGCATCACCAGCCCCTCCAACGACACGACGTACCTCGTCGATCCAACGCTCCACCGCGAGTTCCAGGCCATCCACCTCCGCGCCACAAGCGACGCGAAGTGGAGCGTTGATGGCAAGTCGGCTTCGAACGAATGGCCGTTGCGAACGGGAAAGCATTCGATCGTGGCCACGAACGGGCGAGGGGAGCGCGACGCGGTGGCGATCACGGTGCGGTAATGGCCCGAGCGGTAAGGAATTTGCTAGAATCCTTACTTGAGGTAAGGAATGCCGACCGCGACGCTGACGACAAAAGGACAAGTGACGATTCCGAAGAGTGTTCGGGATCTGCTGCGAATCGAAGCCGGGGATCAGATCGACTTCTTGGTCACCGAGCAGGGAGATGTCTACGTTCGGGGCCTTAATGTTGATGTCCGCGAGCTGCGAGGCATGCTGAAGAAAAATCGGCGGAGCAGCGTGAGCGTAGACGAGATGAATGCCGCCATTCTGCGGGAGCACTCGAGGAAGCGGTGATCGGAGTCGACACGAACGTGCTCGTCCGCTACCTCACGCAGGACGATCCCGCGCAGGCTCGGAAGGTCGACACGTTTGTGGCAACCGCGATCGAGAGCGGCGATCGTCTCCATGTCGATGACATCGTTCTCTGCGAGCTGGTCTGGGTTCTCCGCGCCGCCTACCGCTTCGGCAAACCGGTGATCGCCGCGGCTCTGGACAAGGTGATGAGCACAGGGGATCTTCGCGTTCGACGACCGGGAACTGCTGCGTTCTGCGCTGACTGACTATCTCAACGGACCGGGTGACTTCTCCGACTACGTGATCGGCCGCCGAAACTCACGCGCAGGCTGCGAGCACACCGTTACCTTCGATCGGCCATTGAACAGAGAGCAATTGTTCGTATTGCTTTGAAAAACGGAACCACGGAGACACGAGAGATCACAGAGGTTTTCTTCTCTGTGTCCTCTGAGACCCCGCGCCCGTCTTAATTGGGCTTGGTGGCGTCGAGCTTCCTGATGATCTCCTCGAAGTACTCGATCGGGTAGGCGCCATTGACAGGGATGCCGTTGAGGAGGAAGCCGGGGGTGCCGTTGAAGCCGAACTTCCCGGCTTCCTCCACGTCTGCGGCGATACGGTCTTTCACGGCTTGGCTCTCGGCGTCTTTCTCGCATCTCTCCACGTCGACGCCGAGGTCCACGGCGGTCTTCTTGAAGAAATCGACGCCGAGTTTCTCCTGGTTTTCGAAGAGGATGTCGTGGAACTTCCATGCCTTCTCGGGCGACTGGATGGCCACGGCCTCAAGCCACTGCGCGGCGGGCATTGACTGGGGATGGGAAGGCAGGGGCAGCTCCTTGAAGATGAACCGCAGGTCGTTGCCGTGCTTTCTCCTCAGCTCCGCTACGTTCTGGTAGCCGGCCGCACAGTAGGGACACTGGAAGTCCGCGTACTCGACCAGGGTGTATTGGGCATTCTTTTCGCCGCGGATACGTGTTTTGTCGTCGATGGCGGGCTTAAGTGGGTTCTTGAAGGCGTCCTCATAGGCTTTCTTCTCCGCCTCTTCGGCTTCTTTCTGCGCGCGGGCCTGCTCCTCTTGTGCCGCCTGGTTGATGAGCTCATAGATGACCTTCTTATTCGCTTTGATCGCCTCGATGAGCACGCCGGGGTTTTCCTGCAACGCTTTCTTGAGCTCGTCGCTGGTG
Organism: Thermoanaerobaculia bacterium; assembly: GCA_034664845.1. Classification (GTDB taxonomy): domain Bacteria; phylum Acidobacteriota; class Thermoanaerobaculia; order Gp7-AA8; family Gp7-AA8; genus JADGNZ01. The sequence goes on along the minus strand of JAXDGW010000097.1, from coordinate 22,894 downwards.
ATGTCCCTGGCTTCGACGATAGCAGCGCAGGTAAGAATAGCGACGGTAAGGGTGACCAGGATACGGCCGATTTGCATGATTTCCTCCTGAATGTTTTCAGAGCCCGCGCGGGGGCATCCCCATGAAGGGGATGCCCTTTTTGTTTTCGATCAAGCAACCCTAGTGGCAGGATGCATCGATAAAGAACCTCGTCCCACCCTTGTCGTCCGTGAGGTAAGCACCGCCGCTCGATGGATTTCCGAAGATGAGGTGCCATGGTGGAGCACCCGGCATGGTGCCTTGCGGACAAGCCTGTTTTACGCAGACAGGATGATTAGGTTGAGACCCGTACCCACTCTCGGACCAATATCCTGCGGGGCATGAGAGAACTCCGGTGCCGGTGACGTTTCTGGTTTGGCTGACCGAGCAATAGCCCTCGGTACCAACAGATGCCTGTATCGAGATCGTAACCGAGCCGCAGCGGTGCGCCGCGGCGGCGGCGTCCAGATTTCCAGCGTTCAGGTAGCCCTTACAGTAATCGTGACAGCCGGTTTGGGCGGCACACGTGGTCTGGAGAAAGCCCCCATTGGGGCTCGTTGTCGATCCAATTTGGGTAGAGCCGACGTAGAACTTGCAGAAGCAGTTGGCGGCAAACGCATTACTCGAGAACCCGATACAACAAACAACCAATAAAGCGGTGGGCATTAACGTTTTCATGTTCTTTCCTTTCTTCAATTCGATTTGAATTTCCACTGACTCAGGGTTGTACGCTCAATCGTCGTTATTTGATCGTTCCGGCCTCCTTCGAGGCGCTGCTCGCGTCTGCAGGCGGGGTTGGTGGCTGTGTGCCTGGAAGCGGCGGCGGCCCGGCAAAGGCCGGGAGGCCTTTGGTTTTGTTGAGATGCAGCGTGACGGCGGCCGTGTACGTGTCCGTTCGCGTGCCGCGCATCTTCGCGGCCGCCATCTGGGTCGTTGTCGCCGAGATCTGGCCTGACACGAGTGATGACAGCCAGAGCGGCGACCATTGCACGATCGATCCGAAAGTCTTATTGCGAACGTTCGACATCGCGACGCCGTTCGTTGTCTGGTCGAGTGTGATGCTCGGTGATACGGAGAGACAATGCGCAGGGAACGCGATGGCGGGTGTTAGAGAAAGCAGCCAGGTGTCGGTGGTTCCGACAGTGGGTGTGGCGTTCGTCCTTGTGAATACGGCCAAACTGGTAAGAACGACATTCGTGACCGGTGTACCGTTGACGGTTACCGTCATTGAAGTAAGGTCGTTGTTTGCCTGAGAGTTCTTGTGGTCGTCGACGCGGGTCCAGGTAAGCGCCTCGGACACAGTGAGCTTTGAGACCGTCTCGGACAGCGTTGCGGATGCGGAGGATGTCCTCCGGCTCGTGGCGGGCAGGAACGAAGTCACGAGCGCGTCGGCGCGATCGGTGTTGACGCCCACCCCGGCAACCAGCGAGAGATGCGGGTTCAATGTGGTCGCAACGCCGAGTTTGATACCGTCCGAAATGCTGCGCTGCGAGGCAGAATTCGGATCCGCACCCTTTTCCAGCCGGCTGGCGGTGAGGTTGAGGATGTTCCTACCGATCGTCCGTCCGAGGACGAATTGCTCGCCCGTTCCATGGACGAGGCCGCGGTTGCCCGGAGTGACGTAGCACGAATCGACGGTGCGGACGTCTGCGCTCACCGTCGTGCCGGCAACGAAGCTATTGCCCGTGAGCCGGAATGCGTCGCCGCTGGACGAAACCTGCGAGCTTCCGGCTCTTGGTCTCGCGCTTCCGTGGGCCGCCTCGGCGACGAGCAAGCCCTTTGCGCCGAAGTCGTAACGTCCGAAGATGCCGAAGGTCCGGGTGTTGATTTCGGTCGTGTTCAGAGCAACATTCGCCGGCTCCTGCATGCGCAGCGCAATCAGGCGGATGACGTACGGCTTGCGGTCCGGCGTCGTGAACGCCGCGCCGTGAACGCCGAAGTTCTCCGTAGTCCCGGAGAGCACGCCGTGAACTCCCGGATCCAGCAGTTGGTAGTAGCTGAGCGTTCCCCATGGAGAACCGGCACGAGCCACGATGCTGGTGCGAGCCGCGCCGGATGTGAGGAACTCCACGCCTTCGGTGAAATCCGGAGTGGTATAGCCGACCCGCGCCGATCCCCACATCCGGCCGTACTGCCTGCGGCCTTGAGTAACCCAGTTTGGCGATGCCGATGCGAGCTGATTTCGATCGAAGCTCGAGTACACGAGATCGCCGGTCGCCTGAGTTCCGTTGCCAGCGGTGACGTCGCCGGCGGCACCCTGCGTCGAGAGGGAAATGTTGCCCGCGAACTGATCGCCGGCAGGATCCGCGCGTCTCATTACGCCCGTCGCAGATGGTTTGAGAACGTACGCCGGCGGCGGAGTGACAACCGCGGGTGTTGACGGCGGCTGATCGTCGCTCACGCTGAACGTCCATTCGTTGAGCGCGCCGGTCGACGCGAGCGCCGCGACATGTTTGCCGGCCGCAAGCGGCCGCAGCGGCTCATACACGATCGCGCGCGGCTGGCGCATTGCCACCGCCGTGACGTCGGTGCCATCGACAAGAAGCGCGCTGTTCGCCTGTGCTCCGGAACGCCAGCGTGCCGCAACGGAAGTCGATCCATCGGAGATCGCACCGGCGCGTGGCAGGCGTTCGATTGCGTCAGCAGGATTTTGCGCGGCCACGAACGCAATCGGCGGCGCGAAGGTCTTTCCCAACGTTATCCACTGGCTCTTGCCAAGTAGTCTGCCTGATGGGCTGAAGGCGTCTACGCGGACCGCATCGCAGTTGCGCCACTCGATCGAGGTCGCCATGCGATACGGAGATGAGAATGACAACGCGCTGAAGCAGCGGGATTCGCCGCGGAAAAATTCGACGCGATAGATCATTCCGAGCGAGCCGCCGCTCCAAGCCACGCTACGGTCGTCTGCGCCGTCGATGTGCAGCGACACCCTGGCTGGAAGAACGACGAAAGGTCGCCAATCGGTTGGTTCGCCGCGCGTGTCGCCCTGGAAGACCGCTCGGAGGCGCGTCCTCATCGTGCCGCTGCCGAGGTCGTTTGGCGTCCACGAGGTCTCGGTCGTGCGGAAGCGGCGACTGCGGAACTCGCGGCCGTCGCCGGCAACATGCAGGATCTCGACTTCGTAGGCGCTCGCTCCGGGGACGAGCGTCCAGCGAATGCGGGGAGGGCCTTCGATCACGGCGCGTTCTACCGGCTCATAGATCGTGAGTCGGGTGGCGCTCGTCACCGATGATTCGAATCTGACCGACGGTCCGTCGGACAACTGTGGAGAGTCGATGACCAGCGAGAGACGATGTTCGCCCCAGGAGGTAGGAGGGATCGGGAGCCGGGCATGGATCTCGAGCGGTGCGCCGGCGTTGGTGGTTGCGGTGAAACGGTCGAACGGCGCGCCGTCGACGGCCCAGGCGCCGACGACCGTGCCGCTCCCGCTCATCGCGAGGAGTGCACGCGGATAGACTGCCTCGCCGTTAGAGACGATCGTTCCCTCGACTGGGAAGACGATCGTCGCCGTATTAACGCTCAGTTGCGCACCGATCGCCCCTCGGGGGTAAACCAGCAGGGTTCCGTCGCGCTCACTTGCTCCCCCGTCGGGATTGCGGAATCCGAGGCGCACAGGGCCTGGTGGCGTGCCGGCGAGTACGCGGACGACAACCTCTGCCAAGGTCGGTCCAAAGACCGTCGTGCGCTCGACGACGACGCCAAGTGTACGAGAGATGACGACACCACCCGGCGCGAAATTGGTCCCACTTACACGGAACGTCGCAGCGAGGCTGGGGACGACGACGGATGGTGGAGCAACCGCGTCGATGATAGGACTGAATCCCGTGACTCTGAGCGTGAGGATGACCGTTTCCGGCTGCGACTCTCCGACACCGCCGCTTGCTTGAAAGCGGATTGGGATGGAGTACGTGCCGGGAGTTGAAGAGAGGACCGTGAACGTGACGCCGGTCGCGTAGGTCGTGCTCGTGAGCTGAGCCTGTGACGGCGTGATCATCACTGCGGCTGGTGCCACGACAGTCGTCAGGATCACCGCCGGGATAGGGGGAGAGAAGGTCAGAGAAGGAGGCGGTGGGCTCAGCGTGCGCGCAACGAACTGTCCGCTCGAGCCGGCTGCAAACGTGATGGAGCTCGGCGTCACAACCGGCTGGAGCAGTTGCGCGAAGGCGGGTGTCGTCAGCACCAAACCATGTAAAAGAAGGCCTGCCGCCAGTTGGTGTACCCGGTACATATTCACTTCCTTCTTGTGTTTAATATCGACAAGAGGATTAACGGCAAAAATGCAGAATGCGCGTAGCTTAACGATTCCGGCGCCTTTTGCAAGCACTTTCGGTTGAGGAAGCGAGAACGCGCCCTCGCAGCCTCATGGGAGCGTGCATCGGGTGACCAGAGGAGCATCGCCACTGAGTGGAGAACGGACGCGCTGGCGATCGCGGTGCGCTAGTTCGAAGGAGAATCCAATTCCTCGCACGAATCCCGCATAATCACGGTCATGAACAAGCCTCTCATCGGTATCGCCTCGGATGTCGTTCACCGCGAGGGTGAGCGTGATCGGGCATTCGTCTACACCACCTACATTGAATCGTTGAAGCGCGCCGGCGCGGTGCCGGTGTTGATCCCGCCGCAGCCGGAGAATGCTGCCGACGTCATCGAAGGGCTGGACGGACTTCTTCTCGCCGGCGGCGATGATTGCGATCCCGCCGAATATGGCGAGGAGAAGCATCCGAGCTGCGAGCCGATGGATCCTCGGCGCCAGAAGAACGACCTCGGCCTGGCTCGGCTGGCGCGCGAGCGCGGCATTCCAACCCTCGGCATTTGTCTCGGCGTGCAGGTCATGAATGTTGCCGCCGGCGGCACGTTGATTCAGGACATCGGAACGGCGGTCGAGACCGAGATCGATCACGCCAGCGAGCCGAGTGACCGTCATCGTCACGATGTCCTCATCGACGGCGCGACGAAACTCGGCGGCATTCTCGGCGCGCAGGAACTGAACGTGAACTCGTCGCACCATCAGGCTGTCGGCCGCGTCGCGGATGGGCTTCGCATCACCGCGCATGCGCCTGATGGGATCGTCGAAGGGCTCGAAGATCCGTCACATCCGTTTTACGTTGGCGTGCAATGGCATCCGGAAGACATGCCGGGAGAACCTTCGGCGACGGCGATTTTCGGCGCATTCGTCGAGGCCGCGCGGAACCATGGCGCGCAGAAGCAACACGCATCGGCGGAATTGTCACCGGTCGGTGCGGCGCAATCGGAATAGCGACTTTCCGGGTGCCGTTTGCGAGACCCGGACGGGAGGATTCACGTGAAAAGGACTGCTCTGCTCGCCGCGATTGCGTTGCTGTTCGTGCAGCAAGCCGTGGCTTCGCCGTGGCTCAAAGAAATTGCCGCCGCGCAGAAGAAGGCGAAAGAAAAGAACCAGCTGATTTTTGTCGACCTCTTCGCCGACTGGTGCGGCTGGTGTCACCGGTTCGAGCAGGAAGTGATTCCATCGGCGGCTTTCCAGAACGCCACGGAGGACATGGTTCTTCTTCGTCTGAACACCGAGGATGGGAAAGACGGCACGAAGCTGGCGCACGACTATGGCATCAACTCGTTGCCCACGTTCGTCGTTCTCAACAGTGATCTCATCATCGCCGGCCTGATCAAAGGCTACCAGCCACCGAAGGAATTCGCGGAGGCGCTGCGTGATACCGAGGGGAAGTACAAGGACTTCATGAAGCGCGTCGCCGATGAGCCGACCTTCGCGAAGGATTACGCGAAGCGGTTCGCGCTGGCGAAGGAGTTCGAGTCGCGCGCCGGCTACGCACAGAGCGAAGTGCGGCTGCGCAAACTCCTCAGCGAGTCAGGGATCCCGGCCGGTGTACGCGACGATGTGTACGTGGAGCTGGCCATGACGCAGATGCTCCAGAAGAAGTACGACGACGCCAAAAAGACCATTACGAAGTTCGGAACGCTTCAGACTAAGGGCGATGCGTACGAGCGCTCCCGACTGCTCACCGGTGACATCTACCTGCAGACGGGGAACGTTCCGGGAGCCCTCGGCGAGTACCGCGCCTTCCGGCAGAAGTTCCCCAACTCCCAGTACAACCGCAACCTCGACATCATGATCGCGCAGCTGGAGCGTCAGGTGGGCGGACCGCGGCGACCATAGACGAAAGGCGGAATGTTGAATGCTCAATGTTGAATGTTCAATGTTGAATTGACAGGCGGCGTGCATTCAACCTTCAACATTCACCATTGAACATTCAACATTTCAATCCGGCGGCGCGTCTTCGCTGCTTTCTTGTCTGTGCGCTGTTACTCCTGCCCGCGACAACGTTTGCGCAGGTCTCCTTCGGCGGTGCCGCGAACGCGATTCCGCAGCAGGATTTGATCAAGATCAGCGGCGCGGTCAACGCGCGTACCGGCGATGACGTTCATGGCGTCGTCACCGCCACGATCGAGAGCGGCTGGCACATCAACTCCAACAAACCGCTCGACGACTTCGTCATCCCAAGCGCGCTCATTCTCGATGCCGCGACTGCCGATCTCGTTTCGGCGGAGTACCCCGCACACACCGTTCGCGCGTTTACCTTCAGCGGTGGACAGAAGCTGGCCGTGTATGAAGGGACGATCCGGATTCCGTTCGCGGCGAAGCTGAAGAACGGCGCGACGTCGATCAAAGGCAAGCTGCACTACCAGGCGTGCAACGACAACGTCTGCCTGCCGCCGCGGGATGCCGAGGTGACGATCGATGCGGCGGTCGTTGCGGCGAGCGCACCGAGTGCGGCACCGGCGGCGCCGGCGAATTCAAAGAACTTTTCCCCGCTCTCCGCCGCTCCGAAAGACGGCGCACCCGTCGCGAACGACCGCCTTTCTGCGGCGTATGCGGAGCACGGCCTCCCGCTGACGCTCCTCATCCTCTTCATCGGTGGGCTGGCGCTGAACCTCACGCCGTGCGTTTTCCCGATGATCCCGATCACCGTCGGCTTCTTCGCCATGCAAAGCGACGGACGGCGGTCGCGCCGCTTCGCGCTCTCACTCGCCTACGTCCTCGGCATCGTCATCACCTACTCTGCCCTCGGCGTGTTCGCAGCACTGAGCGGGCGGATGTTCGGCTCGTGGCTGCAGTCGCCGGCCGTGTTGATCGGCTTCGCCGTCCTGATGCTCGTTCTGGCGTCTTCGATGTTCGGCGTTTGGGAGTTTCGCGTGCCGCAGTTCATCACCAACCGTTCCGCGGGACGGGCGGGGGTGGCGGGAGCGCTGACGATGGGACTCTTCGTCGGCATCGTTGCGGCGCCGTGCGTTGGTCCGGTGGTGGTGGCGCTCTTCACGCTCGTGGCGGCGATCGCGAAGCCGGTCATCGGCATGGCCATGTTCGCGACGCTCGCCTTCGGCCTCGGCTTTCCCTATCTCATCGCGCTCAACGTGTTCCCGAAACCGGGCGAGTGGATGGTGCAGGTCAAGAAAGCGATGGGCTTCGTTCTCATCGCCATGGCCTTCTATTTTCTCCGTGCGGTCATCGGCGAGACAGCGTTCCGCGCCGGAGTTGCGGCCAGCCTGTTGATCGGCGCGGTGTTTCTCTTCGCGAGCCGAGGGGAGCGTGGGCGGACGATGAGGCTGGCGTGCGCGACGCTGCTGTTGATTGGCGGGATCTTCTTCGCCATCCCGCCGCGCAAAGGTGTGGAGGTGCAGTGGCAAAAGTACGACGCCGCGGCAATCTCATCCTCCGCCGGAAAGCCGGTCATCATCGACTTCTTCGCCACGTGGTGCATCCCGTGTAAGGAGCTGGACGAGAAAACGTTCAGCGACGCGCGCGTGGCGCACGAGCTCGACCGCTTCACGCGGATCAAAGCGGACCTGACGAACGATCAGGATCCCCTGGTCAAAGAGCTGACGAAGCGTTACGCGATCGTGGGCGTGCCGACCATCGTCTTCATCGATTCGTCAGGACACGAGCAGCCGCAGTCGCGCCTGACCGGGTTCGAGAATGCCGAGCAGTTCCTCGCCCGGATTCAGCAGGTCAAGTGACGATTCTCTCGATCGAGGTAGTCGAGCGCGTTCGCGAGCGCATCGCACGCGCACACGAGCTGGCGAACGCACGCTTCCGCGAGGCCTTCGCGGCGGGACCGCTCGCGCCGAAGGCGCACATGGCGATGCAGGCGGCGGCGTTGCTCGAATGCGCGTCGGGACTGCGCGTCAAAGGCGAGATTCGCTACGACGTGATCGGCGATGAGAGCACGCCGTACATCGAAGGGTCGCGCGGCGTTCCGATCTATCCCGCCTTCGATGTCGATCGCAACGCCGAGGCGGTGTTCGAGTACTGGCTGGTCATCAGCGACATGGTCGGTGCGACCTCCTGGCGGATGACGCGTCTGGTGGCGACGGCGGACGAGTACGACGCCGCGCTGATGCGGATGCAGTCGCCACAGATCGTCCGGGCACTGATCGTGACGCATCTCCCCTCGGTCGATGTACGCGACGACGGCACAGCCATGCTCGAAGCGACGGTCTACACGCGGGCGGAGGAAGAACGGGTGGAGCGGCGCCAGCTGCTGCTCGACGTTCACAACGAGTTTCACTACCACGGCCGCGAGCTCATCGCCGAGGGGCGGGGCGGGGTGCGGGTCGGGTAATCCGCATTTCTCAAACCATCAACCACAGAGACGCAGAGGACACAGAGGTTTCTCTGTGCTCTCTGCGTCTCCGTGGTGATTGGGTTTTCCTGGTCGCAGGCTACGACCGCACGAACTCCCGGCCACCGTGGATCTCGTCGGAGGGGTCGCGCAGTTTGACGCGCAGGCAGTAGTCGAGGGCGATCGCGAATCCCTGGCGTTCGCGCAGCGTGGCGAGCAGGGGAACGGACAGCGCGGCGAAGAAGAACGCGGTGCTGGCCCAGCCGTTCGGGTGAATGCCGAAGTAGAGCGCGGCGATGCCGAAGAGGATGGGGATGCGGTCGGTGATGATCATGAACATCAGCGTGTCGCCGTAGTCGCGCTGGTAGAGCAGGTGGCACTCGGAGCAGCGCTCGTAGGTCTTGAGGCCGCGGCGGAAGAGCTGCCCCTCGCCGCAGCGCGGGCATCGGCGGCGAAGTCCGCGGCGAAGCGCGAGGCCGATGGGCGGATTCGGCGGGATGACGTTCTCTTTAAGCACGGTGTGGACAACGAGGCGGTAGCGAGGCCGATTCCGAGATCGCCTCGATCGGTTCTCGTGTCGAGAGCGGCCGAACCCGCTACTCCGGCGCCACGCACGGCAGCACGCGCGTGTCCGCGCCGCCTGCATCGACGCCCAACAGATGGCCGAGCGTTTTTGACGAGGAACGTCGGCGCTACGGCGTCGTCGAAACTTCCGGCTTTGATTTCGGCGCCCCACAGCATGAGCGGGACGTGCTGATCGGCTTCGACCGGCTGGCCGGGCGTCGTGCCGATCAGGACCGGTAGCCGCTGGCGCCCCTCAAATATCGAGAAGCGCCAGCGTGACTATTGCGCCGGGACGTACGTTGGGTCTTGCGTCAGCATGTCGATGACGGAGCCGTAGGCGGCGATTTTGCCGTCGCCGTCGATGACGCGGATAGTGATGCGGGCGTTGTAGGCGGTGCCGACGCCGAGCTGTTGGAGGACGCGGAACTGGCGGTACTCGTTCGCGGCCAGCGGGATCTGCAGCTTCGGGACGACTTTGGCATCGGGCAGGATGACGGAGACTTCGACGGTGGCGGGTTTGCCATTGACTTCGGCGATGCCGAGGTTGGTGCGATAGCGGGTGGAGTCTTCGACCTGCAGGACGTTGAGCGTGCGGCCGCCTTTGCCGACGGCATCGGCGGGAGTAACGGCTCCGATGAACTGTCCGTAGGTGCCGCCGCCTTCGACCTGGTTGTACGTCCGACCGGTGACGACGAGGTTGGCGTCGGCCAGCGTGTCGACGTGCAACGCGCCGCCGATGTTCGTGACGCCGAAGCGTGAGGAGAGGATGTTGTCGAGGATCGTCACTTCGCCCGGGTTGATCGAGACCGACCGCGAAAGCGGCTCGCTGCTGGCGCTGCCGGTCTGCGGATAGAGCGTCATCGTGACGTACTGCGGGTCGGTGCCGGAGTTGAAGACGCGGAGGTCGGTGCGCCAGTTTGCGAGGCCGTTGCTGAGATCGGCCACGCCCGGGAGCACGAAGGTTCGCGCCGGCGTCTGCGCGAGCGGCACGCCGGTCACGAGCAGCGGATCGGTGGTCTTGTTGTCGACGACCGAGGCGTAGGCGATCACTTTGCCGTCGCCGCCGGTGACTTTCACTTCGATCCGGCCATCGGTCAGCGTGATGTTTTTCAGGGCCAGGAAGGAGTTGAGCTGCTGCTGTTCGCCGGCTTTGAGATCGATGGGGAGGTCGAGCAGGTTCTTGCCGGCGGCGTCGAACACGCTGACGAGCACGGAGGCCGGTTTGCCCGACGCTTCGACGATGCCGAGGTTCGTGCGATAGGCGGCGGACTGCGAGATCTGCTGCATGCTGAGGATGCCGGCACGGGCATCGCCGGAGACTTTGCCGACGAAGTTGGCGAACGGAATGGCCGGGATGTACTGGCCGAGCGTGCCACCGGCAGACTGATTGAAGGTGCGGCTCGATGCCACGGTCACCAGCGAGACGTTGACGTCTTCTTCGTTCGGCGTTCCTTTGCCGCTCGTGGTCAGCGGGCGCACTTCGAGGACGCCGTTCGCGGCATCGCCGAGCGCGCCGACGCCGTACCAGTTCTTGACGATGTCATCGAGCGCGGTGGTGTCGTTGGCGGCGATCGTAATCTGCGTCTGCTTGATCTGCGTGTTGTCGCCGCCTGCCGGTGTGAAGCGCAGCAGATAGTTGTTCTTCACCGCCGCGGTGTTGGTGATGCGGACGTCGGAGCGCCACTGCGAGTTGATGCCGTCGAGGTGGCCAACCGAGGGGATGATCAGGGAGTTGGACGGCGGCGTCGACAACGTCGCAGGCGACACAGGAGTGACGACACTGATCGAAACCGGTACCGAGACGGCCGGCTTGGTGTCGAGCGCGCCGGCTTTTCCGGACGTCCCGAGCGTGAGGATGATCGTGGCGGTGAAGGTGCCGTTGGGCAGATCGGCCGGATCGGCGAAGACCTGCAGCGTGATGCCTTGCGGGAGCAATGTTCCAGTAGCAGGTGAGACGGTCAGCCACGGCTGATCGGTCGTCGCAAAGTACGGCGTGGCCGGACCCTGACCGGGGATGAAGACGGTCTGCACGACGATCTTCTTGTTGTTGATGTCGACCGTTGCGCTGTTGTCCTGCGTATTGATTGCCGGGATCGGAACGATGACGACGCGCTCGGAGGAAGAGAACGGTCCGCCGTTCTGGCTGCAACCGCCGGAGCCGCGGACGCGGTAGAAGAATGCGGTCGGCGTGGCCGCGGTCTTCGTGAACGTCTTCGATGTGCCGGTGACGGTGAAGCTGGTCGGATTGTCGAATGCTGCTGTCGCCGCTTCCTGCAACTCGTAGTTCGTGATGCCGGGCAGCGGCGTCCACTGGACGGTGTAGGTCTGGCCCGAGGTGTTCGTGCCGACGACGGCGATGACCGGCGCGTCAAGCGAGCAGACAGAGAAGGTGCCGTTGGCCGAGGTGAGCTGACTGCAATTCGGAACGCCGAGAGCCTGGACGGACCAGGTGACCGAACCGCTGGCGATCGGCACGGTGAGTGAGGTGGAGGCCGTCGAGCCGATCTCCTGCGTCGACGCGCCGCCGATCGATGCGAAGACTTTGTAGCTCGTGGCGCCTGGCACAGCCGTCCAGGTGAAGGTCACCGGCGAACCGATGGTGGCGCCGTTGACCGGAGCGGTGAGCGACGGAGGCTGCTGGCCGCAGGCGGCCGTGAGTACGAGCGTCGTGGCGCTGGAGTTGTCATTCGCGCCGTTCGTGTCGCCCGCGGAGCTGACTTGCGCATTGTTGGTGACGGAGCCGGATGTAGCGGTGACCGTGTACGTCGCGAGGGCGGTGACGCTCTGGCCGGCGCCGAGGCTGCTGATGCCGCAGGGGAAGCCGCCGGGGCAGGCTCCGGTGGCGCCGGTGAACGTCAGGCCGGCCGTGACCGGATCGTTCACCACCACATTGACCGCCGTGTTCGGACCGTTATTGGTGATCGTGAGCGTGTAGGTGACGCTCGATCCGGAGTTGGCGGAGGCCGGACCGGTTTTGGTGATGGCGAGATCGGCGCCTCCGCTGAAGGTCGTCGTCGCGGTCGAGGTGTTGTTCGACGTGATCGGATCCGCGGTGCTGCTCGTGGCGTTGGCGGAGTTGGCGATCGTCGAACCGGTGAACGACGGCGAGACGCTGAAGTCGCTGGTGATCGTCTTCGACTGGCCTGGGGTCATCGTGCCGAGCGCGCAGGGGAAGGCGCTCACACACGCGCCGGAGTTCGAGACGAAGGTGGTGTTCGCCGGCGTGGCGTCGGTGACGGTGACGGCGGCGGCGTCGGACGGCCCGTTGTTGGTGACGGTGATCGTGTAGCTGAGCGTGGAGCCGGCGCTCGAGGAGGCCGGGCCGGCCTTCGTGATGGTGAGGTCGGCGCTGCCGGTGATCGACGTCGTTTTCGCGGCGGTGTTGTTGCTCGCCGACGGGTCGGCGGTGCTCGATGAGACGATGGCGGTGTTGGTGACTACCGATCCGGCGGCGCTCGGGGCGATCGTATAGGTCGAGGTGATCGTCACGCTCTGTCCGTTGGTAAGCGTGCCGAGCGCGCATGGATACGCCGTGGTGCAGCCGCCGCTGTTGGAGACGAACGTCAGACCTGCGGGCGTCGTATCAGCGACCGACACGGACGCAGCGGACGACGGCCCGTTGTTCGTGACGACGACCGTGTAGACCATCGTCTGGCCGGCCACTCCGGCGCTGGACGTGTTCTTCGTGATCGAAAGATCGGCCTTGGGCGTGATGGTGACGGTCTGCGACGCGGAGTTGTTCCCCGAATTCGGATCGCTCGTCAAGGCGGAGACGGAGGCGCTGTCGACCGCCGGGCCGGTTGCGGGCGCTGTCATCGAAATCGTCAGCGGCTGTGCGCTGCCGCTGGATGGAATCGAGGTGTTTGACGTGCAGGTGATGACGGATCCGGACTGCGCTCCGCACGTCCAGCCTGTGCCCGATCCTGTCGCGCTGGTGACGCCGGCCGGGACGGTGTTCGAGACGGTGATCGTGCCGCTGGTGGCGTCGGGTCCGTTGTTCGAGACGCTGAGAACGAAGGAGAGCGGCGAGCCGGCGTTGACCGGGTTGCCCGAGGCGGTGTTGCTGATCGTGAGATCGGCCGCGGGGAGGACGGCCGTGAACGCGTTTCCGGTGTTGTTGTTCGAGGTGTTCGGATCGAATTCGGTTGCCGTCACCGAGGCGCCGTTCGCGATCGTGACGAGCGAGGAGGCGTTCAGAATCAGACTGACGTTGACCGATTGGTTGGCGGCGAGTGAGCCGATTGCGCAGGTCACCGTCGAGCCGGAGGGTGTGCACGCTCCAACCGATGTGGCGCTGACAAAGGATGCGTTCGCAAAGGTGTCGGTGACGCTGACGTTTGTGACTGGCGTCGGACCGTTGGTGATCGTCAACGTCCAGGTGCCGTTCTGGCCATGGAGGAGTGACGACGGCGCGACCTGCGAAATCGACAGGTCGGACGAGGTGACGATGGCGGTAAGGCGTAGGACGTTTGGCGAGCCGGCGACGAAGGCCTTCTGGAAGCTGCCGCCACCCGCGAAGGTGGGGAGGTTGTAGGTGGCGAAATCGCCGCTGCGCGTGGAGAACTTCAGGATGTCGAACGTGTTGCCGCTGGCCGGCGTGAAGGCGTTGAAGAGCGAAACCGTCACAGTGCCGCCCAGCGTCACGCCGGAAGCGGTGGCGTCGACGATGTCGTAGTTCGACGTGCCGCCGATCTTGAGGCTCATCCCGCCGTTGACGCCCTGCGAGTAGGCGCCGGTGATGGTGAGTGTTCCCGCGGTGGAGGGGTTACCGGGGGCGACGATGCCGTTGGTGTTGTTGACGGCCGCGGAGACGGTGCCGTTGCCGGTGAACGTGCCGCCGGAAAGGGCGATGGTCGATGGCGAGGAGATCGAACCGCCGAGAAGGTTCGTCGAGCCGGTGTTCTGCGTCAGGCCGCCGTTAAATGCCAGGACGCCGTTGTTGGCGTTGATGGTGGCTGTGTTCACGACCGCCGGGCTGATGCCGAGCGTGCCGGCGGTGCTGCGCTGCATCAGACCGTTGTTGGAGATGGCGTTGTTGATTCCGCTGACGCCGATTCCTGGGCCGGCATCAAGGTTGAGCGTGGCGCCGGATGCGTTCGTGATGACGGCGCCGTTGGCGAGGATGAGGCCATTCGTTGTGGAGCCGTAGGTGACGTTGCCGTTGTTGACGATCGGACGGGTGTTCAGGGTCATCGCAGCGGTAAGGCCATCGATGATGAAATTCGAACTGGAGCCGACGGTCAGCGTTCCGCTGCCGCTGATCGTGCCGCCGGTCCATTCGGATAGAGGCGATGTGCCGTTGATGGTGAGGGCGCCCGTGCCGCTGAGAGCCGCGGCATTGTGAATGTTGAACGTTCCGACGGTCGCGGGGGCGTTGAGCGTGACGGTGCCCGAGTTGAGTGTCAGCGTTCCCGGGGTGACGAGGCTGCTGGCGATGGTCGAGCTTCCGGAGTCGAAGACGATCTTGCCTGCGCCGCTCATCGTCGAAGGTGCGTTGAAGGTGTTGTTGCCTGCAAAGTTGATGGAGCCGGCGGCAAGCATGCTGAAGACGCCATTGTGGCTGCCGTTCGCGGTGAACTGCAGCGTTCCGAGATTGGCTGCGACGGTACCGTCGTTGTTGAACGGAACGTTGACCACCGCGATCCCGGTACCGGCCGTCTTGTAGAAGGAGCCGAGATTGTGAAACGTCGGAGGAGTCGCGCAATTGCAGGCAATGCCAACGTCGCCCTGAACATCGAATGAACCTGTATTGGCGACGAGCGCACCGTTCTGGAGGCGCAAAACGGATCCGCCGTTCTGGTAGACGACCGTGCCGTTGTTGTTGAACGTTCTGGCGTCGAGAAAGGAGCTGAGGTTGTTCGACATCGTCAGCGTGGCAGAGCCACTGTTCGTGGTGCTGCCGCTGCCCGCCATCGTGCCGCCGCCCCAGGCGTTGCTGCCTGTAAGTGTCAGTACGCCCGTGCCATCGACCTGCCCGGAGTTGAGAGTCAGATTGGTGAGCGAATAGTTCGCGTTGAACGAGACCGTGCCGCCGGTGACCCAGAAACCGCCGCCGCTGCCGCCCCAGGTTCCGCCGGTGATGGTAAACGTCGAACCGGAGCCGAAGTTGATCGCGCCCGGCGAGACGGCATCGAGAGTGCCATTGCTGGTGCCGGCGAGGAGCGTGAGCGTGCCGCCGCTCGGTTTGATCAGGCCGGTGGCATTGTTCGTGACCGTCGGGGCGACGCTGGAGGAGCCGGACGTCAGGAAGTTGCCGCTGTTTATGATCGTGTTGGCGCCAACATTCTGCAGGAACGAGGAGTTGTCGGTGACGTTGATGAGGCCACCACTGTTGTTGACGATGGTGGAACTGCCCGTCAGGGTGAGCTGATTCGATGTGCCGCCGCTCAGCGGGTGATAGGTGATGGTCCCGCTGTTGATGATGCTCTTCGAGAAGAGCGAGAGGGCTGAGGACGATGTGCCGGCCACATCGAGGGTGCCGCCGGTCGCGATCGTCATCCCGCCGGTGCCTTTCATCGTGCCGCCGTTCCAGGTGTAGGTGCCGCCGCTGGGAACGTTCAGGCCCGCCGCGCCCTGAAAGAGGCCGAAGTTCTGGATGAAGTTCGTGGCCGAGATCGCAACGGTGAGCGTCACGACCGCGCCGCCGCCGTTGATGCGCAGCGCGCCCGGCTGGCCGTTGTTGAACGAGCCGCCGTTGATGGTGAAGGTGCCGTTGAAGAAGTCGACAAAGTTGGTCGATGACGTGGCCTGCAACGCGCCGCCGCTCAGGGTTCCGCCGTTGTTGAAGATGATCGTGCTGCCGGACGTTGGTGAATTCGCGTCGGTCGTGCCGGCGGACTGGGTGTACGGAACGTCGAAGCGGAATCCCGATCCGCCCACGGTCTTCTTCACGGTTCCGGAATTGTCGAAGGTGTTGACGCCGGCGCCGTCGGTGAGCATGGCGCCGTCGCTCTGGATGTCCAACGTGCCGCTGTTGTTGAAAACCGAGCTGCTGTTCAGACTGATGGGCTGCGTGAGCGCGGACATCGTCGCGTTGCCGGCGTTGTCGATGGTATGCGTGGTCATGGTCCTGGCGGCGAGCTCGGTGAGCATGTCGAACGTCGTACCGGAACTGATGACGGTGTGGCCTGCGCCGGTGAGCGTGCCACCCTTCCACTTGAGCGTGCCCGGTGTAGTGACGGTGAAGGTGTTTGGTGTGGAGAAGGTGCCACCCTTCACTTCCATGTTCGTGTTATTGACCGTCATCGGGAAGCTGGTGGCAACGGTTCCCGACCCATCGATGGTGACCTTGCCGCCGGTGAAGGTCGTGCCGCTTGCCCACGTATAGGTCCCTGCAGACGGCGTCGGGAACCAGACCTCGGTGCCCGCCGACATCGCCCACGGCGCGCTGCTCGTGCCGGTGGCATCGATGTCCAGAACGCCGCCGGTGATGGAGACGCCGGTGCCGGCGTTGTTGAATGCCGGTTCGATGATGAACAGACCAGCGGAGGTTTTGTTGAATTGGCTGTTGTTCGAAATCGATACGGCGCTACCGTCCGTGGCGATCGTGCCGCCGCCGATTGCCGTGAACGTGCCGCTGTTGACGATCGACGCGCTGTTCTTCAGTGTCAGATTGTTTGTGGGGGAGTTGTACACGACGGAACTGCTGTCGTTGAGCACGCGGCCGTCGAGCGTCATCGCCCCTGCGGAACCGGTGATCGCCAGAACGCCAGTCGACGAGATGTTGAAGGGACTGCTGCCGGTGATGGTTCCGCTCGTCCAGTTCGATGAGCCGAGGATCGAGACGGTGCCGGTCCCGCCGAGTTTGCCGCCGTTGATGTTGAGGTTCGGGGTGCCGCTACCGAACGATGTTGCCGTGTTGATGTTGAGCGTGCCACCGGCGACGTTGACCGTTCCGCTGCCCGAGAAGGTGCCTCCGGCGTCGAACGTTCCAGTCGTGAAGTTGATGCTGCTGCCCGCAGCGGGGACGATCGGGCCCGCGCTGGCACCTGACCAAACGTCGTCCGCGGCGATGTTGAGAGGACCGGTCGCAGTATTGCCAAGCGTGCCGCCGGGGAAGCCACTGTCGAGCTGTGCGTAGATCGTTGAACCGTTCGTCCCCCCCGTCTTCGTGAGAGTACCCCCCGGGCCGTACTTGAGGGTCCCGGGCAACCCGGCAGGACTCAGAATGTCGTAGTCTCCGGCGATCAAAAGCGAGCCGGTCACCTGAAAGAAGCCTGCGCTATCGATCGTCAGCAGGTTAGCGGGAGCGTATGTCATCGTCGCCGCGCTGTGGAGAGCGCCGTTCAAGGTCATTCCCGAGACGGAGCCATCGAAAATCATCGAAGCCGTGTTGGGAATGATGAGCGGGCCGGTGCCGGTAATGGTCCCTCCCAGCCATTTGATGCCGGAATTGGCGGTGACGGAGGCGTTGAACGTCTGCGTGCCGCCTTTGAGCTCGATCAACGAGCCGCCACTGAACGCCGTCCCGCTGTTGAACGCGTTGTTCCCGCCGAATGCGATGAAGTTGTTGGACGAGCCCGTCGTGAAGGAACCGGAATGCGTGCCGATGCCGGGTCCGCTGAGCCCGATGCTGCCTCCGGAGGGAGCGGAACTGGTATCGATCGTCCCGCCGTTGTTGACGCTGACCGAAATGATGTTGAAGGTGGAGCCGGCCGTTTTCCTCAGCGTCCCACCACTTTGAATGTTGATCTCTTCCGACGCAGTGCCGTTGATGCCTAGATCGTTCTGCAGGTTGAAAAAGGTACCGCTGAACGCATAGATCTTGGCGCCGTTGCTCATGGTCAGGGCATTGGCCGATCCGCTGTAGTCGAGCGAACCGAAGATGAATACCTTCGTTGCATCCATCGACATCGCTGAGGTCGCGCCGGTGAAACTTGCCGCGTTGACTGAGATCGTGCCGCTTCCGTTGAGCGTGCCTCCGCTGAACGTGAAGTTTCCTCCCGAAAACTGGATCGTGCCCTGACTGTTGAAGGTGCCGCCGCTGACGGTCACGTTCCCCTGGAAGTTGCTGATGTTTGCGCCGGTATTGGTCCCCATCGTGCCGCCGGGCAACACGGTGAAGGTGTCGCCGGTCGTGGCCGTGCTGGAGCTCTCCAGCGTCAGAGTGCCGCCGCTCGCAACTTGAACCCCCGGGAAGTTGGTCCCAATCTGCAGCGTGACCGGATTGACGAAGGAGTCGACCTTGAGTGTGTAGCTTCCACCGAGGTTGACGATTGCAGTGTCGCCACCGGATTGGCCCGGATAGGTTCCGCCGCAGCCACTCCATTTGGTGGGGTCGGCCCACAGCGTGACCGGTGCTGTACTGGTCAGCGTGCAGGTGTTCGCCGCGCGGGCGTCAGCGGGAGCCAGCGCCATCGCCGCGAAAAGGACGAATAGGGTGATGAGCGTAGCGCCGAGGGATGCGCCTACGATCCGGAGACTCCGCGTTTGCGCAGCGTCGTCAACAGGGTTCACAGCGACGACGGGCACGTCGTTATTTAGTGTCGGCATGGCGGCACGAAGCTCCTATGGAAATCACTCGGGATAGGGATCTGCGGCGGGACCACGCCGCATCAAATAATGATTTGCCAGCGAATTGTAGGGCATATCTTCGGTTCCATGGGCTCGAGGTAGCGTGACGGATCGCACGGATCAGGGAAAATGGGCTGTTTCCGAGAGGAAATGGGCGCCGAGGCGCATCATTTTCCTGAGTGTCCGGGTTCCTGGAGGCGATCGTGACGCTGCTGCCGGCTGATGCGGGAGGCCGCTCGCATCCGATCGCGCCGCGCGAAGGGAACTACCGTCCGGCGTTGCGCACGGCTCGGAACGGTGCGGCGACGCTTCCGATCCGCTTCATCGTCGCGTCCGTTTGACGATGGAAGCCTCGTTTCCGGAAGCGAGCTCGATCTCGTGAAGGTACGCGTTGGGTGGGGATCGTCACGGTGGTGCGGTTGTGGCGCGACGCGATGGTCCGCGGCCGCGAAGTGGCGAGGTGATGCGGCCGCGCGGCCTCGAGCCGCCCCGAGACCGCGCAACCACGCAACCGCGAATCCGCAATTACCTGCTCGCTACGCTGTCCGGCCCCAGACGCTGCGCGTCGCTGATCATCGCCAGAAAGTCGTGGCGGTACCCTTCGAAGTCACGTCCGATCGATTTCTGCGCGAGCTGCCGCACCTCGTCGTAGCTCGCGTCGCCTTTGTGCTGCGAGCCGCGGAGCAGCATGCCGAATTCGGCGACCGCCGCTGCGAAGCGCGCGTTGTCGGACGCTGACGTCAGCGCGGATCCGTTGTCTTTGACCGGATACGTCAGCAGCGTTGACGTCTCGCTCGACGGCTCTTTGTAGCGCAGCTTGAGCGTCAGCAACTCGGGCGAGCCTGCGGCGACATGCGTCGCCTGGTACTTGAGCGGATCGACGCTGCTCGTCGTCACATCCCCAGCTCCCGGCGGAACCAGCTCGTACAGCGCGGTGACGGAATGGCCGGCGCCAATGTCGCCCGCGTCCTTCGCATCGTTGTTGAAGTCTTCTTTGCGCAGGAGGCGATTCTCGTAGCCGATGAGCCGGTACGACGCGACCTTGGCCGGGTTGAACTCGATCTGCAGCTTGACGTCTTTGGCGATGGTGAAAAGTGTCGCACCCATTTCCTGCACGAGCACTTTCCGCGCCTCAGCGAGCGTATCGATGTACGCGTAGTTGCCGTTGCCTTTGTCGGCCAGCAACTCCATCTTCGAGTCTTTCGTGTTGCCGGTGCCGAATCCTAGGACGGTGAGGAAGATGTGGTCGCGGCGCTCGGATTCGATGAGCTGCTCAAGCTCACCATCGCTCGACGTGCCGACATTGAAATCGCCATCGGTCGCCAGGATGACGCGGTTGTTGCCGCGGTCGAGGAAGTGCTCGCGCGCCACGTCGTACGCGAGCTTGATGCCCGCACCGCCGGCAGTCGAGCCCCCCGCTTCCAGCCCCTGAATCGCGGAGAGGATGGTGCCTTTGTCCGAACCGGGCGTCGACGGCAGGACCAGTCCCGCGTTGCCTGCATACACAACGATGGCGACGCGGTCCTGCGGCCGCAACTGATTCACGAGGAGCTCGAGGCCCTGCTGGACGAGCGGGAGTTTGTTCGGTTCCATCATCGAGCCGGAGACGTCGATGAGAAAGACGAGATTGTTCGGCGGCAGATCGGCGGTCTTCATCCGCCGTCCCTGCAGCCCGACGAGCAGCATTCGATGCTGTTCGTTCCAGGGGCAGCCGGTCACTTCCGTCGTGACCGAGAAGGGCTGCGTACCGCTCGGATCGGGATAGTCGTAGGTAAAGTAGTTGACCATCTCCTCGATGCGGACGGCATCGCGCGGCGGACGCTGGCCGCTGCGCAGAAAACGCCTGACGTTGCTGTACGCGGCGCGGTCGACATCGACGGAGAAGGTCGAGAGCGGATTGTCGGCCACCTTCAAGAACGGGTTCTCATCGATCCGTCCATACTCTTCGGTATTGAACTGCTCGTCCTTCAGTTCGGCGATGGCAACGGGGCTGGGGACGCCGCCTACGACACCACCCGCGATTCCACCGGCGACCCCGCCGGCCACGCGCATGCTTTGCTTGGCGAGACCTCCAGTCATCGTGACGAACCTGGGCGCCGGCGCCGCCGCGTCCACGGCGCTGTTGGTGCTCGTGGATTGCGACGGCTTCGGTGGCGGCGGAGCAAGAGATGGCTTCAATTCGTTCTTGCACGAGACGAGGGCGAGGAGCGTGAAGAGGACTGCGGAAGGGATCAGGACGACGCCGTCGAGGGCGGATCGCGTTTGCCGGTTTTGCATGACGTTTCCTCCGTTTCGTACCGTTGGACACGAAGGAGCCGGAAAAGAAACCATCATCGCCCCGCCCCGCCAACTGCGCCCCAGCGACATCCTCACGCTCCAGCGCCCCGACGGCCACGCCGTTCGCTACCGTGTGGAAGCTACGCTCACAGCGCGGGCCGTGCCCGCAACCGAACCGCTGTCATCCCTGAGACTGCCGGAGCCGCCATTCGTACTCGTGCCGACGGCTTCCTTCCTTTCACGGTATTCTGATTGCCAGAGGGTCATAAAGAGCCATGGCCAGCGATGACTCGCTCGGCATTTCCAGTCTCGGGCCCGGCAAGGTGCTCGATGGCAAGTACGAGATTCTGACTCGCCTCGGTGGCGGCGGGATGGGGGACGTGTTCAAGGCGCAGCACGTTCATCTCAACGTCTTTCGCTGCATCAAGGTGATGAAGGAGTCGATGCTTGCGGACGAAGGCTATCGACAGCGCTTCCTGCGCGAGGCGCGTCTGGCCACGCAGATCCACCATCCCAACATCGCGGTCGTCCACGACTTCTTCATCGGCGATGGCGGCAGCTACATGGTCACGGAGTTCATCGATGGCACCACCGTCCGGCAGTGGGGACGCACGAACGGCGGACCGTACCCTCTGCCGCTGGCCGCCGACATCGCCGTGCAGGTGTTGTCCGGACTGGATCACATCCACCGCCGCGGTCTGCTTCATCGGGATATTTCCGCCGACAACGTCATGCTCTCCTACGATGAGGATGGATCGCTCATCGCCAAGATCATCGACCTCGGCATCGCCAAAGACGTCAACACGCCGTCGACCGAAATGGCCACGCAGGCGGGGATGCTGATTGGCAATCCGAAGTACATGTCGCCCGAACAACTCGGCAGCATCGAGGATGGCGAGCAGCTCGACGGACGCGCCGATCTCTACGCCCTCGGCGTCGTCCTCTACGAAATGCTCCTCGGCGTTCCGCCCTTCGCCAGCGAGACGCCGCAGGGCTACATCATGAAACATCTGACGCAGCCGCCGCGCCGTTTCCGCGACGCGAAGCCGGATGGAGACTGGTCGGCGACGCTCGAGGCGGTGGTGCTTCGCGCGCTGGAGAAGGACCGGCGCCGCCGTTTCGCCGACGCGCGCGAGATGTCGGCGGCGCTGCAGCCGTTCCTGACCGCGCCCGCCGGGACGCTCACGCGCGATGCGGTCGCGCGTCTGCGCCGCGGACCGATGCCGACGTTCAACTCCGCGGTCGAGTGGAGAAAGACGCGGGCCATCGACACCATCGCCGCTTACCGCCACTATCTCGCCAAGGTTCCCGACGGATCGGACACGACGGAAGCGAAAGCGCGCCTCTTCGAGCTCTCTCTGATCGAAACCGTGCGAGCGAAAGAAGCGGAGGGTGATCGCAACGCCCTCCAACGGCTGGCCGAGGCGCATCCGCCGGGAACGGCCGTCGGCGACGCCACGCGTGAAGCGCTGGCCCGCGTCGCCGAACGTGCGCAAGAGGAAGAGCGCGCGTTTCAACAGGCGTGGGAGGCAGGGACGCCAGCAGCGTGGACGAAGTTCATCGATGAGCACCCCGGCTCCCCGCGAACCGACGAAGCAAAGCGCTGCCGCCAGGAATCGACGGAGTTCGATCTCGCAGTCGCCGCGAATTCCGCGACGATGTGGCGCGCGTTCCTCAAATCGTGGCCCGAGGGCCGGCACCGGCTCGACGCGGATATTCGGTTGCGCGCGAAGAAGTGAGAGAAGGTCGTACGCGCTGTCATTCCAATGGCCTTAACTTGGCGCGATGGAACGCTGGCGTCCTCGCCGGCTGGCCAGGCGTGCGTCCCGCCGCCTACTCGCCAGAGGCCCGACATTCTTACCAAGCACCACGGCGGCGAGGACGCACGCCGAGCCAGCCGGCGAGAC
>JAXDGW010000096.1:0-7870 GCA_034664845.1 Thermoanaerobaculia bacterium | reverse complement strand
GCGCTTGTGCAGGGTCGGGCGGCGCCAAGAAAACAATGCAAAAGCGCAGGGGGTCCTTCGACGTCCTCCGGCACTTCGTGTCCTACGGCGGTCTCAGAGGCTGTGCATAAATCGGTTGAAGATATAGATTTATAGAGCGATAATGATGCCATGAGCAAGAGAGACAGGGTTCTCAGATTGGCTGAGGCGGATCGTTCGCAGGTGCGAATGGTGGTGATGGATCCGGATCGCTTGGTGCCGGAGGATGACTCGGTGCGAGCGGTCTGGAGTTTCGTGAAGAGTTTGGATCTGAGCGCCTTTCTCGTTCAGGTCAAATCGGTCCAAGGCAAGGCCGGCCGTCCTCCGATCGATCCGCGGATTCTCATGGCTCTGTGGCTTCAGGGAACGCTGGACGGGATCGGCTCGGCACGGGAGATCGCCCGGCTTTGTGAGATGCATGCGCGGTATCAGTGGATCTGTGGCGGGGTGACTCCGGGGTACCACCGGCTATCGGACTTCCGAAGCAACTCCGAGCAGGAGCTCGATGAGCTGCTCACCGATTCGGTTGCTGTGTTGATGCACAAAGGACTGGTGGATTTGGAACGCGTGGCTCAGGACGGCATGAAGGTGCGTGCCTCGGCAGGGACGGGATCGTTCCGTAGTGATGAACGGCTGGCGGAGTTGCACGAGATCGCCCAGGAACAGGTTCGTTGTCTCAAGAAAGAAGCAGAGGGAGATCCGGCAGCGGGAAGCAGGCGCCGTCAAGCAGCCCGCCTGCGAGCGGCCGAGGATCAAGCGCTACGGATCAAGCAGGCGCTGGCAGAACTGCCGGAGATCCAGGAGCGGAAGAAGTCAAACAACGGAAAAAAAAAGAGTAAAGCGCGTTGCTCGACCACCGATCCCGATGCCCGAGTCATGAAGATGCCCGACGGCGGGTTCCGGCCTGCGTTGAACGTGCATCTGATCAGCGATACGAAGACCAAGCTCATCGCCGCAGTCGAAGTCAACAACCAAGGCACCGATTTCAGAATGGCCGTTCCCCTGGCCGAACAACTTCACAAGCGTCATGGGAAGAACCCATCGCAATGGCTCGAAGATGGCGGATGCGTCACTCTCGATGGAATCGACAAGCTGGCCGAGCGAGGCATCGAGGTGTTCGCACCGATCCGCGAGCCGCGCAGCAGTAAGAAGAAGGCCACCGAGGTTCGCGCCACCGACTCGGTAGCAGTGGCTGCGTGGCGGATGCGAATGGATACGGAGCTCGGCAAAGGCATCTACAAACAACGAGGTGCAACCGCCGAACTTGTCAACGCGCACGCACGTGCTCACGGACTGAATCAGTTCTTCGTTCGAGGAGTCCAGAAAGCGCGATCGGTCGTCCTCCTCCTGGCCATCACTCACAACATGCGCCGCTCGTGGGCTCTCATCTAGCCTGCGCTCGGGGGAAGAAGAAGTAATCGACCCGAACCGCTCAGGCCGACGACCGAATCCAATCTGTTCTGGAAGATCAACGCTCTCACAACCCGCCGAACGCCGCCGTCTGCCTTCTCACATACCTGGCAGCTGCGCCGTGTCCATCGCCTCAACCCAATGGCAAAACCTGGATTCACCTGATTCCTGCACAAGCTCTCAGGATGACAGCTCTGCCGCATCCTCGCTCAATCGTTCCCGTCCTATAAACGATCTCCTCCCCACCCGAGTAGAGGTTGTTTGAGAACGCACGAACGATGACCGCCGAGGCGCTGTTGACGATTGAGGTAGAGGCGGCGCCGAGGACATCGGATACGGCGCCGGCGCTCCTCGCGGCAATTCGCCTGGCCCGTGAGGGTGACGAGCGTGCCTTCGAGGAGATCATGCTCGCATCGCAACAACGTGTCGCATTGCTTTCGTGGCGAATCCTAGGGGATGCCGAAGAGGTAAAGGAAGCGACGCAGGAAACGTTCCTTCGCGTCTACCGCCATCTGCGCGGCTACGACGAGCGCCAGAACTTCTTTGGCTGGCTGTTCCGCGTCACGGTCAATGTCTGCCGCGATCTGGAGAAGAAGCGCAGACGGCGCTGGATTTTCGCGCCGTTCGATTCCGCGATGACGATCGCGAGTAACGCCCGATCCGCGCACGACGATCTTGCCGCAAGAGATGAGGTTGCGCTGCTGACGCGCGCCATCGACGCGCTGCCGCCGAAAGAACGGCTGGCCATCATCCTGCGCGACGTCGAAGAACTGCCGACCGACGAAGTGGCGGCGATTCTCGGAAGCACGCCGGCGACGGTGCGCGTGCAAATCAGCAAAGCCCGCGCGAAGTTGCGCGTCTGGATCGAAGCACGCCGCGGAGGTGCGCAATGAAGATGACCGAGTTCCGTTCCACGCAACCGCTGACTGACGACGATCTCGCCGCGATCCGCGCCAACGTCATGACCACGATCTCGTCGCGAAACGGCCGCCGCTGGATGCCGCTCGTCCTGCGCTTCGCCATCGCTGCCGCGATCGTCATCGCCCTCGGCATCACCTTCAACGCCAGACGACAACCGCAAACACCACTCGTCGCTACGAAGCCGCACACGGTCGCGCCAATGAAAGAGACTAGTGTGGCCCCGGCGGTCTCACCGGTTGTGAGCCGGCCCGAGACAGCGCAACCGCAAACGATTGCCACCGTGGGCGAAGGCCGGACTCTCAGTCCGACAACACGAGCAGTCGGACTGGAGAGTCCGACCTACGAAAACAGGACGTCAACTCCCCAGCCGGTTGCCCGCGCCGTCTTCCGGCCGAAGCACCGGCCGCCGCAAAACCCCGACTACCAAACCATCCGCCTTGAATTCCGGACGCCGGATCCCGACGTCCGCATCATCTGGATCGCGAGCCAGACCCCGACAACACCAACAGGAGGCAAATCATGAAACGACTCATCGTCATCATCGCTTCACTACTCATCTCCACCGTCGCCCTGGCTCAGGAAAAAGCGGCGGACGAGTACAACACGACACGCGAGATGCAAAGCAAAGTCTTCGAGGTTCACAGCCGTGAGGCGCGCGACATCGCCTCGTCCGTCAAGCTCCTCGGCAGCGGGTTCAAAGGCGCGGCTCTCAGCATCAACGAAGACCTGCACACCATCACCGTGCGCGATTTCAAAGAGAACATCGTCGCCATCGAAGGTGCCATCTCGCGCCTCGACCGTCCTGTCGCCGATACGCCGGACATCGAGATGAAAATCTCCGTGCTGATCGGCTCGAAGACGCCGCTCGCTGGCGCCGAAAGCATCCCCGAGGAATTGGCGACCGTCGTCAAGCAGCTCCAGTCGACGCTTCGCTACGCGCACTACGGCCTGATGACTGCGGTCGTGCAGCGCACGAAGCCCGGCAACGGCATCAACGGATCCGGCGTCGCCGAGCCCACGCTCCTCGGCATGACGGTTCGCGAAGGTCAGCCGATCCTCTACAACTACCGCCTGGTCCGAATCACCACCACCGGCTCCGAGCACCCCTCGATCGACATCGCGAACTTCGAATTCTCGATGCGCGTCCCCATCACCGTCGGCGGTGCGCAACCGATCCAGTACCAGTCCGTCGGCTTCGAGACGCCGGTGTCAATCCGCCAGAACGAGAAGGTGGTCATCGGCACGACGACGATGGGCGATAAGGCGCTGATCGTCGTCGTCACGGCGACGGTGGCGGGGAAGTAAGAGAGACCGGTCACGCGGAGTCGCGGAGTCGCGGAGAAAACCTTCGCGTCTTCGCGACTTCGCGTGAGAAGGCTACGCAGATACCCCGCTCCACACACTCCCCGGCGCCCACAGCGCTGCTTTGGCCCGCAACGCGGAGGCGCGGGACGGATCGCCCGCGGCCTCGGATAACGCAGCGAACATCACCAGCGTCTCGGCGAGGAGTGGATCGGGATCGGTGTAGTCGTCCCGGAATCTCGTCTCGAGGAGCTCGGCGTTGTCGGCGAAGATCCGGAGCGCATCGTCGCGGTCGCCGCGGCGCAGTTGGATGTACGCGAGGCCGAGGGCCTGGAACTCCTGGATCTGGGGATGGAGCGCGATCGTCTCCTCCATCAATCGTTTCGCCTCGTCGAGGTCGCGCCCGAGGTGAGCGAGGGAGAGGGCGATGCCTTCGCGGGCGGCGGGATCATTCGATTGACGGTGGGCGACGATCGCGTCATCGAAACGGCCGAGGAGTTTGAGCGCCTCGGCGCGGTGGAGGGGATCGTTCGTCGCCGCGGTGACGGCCTCGGCGTAGCGATGTTGTTGGATGAGTTGCTGCGCGTTCGTCACCGGCTTCTGGGCCAGCATCCAGGCAGCGAGCCAGCCGATGAGGATCACGGCGGCGATGACGACGATGAGTTGCAGCAGCATGGCGCGATCTTAGTACGGCCCTCGGCCCCTCATCCGGCCTTCGGCCACCTTCTCCCCACGCTGAAAAGCGCGTGGGGAGAAGGCGCTCGATTGAGGAGTTGGTTCAGACTCAAGAAAGAGACTAGAAAAACTAGTGCCCGCCGGGACGCGCCGATTGGAACAGCGATGCCTTCGGTGCAGCGGGCTGCGGCGCAGCTCCAACTCCCGGTTGCACTGGCGCAGCGGGCTGCCCGGCCACCGGTTTCGCCGCCGCAGCCGCCGCCGCAGTTTGCGCAGCCGCCTGTTGCGCGGCGAGCACCTCGGGTGGCGTCACCGCGCCGGGCTCGGTAACGAACGTACGCATCGTTTGCGGGTGTCCGTCGAACGTGTACTTCAGGTCGGGCATCGGCAGCGGGCGGTTTTCATCCTGCTGGTTGGTGAGGTCGGTGACTTCGGTCAGCGGGATGGCTGCGGCCGCGGAGACATCGCGCGCGTTGCGGCGGGTCACGTATTCGTGCAGTCCGGCCAGGATGAGGATGACGAGGCCGACGCCGATCGCGACGACGACGCCCTGCCGTTGCCGCGCGAACTCGACGACGGTCGCTGACGTCGATGTCTTCCGCGATTGGAAGACCTGGTTGAGCATCGCCTGCGTGTCGACCGGCTTCGCGCCCGTGCGAGGGTCGGCGCCGCAATAGGGACAGAGTCTGGCGACGGCATCGATCTCGTGCCGGCATGCAGCGCAGGCGATGCGATCGGGAGCGGCAGTTTGCGGATCGGCAGTCATCGTGGTCGCACTGTTATATCGACAGCGAAGGTCGATGTCACGGGTTGGCCGTTTTCGGTTGCGGGCCGGAAGCGCCAGTTCTGCACGGCGGCGATGAGCCGC
Source organism: Thermoanaerobaculia bacterium (assembly GCA_034664845.1). Taxonomy (GTDB): domain Bacteria; phylum Acidobacteriota; class Thermoanaerobaculia; order Gp7-AA8; family Gp7-AA8; genus JADGNZ01. The sequence goes on along the minus strand of JAXDGW010000096.1, from coordinate 2,676 downwards.
GGCATCTCGCCCGGAATCGATCGCGCGATGTTGATGGCGCGCACGTGGCCCTCGGTACCGACCGTGAGGATCAGCCGCGCGTTGGCCTCGCGATAAACCTGCATCGGCGGAACCGGCTGATAAAGCGGGACCGGTTGGGTACGGGTGACGCGTACCGCGCGTTGCACCGGCGCGGAAGGCGCGGAAGGTGCTGAAGGCGCGGAATGAGCGGGGGCTGATTCGACGCCGCCCGCGATCGTGCGCGGATCGACCATTCCATTGTTCGGACGCGTCTGGCGCTCCGCCAGGGCTCGCCGCGCCGCGATCGAGTACGCCTCGGAGGGAAGAGCCGTCGCATCGGTGCGGTCGATGTTGACGGCCGCGTTGCCGGCGCCAGGTTGTTGCGCGGGAGCGCTGGTCACCGGCGGCTGATCCTGCATGGCGCCGTCACCGTCCACCGGCACCAGCACAACAGTGGTGCGGGGCTTTGAGCCGCCCTCGGGCGCCGCTGCGGGCGCCGCGTTTTGCGCCACGCTGGCAGGTTCCTTCGGTTCGAAGCGATGAATGAGCGAGCCGCCGAAGAACGCGATGATCACGAGCACTACGAATGCGCCCGCGCCGAGGAGGCGGTTGCGAGTCCGATTGTCGGGTGGAGGCACGTACGGGTGCGCAATGGGAGGCGCGGCCGTTTCGGCGGGCTTCGGAAGACCCTGATCCCAGCCGCAATAAACACAGGCGCGAGCATACGCATCGATCTGCCGCTCGCATCGGACACACGGTTTTTGTTCAGTCATGACGCAATCTTCGCCCTCGAACTGCTGCAACGGCCATACCGCGTCGCTACAATGCGCCGGTGCTATCCCCTGAACAGCAACTCGGCCCGTATCGTCTGCTCTCCCGCGTAGGTGCTGGTGGAATGGGAGAAGTCTGGCGCGCCGAGGATTCGCGGCTCGGGCGCGTGGTTGCGATCAAGGTGCTGCCGCAGACCTTCGTTGCCGATGCCGACGCGATCGCGCGGCTCAAGCGCGAAGCGCGAACGGCGGCCCAGCTCTACCACCCGTCGATCGCCACGATTCACTCGATCGAGCAGGACGGCGAGAACATCTTCATCGTCGAAGAGTTTGTCGAAGGCGATTCGCTGACGAAGGTGATCAAGCGCGGCGGGCTTGCGGAAGCGGAGATTTGCCGGATCGGGCGCGCGGTCGCGGACGCGCTGGCCGAGGCGCACGCGAAGGGCATCGTGCACCGGGACATCAAGCCTGACAACATCATCGTTACCGGCAATCGCGTCAAAGTGCTCGACTTCGGGATCGCCAAGCAGGTCGGCGCGCCGGGAGCCTCGCCCGAAACGTTCGTCACGCAGCAGGGGATGATCCTCGGCACCGTTCACTACATGTCCCCCGAGCAGGCCCTCGGCAAGATCTTCGACGGCCGCACCGATGTCTTCTCCCTCGGTGTCGTGCTGTACGAGATGGCCACCGGCCGCCGTCCGTTCGAAGGCGAGACGATCACCGAGACGATGACGCAGATCATCCGCGACGAGCCGACGGACGCCGTCGTCATCAACCCCGGTATCTCGCCGGGGATGAACGCGATCATCGAGCGCTCGCTGCGAAAGAACCCTGCCGAGCGGTTTACCGCTGCGGAACTGGTGACTGCACTCGACGCGCAGATCGGACGGGCATCGACCGCGCCGTACACCACGCCGCAGGCAGGCGCGCCGACCGTGATCCTCGCTGCCGCATCTCCCGTAAGCGCTTCCGCTGAGCCGACGATCCGGACCGGATCGCAACTCCAGACGGTGCAGGAGCCGGCCGCAAGACCGAAGCGGCGCGGCGCGATCGCGGCGGTGATCGTCGTGATGGTCATCGTCCTCGCGGCAGCAGCGGCGGTGGTGGCGACGCGCCGCTCCGAGGAAAAACCGGTGACGACGCAAACCACGACGACGGCGCCCGCGGTCGTGACGCCGTCATCGACATCCGTCAGCGTGACCGCGCCTCCCGATGCGACCGTCGATGAAACGACGACGACCGCGTCCCAGCTCGGCACGACGACAGCGACAACCGGCTCGGAAGAGGAAACGGAGACCGCTCCGACGGAAACCGAGGCCGCCCAGGAAAGTGCGCCAGGAACGGATGCGCTCTACGCCACGGCACTGCAACAGATTCAGGACGGCGACACGATCGAAGCGCGAAAGAGCCTGCATCGCGTTCTCCAGCAGGACCCGCACTACGCGAAGGCGCACTTCCGCATGGGGGCGATCGCGCTCTTCAACCGCAACATGGACTACGCCAGCCAGGAACTGCAGAAGGCGCTGGACGATACCGACCGTCTCGGCGCACGCGAGGAGAAGATCACGCGCCTGGGCCTTGCGATCGCAACACGCGACAAGCCGCAGGCCGAGTCGCTCAGCTCCGAAATCTGGCAACGCTGGCCGCGCGATCCCGATCTCGAGCGAATGCGCGCCACGTTCCCGGGGATGTTCGGCGAGTTCGGCGACCGCCGCCGCGAGCTCCCGCGCGAGCGGGGACGCGCGAGGCGATGGCAGCGGCCGTAGTCACGCCAACACTGTCATCCTGAGCCGCCGAAGGACACGAAGTGCCGAAGGACGGTCGAAGGACCCCCTTGTCTTGTGCCTATGGGAAGGGCAAGAAAAACCATCGCACAGAATCAGGGGGTCCTTCGACGTCCTTCGGC
>JAXDGW010000095.1:0-11525 GCA_034664845.1 Thermoanaerobaculia bacterium | reverse complement strand
CGCATTTAAGCCATGAGATTCGATTGGGTCAACATTCTCGCTACTGTCATTTTCGTTTCCATCGTGGTCACGCTGATTCTCGCCGTGGCATCGTACTTCGCCTACAAAGTTCGCGAAGCACGGCGCCCCAAGACTGCCGCGGAGCTGCGGCAGGACGGTGAGACGAAGGTGTTCTTCAACCAATACGTGCCGAAATAGAACGTGCTGCGTACCGGACTGACCGGATTCGCCCGGTCCGTCCGGTGCCCGGAACCGCAGCGCTACGATGGCCCGTCATCACGACCCACACGTCCATTGGAAGCACCTCGCCATTTACGGCGTGGTGATGGCCGTCGTGATCGCAATCGGCGCCGTTGCGCTCTGGTCGTTTTTCGAGAAGCAGTCGCTGATCGTCGCGCCGGAGCCGCTTCCGAAAGTCACAGTCGTCACGATCGATGCAAATTCACGGCTGGCAGCGGCCTGGGTGAATCTGCTCACAAGAGCGGGCCTCCAGGCAACGCTGGTCCCGTTGGAGAAGTTTGATCCAATCGAGGGCGTGGTTGTTTTCTGCGATGTCCCCGCCCTCCCCCCGCGGCTGGCCGTGCTCCTGGAAACATTCGTCCGCCGCGGCGGCTCGCTTGCGTTTGCAGGCTATCCGCCTGTTACGCCGATCGGCAAACTGCAGTTGAGCGCGGAAATAGGATTGTCGGATTCGTCGATCAAATTGTCGGAATCGGTATCGCCTCTTCTGGCGCGCCTCAATCCGGGCTCGGAGGTGCAGATGCAGCGGGTGCCGGTTGCACTGCTGAAAGAATCGCCTCACATGGTCGTCGACGCCCGTTGGCGCGACAAGGCGCGCGCGGCGGTGATGCATATGGAAGATGGCGGCGCCCGCTATGTCTGGATGGGGTTCGATCCCGATGCGCTGGTGGCGAAGGACGACCGGCAGATCCTGCTCCTGGTGCGAACGGCATTTCGATGGGTGTCGGGGCAACCGGTGTCGGAGGGAGCGGTCGGCGCGGTAGCGTTGGCGAAAACGCTCACTGCCGAATCGCGGCGTGAAGCGCGGGCGGAACGCTTCACGTTCAGCGTCGAGCGCCTGTCGAATCGCCGCTACTTTCTCCTCCGCATGACGAACCGTGGTGGGAGGCCAATCGAAAATCCGAGCGTGATGGTCTGGATGCCGCCTCTAACGACGGAGGTCGTCGTTGCGGGGGACTTCCTCATGAAGCGCAATTTAGCGTTGACAGCAATGCCGGAGGATCGGGCCTGGGTCATTTCGGTGCCTGATCTGGCACGCAATGAGGATCGGATGGTCAAACTGAAGATCACGACGGCGCCGAGGTAGCCATTGAATTCGAGGTGGCAGGAAATCATTGAACGACAAGGGCCGGCGGTCACATCGCGATTACCCTCTCACGCCTTACAATCCCGCACGTGAACCCCGAGGTCAAAGAGCTTCAGCCGAAACTGAAAGAGGTCCTTTACGACTGTGCCGTGGAGATCCGCGCCACAAAGGCCGCACTCTTTCTTTACGACAGCATCGGCCGGTTCGAGATCGTCACGGAGTACGGATTCAAGGGCGCGATCCGGCAGTCGGTCGACCGCAAGGATCCGATCGTCGATCGTTGCGGCCGCGGACGGTCGGCGTTTTTCATCAATGGCCTCAGTGCCGATCCGCGCTTCTCCGAGATCATGTACGAGTCGGCAAGCGACCGCTTGCTGGCCGCGCCAATTTATAACCGCGGACAGCTCGTCGGACTGATCGACATGCGCGACAAGGCGCAGAAGCAGCCCTTCGATAACAGTGACCTTCCGAAAGCGCAAAAGATCGCCGAGCGGATGGCAGAGCTGTTTGCGAACAAGAACGTATTCGGTCAGCGCTTCATCTCGCTTGCGCACCCCGAGGAACATCTCAATGTGGTGCCGGGCAATGTCGCCATCAATTCGGCGCCGTTGCCATCGGGGGCGGCAGAGTCGGCGCGCCCCCCTTCGTCGACGGCCACGCCGAAGTCCGCTCCGGCGACCTCCACCGCTCCCGCGAAGGCGGCAGTGCCCGCGCCAGGCAGCCGCGTGCCTCGCCTCTCGGCGCTGATCATCGAGGGACGCGCGACGGCAAATCGCCTCGTTCTGCCGCCTCCACCGGAGTCGTTGACGGAGAGTGAGCTGGCCGCGGTGCGCGATGTGCTGCGGGCCATCCTCCTCATCCCGAGCGTGGCGGTGGCGTCGTTCTCGGCATTCGGCCACATGGGAGGGGTGCAGGAGATCGCAGCGAAGGCGGTGCTCTCGGAAGAGGCGTCGACGTTTCTGCAGTCGAAGCTGAACATCTGGCTGGCCAAACGCGGCGAATCCGGCGGGCATACGCGGCTGAGCGTGCAACTGCCGTTCGGCCCGGGCACGACCTCGCTGATGGCCGCGCAGATGGAGAAGGTTTTCACCGCGCCGGTGGTGGCAGGATCCGTTCGATCGCTCTATCTCACTGTCGCGTTCAGCTCGACTCCCGACCGCGCGTCACACGAGATGCTGGCGGCGATGCTCAACCAGTTGCAGGCTGCGATCGAGCACTCGATGAATCGGACGGCGCTGCGGTCGCAACGAGAGCGCTCGGCCATGGTTCTGCTCGAGCCCGATTTCTCGAAGTACCCGGAGTTACGCAATCACTCCGATATCGTCGTCGAGCGCGCCGAATCGCTGGCCCGCTACCTCGAGTTGCCGCCTGCCGAAATCGACAACGTGCGCATCGTGGCGCGCGTCCACGATGTCGGAATGCGACTCCTCGACTACGACCGCCTTTACCGCAAAACGGACATCACACTCGACGAGATCCACCTCCTGCGCGAGCACACAACGGTCGGCGCCGCGATGGTCGAGCCGGTCTTCGGCCACGAGATCGCCCGCGCCGTTCTCTGCCATCACGAGCGCTGGGACGGCACCGGCTTCCCGAATGAGCTGCACGGCGAGGAGATCCCCCGCCTCTCCCGCATCATCCAGGTCTGCGACGTCTACGAGTCGATGATCTCGACCGAGAACTACAAGCCGGCGCAGCCCCGCCAGGCCATCCTGGCGATGATCGCCGAAAACGCTGGCACACAGTTCGACGCCGCGATCGCGAATCGGTTCATCGAGATGGTGCGGTAGGTCGGACGTCTTTGGTGAACCACAGAGCGCGGACACTTTTCTCACGCGAAGCCGCGAAGGTCGCGAAGGAGAGCATGGCAAACATCAACCCGAGTCTGCGCGACTGTGACAGGCGTGCTCAGCAGGGTTTCAAGTGGCCAAGATGCGCGGCGACGAATTCCGCGATTACCGCATGATGCCGCGCCCATCCCTTCCACACTTTCGCGCTCCACTCGCGAACGGCGGCGACGTGATCGCTGACCATTGCTACGTCGAAGATCGTGAGTGGCCACGGTTCTGAGGGCGGCTCGAAGTGCGGCCATTCGCGGACGTTCGTGGCCAGTTGCTGCAGGTATGGCGCGATCGAGGGAGCAGGGATGCCGTGCTCGATCGCGAGATGCAATCCCGTCAAATGCACGGCGACCGATTTGTCGGGATGACGTCCACCGGCATGTTGCACGGCGTAGGCGTCGACGGTGAGCTGGTGGACCTTCCCAAAGAGTACCGCGTCACTGAACTCCGCGCCGATCACCTCGGTGAACAGCATCCAGCACTCCGCCGATGCGTTGAAGTAGCCGTCGTACGTGGCGCGCTCACTCGACGGCATCACGAGGCCGCAGCCCGGGCAGCGAACGTCGCTCACTTCGCTTCCGGATGCCAGAGCTGGTTTGGCTGCCCTTTCTCCCACGGTTTGTAGGTGAGGACGAAATCGATGCGGCGTCCGAGGGATGGGTGGGAGTAGCGCCACCATTCGATGAAGCGCGGCGGCCGCGGATCGGCTTTCGAATCCTCGGCGAACTTCACGAACGAGCTGGCCATCGCCTCATTCTTGTGCGTCAGCTCGAGGCCGAAGACGTCCGATTGATGTTCGACATGGCGCGAATAGCTGGAGTAGACCGGCGATAGCAGAAACGCGAGCAGACTGCTCACCGCCAGCAGCCACGGCAGCGCGGCAGGATCGCCGCGATCGCCGGCGCTCCAACGAGCGCCCCATCGAGCCAGACCCCATTCGAAGAGGCGCTGCGCAATCCAGAAGCCGAGGAAGGAAATGGCGACGCCGAAAGCGATTCCTTTCCAGAGATGCTTGAGAACGTAGTGACCCATCTCGTGGCCCATTACCGCAAGAATCTCGTCGCGATCGAGCTTCGCCAGGAGCGTGTCCCACATGACGATCCGCGCCGAGGGGCCGATGCCGGTGACGTACGCGTTCATTTCTTTCGTCTGCTTCGACTTGTTGACCTCGTACACGCGGCTCTGCTCGATGCCGGCGTGGGACGCTTCGTCGAGCAGCGCCTGGCGCAGCGAGGCATCGCGCAACGGCTGGAAGTCATTGAAGAGCGGATCGATGATCAGCGGCGTCGCCAGGACGCCGAGGAGGATCAGCGGGATCGATCCGAGCCAGAGCACGAGCCACCAGCGGCGGATGAGACGAATGCCGAGGAGCGCCAGTGCCGCGATCGGCGCGCCGATGACGAGGTTGACGCCGAGGCCTTTGGCGAAATCGCCGAACCATCCGGCGAACGTCTGGTTCGTGAGGTCGAACTGATGCGGCACGATGAAGCTGCCGTAGAAGTCGAGCGGAAAGCTGAACGCGGTCGTGAGAAGTGACAACAGCACGAAATACAGCATCGCCGCGACGAATGGCCATCGCCCGATCCGAGCTGCGAAGTCGCGCATGCGCGCGGACCAGCCTGCGGCGAGGATGAGCAGCAGAACGCCGATGCCGTAGACGACGTCGGTGAAGTAGAGCACGTCGTAGATGCGGCTGTGGCGAATCATCTCCGGCGTGACCTTCACTTCGAGGTGGCGCGCCGCGGGAGGAGCTGTTTGGGAGTGCGCAACCACGCTGGAGGCTGTCGTGCCGGTGGTTTCCGAAACGCCGCCATACGCCAGCGCCGCCACGGCGATCACACTCAGAATCATCAGCACACGCATAGCCGATATCATCGCATGCACGATGACATTCGAAATTCGAGAAGCGACGGAAGCCGACGTCCCGGTGATCCTGCAATTCATTCGCGATCTGGCCGAGTACGAGAAGCTCGCGCATCTGGTGGTGGCCACCGAGGAGCAGTTGCGATCGACGCTGTTCGGATCGATGCGATTGGCCGAGGTGTTGATCGCGTCAGAGGATGGAGCGCCGGCCGGTTTCGCCCTCTTCTTTCACAACTACTCCACCTTCCTCGGCCAACCGGGCATCTACCTCGAGGACCTCTTCGTCAAGCCTGAGTTTCGCGGCCGCGGCTACGGCAAAGCGCTGCTGGTCCGCCTCGCGCAGATCGCGAGGGACCGCAACTGCGGCCGCGTGGAGTGGGCGGTACTCAACTGGAACGAGCCGGCGATCGCGTTCTACAAATCGCTGGGCGCGCGCCCGATGGATGAGTGGACGGTGTTCCGGCTGATGGGGGATGAGTTGGAGAGGATGGGGGAAACGTAGGGCGCCTGCTGTCATCCTGAGACTGCCGGAGGACACGAAGTGCCGGAGGACGTCGAAGGACCCCCTGCGCTTTCTGCCTGGTTTGTTTGATGGTTTGTTTGCCGCCGCCCGACCCTGCAAAAGCGCGGGGGGTCCTTCGACCGTCCTCCGGCACTTCGTGTCCTTCGGCGGCTCAGGATGACAGCGTGGTTACCCCTACTTCCTCGTCCAGCGATCCGCATCGCGCACCCGGTACTTTGTCATCGCGGCGGCGAAGGCTTCATCGAGATCGATGTCCAGCGAATTCGCGAGGCAGACGGCGACGAAGATCAGATCGCACAACTCGTCTGCGACTTCGCCGGCGGGCTCGCCGCTTTTCGGCTTCTTGAATCCCGCCTGGTGGCTCAGCGCGCGCGCCAGCTCCCCGAGCTCCTCGGTCATCCGCGCCAGCATCGACAGCGGCGGGAAGTAGCCTTCCTTGAATTGGGAGATGTAGTCGTCGACTTCCTTCTGGACCGGCGCGAAGGTCATGAGGCTATCGATTGCACATCGCGTAGGCCTCGCGGAACGTCGGGTTCTCGACGAGGTTGCGATTGATCTCGAAGTAGCTGCTGACGACATCGTTGGTCTGGAGCAGACGGCGGCGCAGCTCGACGGCGATGGCGCGCCAGAATTTGCTGGCGGCCGCGGGATGCTGCTGGAGGAAGAGCGCCAGCGCCTGCATCGGCATCGACATGATCTCGGTGTCGGAGACGGCCCGCAGCGTGGCGGAAGCGACGCCGTCCTCGATGATCGAAAGCTCGCCGAAGGTCTGACCGGCGACGAGATCGCAGAGGGAGACTTCGCTGTCGCCGACGCGGCGCGACACGCGGATCCGGCCGCTTCGCAGGACGTGCAGGGCACGGTTGGCGTTCCCCTCCTCGAGGATGGCATCGCCCGGTCCGAACCGGCTCATGACCATGGAGCGGCCAACCGCGGCCAGCTCTTCCTCGCCGAATTCGACGAACAACGTCACGCTTCGCATAAAAGTTGACTCTTCCACAATCTCTCCCGCCGATTCTGAGCTATAATCTCGCCACAATTAAATCGATTAATAGCTGGACCGGCCTGCTGAACCGCAAGGGTACAGCGGCTGACCCGGCGCTTCAACGAGGAGGACCGCAATGGATGGCCTCTTACGCAGTCTGATCAAGACGGTTCGCCGCCGCATGAAGGCCGATGAGGAGCTCACCGTCGAAGCGGTGACGAAGGAGCTCGGCTACACGAGGCAGTATGTCTCCGGCCGCTTCCATCGCATGACCGGCCGTTTGCTCAGCCACTTCCTGAAAGAGAAGCGGCTGGAGAAAGCTGCCCGTCTGCTGAAGGGGGGGAACATGCGCGTGTCGCAGATCGCCCGCCGCTGCGGCTTCGACTCGGAGAACTATTTCCGGCAGCAGTTCCGCGAGCGCTTCGGAATGTCGCCGCGGCAGTTCCGCGCAAACGGAACGCTGCGAGCACTTTCGGATAAGCCACTCACGCAACAACAGCAGCAGGCCTGACGGGAGTCACTTGCCGGGAGGGGGAGCCTTGCTCGTCCGTTCTTACGGCGATGAGCTGATGGTTCGTGCGACAGACACTTTTCGGTCACTGTTGGGTGAAAACCAAAACCCCACCACCACAGAGACACAAAGAGCACAGAGGATCAACCGTGGTCGTATCCCGCCTCGATCCAGAGATAGCGCAGCGTGTTCGCGTCGCGCGCCCGCGTGACGAAGGCGTGATGCGCGAAAAGCAGCAACCGGCGCAGGAGCGAGTGCGGCACGCCGTTCTTCGCCAGGTAGTCGCGATGCGCCTCCGCCGAGTCGAAGCTCATCGATCGGAGCACGTTGTTCAGACGCACGACCGTCCCCTGCACGCCGAGCTCGCCGCGGCGCAGAAGGTGCCTTCGATGAAACAGCCGGAGCTCGCCGTCATCGATGCCGATGCGCAGCGGTTTGCCGGCGTACATCGGCACGGAACGGATCCGGAATCCCCACGCCGTTTGCGCGCGCATCGCTGCCACCACCTCGGCGGCGACGGCATCATCGACGACTTCGCGCTCGCGGACGATGAGCAGCCAGTCGTCCGAGGCTGCATCGACGGCGCGATTCAACTCCGCACGATGCTTCGTCAGCGGATCGGCGAACGGCACGTCGAGCACGAGCTGCTCGATGTGCTGCAGATGCGGCGTGAGAGCCGCGAGCTCGTCCGCGTGCACGTGCCCGAGCGTGATCACGCCGAGGCGCAAGGCTAGTCCTCGACTTTCTCGGAGATGCGGATGATGCTCGCCGCGCGGCCCGTCGTTTCATCGACTTCGATCATCGCGCCGGAGAGCCGGATGTCGCGCTTGGCCACTTCCAGCTTCTTGGGCGTGTTCATCAGAAAGCGGTAGAGCACCTCATCGGGCCGGAAACCGATGATCGAGTCGTACGCGCCCGTCATCCCGACATCGGTCTGAAACGCGGTGCCCATCGGCAGGATCCGCTCGTCCGCGGTCGGCACGTGCGTGTGCGTTCCGACCACGACGGAGACGCGGCCATCGAGATGCCGGCCCATGGCCTGCTTCTCCGAGGTGGCCTCGCAGTGAATGTCGACGACGATGACCTTCGCCGCGTCGCCGATCTCTTTCAGCTCACGCTCCATGACGTAGAACGGGTTGTCGCACGGCGGCATGAAGACGTTTCCCATCACCTGCACGACGGCGACATTCACGCCGGCCGCAGTCTGGCGGATGACGCGTCCCTTGCCGGGATTCGCCTGCGGGTAGTTCGCCGGCCGGATCACGTGCTCGTAGTGATCGTAGTTGTCGACGAAGTCTTTCTTGTCCCAGATGTGATTGCCGGAGGTATACGCCTGAATCGGCAGCTCACTCAACTCGTGCATGATCGCCTCGGTCACACCAAACCCGCCCGCGGCGTTCTCGATGTTGACGATCGTGAAGTCGATCTTCTCCCGATCGACCACGTGATTGAGTTTCTGATGCAGTGCCTTGCGGCCCGGCTGGCCGACGACGTCGCCGATGTAGAGGATGCGGATCATGTGTTGGGTTTTGTAGCTCTTAGCTGTTAGCTCTTAGCTGTTAGGAAAACCCTCCAGCTCCCAGCCCGTCACTCCTAAGAGCTACGAGCTGAGAGCTAAGAGCTAACAAGCTATTTCGCGTAATCCACCGCTCTCATTTCCCGGATCACTGTGACCTTGATCTGACCCGGATACTGCAACTCTGCTTCGATCTTGCGGGCGACATCTTTCGACAGCCAGATCGACTGCTCGTCGCTGATCTTTTCCGCGTTGACGATGATGCGAAGCTCGCGCCCGGCCTGGATGGCGAAGCTCTTCGAGACGCCTTCCATCGAGTTGGCGATCCCTTCCAGACGCTCGAGACGATGAACGTAGTTCTCGAGAATCTCGCGGCGCGCACCCGGACGCGCGGCAGACAGCGCGTCGGCAGCGTTGACCAGCACGGCCTCGACCGTCGTCGGGTCGTAGTCGCCGTGATGGCATTCCATGGCGTGAATGATCTCGCGCTTCTCACCGTACTTTTCGAGCACCTGGCGTCCGAGCTCGAGATGCGTTCCTTCCATCTCGCGGTCGATCGACTTGCCGATGTCGTGCAGCAATCCGCCGCGTTTGGCGATCGTGTCGTTGACGCCCAACTCGACGGCCATGAGCGCTGCAAGCTGCGCCACTTCGAGGGAGTGCATCAGCACGTTCTGTCCGTACGATGTGCGATAGCGAAGCCTGCCGAGGAGGCGCAGAACTTCGGGATGGATATCGGTGATGCCGAGGGAGAAGGCCGCGGCCTCCCCTTCCTCGAACAGCTTCTGATCGAGCTCCTGGCGAACCTTTTCGACCAGTTCCTCGATGCGGGCCGGATGGATACGGCCGTCCTGCATGAGGCGCTCGAGTGAGATGCGTGCGATCTCGCGGCGGATGGGATCGAAGCCGGAGAGGATGACCGCTTCCGGCGTGTCGTCGACGATGAGATCAACGCCGGTAGCCAGTTCGAGCGCGCGGATGTTGCGTCCTTCGCGGCCGATGATGCGGCCCTTCATGTCCTCGCTGGGGAGATCGACGACGGAGACGGTGTTCTCGGCCACGTAGTCGGAGGCCATGCGCTGAATGGCCATGCCGAGGATCTTGCGAGCTTTGAGGTTCCCGTGCTCGTTGGCCTCGGTCTCGATGCGCTTGATGATCTGCGCCGCGTCGAGCTTGGCCTCGTTCTCGATGCCGCGGATCAGCTCCCGCTTGGCCTCTTCGGTCGTCAAGCCGGCCACCTGTTCGAGTTTGTGGCGCTGCGCCTCGACGAGCTCGCCGAGCTCGCCTTCGCGTTGCTCCAGCGTCTTCTCGCGCTCGCCGATCCCGCGGTCGCGTTTCTCGACCTCGGCCATGCGGGTGTCGAGCTGCTGCGTTTTCTTGTCGAGGTTTTCTTCCTTCTGCTGCAGGCGCTTCTCGCTGGTTTTCAGCTCGTCGTTGCGCTGCTGCGACTTGCGGTCGAAGTCCGACCGCATCTGCAGAAGTTTTTCTTTGACCTCGAGGTCGGCTTCCTTGCTCTTGGTCTCAGCCGATTTGCGGGCGTCCTCGAGGATCCGGTCGGCGTTACGGCGCGCCTCGTCGATCTGCGCGGCACCACGCTTCCGGTAAACGGCTGCCCAGAGAGCGGCGAGCACGAAGGCACCCGCGACGCCGATGAGCACTGCAATCACATATCCATTGATACTCAAACTGCACCCCCCTGTCCGGGAGGCTTGCGCGTTTCTCTCGCCAGGAAATTTCGGAGAACCCCGCCTGAGCCGTGTGTTGGATTCTTACTTGAACCTGCAGAAACAGGTTGGGCGCTCTACCCGTGCCGTTTTGGCTACCGTCTCCATGTTCCGAATGTCTCCACTCGGAAGGACGGCGTGCACGCGGCCCGAAGACGCGAGCACCCGAAGTAAGAAAAAAGCATCGGTTCAAGAGTTAGATCGTTCATCACGAACTCTGCAGGGACTCCGAAAACTGCCTGTCTACAAACTGAGACTCAGGTGATGATCTTCCCGAGCCGCTCCGACATTTCCTCTGTTTTCTCGATCCAGATACCGACCGCGTTGTCGCGCTCTTTCCGGAATCGGGAAAACTCATCGGCGATATTGAGAGCCGCCAGGATGGCGATTTTCATGGGATCGACCGTAGCGACCTGCGCTGCGACCTCGCGCATCCTGGAATCGACGAACCGCGCAAGCTCCGTTAAATAGTTCGGGTCTCCCTCTCCACGAACGTTGTACGTCTGTCCAAAGATCTCGACCGTAGTCGTCGAGTCGTAATCACCGTTCATCGGAAAAATTTACCTTAGAACAAGCCGGGGATTATAGCAGGAGACGGAACGAGTCGAAGGGCAAGTGTTGAGTGAAGCCGTTTCACGCGGAGGCGCGGAGATGCGGAGAAAAACTTCGCGTCCTCCGCGTCTCCGCGTGAAACGGTTTTTTTCGATGAGCAGCACGTCGCGCTACCCGCCAGCCTCAACGAGAAGCCAGTGTAGCTTCCATCTCCACGGTCGCGGAGGTGTCTTCTGCCTGAAACGCAGGATCGTCTTCAAATCGCCGGCGTTGCAGGTGACTGCGGTCCGATGCTTCGACCTCGGTGAGGATGTCGCCCCACTCGACAAATTCGACCTTCAGCCGAACCCCAAGCGCATGCGCGATTCGGAGCAGGGTGTTGACGGACCAGGAGCCGTAATCCTCATCCTCCATGTGCGAAATGCGGGATTGCTTCATCTCCGCGGCTTCCGCCAATTGAGACTGGGTCAGGCCGCGCTGCTCTCGAATCACTCGGATCTGGGTCGCGATCCGATGATCGAGCAAGGCTTCGTCATACCCCTCGCGGTACTCGCGATCTTTTAGCTCGCGACGGAGCTGTTCAGTCAATTCGCTCATGTCGTTGGCGCCTTTCCCTGGGATTCTCGATTACTTCCTCGCGATTCTTCTTCGCGTTCTTCGCGGCTTCGCGTGAGCACAGGTGC
>JAXDGW010000094.1:0-11379 GCA_034664845.1 Thermoanaerobaculia bacterium | reverse complement strand
CTCGCACAAACGCAGGGGGTCCTTCGACCGTCCTCCGGCACTTCGTGTCCTTCGGCGGCTCAGGATGACAGTCGTGGGCTACGTCGCCAACTCCGCCAGCCCTTTTCGAATCCTGCGCAACCTTCCCGACTCGGCGCTCGCCGAGAATCGCTCCGCTTCGTACAGTTCGATCAGCGGCAAGAGAGACATCGCGGCGGCCGGCTGCGTTCGGCGCAGCTCGTCGAGCGCTTCCTCCATCGTCGTCGATGGACCGACTTCGATGCCGAGCCGGCGGAGGTGCGCGGCCAGAAGAGTGAACGGCGACTGGCGCCGGCGCAACAGCGCGGCCGCGACTAATCCGGCGGCGAGCAGCGCTCCGAGAAACATGGCGTAGTTCGGCGCGAAGGTTCTCTGCGCGGCGCCTCGCAACATCTCTCGTACCGACGCAATGGCGGCGCGGAATTGATCGATCAAGTCGCTGGCCAGCGCGATCTGATCGCCGAGGCCGAAGGTCAGGATGTGGCGGTCCCAGAAGTAATTGATCCAGTCACCAAACGCCGAGGCGTAGGCGCGGAGGAGGCCGTCGTGGGTGTTGCCGGGACGCAGCCCCGCCGGCGTCGGATCGAACGTTTGCCACGACTGGCCGTCCCACACCTCCACCCAGGCGTGGGCATCCTCGCGCCGTACGACGAAATAGCCGGTCAGCGGATTGAGCGTGCCGCCGTAGAAACCGCCGACGATGCGCGCCGGGACGTCGAGCGCCGTCATCAGCGCCACCATGCCCGCGGCGAAGTACTCGCAGTGGCCGCGGTGCTCCTCCAGCAGAAACTGATCGACGTTCATCGTGTGCCCGATCGACGCTGGATCGGGGACGTAACGGAATCGGGTCGAGAGGTAGCGCTCGATTGCGGCGGCGCGGCGGAGCGGATCGGTCTCGTTTCCTGCAATCTGCCCCGCCATCGCCCGAACCGCCGGCGTGACGGGATAGTTCGACACTCGTACGCGTTGCGGAAAGCGAGGGGTCGTGCTGCGGGCGATGTCGACGTCGTACGACAGGCTTTCGCGGCGCGACTGCCAGACGGAGTAGATGCCGCGCGTCGGACCTTCCACGATTGGCGCGGCAACGGAGGAGACCTGATACGTCCCGACCGGGAGGAAGAGGCGGTTGCCGACGGGAAAGCGCTGCTGCACGCTGGCTCTTCTGGTGAATCCTTCGGGGCGCTCCAGGCGAACGGTGCCGTCGCGCGGATCGATCGGCGCGAAGTGGTAGCGGCCCTGCAACCAGGTGTTGTTCGCGAAGCGTTCGTAGATCGTCCCCTTCAGGCGCAGCGGCGTGAAAAACGGGATCGCATCCTGCCCCATCCAGACGCGGCTGACGACAGCGCTGTCGGCGGTGATCGTGCGCGGCTCGTTGAGGTTGATCGACTCGCTCAAGCCGGTCGTGGCGCGGTCGAGCGAGCCCGCCATCGAGGGCAGCAGCGGATTGCGCACGCGCGGCAGGAACGGAAAGAAGAGGACGCCGAAGGCCATCGCGCCGCAGACATAAAACGTTGCCGCCCGCGACGCCGGCAGCGCCGGCGTGGCGCGGCCGGTCATGGCGATCGTCTCGTCGTGACTGAGGTGCATGAGCTGGCGCAGCAGCAGAAAGCCGAACAGGAGGACGAACGGGAGGATGGCGATGTGGGTCGAGGTGGCGATGCCGCCCAGCGCGATCATCGACGCCGTCAGCAGCCGCTGCGTCGGTTTGGGCGCTGATTCCATCGCCTGATAGACGGCAATGAACAAAATCAGATGAGTAGACGCCGCGATCGCGCTGCGCGAAAGCATCGATGCATCGAGGACGTAGAACGGAACGTAGGCGATGGCCAGACCGCGCATGGCCGGCGCCGGAATCAGTTGCCCGCTCTTGCCGAAAAACGTGCGCAGAGTGATGGCCAGCATGGCGGCGTGGAAGATGAAGAGCGCAGCGACGGAGATCGTCTGCGTGACGTAGAGCGGGATCGCCGAGAACATCGCCAGGAAGAGAAGCTCGAGCTCGCGTGAGCGGGCGCTCGCGGATGGCCGCGCGACGTCGGAGATTGCAGCCGCAGTCATGCGCCGGCTCCCGCCGCTTCCGCGAACATGTCCTCGCCAACCGTGAAAATGATGCTCTCGCGATCAACCGTCTGCGCCACCGGCTCGTGCGTCGCCTCGAGCAGCGCGAGCGCGCGGAACGTCGCCGCTACACCGTCGCGATCGGAGCGAAGCGTCATGTTGCGCACCGTGAGCGTGGTGTGCAGGCCGCGCCGCAGCGCTTCGTTCAGGAACGTGGCCGCCTCGCTGATCATCCCCTCGAACGCTTCCTCGCTGACGCCGCTGGGCCGATACGAATCGACGACGACGTGCACGGCGCGGCCGGCCTCGAGCTCCGTCTGCTTGATGATCCAGCGCCCCAGCGACGCCGATTTCTTCCAATGCACGCGGCGGAGAGAATCGCCGCTCACGTAGTCGCGAAAGGAGTGGATGTCCGTTCCGCCGCCGATACGGTTCGAAGAATGCTGCTCCCCTTCGACCAGGCGAAAGCGCTCGCGGGTTGACTCGTCGCCGAGGAGTCGGGGGAAGACGACGACCTGACCGGAGAGACGCGGGCGGCGCTTCTTCAGGAAAAAGCCGAACGGGTAGCGCGTGTAAAGATCGATGCGCGAAAACTGCACGAGGCCGCGCCGCCGGAAACGAAACATCGCCTGAACGACGATCTCGCTGCGGCGCTTGATCAGCGGAACGATCAGCGGCGCGTCCAACTCACTCGAAGTCACGATCAAGTCGCGAACGTTCCAGATGCGCGAGCGGTTGATGATGCGCAATCGCCCGTGCGCTGGCCGCGCCGCCCACGCTTCATCGACGCCGTCAAACTCGACCACGAGATGTTTGAGGCCGCCCTTCGATGCGATGCCCGACAACAGCAGGCATCCGAGCATGAAGGAGAGGCCGATGTAGAGCGCGTTGTTGCCCGTGTTGATGGCGGCAAATCCGACGACGACGGTGAAGACGACGAACGAGGTACCGATGCGGGTGAGACGAACGACACCATCGAACTGCCATGGAGCCGCGGAGACGGGCGCGATCGTCACGGAGGGTTCAATGCGTCGGGTGCGTGCAGGATTCCATTTATTGCGCTTCGCGCGTTGTCGGTTGTCGGTTGATTGCGCTTCGCGCGTTGTCATCGACCTGGTGCTCTACTCAATCGTGACGGAATGGTGTCTATTTTCCGGGCTCCCCGCTCCAGACTCCTGGCTCCCGCATACTTTTCGCATGAAGCGCCGCCTCGTTCTCCTCGCCGCCATCGCCATCGCCTGCTCGCCGGAATCGAGCCGCTTGCCGGCTGCCGTCACCGTCGCACGCGATCCGTTGCTGCAGCATCACGACATCCGCGTCGAGCAGTTGCCGAAGCCGTTCGCGACGCCGTCGGCCGGCAATCCGCCGCATGTCAGCTCGCAGCCGGGCAACGCCACGCTTCATCTGCCGCCTGGATTTCACATCTCGCTCTTCGCGGACAAACTCGACGATCCGCGCTCGATGCTCCTGGCGCCGAACGGCGACGTCATCGTCTCCGAGCCCGGCGCGGGAAGAATCACGATCCTGCGCGATACCAATCACGACGGCGCGGCTGAACAGCGCTCCACGTTCGCGAGTGGGCTCGACAACCCGTACGGCCTGGCGTTTCACGATCGCTGGCTCTACGTCGGCAACGAAGGCGCGGTGATTCGATTCCCGTACGTTTCAGGACAGACGAAAGCCAACGCGCCACCCCAACAGATCGCCCCTCTTCCCTCGGGAGGCCACTCGACGCGCGGCATTCTCTTCAATCGCAGCGGGACAAAGATGTACGTCTCGGTCGGCTCGCGTTCGAACGTGAGCGCCGGCGAAGGTCCGGAGCGGGCAGCCGTCCTCGAGCTCAATCCGGACGGCAGCGGCCGGCACGTTTTCGCCGGAGGACTTCGCAATCCGGTCGGCATGGCGTGGGAGCCGGTGACCGGCGCGCTCTGGACCGCGGTCAACGAGCGTGACGGACTCGGCGATGAGCTCGTTCCCGATTACGCCACGAGCGTCCAGCCCAACGCTTTCTACGGCTGGCCTTACGCATACCTCGGCGCGCACGAAGATCCGCGCCGCGCCGGCGAACGGAGCGATCTCGTCCAGCGCACGATCCCACCCTCCCTCCTCATCCAGGCCCACTCCGCCCCGCTCGGCATCCTCTTCTACCAGGGGACGATGTTCCCGCCCGACTATCGTGGCCGCGCCTTCGTCGCCCTTCACGGCTCCTGGAACCGCGCCAAACGCACCGGCTACAGCGTCATCAGCATCCCCTTCAAAAACGGACGCCCCACCGGCGGCTACGATGATTTCGTCGCCGGCTGGATGCCCGACGAGACGAGCCGGTCCGTGTGGGGCCGCCCCGTAGGTCTACTGGTCCTCGCCGACGGCTCGCTCCTCATCTCCGACGACGGCGGCGGCAAGATCTGGCGGGTGACGTATCGGAAGTGAATCAGAGAGATCAGGGATCAGAGAACAGAGACTAGTGATCAGGGATCAAAACCGAGACTCTCGCGTCCGCTGATCAACCAGCCAATCTCTAATCGACTAATCGACTAACACTCTGATCTCTGATCCGTTGATCTCTGATCTCTGCCGTCTCCGGCTTCCCTCTTGCACTGTTCTCCTTCCGCAGACAAGTCGTGAACGGAGGAAAACAGATGCCACAGAAGCAGGGGAAATCGGCTGTCAAACGGGCTGGTGGTGCGATCGCGCGTACCGCTCGAAAACTGGCCACGAAGCTCGATCCACGGAAACGCGCGAGCATCGCCGCGGCTCCGAAAAAAACCGCGAAAACCGCGAAAACCGCGAAGACCGCGAAACCCAAAGCGCCTGCCGCCACGGCGCGCGCCACAAAACGCGAGTCGGACGTCCCGATGGACCTTCTCGCGCAGGCCTACGCACCGAGCCAGACCAGCATCAAAACGTCGTTCCGCAGCAACGGCGCCGATCATCAAAGCGATCAGGAGCTCCCGCTCGGAAACGGCGACCGATTCGAGAATGAGGACCATTTCACCAACAAGTCGGGCGACGCACGCATCGGCACGCGTGGCCGCACCTACGAGCCGGGCGAGCAGCGCGCGGCATCCAAAAAAGAGGCAAGGAGATAACGACATGGATACACCAATTGGAAACACAGGATTCGGGGGCGGCACGACACCCACTTCGAGCGGAGGCACCGGCTCGATGGCTTCCACTTCGAGCGGCTACTGCCCCACATGTGGCCAGTCGCGCGCAGGGAGCAAGGGCCTGGATCAATTCCTCGGCCGCCTCGGCATCAGCGACGAGATGATCACCAACCTCAAGACGTCGTTTCAGAACGTCGATGTCGATGAGTACCTGAACACCGCCCGCGAATACCTGAAAGGCGGCAGCGAAAAAGCGACGACCTACGTCAAAGAAAACCCGGGCAAAGTCGCCGCAGGAGTGGCAGTGCTGGCCGTCGGGACAGGGCTGCTGATCAACGCATTGAACAAGGACTGAGCAACTTGGAGCGCCGGCGTTCTCGCCGGCGTTCCAACGCTGTCGCTACAATGCGGCGATGCCGCTGGTTCCCGAGCTGAACGTCACCGACCGCACGTGCGACGTCGGCGGCATCACGATCCATTACGTCGAGGCCGGGCACGGTCCGCTCATCGTCCTGCTGCACGGCTTCCCGGAGTTCTGGTATTCGTGGCGCCATCAGATTCCGGCGCTTGCCGCGGCAGGATTCCATGTCGTCGCCGTCGATCTGCGCGGCTACAACGAATCGTCGAAGCCGCGTGCAGTCGATGCCTACCGCCTGCCCGAGCTGGCCAAAGACATCGCCGGATTGATCACGCAGATCGGCGAAGGTCCCTGCATCCTCGCCGGCCACGATTGGGGCGGCGCCGTGGCCTGGTTCGCCGCGATGCTCTATCCCGAGTTGGTGCGCCGCCTCATCATCCTCAACTCGCCGCATCCAGTCGCCTACCTCCGCGAGATGCGCCACTCCGCGCGACAGAAATGGCGCGCGAAGTATCAGCTCCTGTTTCATCCGCCGTGGCTGGCCGAGTTTGTCCTATCCCGCTTCCGCTACGCGATCCTGCGCCGCTCCCTGTCGCGCCTCGGCTGCTTCACCGTCGAGGAGATCGAAAGGTACGTCGAGGCATGGTCGAAACCCGACGGGCTCACCGGAATGGCCAACTACTACCGCGCCACCCGATTGCGAAAAGGAATGCGCGGCCTGGTCCGCCGCATCGACATCCCCACCCTGATGATCTGGGGCGACCTCGATCCCTTCTTCACCCCCGAGACGCTCACCGACTTCGAAGAGTACGTCCCCAACCTCCGCATCGAGCACATCCCCGACAGCGGCCACTTCGTCCAAACCGACGCACCAGTGAGGGTGAGCGAGTTGATGGTGGGGTTTGGGAGGGAGTAGATCCCAACATTTCGCGCGAAGCGCTTTGGACTGCGGTGGCGCCAGCCACCGCTTTTGAAGCTGCAGCCAAACGCAGCCCTCGGCTTGTGAACAGAACGCGTCGTAATGAGAACGTTCTAAGAAAGCGGCAGCTGGCGCTCCCGCACTCCAAAGCGCTTCGCGCGAAATCAAATCGAGAGCTGTTGTGACGTCACGCCGCGACGTGAACGACTCTGTTCACCGATTCGTCAACGAGAATACGCAACGCCACTCACCGCCTCGCGAGCAATCTCGAGCGCTGCGACGGCCTGCTCGCGAGTCACCGAGGGAAAGGCATCGAGGAAAACCTCAAGCGAATCGCCGGCCTCGAGATAAACGAAAAGGCTTCGGGCAGGCACGCGAGTACCGATAAATACCGGTTCGCCGCCCATGATGTCGGGGTCGCTGTGGACCACCTGAGTTGCCGTTGCCAAGCGGCGATTCTACTCCCCGAGAGGTCTACCTTCACAAGCCCTTGTGGAGCCACGATGTTCGAGGGTCGCACACCCGAAGCGGCATCATGAGAGAATCTACGATTAGCACAAATGAAGGTGTTCATAGCCAACTTCGGACGGGAGAATCATCTGTGGCGCGACTGTTTAGCGCGGTCGAGCGTTGCCACTTTGGAAGGAGAGGATGTTCGACCTCTTCGCCTTGCCGGAGATCGTGAGGCTTACATCGATCTCACGATGGCGACACGAAGAACGGCGCGTGGTATTTTGCCGACCAGATCGGTCGCTTCGCGTTGGTTTAATCTTGCCGGAATCATTGAAGGCACTGCGGGCGACTTGTGGATTCATCGCGAGAAAAACGATCTTTGGTGGACCTATTCGCGTGCTGGTGAACCGGAGGTTGTAACGCAACCGGCGTTTCGAGCGGCTGACGATGGCCCTCGCGTCTGCGTTATTTACAAACCCGCGGACCCGTGGCGTAACGAGACACGGCGAGGTAATCGCCTCATTTGGTCAGGGATTCACGCGAAAGCACAGGAGTTTCTATTCACCGAGAGCACCATGCAGGCGTTGTCGGCTGAACATTCGGCATATGCGATTGCGCTCATTAGCGGCGATGACCTGGAGTCCTGGCATTCACGAGCGGTTTGGCTCGCGAAGGCAGAAAGAGCTCGCCGCAACCCCGGATTCGTTCTCAACGCCCGCCAGTTGACCATCGCCCGGATCGTGAAGTGTGCGCAGGAAACCGTATCCCGGGCCAACGGGCAGCCTGTAATACGGGTTGCCAAGACAAAAGAAAACAAGTTTCGTAACGCTGTCGAATTCGAGGCCTATGTATCGGAACTCTTCGATGCGCAGGACGGCCATTGCAATATCACAGGCATACCTTTTCAGCTGGATGGCATCGGCGACGATCCGGAACTCAAGTGTTCGCTCGATCGGATCGCTAGCGACGGACATTACGCGCCGGGCAATCTGCAACTCGTCTGTAATTTCGTCAACCGTTGGAAAAACGACGATGACGATTCCAATTTCCGTCGCCTGATTACAGCCGTTCGAGAAATTCTGTAACCAGAGTCCTGTCGAGCGATTAACGCTGCCGAGGCAATGCCGTACATCTAGGCGACTAGCGTGTTCCCCTACTACTTCTCCACTCCGCCCACTGCTCATCAATCGACGACGTAAACTCGCGCTTTGGGTTCCAGCCGAGTTTCTTGCGCGTCGCGGTGCTGGAGACGCGTTGGTCGATGTTGAGGGCGTCGGCGAAGGGGCCGTATTTTTCGCGGGCTTTTTCGACGGGGATGGTCTCGATGATCGAGCCCTGGGCGACGCCGAGGGCGCAGCCGAGGAGGGTGTCGTTGGTGTCGTCGACGGCGTGGAAGATGCCGGTGGCTTTCTGTTCGACGATTCTCACGTAGCAGTCGGCGAGGTCGTGGAGATCGACCATGGCCCACTGGTTGTTGCCGTCGCCGACGAGGTAGACCGGCTGCTTTTTCTCGGAGGCCTCGAACCAGCCGGCGCAGAGGCTTTGCCTGCCGCCGTAAACGCAGCCGGGGCGAAGAACGGCGCTGCGTCCGGTGGCCAGGGCGGCCTGTTCCTGTTCGGGGCGCCAGGCCACGATGGGAAGAGGATTGACTGGTGACGACTCATCGACGGTCTCGTTGTCGGTGTTGCCGAAGACCCAGACACCCGAGGTGTAGAGGAGGAAGCCGGGGTGCGAGGTGAAGACGTCGAGAGCGGTGCGGTTCAGCGCTGCGGCGTCGGGACCGTGGGCCTGCGCGATGTGGACGAAGGCGTCGAAGCTGCCGAGTGAATCGGAAAGCGACGGGAGCGAGGCGAGGTCGCCGGCCATGATGACGACGCCCTGATCGCGGAGAGCTTTCGAATCCGTTTCCGGGCGCACGAGCGCGGTCACGTCATGCCCGTGCTCGCGAAGCAGAGGCGCGACTGCGCTGCCGATGTATCCCGTGGCGCCGGTGATGAAGAGCCGCACTACTTTTTCTTCTCCATGGCCCGCTTGAACGCCAACGCCATCGCGCTTTCGCCTGCTTCGTTGTCGCCGCGCTCTTCGGCGAACTTCACGTACTCATCGCGCTCGGCGGCCGCTTTGGCTGCCTCGTGCGAGAGCGAGATGCGCTTGCGCTGCGTGTCGATGCTCATGATGCGGACGGCAAGCTTCTCGCCCGCTTCGTGCGCGCGCGACGGATCGGCGCCGGGAGCGACGGAGATTTCGGAATTGGGGATGAGACCGGTGAGGCCCGGCTCGATCTGGACGAAGATGCCGGGGGCGCCGCCGTGATCGACAGTTCCTTCGACGACCTTGCCGGCGGGATAGCGCTGTGCGGCGCCTTCCCACGGATCGCGCGTCGCTACTTCGCGCAGCGAGAGCGAGAGGCGTTTCTTGGACGGATCGACCTCGCGAACCCAGCCGGTGACGTTCGTCCCGATCGCGACTTCCGCGCCGCCCTGCTTCACACCGAAGGGAAGCTGCGAGTAGTGGACAAGGCCGTCGATGCCCGGCTCGACTTCGACGAAGAGTCCGAAGTCGGTGGAGCGGACGATGCGGCCGCTGAACTGCGTGCCGGCCGGATAGCGATCGGCGACGTCGCTCCAGGGATCGGGCTCCTGATCTTTCATCGAGAGCGAGATGCGTTTGCCGTCGCCTTCGACTTTGATGACCTTGACGTTGACTTGCTGTCCGACGGTGACGACTTCGTTCGGATCGGTGACGCGGCGGCGGCTCATCTCGGAGACGTGGAGGAGACCGTCGATGCCGCCGAGGTCGACGAAGGCGCCGAAGGGGGTGATGGTCTTGATCGTGCCGGTGAGCTCAGCGCCGGGGACGATGTTGCGGCGCGTTTCTTCGGCGCGCGATGCGTTCGCTTCCTTGAGCAACGCGGCGCGGGAGACGACGATGCGGCGGCCGTCATCGGAGAGCTCGGTGACGCGGAACTCGTAGGTCTGGCCGATGAACTGATCGGGATTGTCGATCTTGCCGAGGGCGATCTGCGAGAGCGGGCAGAAGGCGCGAAGGCCACCGATGTTCACGTCGAAGCCGCCCTTGTTGCGGGCCGCGATCTTCGCTTCCACCGGCAGGCGGTTCTCGTACATCTGGCGGAGCAGATCGAGATTCGCCTTTCCTTTGGCGAGCTTGCGCGAGATGCGGATCTCGGGGCTGGTTTTGACGACGGTGCCTTCAACGTTGTCGCCGACGTCGAGCCCATCGAGCTCATTCGTGGCCATCACCGCTTCGGAGGGTCCGCCGTAGGAGACGAACGCATCGTCGCCGGAGATGGAGACGATCTGTCCTTTGAGCAACTCGCCCTGCTCGGGGGTTTTGAAATTCAAGCTCGCTTCGAACGCCTCAGCAAACGTTGCTTCAGCGGTTTCTCTCGACTGGGTCATGGATGGTAAAGCCTTTCAGTGGACTGGATCTCAAGGTCTGCGAGATCGGTTGGGCAGCGTATCTTACTCGAAAGTGGAATCGCTGGCGACACGGGAACGCCCGCGCTCTTTCATCTCTTCCGGGCGGCGATTTTTGCGCGCGGAAGAGCTCGAAAAAAAAGTTTGGAGCGCCCTTGCGGCGCGCGAAACGCGGACCTAGATTGCACATCCCTGACGCGCCGGATGCTTCATCGCAGATGGTAACGGCGCGCCGGGTGGTTCCGGGACGCGATGGGTTCAGGAGCTGCTGCGGGGATGCCACTTTGCGGCTGTCAACGCGCAGCAAACGGTTGCGACGGGCAAAGAACGTCGGAGCCAGTCGATTCGAATGCCCCCTGGTGGCTGTTAACGGATCGAGAACGGGCCCGCGAGATCAGGGATCGCGGGCCTTTGGTGTTTTCAGAGAATCAGTTTGCAGAGATCAGAGATCAGAGATCAGAGATCAGAGGTCAGAGATTAGCTGTGTCTCGTTCGATTAGTTCACCTCTGTCTCTGATCTCTAGTCTCTGATCTCTGATGTCCTGCTACGATCCGCACTCCATGACGACACGCGTCTACCTGGTCCGCCACGGCGCCACCGAGCTGACTGCCGAGGATCGCTTCGCCGGCGCGATCGATGTGCGGCTCTCGGATGAAGGACGCGAGCAGGCGCGGCGGCTCGGCCATCGTCTCGAGACCGAGCCGATCAGCGTCGCGTTCGCCAGCCCGATGGTGCGGACGATGGACACGGCCAATCTCATCGTGGAGTCGCACGGTCTGCCGGTGACTCCCATCGACGGCATCCGCGAGATTGCGCACGGACGATGGGAACGGAAGACGCGGGCCGAGGTGGAGGCGGAGTTCCCCGAGGAGTACGCGCGGTACGAGACCGACCCGTTTTCGTTTGCCCCGACCGAGGGGGAGAGTGGACTGCAGGTGACGGCGAGGGCGTTGCCGGCGCTTCTCACGATCGTCGAGCAGCACACAGACCAGCGCATCCTGATCGTCTCGCACAAGGCCACCATCCGCCTC
>JAXDGW010000093.1:0-9428 GCA_034664845.1 Thermoanaerobaculia bacterium | reverse complement strand
ACACGCCCTTGAACATCGCGATGAGCCGCTCCGAATCGCTCCGTAGGTGGGGGATTCCTCGCCCCCCTCTCCCCCGCCCGCTCGGAATGACAGGCGCGGGGGGGTCGCGTATCGCGATGATCACGAGGCATGTGTGCGGGGGGTCCTTCGACCGTCCTTCGGCGGTTCAGCAACTCTTTGCGAAGTGCAGCGATCAAGCGGGCCCCCTGTCGGCACACGAGGATCGCGCGTTGTCATTCCGAGCGGGCGGGGCGGCGGTGGGCGAGGAATCCCCTGCCCACGCAGCGACACGCCGCTGAACATCGCGATGAGCCGCTCCGAATCGCTCCGTAGGTGGGGGATTCCTCGCCCCCCTCTCCCCCGCTCGCTCGGAATGACAGGCGCGGGGCGCACGTGTATCGCTCTGGACGACAGGCGCGCTCAGGATGACAGGCATGCTCATCGCCCCGGCACCTCCGCCGCCTTCCCCCGCCACGCCACCCGGCCGTTTTCGAGGAGCAGTGCTTCGTCCGCGAGGTTGGAGCCGCGGGGGAGTTGATGCGTTGCGATCACGACGGTGGCGCCGCCGGTCTTGAGCTCGCGCACCACGTCGTCGACCAGCGCAAAACCCTCGGGATCGAGCTGGCCGTACGGCTCGTCGAGAAAGACGACCCGCGGCTCCTGCATCAGCACGCGGGCAAACGAGAGGCGCTTGCGCATGCCTGCCGAAAAGGTGGCTACCGGATCGTTGGCGCGGCGTCCGAGCGTGACACGGTCGAGCAACGCGGGAATCCCGTTTCGGGAGCGGCCGAGGTGATCGGCGGCGATGGCGAGGTTCTCGTGGGCGGTGAGCGAATCGTAGAGATACGACGCGTGGCTGAGCAGCGCGACGAGGCGGCGGACGTCTTCGCGCTCGCGCACGAGATCGAATCCGCCGATGCTCGCGGAGCCGGCGTCGGGACGAATCGCCGTGGCCAGCGTGCGGAGGAGCGTCGACTTCCCCGAGCCGTTCGGGCCTGCCACCATCATCACAGTCCCGCCAGCCAGTGAGAACGAGACGTCGGCAAGAGCCCACCGCCGGCCGTAGCGGCGGGCCAGGTTGTGTGCGTCGATGCCGGCGGACAGATTCATGCGAGCGGCAGTCTGTGTCAGGTTGGTGCGCGTGGCAAGCAACGCCAACAGTGGAGCACGGGCGGAGCTATGATCGCGAGCGATGCGCACACTCGCCTTCGCTCCGCTCCTCCTCGCCATCGCCTGCAACACCATCGCGCCGGCGCCCGCTCCCACGCCGCCGCCGGGTCCCCCGCCCGCGTCCGCCGCGGCGGCGCACGGATTCACGATCGAGGAAGAAGCGCGCGTGCTGCGATTGGAAGACCGGCGCGAGTACGACCCCGCCGTCGTCGATTCCTGGATCACGAATGCGAACGCGCTGCACCGCGCCCGCATGGCGCTGGCCCTCGGGCGTATCGGACCGCACACCTTTGTCGATGCGAACGGCAATGGCGTACGCGATGCCGGCGAGCGCCAGGCCGGAGTCGCCCAACTCGTGACTCTCGTCAGCGATCCTGATGCGAACGTGCGCGCCACCGCCGCCTTCGCTCTCGGTCAGATCGGCGACGCCACCTCCGTCGATGCGCTCCTGCAGTTTGCCGTTGATCACGATGGCGACGTTGCGGGCGAAGCGGTCGAAGCACTATCGAAACTCGCCGCGCACGTTCCGCTCGCGCGCTACGCCCCCTTCACGAGCGCACAGACCGCTGAAGGGATTCGCGCACGCGCCGTCCGCTTCCTCTTCCGGTTCAAGTCGGACGAGGCTTCGGCGATCGCAGCCGACGCGCTGGCCTCGCCGTCGCCGCGCATTCGCGAAGAGGCCACGTACGCGCTGGCGCGCCGCGCGTTTGCGGGAGCGCGATCGCGCCTGGAGCTCCTGATCAACGAGCCGAATCACCAGACGCGCGCGAACGTGATGTCGGCGCTCGGCCGCATCGCCTCTCCGGAATCGCTTCCGCTTCTCATCGACGCGTTGCGCGATCCGCATCCGTGGGTGCGCACGAACGCCGTCGTCGCCATCAGCCGGCTCGCGGCGAAAGACCGGAAGTCGATCGAGCGGCCTCAATTTGCAAGCGATGCGAAGCGCGTTCTCGAGTTGATCGACGACACCGATCCTGGCACGCGCGCCAACGCCATCGATGCCATCGGCTACTACGCCGCGCACGACGCCCTCGCGCGCAAGCGCCTCCTCGAGATCGCTGCAAACGGCTCACGCTGGGACCGCGAGCTTGCCGCCGGTGCCATCGCCAAAAACCTCGGCGACGAAAAACTGTTGCCCGCCGATCTCACGAGCTGGTCCAAAGTGCGCGTGCTTGAAGCAGCATCGCCGGTCTCCGATGCCGTCCGCGCCGCGTACGTGCACGACGCCGATACGCTCGTACGCGCGCAGGCGCTGGGCACGATCGCCGACGACAAGGTCGACGCGAATCTGCCGCTGATCCGCTCCGCACTCGACGATCCTGACGTCATCGTCCGCGGTTACGCGATCGGCACGTACGCGAAATCACACGACGCGAACAAGCTGGCTACGCTCCAGAGCGCGGAGCAGCGCGCGCGCAACGACAAGCAGAATGACGCGCGCCTTTCCGCGATCGGCGCGCTCGCCGAGATCGACTATCCCCAGCGCGAAAGCATGCTTCGAGCATTGCTCGCCGACCGCGATCCGGTCGCGCGCCGCATCGCCGCGGACGCCATCGAACAGAAGCTCAAGATGCCGCGGCCGCAGTTCACGCCGCTCCCGGTCACGCGCGACGACTACGCGCAGATCGTCGATTGGTCGCGCCAGAAACACACCGCCACGATTCACATGACGCGCGGCATGATCCGCATCGCGCTCCTCACGCAGGACGCGCCGGTCACAACCTGGAACTTCGCGCAACTGGCCCGCGCAAAGTATTTCGACAACAGCTCGTTCATGCGCGTCGTCCCCAACTTCGTCATCCAGGGCGGCGATCCCCGCAATGATATGGAGGGCGGCCCGGGCTACTCCATCCGCGACGAGATCAACCTCCAGAAGTACACGCGCGCCGCGGTCGGCATGGCCCTCTCCGGCCCCGACACCGGCGGCTCACAGTTCTTCATCACCCACTCGCCCCAACCCCACCTCGACGGCGGCTACACGATCTTCGGCCGCGTAACCGCCGGCATGACCGCCGTCGTCGACGCCACGGAACGCGGCGACAAAGTGGAGACGATCACGATCGACGAGAAGTGATTTTGTTGCGCTGGCTTTGTGCGCTTCGCGCGTTGGGTTATTGCGCTTCGCGCGTTGTCGGTTGTCGGTTGATTGCGCTTCGCGCGTTAACGGCCCGAGGCCGCTGATTTCGATTGCGTGATTAGCCCGCAGTCGAAGTCGATCCCGCTTTTTTCTGACAACGCGCGAAGCGCAACTAACCGACAACCGACAACGCGCGAAGCGCAATAATCCAACGCGCGAAGCGCAACATTCCTACGCCGCCGGCTTCTTCGCGATCAGCCACCCAATCAGAAAAATCGCGCCGCCGATGAACAGCAGGCGCACTTCCAAGGCCACGTTGTCCCGAAGCAGGCCGGTGAGCAATCCGATCGGCAGGATGATCATGCCGATCAATTGGAGAAAGCGGCCGAGGAGCGCGGACATCGGCGAAGTGTAACCGGCGTGGCGCTGCTACAGTTCGCGGCGTGAAGCCTGTCGTCGTCCTCACCGCGCAATACCCGGCGATCGTGCGCGAGATCCTTGCCGGCCTCTGCGACTTCGTCGAGCATCCCACCGAACAGGGGCGCTCCGAGGAGGAGATGATCACGATCCTGAGCGAGGCGGATGCGGCCATCACGCTGCTCAGCGATCCGCTCACGCGCAACGTCCTCGCCGCGAATACCGGCCTGCACATGATCGCGAACTACGCGGTCGGCTACAACAACGTCGACGTCGATGCCGCGCGCGAGCTCGGAATCACCATCACGAACACGCCGGGAGTTCTGACCGAGGCGACGGCGGATCTGGCGATCGGGCTGATGCTCGCGGTGATGCGGCGCATCGTCGAAGGCGACCGCGAAGTGCGCGCCACCGGCCGCTGCGTCTGGGAACCGTTGCACCTCCTCGGCACCGGACTGACCGGCAAGCGGCTGGGAATCATCGGCATGGGCCGCATCGGCAGCGCGGTGGCGACGCGCGCAAAAGCGTTCGGCATGGAGGTCATCGGCGTTCGCAGCGGCGAATCGATCGGCGAATTGCTGGCGACGAGCGATGTCGTTTCGATCCACGCGCCGCTGACGGGCGAGACTCGCCATCTGATCAATGAGTCAACGTTGATGGCGATGAAGCGCGGCGCGTTCGTGATCAACACCGCGCGCGGTCCGCTGGTCGACGAATCAGCCCTCTGCGACGCTCTCGATGCCGGCCACCTCGCCGGCGCCGCACTCGACGTCTACGAGGACGAGCCTCACGTCAACCCGCGCCTGCTGTCGATGCCAAACGTCGTC
The DNA here is from genome assembly GCA_034664845.1 of Thermoanaerobaculia bacterium. Lineage (GTDB taxonomy): Bacteria > Acidobacteriota > Thermoanaerobaculia > Gp7-AA8 > Gp7-AA8 > JADGNZ01. Next base: position 4,937 of record JAXDGW010000093.1, on the reverse strand, counting down.
CTCGCGCCGCACATCGGCTCCGCGACGGAGGAGACGCGAACGGCGATGGCGCGCATCGCGGCGACCGATGTGGCGCTCTTCTTGCGCGGACAGAAACCGCGAAACATCATCACCTGAATCATGAGAACCATGACCACACTTAATCGCGCCGAGGCCTTTCTCATCATCATCGACGTGCAGGAGAAGTTGATGCCGCTCATCGACGACCACGAAAACGTCGAGCGCAACATCGGCCGTCTCCTGCGCGGCGGCAAAGTGCTCGATATCCGCGCCGTCGTCACCGAGCAGAACACGAGAGGCCTCGGCCCAACCGTGCCGGGCATCCGCGCAGCGCTCGAAGAAACGTGCGGCTACGAACCGATCGAGAAGATGACGTTCTCCGGCTTCGGCTGCCCCGAATTCGTCGGCGCCACCCGCAACCTGCATCGCAAACAGGCCATCGTGGCCGGCATCGAGACCCACGTCTGCGTGTACCAGACCGTCCGTGATCTCCTCGCCAACGGCTTCGACGTCACCGTCATCGCCGACGCGGTCTCGTCGCGAACGTCGTCCAATCGCGAGATCGCGCTTCGAAGGATGGTCAGCGACGGAGCGAAGCTCAGCTCGACGGAGATGGTGCTGTTCGAGCTGACGGGAGCGTCAGGCACGGACGAGTTCCGCGAGATCTCGCGGCTGGTGAAGTAGGGATCTCGCCTTCGATCGCTTCCCCCGGTCGCGTAGGTGGAAAGGAATATGTGCCCGGACGGTGACCTTAGTCGTCATGCGGTGGATAAGTAAGCCGTTATCCTGTAGTTGCTTCGCCGCTAGATGCGTCCGTCCAACCAAATCACGTTAACGAGTAGGCCCTTTCTCCACATTGTCCTGGCGGCAATTGGCGTCCTGGCGGCAGCCTGCGTCTCATCGAACGGCCCATCGGCCAAGCGCGCTGGCTCACCTGCTGCGGCATCGGAACGCAAGGCGGCCGTTGCTGAACCAGATCGAGTGGTTCGCCGTTCGGCAATCCCAAAGGCGAGGAGAGGCAGCGGATTCCAGCAACGGCCGGAAGGTAATGCTCTAACGCCCCTCGGCCAGATACCCGCCGGGCCTCCGGTCGAGAGCGAGTTGACGCTCGCGGATAGCGTCGACCTCGATCTCCGCCTGCTTCCTCAAGTCCCGCCGCAACTTTTTGAACGGCCGGAGCGCCAGCCGCCCGCCGTCACTCCGATGCCGATGCCGGGGAGCTCTCCATCCTCGGTGCCCAATCTTCCCTCAGAAACAACTGCGAGCGCGCCCGCTCCGTCGCCCACAGCGAATTTCGCCGGCCAGGATTTCTACCAATTCGGAAACGGACATCCGCCCGACACGAACGGCGACGCTGGCCCGGTCTACTACATCCAGACCATCAATACTGCGGTCGGCGTCTATCGGAAGAGCGACGGCTTCCGCGTGGCGCAATTCCCTTTCAACGCGCTGATGGGCCAGGGCCACTTCGGAAACCTTTGCGACACCAACAACTACGGCGATCCGGTCGTGCTTTACGACACATTCGAAGACCGCTGGATCCTTACCGATTTTGCGTTTCAGCTCAGTGGCAACGACGTCGTCAATCCTCCCGGCTCGTATCAGTGCTTCGCGGTATCGAAAACAGGCGATCCGGTGAGCGGCGGATGGAACTTCTATTCGATCAACACCGCGGGCGGGTTCGGCGATTATCCGAAGTTCGGCATCTGGCCTGACGGTCTCTACATGTCCGCCAACATGTTCGATTACAAGTGGAGCGGCTCGTTCCAGAAGCCCAGGCTGTATGCGCTCAACAAGGCGCAGATGTATGCGGGCAGGCCTACGATCCAGGTCGTCTCATTCGACGCCCCCGACTATGAGTTCACCATTCTTCCCGCCAACGCACGGTTGCAGGTGGGCGCACCGCCGGCCGGGTCGCCAAACTATTGCGCGGTCATCTGGAACTACACGACCACCGTCTCGTTGTACAAGTTCCACGTCGATTGGAACAAGACCTACCAGTCGTCATTCACCGGCCCCTTTTATTCGAGCGCGTCAACGAGCTGGACCGATCCACCCTATTCCGTTCCGGCGCTCAATGGCAGTTCGCTGGATACAGTGTCCGTCGAGCTGATGGCGCAGAACCAATACACGAATCAGAACGGCGTTGAGTCAGTGTGGTTGAGCCACACCGTGGCCGGTGCTGGGGCTACGGCTGCTCCCCGCTACTATCAAGTCAACGTGACGGGAGGGGGCGTGGCGGCGAGCACGGCGCAGGCGTTCACGCATGCTCCCGACGCGACGATGAACCGCTTCATGTCCAGCCTCGCGGTCGACCGGGCCGGCGACATGGCCATCGGCTACAGCACGTCGAGCGCGACCTCGTACCCGGCGATCAAGTATGCCGGCCGTCTGGCAACGGATCCGCCTAACTCCCTTCCGCAAACCGAGGTGTCGCTGATCGACGGAACCGGCTCACAGACGAGTACCAACCGCTGGGGCGATTACAGCGCCATGACGCTCGATCCCGACGGCTGCCGGTTCTGGTACACCAACATGTACTACGCGACGACAGGGCTGAATTTCCTGACGCGCATTGGTGCGTTCGCCTTTCCCTCGTGCACGCCGCTGGCAAACAGTGGAACGCTGCAGGGAACCGTCACGGCGGCTGCCGGAGGCGCGCCGGTCAGCGGGGCGAGCATCACGTTGGGTGCGCGGTCGGCGACTACCGATGCTTCCGGGTTCTATTCGTTTGGCAGCATTCCGGCGGGAACGTATCCAGCGCTGATTGTCAGCAAGCCGGGGTACGTCTCGCAGACCTCGGCTCCGATCGTGATGGCGGATAGCGGACCGGTCACACGGGATTTCGCGCTCACCGCCGCTGCCGTGAGCGCGTGCTTTAACGACACGCAGGCTGACTTTCAAAACGGCGTGGCGACGCCTGTTGCCGTTCTTACGACATCCAGGAGCGCGATTCATCCAAAGGGAGTGATCACCGATCAGCAGGGTGCAGCGACACTCACCATGATCCCCTTCGACTCCACGAACTGGGCCGGGCAGACGTTTCTCGGCTCACACGGTTCCGTAGACACCCTCCAAGTCAACAAGGATTGCCTGGGATGCACCGGAACGAGGCCGGATATCACGGTCTCGATCCGTGCAGCGGACGGTGACCTCCCCACCGGTCCTGATCTCGCCACCGGCACGATCAGCGGGTCCGATCCGTATGCGTATCAGGCCCACCTCTCACCGCCTCTGATTCTCACGGCCGGAGCGCGATACGCAACCGTGATCCGTCCCGTGTCAAACCCATCGGCCGGCACCTACGAATACGCCGTCGCCTCTTCTCCCTACGAGAACGGCCGCTGCGTCACATCAACAGACAGCGGAGCAAGCTGGATCGGAACGAACTATGACGCCGGTATCTTTGCCTTCATCTCGCTCTACCAGACGTCAATCACCTCCGGATTGAAAGACAGCAACCCGGCTGCCGGCTTGACGCCGATCTGGTCGACGCTGTCCTGGACGGCGACCACTCCAGCGAATACGTGGGTTGAGGTCCAGATTGCCGCGAGTAATTCCGAATACGGCCCCTTCGACTTCGCCGGCCCTGATGGGACCAGCAGCACCTACTACACCAGCAGCGGTGTGCCACTCAGTCAGTTCTACGGACTGCGCTATCTCAAATACAAAGTCAGGCTTAGTAGCGCCGTAAGTGGTGTGATTTCATCGTTGACCGGCGTCACTCTTTGCTACGACAACGTCGCCTGCAGCCTTCCCGTCCCGACGATCAGCGGTCCGACCTCATCATGTGGAGGAAGCAGCATTACGCTCACATCGAGCAGCGCGACCGGCAACCAGTGGCTTCTCAACTCGGCCATTATCGAAGGGGCCACCAATTCCTCTTATGTGGCCACAGCCTCCGGCAGCTATAGCGTTCGGGTCACGGGCGCCGCCGGTTGCCGCGCCACCTCGGCGATCAGACAGATCACGATCAGCACGCCAATCACTGTCAATCCAGCATCGGTCAACGACAGCACAGTCGGCATCGCGTACGACGTGCCCTTGAGCGCCACGGGGGGCACGGGCAGCTTCACGTTCAGCGGCCAATCGCTCCCCCCAGGTCTGCAGGTCAAGAGCGGACCGTGGCCCGAGTCTCCGTGGACGTTGACCGGGTCCCCGTCGAGTCCGGGAACGTACACGATTACGATCACGGCCACGGACGCAAACCATTGCACGGGCTCCCGCGACTACACTTTCACGTTCATCGGCCAGATGGGTACGGCGCCCGCAAATCTGAGGGCCACGGCGAACGGCACGTCGCAAGTGAACGTCACATGGACGGCCGTGGCGTACGCGACCGGCTACGAAGTCCTGCGCAACGGGTTCGTGGTGGGATCGCCAGTCTCGAATGGCTTCGTCGATACGCAAGGCATCGTTCCCGGGACTGCCTATGTTTACCGCGTCCGCTCCCTGGGACCCAATTTCCCGGCAATCGTCAGTGCTCCCGACATCGCCACGACGATCGTTTTCACCGACGATCCCCTCGTAATCGGATCGACAGTGTTGAAAGGCGTTCATCTGACGGAGGTGCGCGCCGCGGTCAATGCCGTCCGCGCGGTTGCCGGCCTTGGCGCGGCCACCTTCACCGATGCATCGCCCAGCGGCAAGACTCCGAAGGCGTTGTACATCCAGCAGCTTCGCGAGGCCCTCGATCCCGCGCGGTTCGCGCTCGGCCTTCCCACGATGACTTACAGCAAACCGGCGAATGTTGGATCGCTCGTTCGCGCGATCGATCTGACCGAGATTCGGAACGGTGTGAAGTAGATCCGGTCGAAGCCAGGATTCGATGTGCCTCCCGTCGGCGGGGCCACCTGTCTGCCGGTCTATTTGAATTACGTAGGTCGGACTCTCTAGTCCGACTTGCTCGTGATGTCGGACTGGAGAGTCCGACCTAC
>JAXDGW010000092.1:0-4913 GCA_034664845.1 Thermoanaerobaculia bacterium | reverse complement strand
CGATCCGCAATCGGTCGGCTCGACCGAGTTCCAGCGCCGCATGAACCCCTATCCGAAGGGCGACGTTCGCTACGTGACGACGTCCGAGGAAGACATCGCGGACGTCAATGCGCTGACGATTGAGGATGTGAAGAATTTCTATTCGACGTTCTATGGAGCGTCGAACGCCGAGATCGCGCTGGTAGGCGATTTCGATCCGAAGGCGGTGACCCCGCAGCTGTCCGACATCGCCGGCTCCTGGAAGAGCACCACGCCGTTCGTGCGCGTGGCTCGCACCTACCACGACATCGCGCCGACGAATCAATCGATGGAGACGCCGGACAAGGCCAACGCCATCTTCCTGGCCGGAACGAATCTCGCGCTTCGCGACGACGATCCCGACTATCCCGCACTGGTTCTCGGCAACTACATCCTTGGCGGCGGCACGCTCTACTCGCGCCTCGGCAACCGCATCCGCCAGAAAGAAGGGCTGAGCTACGGCGTCGGATCGAACGTTCAGGCCAGCTCGTTCGACAAGAACGGCAACTTCACGACGTTCGCGATTTATGCACCGCAGAACGCCGCGAAGCTGGAGACGGCGTTCAAGGAAGAGGTGGACAAGGCAGTCAAGGAAGGCTTCACGGCCGCGGAGATCGCGGAAGCGAAGAAGGGACTGCTGGAAGCGCGCAAGCTGGGACGGGCGCAGGATGCCGGACTCTCGCGGACGCTGGCGACGGAGCTCTTCACCAACCGGACGCTGGCGTGGGACGCGGCGCTCGACAAGAAGATCTCCGATCTGACCGCGGAGCAAGTGAACGCGGCGATGAAGAAGTGGATCGATCCCTCGAAGATCACGATCGTCAAGGCAGGCGACTTCGCGAAGGCTGCTGCTACCGGGCCGAAGTCGTAAGAAGGTTTTCATGCGGAGGCGCGGGGAACTTTCCGCGCCTCCGCTCTTTCCACTCGAGCAACAGTTAGCGCATCATCGTGCGCAGCTCGGTGAAGTCGATCGCGAACACGCTTGTCCCGATGGCAACCGATCGCGTGAACGACGGCGCGGGCATGCCGGCGGCCGTCATGGCCGGCGACAGCGCGTTGCGCAACTCCGTCATGTGCTGCGCTTTGATCAGGACTCCCGCCAGGCTGCCGTCGGTGAACGACACCGTCCCAACACCCGCGGCAGTGCGGAGATTGTTCACGCAGGTGCGGAGATCGCTCATGTCGGCTGCAAAAATCTTCGTCCCTGCCCCAAACGTGTGCGCGAAGTTGTACGTCGTCGCGGCGTCGGGCGTGCAGTAGTCGGTCGGCGCGGAGCCGGTCTTGAGCGCTCGGACTTTGTAGAAGTAGGCCTGCGAAGAGCTGACGCCCGAGTCGGTGAGAGCTTCCGAGCCGGTCGTCCCGAGCAGGCTCCACAACCCGCCGCTCAGCCGCCAGACCTCGTAGCTCGTGGCCTCCGTGCTACCCACCCACTGAAGGGCGATCGTGTTGGCGGCTGGGTCGCCGGTGGCGCGAAAATCGAGCGGCGTCGCGAACGCCGGGCGGTTCACCGTCTGCGTCAGCTTGCCGCTCGACGAGCCATAGGTCGCATCGCCGGAGTAATTCGCGGTGATCGTGTGTGCGCCGGGAGAAAACTTCGGGACGGTGAGGGCTGCGGTCGACGGCGTCGCACCCGAGAGCGGCACGCTTCCGAGCGATGTTGCGCCATCGAAGAAGGAAACCGTTCCGCCGGCATGGCCGCCGTTGCGCGCGGTGACGGTTGCGGTGATCGTCACCGAGTCGCCGTAGAGCGAAGGATTCGCTGATGAGCCCAGCGTCACTGCCGCGTAGCGCGACGGGCATCCATTCGTCAGGAGGTACACGAGGTTCTGGGTCGAATCGGCGAGGAGTATGTCCGGCCGCCCGTCTCCGTTGACATCGCCGACGGCGGCTCCCTGAAGCTGAAGGAAGTAGTGGGGCGCGTTGATGTGGACGTGGTACGCCGCCTGGAAGGTGCCGTCGCCGTTTCCGACCATCATCTCAGCCTGATCCGTGTTCCCCACTCCGAACACGAGATCCGTGACGCCGTCCTCGTTGATATCTCCCGGCACGATGAGCCCCGGCCCCTCGTTGAAGTTCTGGGTCACCAACGGATAATCGACCGGCGAGTAGTTGAAGGTTCCGTCGCCCTTGTTGAGGTAGACGGAAATGACTTTGTCAGATGATGAGCTCGCGACGATGTCGCGAAATTCATCGCCGTCGAGATCGATCGGAAGGATGTCGCCACCGTTTGGATCGTGAGCGGACAGGATCATGCTCGGTGACTGCGGAAGGCCGTTCGGCCCGCGCAGATAGATCGCTAGCGAGTACGTGGCCGGATTGTTCTGAGACGCGAATTGCACGGACGCGGTGATGAGGTCCGTGTGCCCATCGTTGTTCACGTCGGCGCCCGCCGCACTATCGACAATCGATTGACGGTAGCGCACGTCAACACTGCCGAACGTGCCGTCTCCGGCGCCGTAAAAGATGCGCACCGGCACGTCACCGGCAACGACGACATCCATCTTCCCGTCGTCGTTCATGTCGACGGCTTTGAGTGTGGATCCCAGGTTCATTGCCGTTGCGTTGCGCTGTACGGCGGCGAAGGTGCCGTTGCCGTTGTTGAGCAGCACCGCAACGTAATACGCGCTGGCGTCACGGACAATCAATCCAATGTCCAGGAAGCCGTCGCCGTTGAAGTCGGCGGCGACCGGATGGTACAGATTCCCGCCCACCGGGTAGGGCACCGCAGTCGCGAACGTCCCGTCGCCGTGGCCGAGGTAAACAAGGATGTTGTGCGGCCCGGAGCTCGGGATTGCATAGTCAAGGTGGCCGTCCTTATCGAAGTCGGCGACGGCGAGACCGATGCTGTTGTCACCACCGGTCAGGTTGTTAGCCTGCGTCATCACAGGCGTAGGGCAGCCGGCGAAGGCGAGGCGCGTAAGACACACGAACAGCGTCAGTTGAAGGGCACGAATGCGCATGAAGTGTAGGACTCCCGAACGAAAGATTATTGATAGTAACCCGCGATCACGGTTGCGGGCAAGAAGGAAACCTCACGGAAAGTAGCGCCGCGTCGGGATCCCCTCGGCTTTGCTGATGCTCAGCTCCGCCATCAGTTTGATCAGCGCCTGCCCTTCGAGGTCGGAGCTCGCGAACGTCTCGCACAGCATGGCAACGTGCTCCGGATCTTCCTCGGCGGAGATCGTGAATCCGTTCATCGGCTGTTCCGGCCGTTTCGTCTCGCCTTTCCGCCAGGCGCCATTGACCAGCTCGCAGCGAACGAACAGCGTTCCCTTGCCCGTCTGAAACGTCTGCGCGGCGATCGGCGGGATGCCGCGCGCATTCGCCTTCTGCTCATCGAGCGCGCGCGCCACGATGCCGGTGATCATCTCGCGCAGCGTCATCAGTGAAGCGTCGCCGGCGCGGACGATCTCCATCCCGGCGTGATAAACGCTCTTCTCCCGCGCGTTTCGAGCCGCCTTGAACAGCGAGCTGCGCGTGATGCGGCATTCCAGCGTGACCGGCACGGCGTCCCACTCGAAGACGATTCCGCACGTCGATCCCTCGGCCGGAATGTTGCCCTGATGCGCGATCCGCAGTCCGCTCAGCGAGGCCTCGGTCACGAAGACGCGCGCCGAGCCAATCCGCGCCACCAGCGGGCGGACCAGCGTCACACGCTGATACTTTCTCTGCTCCTCGACCGGACGCGCCACGTCATCCAGTGTAAAACAAACCGTTACAGGAACGACGAAGCGTCGGTCGTGCGCTGCACGATCGGCTCGTTTCCCGGCTGCGCCGCAACCGCTGCGAAGTAGTCATGCAGCGGAGTGTCGATCGTTGCCACGCTCCAGTCGCCCGTGACCTTCTGCATCGCTTTTTGTCCGAGGGGAACAGTGAAACCGCGCAGATCACCGGCGCCGATCCCTTTGCCGCTCGCCTTCACGATCGCCTCCTTCGCCGTCCAGACCGTTAAGAACGCCGCGACGACATCGTCCGCCCCGCTGACGAACGCGAACTCGGCACCGGAGAAAAACCGCCGCGCGATCGCAAGCGGATCGTGAAGCGCTCGACGACGCTCGACGTCGATGCCGATCGGCGTCCCGCGCGCGAACGCGAGTGCGACGAGGTCGCCCGAATGGCTGGCGTTGAACTGGAGCTCACTCCCGGCCAGCTCCGGCTTGCCGTGCTCCCCTTCGACGATGACGAGGTCGCGCGGAGCGCCGCCGGCGAGCTGCGAGAGAATCCGCCGCGTCGCTGCGCGGGCGACGATCGAGCGGCGCCGGTCATCGTCGAAGCGATAACGGTCCGCACGCGCTCTCTCCGCATCGGTCAGGAATCGAGCGAGCGCTTCGACGACATCGCGCGGAACGTTGACGTCGATGAAGTGAACGTCGATCACGACTCCCGCCACCCGCTCGCAGCGACCGTGATCGTCACCACCTGAACCACCAGCACGAGAACGACGCACGCCGTCCATCCGCCGAATCGCCAGAAGTATCCCGGCAGCACGCCGGCCACACTACCGCCGGCGTAGTAGCAGGCCACGTACAGACCCGCCGCCGATGCGCGGCCCCCCGGCGGCGACGCCATCTGGATGTAGCTCGTCGAAGCGGATTGACAGACGAACACGCCGGACGAACAGAGCACGAGCCCCGCGAGAATGAGCGGCATCGAGTGGAGCAGCGTGATCGACACACCGGCCATCGATCCAATGACGGCCGCGATCAGCACAGGCCGCGAACCGAAATGGCCGATCCCGATCCCCGCCAGCGGCGTAACGATGAGTCCCGCCAGATAGACCACAAACAGCGAGCTGAGTTGCGCCGGCGTCAGCGAATACGGCGGCGCGGCAAGGTGAAACGTGATGTACGTGAAGATCGCCACGAGCGAAAAGAGCACGTTGAAGCCGACGGCGT
>JAXDGW010000091.1:0-80349 GCA_034664845.1 Thermoanaerobaculia bacterium | reverse complement strand
GTCGCTAATCTTTGTCAAACGCCAACGTGTATACGGCGGACACGTTGCGCTACCGCACGTTGTGTTTGGGATCGTATCCGTGTAGGACTCAAACTCCCGTCGAGTGCCGTCCGGTGATTCGATGATTCTTCCTGCTCCTCCCGTGGATAGCCGGAGGTAGGTGTTATCGCGCGAGTAGTCGACGCCAGCCACGGAGGGCTCTGCCGGCGCGGTCACGTGCAGAGTGTCGTAAAACAGCCGGTCGCTCCCGTCCGAACTCATGTATCCGAATCGTGTTGCGCCATTGTTGATGTCGGTCTCCAATGGGTCAATGAGACGGCCAAGGGAAAGCGTCCAGCCAAAGCCGGCGTTCGAGCGTCGCTCGGGAGTGTAGTAGAGAGCCCGTCCCGGTTGGCCGCCGACGTTGTATTCTTTTGAGATTGCCGACCACAATTTCGTGTTGTAAACCAGAGTAAGCGACAGGGACAAGCGGTCGCTGACCGGCGTGGAACCCCCGATCGGGATGGTGAGCGAGAGATTTCCGTTGAAGACGTTGACATGGTCGATATCGCCGAACTGGTACATCTTGTCTGCGGCGAAACCCTTTTCGAGATTCGGATGCGTCTGGGCGCTCATAGTGATCGCGCAGGCAACGGAGAAGGAGAGGGCAAGCAATAGTCGGTTGCGCACCATGTTGTCCTAAAGCTGCCTCGGGTTGCCTACGAAGTACTCGAGCGTCTCGGAGTCGATGATCACGATGAGATCCGACGGAAGAATAGTGCTGGGCCGTCCAGTCGACTTCGGCGCGGCCGTCATTTCCCCGGCCGAGAGCTGCATCGCGCCACTCTTGCCTCGATTCAAGTCCTTCAGGCTATTGCGGCCACAGGACCCGGTCCATACTCCTGAGCCGGGGCGAACAACGAGAAGATCCATCAGCCGGCGGTCGAGATCGATGGAATCAGCTTCCCCTTGTGCTCCGTGACGAATGCCCGGCCTGTTCAAAGAGGGCCGGAGCAGAGCTGGGCGCGGCGAGCCCACAGCGTAGTCGCGCGTTTGTGAGTCCACTGCGAACCAGACAGAACGATCAGGAACACCGTCAGGGATTTCGAACTTCACCGTTCCGGATGAGTCGGAAACAAGAGTGTCCGTAAACCGGAGCATGCGCAAGAAATAGGGCCCGGGCCCTGTCCCTACACCGAAAATAATGATGTCACGCGCGGAATGAAACCCGGTCGCAACCACATGCGTGGAGTCGAACGTAACCGCCGGCACTGCGGGTGCGGCGTTGAGGCGCGATGTCGGGATCGATACGGCGAGGAACGCGATCAACAAAGGAGCAAATGTCTTCATGACCGACCTTCCCAGCCACTGCGGGCTCAGCATCACGAGATTCCCGCCTAGTCCTGGGCTTTGAAAACGCACGGAACCTCCCTTTTCGTGAGCGTTGGAACGCCGGCTGCCGCGGTGCCGCACAGTCCCTTGTCCTGAATTTCTTGAAATTGCTGGAATCGAAAATCAGACGTCAACAATAGGAGTGACGGGGAAGGAACAATCCCTACCCTCTGCCAATAGAATCCCTTTCTTTCATGAGCGCCTTCCACCTTGCACATGCTGAGAGCCTCCGCCATCGCGAACATGGCATCCGTAATCGGTTCGCTAACCGTCCCGAACCTGAAAAAGGTGGATCTGAACAGGAGTGCCATTCCCGGAGACTCAATATCTGCCCATGTTGATTGCTGGTCGCCCTCAAAGAAGACACTAAAGAGTGACGCCGGGCTCATCGTCATCACCGAGGTTGAATAGCTGGTTTGCTTTGATCGGTTCACCCGTGATGGAGCGAACTGCCCGGACGATTCTGGCGATGACGCGTTCACTCGGCACCGCAAGGCCGAGCCGGTAGCGGCTGAGCTGGGTGCGATGCATGGGAATGGCCGTCCGAATTTCAGTGAGGGAGATACCGCGCTCCTTTATGAACCTTTCGAGGCGGGTGCCGCGGTGCACGATCATTACGTCACCTCACAGTCTGGCATTGAGAGTCCGTTCATGAATGACGCGTGGTAAGTCTGGTGGCAACTGGCGGCGGCACGCAGGGAGAGAGAGAATTGACTGGTCCATCATTTCGCGTCGCTCGGCACGGCATAACCGGAGGAGGTCGCGCGCCTTTGGGGTGGGTTGCCGCCGCCAGTTGCCATAAAGAGTCTTTTGTCCCGACTGGAGATTCAATCAGCTACCACTTTCATGAGCGCGTTTACGTGATCGTAGGTGGTTTGAATTTGAGGTTCGATCCACGAAGCATCTCTGCTCCCCTCGCGCTCCAACTCGCACATGCTGAGCGCCTCCTCCATCGCAAACATGGCATCCGTGAATTGGTTCGCGAGCCGCGCCCTTAGCGGAAGATTTGCAAAAACGCTCAGCGCCTCGGCATCAAACGGGGCCGCCTGGTAACACGTCGGCTGCTTCATTGAAGCCCCAACACGACGTGCCCGGCGCGTGGCCGCTGCTCGTGCCAGCAGGTGCCGGTATTGGAGCGGCAAAGATTGCGAGCGACGCAGGCGCCTTCTCATTCCCAAGTAGTTAATCCTCATTTTGATGCCTGGCGACACAAAGGCGGTACGCCATATGTCATTTCTTCGACTTTCGAAGCCTAGGCGAGTGCGATCGTGCGCGTCCACTATCATTTCGTCCACTTCTCGCGAAACTCGTCAGGCCGCATGCCTCGGGCGGCCGAAAAGACACGAAAGAACGTCATTTGGGTGCCGAAGCCAGCGGCCAGTGCGATGTCGAGAGTTGAGCGCCTGGTCGTCAGCAGAAGCCTCTGAGCCTCAGCCAACTGGCGTGTGCGCAGCGCCTCACGTACCGTTTGTCCAAGAACTGAGGGAAAGATGCGAGCGAGGTAGGAACGGCTGACGCCGAGGGAATCAGCGAACTCGGATACGCGCGCGGCGGAACGCTGCGCGAAACAGCGGTGAAGGTAGCTTTCGAGCGCCCGCTCAAAGCGCTGCCTGTCAGCGAACAGAATTCGTCGATTCATGATCGGCCGAGGGCTTCGTCCGCAGGGCTTTGCCTGCGCAGCCGAAGAATGCCCTCGGTCGAGGTGTGATCGCGCGATCCGGTTCCCTACCCCGAATCTCGGTGTCTGATAAGTTCCTTACGGCTTGATCGTCAGCGGCAAAACCGCTTCTTGTCAGCCCGGAGGCAGCGAAATACGCTCCAGATCCAAAGCTCTAAGAATGCGATTCAGGAACGACCGAACGGGAGATCGGCTGTCGTCGTATCTCCCTGTGCTCCCGAAAGTTGGCGCTGCCAGAGCGATCACAAGGATCGCGAAAATCGTAAAGCGTCGCATAAGCCCTCCAGTGTGCCGGCGGATGCCGGTGAAATGAGGAGGGCGCCCTCGGTTAAGGTGTACCGATGGCCGTGAAATCCTTTGATGGCGCTAACAAAATGCGAACAGGAAAACCGCAGGCCGTCAGCTTTCGCGTGGGTCGAAGCGGAGAGTTGGCTGGTCTTCGAGGCGCGACAGGAATCGGCGGACGTGGCGTACCTTTTCAGGAGTGATGGTGCGCGCGATTGTTGCTTCCCGAAGATACGCCAGCGCGGTGAGCGCCTCATTCACCATTCCCGCGGTCTTGAACGTCGCGAAAAGTTCGCGGCAAAGCTTTTGAACTTCGGTCAGTTTGGCTCCAATGGCGACAAGGGCCTCGACGAGATCAAGCGCAATGTACGCGGCGACGTTCGCCAGCCCAAGACGAGCGGCCTCCACCCGGGAGGCGCGCAGTCCAGCGATCGCGGTCTCGAAGTGACCTTCGACAAGAGGAACGCGAGAAAGAGCCCAGCGGATGCGGGCTACTTCTGTCTCCATGCCTTCACGCTCGAATACGCGCAAAGCGTCGTAGAGAGCGGGTTCGGCAGCTCTGGCATCACCGAGATCGAGCTCGCAGTTCGCCACAGCGGAGGAAAGCCGAGCGCCAAGCAGCTCGTCGCCTTCATGTTGTGCCCGCGTCAGAAGGGCACGGTAGTCATCCCGCGCGCCGGCGAAGTCCTGCCGCCAGTACCGAACGGTCGCGCGAAGCATTCGCGCGTGAATAAATCGCACACGATCGCCGACCTCCTCAAAGATTGCTGCGGCCTCATCAGCGCATTGCTCTGCATCTTCTGGGCGTGCCGATCGAGAGAAGACGACTCCCCGGTTATAGAGAACGATTGCCAAATCCCAGGGGTTTGCGTCGGCCCGGTCGTATTCTCGCTTTGCCTGATCGAGCGCATCAAGCGCGCCCGGAAAGCGCCCGAGGTAGCGAAGAGCGTTTGCTCGCTCTTTCCAGGCATGACCCGAGAGCTGATGCACCTTGACGGCAAGATAGTGCTCCGCTTCGTTGAAGCTCGTCGCAATCGCGAGCGCAGCATCTGCAAGGTTCAGCGCATGCAACGGATCGCGCTCACACGCGTCATTCGCAGCCGCGCAAAGGATCAGCACGGCGCCTGCCGTACGGAACCCTCGTTTCCGTGAGACATCCTTCCAAATGAATGGCAGGGGATTGGCCATGAGTGGCCCGAGGGCACGTTCCGCCTCTGCCGTCTCCTTACTGAGCCGCGAGGCGATCTCGCTGAGATGCGCGCGCGTTGAGTCCTCGACCCTGCGAAGGTTTCGAGGGTACGCCCACGTATCGGCTACGGAGAGAGCGTCGTCGAACCACTGGATCTCCGCGTAATGAGCTGAACATTGAGCACACTCTTTCAGATGCGCGGCGATGTCGCCACGCGGTTTCAGGGAATGCCAAGCCAGATCGTCGTCGGAGTAGTGGGTCATCGTTGGATGTTCACCTATCAAGGAACGCGCGAGCTCGCTTTCTACAGGTGTGGAGTATGTAGAGGACGTTCGCGGGTGTTGTTCCGATTGCCTCGGCGATTGTGGCCGTCGACTCGCCTTCGAGGTAGTAGCGCTGAAGCACGTCGCGGCACCGATTACCGATCCGAGAGAGTGCGGCATTTAGCGTCAGCGTGCGGCTTACGTCGTGCTGAAGGTTCTGATTGCAAGCAACGTTCTCGTCGATCTCCACGAATAACGAGTCGTCCCGTTCCCGCCGACGCCAGTAGTTCCGGGAAGCGTTGCAGATAGCGCCAACGAGATATGGGCGAGGGTCCCTTACGCGCGAAACGCCGATGAGGTACGACGCGAAGACATCGTGCACCAGACCGTCGACATCCGCTTCGGGGACGTTGAACCTACGCCGCGCGATGGCACGGAGCAACGGCACGTGATCGCCATAGATCGCGTCAAAAGCAGTCGCTGCTACATCCGACACCGATCCGAGAATTGGAGGAGCCTTGGATGGTGATTTGCCTGAAGCGCCTTCAACGTCGGGTCCGGAGCTCATCTACCTACTAGGAGTGACGGTGAGGACGAAAGCCCTACCCCCGGCAGCTCATTCCGTACGGCAACTACCTGATCGCGATTACACCCGACGGCGGATCGGGCGGATCCGACGTCGTGATGATCGACCGTCGCGACATCAACAACCTCGTGAAAGTGTGGGAAGGGAAGATCGCCGGCTTCTCCGGCTACCGCGGAAGTTTGCAGGGAACGACGCTGTACGTCAGCAGTCTCGAAGGCTCCGTCGCTGTCATCGACGTCAGCGTTCCAACCCTCGGCGTCGTGAAATCCGTCTATCAGGCCGGATCGTCCGCGCACGGGATCGCAGCCGTTGGAACGCTGGCCTTCCTCGCGGCCGACACTGCGGGCGTAGTCGGAGTCAGCGCCGGCGATCCAGCTAATCCGTCAGTCGCGGGCGGTGTGCCGACGTCGCCGCAGGCTGCGTGGGACATCGTCGTGCGAGGCCAGCTCGGAATCATCGCCGCTGAGGACAGGCTGATCACGTTCACGACAGCTGTTCCGCCGCAGGTCAACGCATCGAAGGTATCGATGTCGTTCGACGGCCACTCGGTCACCGTGCAGGGCGCGCCCGCCGCGATTCTGGGTGGCGCGCCGCTGACAGCCGAAGTGCGCGATGACACGAGCACCGTGAAGGTCAGCGGTGTTGCGGTTGCGGCAGACGGCAGCGTTAGCGCGACGATCGCCGCCGCTTCCGGTGATGTCATCAGCGTCGTCGCCACCGACGCGAATGGCTTGAAGAGCGCCGTCGTGCGGGTGGGCGTCGTGCCGTTCGGAGCGAGCGCGATGTTCGTACCGATCACGGCAGCGATGGCCAACGGCGACGCCAACTTCCGGGCGCGGCACATCGCCATCGAAGGGACGACGCTGGCTGCCGTGAACATCCCCAGTGGCGGGACGGACACGAACAAACTCCTCATCTTCGACATCGCCGGCGCAACGCCAACGCTGTCGCAGGCGATCACCGTACCGGCCAGTACGCGAGACGTCGCGGTAAAGAATGGCGTGGCATACGTCGCCTCTGCGAACCTCTACGCCTACGACCTCTCGCTCAATCCTGCGCCGCAGCAGTCGGCGCCTGTCTCCTGCGGCGATTCCTACAGCGTGGCGGTTGACGGCGTCTACGCCTACGCCGCCTCTCCGTGCGGGGACGGACACATCGACATCTACGACATCACCAATCCGAAGCTGCCGGTGCGCCTGCGCCACCAGGGAACCGGCGTCGGCGCCACTTACAGACAGCTCATTCCGTACGGCAATTACCTGATTGGCATCACGCCCGATGGCGGCGTCTCGGGCGTTGACGTCGTCGTGATCGACCGCCGCGAGATCAGCAATCTGGTGAAGGTGTCGGCCACCGCGATTCCCGGCATTGTCGGTTTCCGAGGAACGGTGGCGGGGGAGAAGTTGTACCTGGCGGGAGAAGGGACCAACACTGCCATGGCCGTCGTGGACCTCAGCAACGTGGCCTCGCCAACGTTCGTCGTGGTCTCGACGGTGGGTGGATCGCGCGGCGTGGCGGTGACCGGCAATCTCGCTGCCTTTGGCGAAGGATCGTCGGGAGTCACGTTCTTCGACGTCACGAACCCGGGCGCGCCGCGGCTGATCGGCACGCAGAACGTCGGCGGGATGAGTTGGGACGTTCTTTTCGCGCGCGGGAGACTTTACGCGGCGGCCGAGCAGGGCATCGCGGTCATCAACAACGTTGCCGCTCCGCCAATCGTCGATGTTTCGCGGATCACGATCGGGCGCGGAGCGGCGGCGACGGTATCGGGAAGCGCTGGAGCGATCACCGGCGCGGCGACGCCGATCACCATCCAGTTGAAGAACGTGACAACTGCCGCCACCGGAAGCGTCGTTACGGTTGCTGCCGACGGCAGCTTCAGCGCCACGATCGCGGGCGTCGCGGGCGACTCCATCACCATCGTGGCCACCAACGCCGCGGCGGCCACGAACACGATCAACCTCGGCATCGTTCCGTTTGGAACACTCGTCCAGGTTCCGACGCTCGTCCTGGCCGGCAACAACAACTTCCGGGCCCGGCACATCGCCATCGATGGGACGACGCTCGCTGCCGTGAACATTCCGGCTCTCGGCACCGACACCAACAACCTCCTCATCTTCGACATCGCCGGCGCAACTCCGGTGCTTTCGCAGGCCATTTCCGTACCGGCCAACACGCGCGACGTGGCGGTGAAGAACGGCGTGGCATACGTGGCCGCTTCGAACCTCTACGCGTACGACCTCTCCGTCAAACCGG
Source organism: Thermoanaerobaculia bacterium (assembly GCA_034664845.1). Taxonomy (GTDB): domain Bacteria; phylum Acidobacteriota; class Thermoanaerobaculia; order Gp7-AA8; family Gp7-AA8; genus JADGNZ01. The sequence goes on along the minus strand of JAXDGW010000091.1, from coordinate 72,721 downwards.
CCGTGGCGCAGCAGGCGGGTGTGTCCTGCGGCGATTCATTCAGCGTCGCGGTGGATGGCGTCTACGCATACGCCAGCACGCCATGCGGCGACGGACATATCGAGATCTACGACATCACCAATCCGAAGGTGCCGGTGCGTCTGCGCAACCAGGGAACCGGCGTCGGCGCGACCTACAGGCAGCTCATTCCCTACGGCAACTACCTGATCGCGATCTCGCCCGATGGTGGACCGTCGCCGGCCGGGATCGACGTCGTCGTGATCGACCGTCAGGACGTCAACAACCTCGTCAAGGTATCGACCGTGGCGATCCCCGGCATTGTGGGTTTCCGAGGAACGATGGCAGGGTCGAGGTTGTACGTGGCCGGCGACGGAAGCACCAACACGATGGCGGTGGTAGACCTCTCGAACGTGGCGTCGCCGTCCTTCGTGGTCGTGCCCACCGTGGGCGGATCGCGCGGAGCGTCGGTGGCAGGCAACCTGGCCGCGTTCGGCGACGGCACCGCGGGCGTGACGTTCTTCGACGTGACCAACCCGAGCGCGCCGCGGCTGATCGGCACGCAGAACGTGGGAGGCATGAATCGGGACGTGATCTTCGCCGGCGGAAAACTCTATTCGGCGGGCGAGCAGATCATCAGCGCGATCGATCTCACCGGCGCGGGCGGCTTCTTTGCCCTCACGCCGTTTGTCGAGTCATTCCACGCCCCGCCGCCTGAGCCGGCTGCGCTCCGCGTAGACCGCTCGCGCATCACTGTCGATGGTCGCAACGGTGTTGTCGCCGTTCGCGGATCACCCGGCGCGCTTGCCGGCCCGCGGCCAATCTCCATCGAAGTGCGCAACGCAACGCTCGGCACCAGCGTGCCGGTTGTGCCTGTGCGGGACGATGGATCGTTCGAGGCGACGATCACGTCCGCGCCCGGCGACCACCTTCTCCTTGAAATCACCAGCGGCGCCGGTGAACAGATCGAGATCGACCTTCAGGGAGGCGCGAAGTGAAGGGCGCTGACGTTTTCCTCGCGCTGAAAAAAAACGGTCACGCGCAGACGCGGAGACTCGGGGAAAACCTTCTCGCTTTTCTCCGCGTCTCCGCGTCTCCGCGTGAAACGCTTTTTCTCATCACGGCGCTCCTTCTCGCCGCTGCCACAGCGTCCGCGCAAACCAACGCCGTCGTCTACAGCGCCGACTTTCAATCGTATGTCCTGCAGACGAATCCCGCGGGATGGATCGACACCTCGGCCGCCGGGACGAAGTTGCATCCCGATCATCTCTTCAAGACCTGGCCCGATCCGCTGGCGGCGAGCGGGACGAACAACGTCGTCTATGGCGTGAAGCCCGACGGCGGTGTCCCGCGAACAGGACGATTCTCCACCTACACCGGCGCGTCGTTCACAGGCCGAGGACACTTCGAATACCGCGGCCGTTTCCTGCGAACGTCGGCCAGTGGCGCGATGGGCGTGACGTTCTTCGCAGCGCTGCCTGACCGATTGGCCGCGTACGTCATCGGCCTGCGTCAGGAACCGTTCGGCGCGGAAACGATGCAGCTCTTCGCCATCGGCGGAGGAGCGCCCGAGGGGGCGGTCAACAGCCACTTCACGCCCGACGCAAAGTACTGGACCAACTTCCTGATCCAGGCCGCCGACATCGGCGGCGCGACCAACATCCGGGCTCGCTTCTGGACGCAGGGCGCACCGGAGCCGGCCACGTTTTCGATCGACGCGAAAGACATTTCTTCTTCGCGATTGACGGGCGGCCGCATCGGAATCTGGGAAGGCGGCAACGGCGACGCCTACGTCGATGACCTCACCGCCACCTCGGCTGCGACAGAACAGGCAGCGTCCTCCATCACGTTCTTCGACTCCAGGTCCCACGCCACGCTCGACGCATCGAAGCTCGCGCTCTTCAAAGGCACCGGCGCGCTGCAGGTGCGCGTGACCGGCACCATCTCCGGCGCCACGCTTGACGGCGTTGCCTTCAACCTCGGCACGGCCGTCGAGCAGCCGGGCGGCGATGTGCTGTACACGCCGTCGCCGATTGCAGTCGACGGAACGCACACGCTGATCGTTCATGGCAGTGACGCCGACGCCACGCTGCGCCTCCTCGTCGATCAGAATCCGCCCGTCGTTACTCTGAAGGCCAACGCCTCGGCGTTTACCGACGGCACGATCTTCGACACCGACGTCACGCTGACTGCCGACGTCACCGACATCTCGAGCACCACGCGCACGGCCACGCTCGACAACGTTTCGACGCCGCTGCCTGCCTCCGTGGCAGGGGAGGCGCAGCACCACGTTTCGGTCACCGTCATCGATCAGGTTGGCTGGTCTGCGACGGTCAGCGAATCGTTCATCGTCGACAAGAGCGCGCCGGTCGTCACCATCACCGCGAACGGCAATCCACTCGCGGCAGGCGCGATCTTCAACGCGCCGGTCACCCTCGGCTGGACGGTCACCGATCTCACGTACGATCCGGCCCAGGTCTCTGCCACGCTAGACGGCGCGGCGATTGCCGCCGGAGCGCTCGTCTCCGCCGACGCGATCCACACCGTCATCGTCAGCGCAACCGACAAGGCGCATCACACCACGGCGCTCACGCGAGACTTCACGCTCGACCGCCACGCCCCCGCCGCGCAACTCTTCGCCAACGGCAAGCCCTTCAGCGACGGGTCGTACTTCAACGTTCCGGTCGCCTTCACGGTGCAGACCGAGGGGGGCTCGACGGTCAACGTCACCGTCGATGGCGCCGCCTACACGGCCGGTTCTGACGTGACCGAAGAGAGGCAGGATCACATCATCAAAGTGGTGGTCACGAGCGCAACGAACAACGTCACCACCCTCGGGCCGTTCCGTTTCACGATCGATCGGACGAAGCCCATTCTCGCGCTGACCTTGTCGGGCCAGACGCTCACAGACGGCATGATCTTTAACCACGATCTCCAGCCCGCGGTGACGGCCACGGACAACTTCTCCGCGGCGCCTGCACGGAAGCTATTCGTCGACGGGCTCGAGGTTCCGCTCACCGCGCCCATCAGTGCGGAGAAGGACGACCACACCATCTCCGCCTCGGCCACCGACGACGCCGGGAACATCGCCACGATCGGACCGCTGCACTTCGCGCTCGACAAGATGCCGCCCGTCATCACCTTCACATCGCCGCAGAACGACGACGTCGTCACGCCGCCATCGATCACGATTCAGGGCTCCAGCGATGATGCCGTGACGCTGACGGTGGGGGGCCAGTCCGTCGTTCCGAGCGCGGACAAGACGTTTAGCGCGTCCGGCGTTGTGCTGACCGAGGGGCGGAACGAGATCGTGGCGTCGGGAAGGGACCGGGCGGGCAACACCGGAACGGCCACGCTGGTTGTGAGTCTCGACACGCGCGCGCCGGAGCTCGCGATCGTCACCCCGGCAACGAACGCGTACATCAGCACGACGCAGATCACGTCACCGGACGTGCGGTCGGAGCCCACGTTTGCGGGCTCCGACCGTACTGCGTTCTCTAGCGGGTGCGTCGGCTTTTCGGCGAACGACGCTTGACGGTCTCCACGACCGTCGTTTGGGGGTGGCGCCGCGCCTCCACGAACGTTGTGAAACGTCCGGTACGAGCGTCGCGTGCCACTTTCACGATGACCATGACGGGCTCCTTTAGTCAGCCTCGGTTGGGGGGTAGGTTCATTGGTTGACATTCATTGGCGGCGTTGGGCGCGTTGCCGGACGGTCACGCCACTTCTGACCGGGCAGGGGACCGCTTCCGCGCCCCGGCTTCAGAAGGGCCGGTGGGACATCCAATCCCACAGCCGACCAAGCCTCCGCCACCGTGGTTTGCACTTGGCCGCCCAGCCCGTACAGCTGGCCGGCGGCAATTACCGTGGCGTTGGCGAAATCCTGGAAGCTCGTCTGCGGGGAGAGACGCCCGTTCAGCACGCGATACCAGATGCGACCGGCGACGATCCAAGCGTAACCGCCGAGGGCCGTGGCAGCGAGATAAAAGGCGTGGTTCGGGATACCCGAGTTGATATGCACTCCGCCGTTGTCTTCTCGGATGTTCACGTAGTTGCGCATGTGCGCTGGTTGCGGGTCGCGGCCCAAGAGGGGATCGTCGTACGCGGTACCAGGGGCCTTCATCGAGCGAATGCCCTTGCCGCGTATCGCTGCACTGAACAAACCCTCGCCGATAATCCAGTTCGACTGGACCGCCGTTATTGCCAGCGAGTGCTGCTTCACCATGATCCCGAATACGTCCGAGATGTGTTCGTTGAGCGCTCCGGACTGACCGAAGTATTCGAGCGCGGCGCTGTACTGCGTGACGCCATGGGTCAGTTCGTGTCCGATGACATCGACGGCGGCGGTGAAGCGGTTGAAGAGCTTTCCGTCGCCATCGCCGTAGATCATCTGACGACCATTCCAGAGCGCGTTATCGAAGTGCCTGCCATAGTGGATCGTCGAGTCGAGGCGCATACCGCGGTCGTCAATCGAGTTTCGCAGAAAGGTCTTCGCGAAAAAATCGTACGTCGCGCCGGAGCCTTCGAAAGCCTCCTTGGCTTCGGGGTCGTCGCTGACTTGTTTCCGCTCGTTCATGATCAGCTTACCGGGTAGGCGGAGACCGTGGTTGACGTCATAAACGTAGCGCCTTTTCTGATGAGAGGCTGCGGGAGGCGGCGTCTCGATCAGCGAGGCGGAGCGTTCCTGCTCAATTTGCACGGTGTGATGCAACGTAGAGGAGATGGTTTCACGCGCCTCGTCGTCACCATGCTCCGCCAAATGGCGCAGGATGTGCGGTGGGATGACACTACAGGTGGAATGATGTAGATTTCGCACGACACAAAACTCCTTTCTTTTGCGGATCGGGGTGAGTGTTCGACTCGGCCGCGCCCAACCGTGGCCGAGCCGTCAATTCATGGGTGTTCCGGTGCCGGGGATGGCGTCGCCGGCTTGCGTTTGGGGCCAGGACGCCGCAGATCGCGCTTGATATTCTCGGCGTGTTTCGCCACCCCAGCGCTGGCCGGATCGCGGCCGATACCTTTGGCGATTGCATACGTCTGCAAGGCGTCGGCAATGCTTTTCGACTTTCGCGCCGCTGACGTGAACCTCAGATTCGTCAGGAGCTCCTCGACCAAGTCGATGACCGGCCGGAACGCATCAAGATATTGCAGCGTTGCGCGTCCTTCCTGCACGTTGAACTTGTTGGCCACGTTGAGCTCGGGGTTCGCCTCAATCGCCGCGATCGTGCTTCGAATCACCTCGTTCGAGAAGGTTTGATACCGTTGAACGAATCGCTCGGTCTCGGCGTGTCTCGGCTCGAAGGCGGGGACTAGGCTGATCACGTCGGCGAGCCCTGCACTGACCTTCGCAGCAATCTCGTCGTAGGCGGTCAGCGCCGCCGGCGGGTCCACTGCCACCACGCGTTGCGACACACTTCTCCTCAGCGCGTCAGACATGGAACGGTCCTCCATCATCAGGGACATCCGCCCACGCTACGAGCGCCGCGGCGGAAGTCGTGTTACTCGCGAGGCATTAGGCCCAGCGCCTCGCGAGCGTTTGGTACGCGTGCGCACGTACCGGGGAGTCGGACCGACCGTGTCAACTTAGGTTCGCGGATGAACAAGAGGAAGTGCTCGGTTGTCACGGAACGATGAAGAAATATGCTGTGATACTATAAATGTGAGCGGCTTGAAGCTCTTTTTTCCAATGAATATCGCGTAACCACATATATAGTCAACTATAGGATTCCTTCTTCGCAAGCCGCAGGCCCACTTCGTGAGGCCACGGAGCTTCGTCAGCAGGAACCTGAACCTCCTCGAAATCTCTGGCGGGATATTGAGGAGGCTCCCGCAGTTCTTAGACACGCTGGAATGCTGATTCGAAAACCGCATGGGGATTTTCGAAATCTGAAATGGACGCGCCGGTACCCCACGCAGCTTGGCTGAAAAGCCCTGGGCGCCTCTGGAAATCCCTCGATGACCTCCTCAAGAGGGTCAAGAGCTTGCTCGAAAACCCGCGGGCCTTGGGCGAAATCCTGAGAGACGTGCCGAAAACTGGCGGTTGTCGCCAACCACCGGCGCAGTGTGGCCGAGAGACTCAAAGCCCGTGAGGGGCGCATCATCTACGGGAGGTCTGAACTGGGAAGACTCTGTTCTTTCTCTGACCGGACTTGGGTTTTGAGACCGCGAAGAAATCAGAGGGCGGCTCGAAGTCAGCGATGATCAAGATCTCATGCGCAAAGCTTACCTCGATCATCGTCCCCTTCCAGTCGGATTTCACTTCGACCAACTTAGCGTTCCGCCAGGAGGCGATATTCAGAAATGACCCAACATCGGATTTAAGGATTAGCACGTTTTCATTCGAGAGAAATTCGAGTCGACCCCGAAGCGAGCCTGCCATCGGAAGGCAACCATCGGCCACGAGTACTCCCGCCAGAGCGCAGAGCACGGTCTGGCTATCCAACCACTTCAGTAGCACGCGCTCCGCTCTGCGGGTATCAGGCATGCCCGACATCCTTTCTCTGAATCTCAGAGATTCGGACATCTGCATGCGGGAAGCACAAGTGCAGCGCGCCTGCGCCATCAATCTCTACAAGGTTAGGGAAACGAAAGAGGACGCCGGGCAGAGTAGCAGCGCACTGATCGAGCGAGCTCCCGACCAGAATCCCGTCGTCGAAATCAGAAACCACGCCGACCACGCGATAAGCTAACGACGTCTCTCGAGAGCTGACTATGCACTCGACCCAGGTTCGACCCTCACGCCATTTTGCGAGTTTTTCAAGGGCAGCGTCAGAGGTCGTTGGCTCCATCGAATGGACTGATTCTACAAGCTACAAGCCCAACAGTCGCCGCAGCGTTAACGTTGCGGCGCTGCCCTTGCTGCGCTGCACTTAGCTACTCCTTGCGGCTTCGATCGCGATCGATCCTCGCGAAATGCAAACTCAACGCGCCAAGCTTCAGCTCGCGCATGTCGAGCTTTACTGCAAGTTTTAGGAGCATGCCAACGCTGATATTCGCTCCGGTCTCAACTCCCGCGAGATGGCGCAGGCTCACACCAGAAAGCTCAGCAAGCTGGGCTTGGCTCAAACCCTTTCGCTTTCGGGCTGCGCGTACCGCTTCTCCGAGGCTGCGTGGAACATATACCCGCATTGCGTAGGTAGCATATGTTACTTTGATAGGATCGACTTCAATATGTCAGAAGGTCGGTCGAAGGTAACATGGACGAGTCAGATCTGCTGCTCAAGCTGAAGATGACTTTGACGACGCGGTGTTCGGCATGCGGAAGTGAAATCCCGCCGTGGTTCGATCCTCACCAGTTCATATACGGTTTGGATGAGGACGATGCGGCTTTCGAAGAGTGGCTGAACACGCCCTGCCCGAATTGCGGTCGAACCCCTCGACAAGTTTTGCGTCTTGGTGGCGCCAAAGAAAAGCAGCCGCCAGAGTGACGGCGACGTACCTGTTTTCGAGAAAGGTTTCTGCGCTCAACCGTGACTATATATGAGCGCAGGCAGCCTTTTTAAACACATGAGTAGGGAAACCTGCTCCGGTGTCACTCCTCACGATGAGGGCGCCCTCCAAATCAACCGTCCCGTCAGGGACTTGGAGGGCGTATGTCGAAGGGTTTTCGGAAGTCGGTCGTACTCTGTCTGTTCGTCGGTTGTCTCACCACCCCCGTATTCGGTGCATCTCGTGACGGTCGCGAAGGAGGAGGCGTCTTCGCTGCTATCAAACGAGCGGTCGTCCACGTCCTTGACCAAATCGAACTTACTTGGCCGAAGCCGTAACCACTCAAAAGCCAAGGGCGGAGCCGCCGCCCATGGCACCCAATCAACGAGGGCATTGTCGAGATCCTTTTTGAAGTGAGCTGCAATCTGGCTGTTCATGGGGTGGATAACCACTTCGGCCTTCGCTACAACTCGTGCTGGTGGCGGGGAGCGTGGCTTCTTTGCCGCGATCAAGCGAGGGGTAGCGCACGTGCTCGATCAAAACGAACTCGGATGGCCGAAACCATAGCCAACGCGAAGACTGAGGGCGAGGCTATGCGTGGCGTCGCCTTTCGTCACTGTGGCGCCGTGAAGACAAGATCAGGTGTCTTCTCCGCTTCCTCGATAAACGCCGTAACGTAGCCTATGTCCGCGGCGAGGAGCTGGCGCCCCCGCGCGACCTCGTTGAGATAGGCAAGTGCTATGAGTAGGTTCTTCTGAAGTCTCGCAACGGTGAACGTTCGGATCATCTCATCGCAGAGCGCGGGGACTTCCGACCCTCGCCCACAAAGCAAGAGCACTTCTATGATCCTGAGGGACGCGATTGCAGCGGCATTTGGGACGCGAAGCGAGAGAAACTCCGCGCGAACCTTGAACAATTCAGAGATCGCCTCGTTGTATCGGCCCTGCTGCTTGAGAATCGTCACGAGCGCCGCTCGGACGTGTGGCATCTCAGATCTCAGACCCAGTTCTTCGAAGTATCGCAGCGCGCTGTCGAGACAACGTTTCGCTCGGGCTGGATCCTCGAGCTTCGCAGCGCAGAAGCCGACATTTGAGAGGATATAGGCTAGCGTCTCCTTGTCGCCCGCCTGCATTGCCAAGTCAGCTGCTGTGGAAAAAACATCAAGCGCTGCGTCGTACTGCCCAATGCCAACCAGGATGATGGCGTGGATCGTTCTTGCTTGTACGTATTTCTTTCGGTCTGCGCCGGAGTCGAGCAATTCGTGCGAGGCATATTCCACGGCCGCCACGGCGTCATCCCACCGGCCAAGCTCGAAGAGTGTTCGAGCCTCGACGAGCAACAAGATCGCAGCATTCACCCGAGCCGACCGCGATTGCGAATAGCGTGTCCGTGCGGCGCAGATAGCATCATAGGCGTCAGCATGTTCGCCCATTTCAAGATGAGCCGCTGCGCACTCTCTCCATGCGTCACCCTCGATCAAGGGGACATCCGGGCAAGTTGCATGGTTGAGCTGCCCGGCCATGCGCAGGGCAAGACGAGCAAGGCTCTGGGCAACAGCCGGCGTACGCCCGAGCAGTTCGTGAGCCCTGTTAATCACGTGGTTGATTGCATGCGCCTCGAAAGGAGCCGGCAGCGAATCACTCACAGCCTTCCAGTGCTCCTCCGAAACTTCGCCCATCGCAACTGCAATGCGTTCTTCGCCGGGATCGAGCGTCTCGATCCACTCGGCGAGCATTCGCGCCTGTTCATGAGCGGCATCGGTCATTTCGGTCGAGGCCACCCTGTCCCGCTGCGTTTTTCCCTAACCGCTGGTACGCCCGGCTGTTCAGCGGAGGCAACCAAGCCGCGTAACGTTTCATCCAAGACACTCAGCCGATTTGGACCGAGCGTCTTCGCCTTCGCCATGACTTCGCGCACAAGGGCGGCCGCTCGAGCGTCGGTATCGTTACTATCCGAATGACGAGGTTCCTCGGACGCCTTTCCGCCAAGTAAGGCAGCAGCCTCCGAAAGATGGGTCGCTGCCTCTTCGATGTGCCTGAGAGCAGCAAAGACGTGCAGCCCGAGATCGCTCAGCGCCCGCGACGGGATTTGGAGGGCTCGTGTCAGTCGGAGCAGCATGAGTATCGTGATGTTTCCGCCGGCAATCGCGAATCGCACGTGTTGCCTGCTAATGCCTGCGAGCTTGCCTAGCTCCCGGTCCGAAAGCTTTTTCTCAAGCCGCGCCCGTTGGAACAACTCTCCGAGCCGCCGAAGAGCGCTCAACTCATTCGGGTCTGCATTTCTCGTCTGTCGTGGAGCTATGGTTGCCATGCGGAACCTCCCGTCGGTAATCAGCGGGAAGTGTATCAGGGTTGACATACATATAGGCACTGGTGGACTATATATAGTCATGACCACACGCTTGGAAGCCTTCATGAAGAGCCGGAGAATCAAGCCCGCACACCTCGCCCGAGAGTCTGGATACAGCCGCCAGCACCTACTTCGTGTCCGGATGGGGCGAATGGAGCCGACCAGACGCTGCATTGCTGCGGTCGTCGCTGCCACCCGCAGACTCGCAAACGAGAATGTGGGCGCCAACGAGCTCTTCGAGCTGGAACCGGAACCGGATACGTAATTGGTCGTCACTAATTACGGAGTGACGGGGGAGCAAACTTCCCTACCCCTCGACGGGGAGAAATCTTCTGAGACGGGAAGCAAAGGAACTTATGAGAGACACAACGCCCGAAGTTGACTGGCTGGGAGCGCTGATGAGTAGCGCCGGACGAAGAGCGCTTAGGGAAGTTGTAGCGTCTCTAACCACGACTGTCGCTGTGCGCCGCACCCGGGCCGACCGCATCGATGACCTGCTGCTCATCGCCGAACGTGGTGTTGAGGCGGCTGAGCGCATTGCGGCCTGTATCGAAAAGGGGACCGGCCGTCCGTCAAAGCGACGGCGCAAGGCCAAGCCAAAAAACCAACGACGATCTGGTTGAGAGCCGAGGATCTTCGCCACTCGAATTCTTTGTATCGCGCAGCCGGGATCGCTTGCAGTAACGTATATGTGTCACTCAATTCAGCCCGCGCCAGGACTTGATGGCTACCCGCAAATCGAAAGATCAGACTTCCTTCTCTCCCCCGCCGCCCATCGTTCCTGAGGTCGAGCATCAGCCTGTCGCGGAGTTTGCGCGGAAGGCGTACCTCGACTATTCGATGTACGTCATCCTCGACCGCGCGCTGCCGCATGTGGCCGACGGTCTGAAGCCGGTCCAGCGCCGCATCGTCTACGCGATGTCGGAGCTCGGTTTGGGTCCGAACGCCAAGCCGAAAAAATCGGCGCGCACAGTCGGCGACGTCATCGGCAAGTTCCATCCGCACGGCGACACGGCCTGCTACGACGCCATGGTACTGATGGCGCAGCCGTTCTCGATGCGCTATCCGCTCGTGGAAGGGCAGGGCAACTTCGGCTCGCCGGACGATCCGAAAGAGTTCGCGGCGATGCGGTACACCGAGGCGAAGCTGTCGCGGTTTGCGCAATCGCTGCTGTCGGAGCTGGAGCAGGGAACCGTCGATTGGGGACAGAACTTCGACGGCACGTTGCGCGAGCCGAAGCTGCTCCCGTCTCGCCTGCCGCACGTCCTGCTCAATGGCGCCTCGGGCATCGCGGTCGGCATGGCCACCGACATTCCATCGCACAACGTCCGTGAAGTCGTCGGCGCCTGCCTGGAGCTGCTCGACAATCCTGACGCCACGATCGCCCAGCTCACGAAGCACATCAAAGGACCGGATTACCCAACTGAAGCTGAGATCATCACGCCGGCGGCCGAAATCCGGGAGATGTACAAGACCGGCAACGGCTCGATCCGGCAGCGCGCCAAGTGGGAAGTCGAGAACGGCGACATCGTCATCACCGCGCTGCCGTTCATGGTGTCCGGTTCGAAAGTGCAGCAGCAGATTGCGGCGCAGATGAACGCGAAGAAGCTGCCGATGATCGAAGACATGCGCGACGAGTCGGATCACGAAGACCCGACACGCCTCGTGCTCGTTCCGCGCTCGAATCGCGTCGATCTGGACGAAGTGATGGCGCATCTCTTCGCCACAACAGATCTGGAGCGCACCTACCGCGTCAACATGAACATGATCGGTCTGAACGGCCGGCCGCGGCTTTACCCGCTCAAGGATCTGCTGAGCGAGTGGCTGGAGTTCCGCATCGAGACGGTGCGGCGGCGCCTGCAGCATCGCTACGATCACGTCAACGCGCGCATCCACATCCTCGACGGCTACCTCATCGCCTATCTCAACATCGACGAAGTGATCCGCATCATCCGCCGCGAGGACGAGCCGAAACCGGTGCTGATCGCGCGCTTCAAACTGTCGGAGCTGCAGGCGGAAAGCATCCTCGAACTGAAGCTGCGATTCCTCAACAAGCTGCAGGAGATGGAGATCCGCGGCGAGCAGGCCAAGCTCGAAGCCGAGCGCGCCGACCTCGAGAAAATCCTCGGCTCGAAGACCCGCCTCCGCAAGCAGGTGCGCGATGAACTGGAAAAAGATGGCGCCGAATTCGGAGACCGCCGCCGCTCGCCGATCGTCGAGCGCGAGGCGGCGAAAGCGCTCGATGCGACGGCTCTGATCCCATCCGAGCCGGTGACGGTCGTGCTTTCGGAGCGAGGCTGGGTACGTGCCGGCAAGGGACACGATCTCGATCCGACCACGCTGCAATACAAGTCGGGCGATGCCTTTCTCCACTCGGCGAAAGGACGCAGCAATCAGCTAGCGGTCTTCATCGATTCGATGGGCCGCACCTACTCGCTGCCCGCGCACGAGCTGCCATCGGCGAAAGGCCACGGCGAGCCGCTCACGGCGTTCACGTCGCCGGCGCCGGGCGCCACATTCGTGGCAGTGATGATGGGCGACGCCGAGGATCTGTGGCTACTATCCACGGATGACGGCTATGGGTTCATCGCCAAACTCGAGGATCTGATCACAGACCGCAAGGCAGGCAAGGCGCTCGTGAATGTGAGCGACGGAGCATCGGTGCTCCGACCGCAGCGAATGTCCAGCCAGGAAACCGATCGCATCGCCGCAGCGACGACGAGCGGCAAGTTGTTGCTGTTCGAAGCGGCCGAGCTGCCGTTGCTGGCTCGGGGCAAAGGCGTGCAGACGATCAAGCTGCACAAGACGGAGCTGTTCCCGGAGAAGGTGGTCGGCACGGCGGTGGTGGGCGCGGGCGGCACGCTGGTCGTGCAAGCCGGGAAGCGGCATACCAACCTAAAGGGTGCCGATCTCGATCCCTACATCGGCAAACGCGCGCAGCGCGGTTTGAAGTTGCCGCGCGGATTTCAGAACGTGACTTCGATTCACGCGTGGAGCGATCGGGAAACGCGCAACTCCGGCGATCTCGTCATGTGATCTCGCTCGAAACGAGAAGACGCGTTTCGTGCATCCATTTGTAGGGCGGCACAGTCTCTGCTGGTACGCTCAGATCTTGCGAATGCTCCGAACCATGTACGAACGATCGGGGGATCGAAAATTCGATGTGGAAACCCACGTCCCCGTGGGCCGTGGCTACATCGTCCTCGATCATCCGGGCGTCGATCTGCTTCAGTCAGGCATTGAGGTGCCCTTCGCAGTGGAGGGCGACGTACCGATCGGTGGTTATGAGATGAACATACCGGCTCTCGGAAAGCTCGTCGGTACCGTCCGTTCCATCGATGCCGAGGCGGCATGCAGCAAGGACGCGTTGGTGTTCGACGCGATTCTTAGTGCTGAGAGACTCCCTGGAAACAGCGCCTCTACGGAGGCCCGCGAAGACCGGACTTGAAGCCAGGCGATCATTGGCACCTTTCGCTGGTCAAATAGTACCCAACCAGGTTTCCATCCGACCCTGCCGGAAGTTCAAACTTGGGGTGGTGGCCGTGCTTGCCATGCCTGAGAAGCGGCGGAAACCGGCGTGAAACTACCTGCTGAACGCCTGACCAGAATGCGGGTATCGTGACTTGTTGTTTTTGGAACACTCCGCAATCTGGCGCTGCGTCGAGGCCGAGCCAGTATCCGATTACAAAACCACTCCCGACCAGCAGTACGCCAGCAGCAACCACTTTGACCTTCTCGATAGGCGCAGCGTGTTCTAAGACGTTCCGAATAGGGGCGATCGACTTCGGAACCGTTAGCGACGCTGTACCACCGCCAACCAGCAGAGTAAGAGTTTGGTCAAGGGTGATGCCTCTTCTCCGTTCGAAGAACCCAAGCTGAGCGTTGGACGCCTTCGTGGTAACCGTACCATCCTCGAAGCCTAGATAATCAGTAGCCTCGCACCTAAACGATAGGTGAGGCGTATAGATAGCCTCAGTTTCGCTAACGACTCGTCGATTCACACACCTTAGCTCCGCGTGTTGAATGACATAATCTCGCACCACGATGGAACTGCTCCACTTGGGGGACATCGCTTGGGCGGTGAAGTAACCTGCCACGAGGCTTGTGAGAAACAGAACAAGTAGCGCGGAAAGAAGAACCTTGCGTGCTGTCTTGGGGGGAGCTGGAGCAGCGGAGGGCGTAACCGAAGAATGGTCATTTGGCGATCGAAGCGATTCGATTGTCATCGTTCAGTTGCACCCCTGAATCATGATGGTTGGCTGATGAACCGAAGTCACCGAGTTAGAGTCGGGCACGAAATATTAACGTATTTCGATCCAGCGGGAGGGACCAGGCACGAGACCCCCAGAAAGCCGCCGGAGCTCTCGATCCCCGCACCAGCCGGCGCGAGCACTTCAACCCAATACTTCCTCGGCATGCTCGGCCACTCCACGCGCGGACCGCGCATCGAGATCGTCGACACGCTCCGTCTCGACGGCAGCAACTTCACCACCACGCTCGATCCCTCTGCCGCGACGGTGCATCTCAACTCGCTCGGCGCTCATGCGCAGTCGACCTTCCCGACGCCCGCTGACGTGAAAAAGATTCTGGCGCGCGTCACCCGGCCCGCTGCCTACACGCCCATCGACATGTCTCTCGGCGTCAGTTGGGCCGTCGTCAGCGGTGCCGAGGAAGGCGCCGAGCTTTTCTGGGACAGCATTCAGTCGCTCTTCGTCTCGTCCTACACGCTCTCGCGCAACGTCGGCCGGGCGCTGATTCCGGTCGCCGCGAACAAGCCGTTCACCGTCGTTGGCGTGGATGCCTCCACCGGCCTCCAGGCATTCACGAAGGTCTACGCCGGCTTCGCTCCCGGCGATCCAGCCGGCGCCGTCGTCCTCGATCCTGCCAACGACAACGACGCCGGCCCGATCCCGGTATTCGCATCGCCTGCCCGCATCGAGATCGTCGATGTCCCGCCGGTTGGTGTCGTCCTCACATCCGTCCGCAATCTGAAAATCACGTTCGAAAACGGCTTCGCCACGATCGCGGCCGGCACGCCAGCGCCGGCAGCAAAAACGACCGTCGATGTTTTCAATCCCACTCGCGGCGCATTCCGGCATATTGCAGACATCAATGCAGCAGAAGCGAGCATCCCCGCGCAGACTGGCGATCGACTGATCATCACGATCTCGGAGCACGATGTCGATTCCGACAGCACCGTCTCGATCTCCTTCAACAAGCGCATGTACCTCGGCGGCGCCAGCGACGAAGCGGGCATCACGCAGTTCCTGAAGACGCTGATCACGGTTCAGACCGACGACGAAGATCAGCCGTCGCAACAGCCGGCCGACATCACCGAACAGGTCAAATTCAATGCCGACTCCGACGCGCATCGCATCACACTCAAGCTCGGCGGCGCTCTGCAGCTCGGCAAGCGCTACACGATCGTCCTCAAGTCAACTCTCGCCGACGCCTCGGGGACCGACAACGCAGCGGGCCTGAAGCTCGGACAATCGCGCGTCAACGGGCAGGTGAGGGGAGGCCTCGGCGCCGATCTCAAGCTCACCTTCACCGTCCGCAAGCCTCGCGGCCCGCTCGCCACGAACACCCTCATTCCCGGCAGCGTCATTCACGACATGTCGCTCAACGGCAATCTCGCGCTCGTCGCCGCGGGCAACGGCGGCGTGCAGGCGTTCGACATCTCCGATCCCGCCAAACTCGACGGCATGGAACCGCCGCTCTCCGCCTTCATCAATTGCACATGGGACGGCGGCAGGCAGACCTTCGATCCCTGCGGCTTCGGCTACTGGGCCGTCGCCTCCGATCATCACGGGCGCATCATCACCACCGGCATGGGGGGCGCGCTCGGATCGCTCAAGACCTTCCGCGTCGCCGACTTCATCAATCCGTCGACGCAGGACAACATCCCACCGCTCCCGCGCTATGTGCCGCTCGACAAACAAGTCGGCGGAACGCCCATTTCGTGGACACCCGGTATCAACACCAACATGCCCCTCGGCAGCGAGATCCTCCTCGGCGACAAACCTGAAGCGATCCCCAGGCGCGTGCAGATTCTGCTGCAGGACGATGAGGTCAAACTCTCGCGCACCGCACTGATCGCGAAGTACCAGGGGTCGAAGACCGATTTATCGAACGGCTATCAGAAGCTGACGTTGAAGATCACGCCCGATCAGCCGTCCTACCAATGGCAGACGATCACGATCGAGAACCGGACGCTGAAGCTGCGTTGGTCGGTCGACGTCCCGAAGAACAGCGGGGGCAAATCGCTCGCCGGCATCATCGCCGGCCCGAACGACGACCTCTACGTCATCGTCAACCGCACCACCTACGCCGTCGTCTCGTTGTTCGGATTCGGAGTCGGCGTGTACGACGTCAACGCCATCGAATCGAACGATCGCCCGGTCGATAGCGGCTACAAGCCGGTCGCCGAGATCGTTGCGCTCACCAACGGCAACAGCGACGAGGCCGCGGACCCACTGACCGTGCACCAGTGCAATCAATCGTCGCTCGCGGCAAGCGGATTGCCGTGCCCGATCAACGATCTGACGTACAACCCGGAGGCGCTGCTGCGGACTGGGACGGCGAGTGGTGGGGCGTCGTCGCAGGTGTCCTCGATCCAACTCTTCGCCCTTGAACAACGCCACGGCCTCTTCGACGGAGTCGTCACACCGCCCGCCGCCGCGGCAGATGACAAGGTCACGCCGGGAACTATCGACGTGAATAGCGTCGGCCTCTCCCTCACCAGCCCGTACCCGGCCACCAGCGGCGGCTGGGACTCCTTCGATCAACCGCGCCTCCGCACGCTGCGCAACATGTACAGGACGATCGGCGGCATCGACGCGAAGGACGTCCGGCCGGTGGGCCGCCACACGAGCATCGCCTACTACGCCAGACCGCCGTCCGCAGGATCGCGAACGACGACGCCCGACGAATACGCGCTCATCGCCTCATTCCAGTACGGCGTGATCGTCGTCAAGCTCGGCGACGAGCCGATGGGATGGCCCTCCGTTGTCGACGTGATTTGGACCCCCGCAGGCGCCGCATCGGTCCGCGTCATGCCGCGCGGCGACATGGCCGTCGTCGTCGACGGCGCCGGCCGTGTCCTCCTCGTCGACCTCCGCCAGATCGACGAGAGCAGCAAAGTCCCGCCGCTGACAACGTGCAGCAGCGCGAAGTGTACCGACCCTCTCTTCCCAACCGCCACCGCATCGTTGAAGAAACAAGCGCCGCCCCTTCCACCCGACGCCGACTGGACCGAGGCCGGCATCGACGATCCAAGGATCATCTGGAAGTCGCAACCGCATCTCGTCCACGGCACGCTCGCCCCCCTGGTCGACCCCGACACGGGCATCGTCTTCACCGGCGACGTGAGCGCAACCTCGCAAGCCGAAATCAACACGATCGCCGCCACCGACCCCCGCATCCGCTTCATGGTCAACACCGGCGACCAATCCGCCTACCGCGAAACCGGCGCCCTCGTCCCCCTCGGCATCGCGCCGCCGTCCAACGTAACCCTCACCGGGCCCGACGCCTCCCTGGCCGCCTTCCGCCTCGAGCTCTGGCTCCCCGGATCGATCGCCGAATCGCTGACGAATTCGAATCAAGAATTGCGGCTGGCGTTGGAAAGCGAGCGGGTGTTGAATGCGCCGTCAGAACAAACAGTTGCGCCACTTCCTCCCTCGCACCTGCGTCACGCGACGATCGATGGCAAAGCCGACGCGCGAATCGTCAACGATCCGACGCTGTCGAAGTTCAAGTTGGATCGTCTGGTGCCGTACGACGCCAATGATGCGGAGATGAAGTCCATCCGCTACCAGGAAGGGTTCAATCACTTCACTTCGCAGTGGGTTGTCAGCATTGCAGACCCGCGAGCCAGCATCGACTACAAGATGAATGAGTGGAGTGCGTTGAGCGCCGGGGACAAAGCGAAACTTGGTTGCTACGCCTGTAACCGCCCGGCTTTCCTCGATCCTGCGAAAACTCCCGGCCTTACGAACGTCTACGAATTGCTGACGACCGGGCGATTCGTGAGCGCACGTCCGGAGGTTTGCGCAACGGGCACGAGCAACTGCACCGCAGGCGCATCGATCTTCACCGGCACCAGGTACGCCTACCTCGGCGCAGCCAATCGCCTGCACGGCCGCATCTCGACGGTCATGGTCGACACCGTGCGCTCAACATCGGTACTGACCGCTGCCGACGCTCCTCCGATTGCAGGCGGCGCATTGCAAGCAACGACGTTCGTGCACAGCGGAGAAGTGATGACGTCGTCGGTCGATCTCGATGCCGGTGGTCGCGCCGGTTGGAACGTCGCCTTCGATCGCACCTATCGCTCGCGCACGATGCTCAGCAGTGCGATAGGTTCCGGATGGGAGTCGTCGCTCTTCGTCCGTCTTCGTCCGCTTCCGAACGGCGACGTCGAGTATCGCGACGGCAGCGGGGAAGTGTGGCGTTTCATCCGCAACGGCAACGGCTACAACGCGCCCGTCGCGCTGTCGTTGGAACTCGATGCGACCTCCAGCGGCTGGAGAATCTTCGATCAGAAGAGACGCATCACTGCGTTCGACAGCCTCGGGCGCATTGTCAGCGAGAGCGATCAATTCTTCGACAACGCTTCGGGCGGCAACGTCATCAACTACTTCTACGATGGCAGTGGCAGGCTCGGCTCCGTCGTCGATCCGGTCGGCCGCGTCTCTAAGCTGAGCTACTTCGACGACTGCGCGAACGTCACCGACTGCTTCCCCGGCATGCTCCGCGAGATCGTCGACTGGCGCAATCGCAAGGTTGGTTTCCACTACGACGGCAAAGGGAACCTCATCGCAGTCGACAAGCCGGAGGCAAAGAACGGAGGCGCTCTCTTCCAGTTTGACCATAGCGGCAGCAACCGGCCCGTCGTTCACTACACGTACAAATCCGCCGGATCGAGCATGCAGGACTTCATCGATCTTGCTTCGAACCTCGAGTCGATCCGCGAGCCAGCCGACACCGCGCCCCGCGTAACATTCCGATACGACGACACCGGCGCCAAACGCGATTTGATCAGAGCGCAGGAATGGGGGACTGACGACCGTTCGAGTGCGACGTTCGACTTCAATGTCGCTTCGATCCTCGTTCCTCCATCGAGTACGACGGTCACTGACACGCGCGGGCAGAAGCGCATCTACACATTCTCCAGCGGTCTGCCGGCAGACTACAACATCGATCGGCCGCACCTGCGCGACGTCACCGAGGAGAATGTGGCGTCCTGGAGTGGCTCGGCGTTTGGTGTGCTACCGGCCACGGTGTCGAAGAACGACGCCAGCCATTTCGCCATCGGATCGCGGAAGACCACATTCGGTTATGAGAATGGACGCTTGAAGACAATCTCGACCGATGGCGGCGCGTCGACGACGATCGGCTATGAAGATGTTGCTTCCGGCGACATTGGCAAGATGGTTCACCAAGTCGATTCGGCGGGTGGCCTCGGTTCATCGCAGCAGATCACGAACCACACAGACGATGGACTGGCCTTCGTAAAGAGCACAAAGGCGGACGGCACCGACGAGTTGCAAACTCCCGAGGCGCGACACGACTTCCTGACGACAACGGCGGTCGACGCCGGAGTCACACGCATCGCCGAACACCTCCCAAGTGGGCTGCCGCACGTGATGACTTCGACGGGCGACGGTCCCGGCTCGAAGCAACGGGTCGAGTACTACGACGTTGGCGACGGCAACCTCTTCAAGCGCTCGATGCCCTCGGACGTCGTCGCCGGTGAAGACAACGACGGCGTTAAATCGCACATCGACTATCCGAACGCGGATCAGACCATCGAGCACGGGCCGCGCGGTGTCGATTCGACCACCGATAGCGATGAGCTCGGGCGTCCCATTCACACCAAATCATCGGGCAACGACTTGGCCCCCGAGGAGTGGTTTGGCTACGACGCGAATGGAAGGCTGGCCAGGCATCGGCACCTGCAGGGCGCAAAGATCGTCGAGGATCGCTACGAATACGATCTCGCCGATCGTCTGACCAAGCGTTCGATTTACGACGGCGAGACTGAGATCGAATCGACGAAGACGGACTACTTTGTTGCCCAGGCGAACACGATCAACACCTATCTCCCCGGCGGCGGAACGATCGCCAATACCATCGACAACCTCGGCAGAGTGACCAGGAGCGAGACGAAGCCAAACCACCCCAACGCCACGTCCATCGTTTCGAGCACGCTCTACGATATCGAAGACAATCCGGCGTTCCTCAGCGATGAGAAGATGGCCTCGGCCATGGCATACGACAGCGCACATCGCGTCAGGCAATCGTTGACCTCGGACGGCACAAAGACCGTCCTCACGCTCGATGGCTGGAACCGGACGCGAAGTGCGACCACGACGAACGGCTCACAGACGCTGGCGACCTACACCGCGGATTTCATCGGTCCACAACTCCAGCACGTCGAGGAAAACGCCCGCAGACAGGACTTTACGTGGGATGGAGCGGGCCGCACGAACTCGGTGGTGATGACGGGCGCCGAGCAGCCGCGCGCCTCGCAAACGGTGTACGACCAAGCCGGAAGAGTGGTGTCGAGCACATTCGGTGAAGGTACGGTTGGTCCCTTCGCGCGCGCCACGAGCACGAGTCCGCGCTCGTTTGCGATCGCACGCGAATCCAGCAAAGTCGAGAACAACTACGGTGGTGCGAACACAGAACTGCCCGTAACGACCACAAGCACAGAGGATGGGGCGCACAAGCAGACTTGGACGCTCGATCTCGACACCCTCGGCCAGACAACGCACGCAGGCATCGCCGGCAAGGACTTCAGCTTCGATCATCACTTCGACGAATCAGGCAACGTAACATCGTCGAAGACCCCTGCGCGCCGCGGTGAGACGACGTACGACTATGACGCGCGCAGCTTCGCGACGGCGGAACACTTGCCTGGTCCGTCGCAACCGACAAACGTCTACGCACCTGATGCGAATGGAGTGCTCAAGCAGTACACCGATCCGACTGGCGAGCCGACAAAAGTAACGAACGACGGCATCGGCCGGCCGGTGAAACGCGAGTACTTCGACGGAACATTCGAAGAGATTCACTACGACCGAACGCGCGTCGATTTCACGCGCGATCGCCAGAAGCGCGAGCAACACTTCGCCTACGACGACGGTGGACGCCTGTCTGAAGTGAAGAACGCATCGGGAGTCGTGCTCGATCACATCGACTACGAGAACGGCCGCGTGATCCGATGGAAGACTCCGGACGCCTCCACGGAATTCTCCGACTTCGATGTCGACAACCATCCACAACAGATCACCCAGCACCGCCTCGATGCGAATGGCAACGAGATCGACACCTACACGATCACGCACAGTTGGAACGCGGCCGGCGAGTTGATGCGGACGGACCTGCCCTCGTACCAGGGCATGAACGCTGGTACTCGCTGGGTTAATCGTCTTGAGTACACGCACGATGCGAACGGCAACGTGGAGTCAATACTCCGAAACGGCGCGGCATTCATGAATGCCCAATTCCGCAGCGCGGCCCGCCCCATTCATCGCGACCTCACGCTCGCGAACGGTGTCACACTTGGCCGCGCTTACGACTACGACGACGCCGCCGGCAGCGTAGGCCGCCTGTCTGGAATGCGCGTTACTGTCAACGGTACGGTCGTCGCCGGCTCGTCGCTTCTCTTCGAAGGACTCCAACGCAAGCGCGAACAACTCCTCGGCGTCTCCGACGGCGCGCGTTTCACAACGTGGAGTTACGACGATCGCGGCCGCGTGACCGGCTCCGTCGTCGCCACAGTCGATCCGTCCGCGGTCCCACTCCTCGGCATCCCGGGCGCATCGATCGTCAAGCTCACCGACGCCGACTTCCGCACCGACCTCGATCGCACGATCGCGAAGACGACCGACACGCCATCGACGATCACGACCGAGAGCCCGCGCAAAGGCCACAAGGTCGGCACGATCACGCACGGAGCGAACACGGAGTCGATCCTCTATCAAGGGAGTGGGGGAGAGGAAGTGTCCGTGCGCACCGACGACGGCCGCTACCACTACGACTTCGATGAGAAGGAACACCTCCGCTCGATCACCGAACGCCTGATTCCAAACGGCACTCAATCGCGCCTGATTCGCGTCCGCTATTTCTACGACGCCTTCGACCGCATCGTCGGCCGCCGTGTCGAGGTGGCACCCGTCACTCCCGGCAGGCCACCCCTTGAGAGCGATTGGACACTCGCGCCGTCCAACGTCGTCGCCAATCAGCCGCTACCAGCCGCAACAACATTCGTATGGGACCCGGTCGCCGACAACCTGGCCGCAATCTTCGTGGAAGGTGCAAGTCGCAACGGAACGACCCTGCCAAACGGAGGCCTGATCCGCCAATTCATCCACGGCGGCATGGGGATGGACGACCCCATCGAAGTCGTCACGCCCGCTGCAAGGCTCTTCCCGATCTTCGACGAGCCCGGCCCGGGCGGCCTGCGGGCCGTGATCAGCGAAACCGGACAACTTCTGGCCCGGAACGTCACCGCCGACCCGTACGGCGAGGAACAACTCGCCATCCCTGCCCCCGCCATTGACGAAGTGAAACTCACCGCGACAAAGGACACCTCCGGCGCCCTGTCATCAGTCAAGATCACGATGCATGCGACCGAACCGCTGGACGCAACCACCATCGCTGCGGGGATACGCCTTGCTGCCGTAAGCGCAGCCGGTGCTGTCGTGCGCATCTCCACAGTCCCTCCGACTCAACCCGATGCGTACACAGTCGCTTGGACGCTCCCACTCAGTGAATGGACCGCCCTCACGACTGCCAACAACGCAACGGCGATCTCGGTCGCCGCTACATCCTCGCTTCGCTCAACAACCTATGGCCTGCAAATCCCCATACTCCCGGCGACCGCCGACATGCAGTCGACGGGTACCGTGTTCTCCAGCGCCGCGTTACCCATCGAAATCAGGGAGCCGATCACTGCAATTCAACAGCTAGTTCACGGCTACCGGTACAGACATACCATTCACCACCGCCACCCTATCCGCACTCGGCTCAAGCACCGACAACTTTGTCGTATCGCTCACCCTTTCCCCGTTCCAAGCTCTCCCGTTTGTTGAGCCATTGACGGGCCTAGTAAACGCGAGGGAGCGCTTTTATGAGCCCAGGACTGGAACGTTTGTCAGTCCAGATCCGTTAGGAAACATCGATAGCGCGAGTCTGTACGCGTTCTGCGCCAGCGATCCAGTGAATCGTCGCGATCCGACCGGTGAGGATGCATACGACGACAAACTACAGGCATATACCGCCTGGTTCGGAACCCAACTCGACAGCCTGTGGCAGAAACGCGCTCGCTTGGCTGCCCAAATCAGAAGACCAACGCGCCGTCACCAGCGATACAGGCTCGTTGGAAGCCGAAGACCGAGTCCTCGGGGAACAGATGATGACATTCGGGGGCACACCAGACGATGCAGCACTGTTGATCGATTATTCCCGTGCTCATAGTCGAACTGACGTTCTGTCGATGTCGTTTGACCAACTTCATAGCGCGGTACTCGCGGATGAGGGTGTAAAGAACGTCGGAGCAGCGGTAGTGACGTCGTTCGGACCGCACATCGCCCAAACCGAAGGGCTGAATCCTCGCGGCGCTTGGAGACGTGTAAAGGAGTTCGCGAGCTCCGCAATTGACGCGTACAACCAATCATGGCTTTCCTCTGAAGTGGGTGCAGTTGGGCCTAGGGTGCGAAACCGACCGGGGGCAAGCGTGAAGCCACTCAAACCAATTGTCTTGGGAGAGACCATGGATACGCGAGTCGAGCCGGTCGCGGACGCGTCGAATGGGCAAACGTTCCAACCACGCTCGCGTAGTGCAGATCGGAACGTCTGGAATCGCAACCAGAGACGTTGGATCCGATCGACCATCCAGGCCGGCAGACAGACTCGATGCCGGCATCGATCCGGCTCGCTCCGTTCGAAGTGAATACTATGCCATCGAACCGGAAGAGCTGCAGACGGCACCGCATAGGGTCTACTTCGGCAAAGTCAGTGCGCAGGTGAAAACAAAGATCGGAGTAATAATAAAAGTATTCGAGGTATACGAATGGGTACCGTGAGTAGGAAAAGGAAATTGCAGCAGATTCCACCAATCTTCAAGGATTTCATCGCGTCGGTGAAGCGTCACTTCGGCTTCTTGGAAGAGGACTACGGCTTTGATGTGATAGGGCCGGAGTTTCACGGGGTTGAATGCTCTATCCACTACGTGAAGGCCTCGACGTTAGCTGTCAGCGTTCTCTCTGAGGCTGGGTCTGTCCCATGGGTGCGTGTTACGGCAAGCGATGATGGTGAACTCAGGGAATTTACGCTCGACGAGTATCTTCAGAAGTATTGCATGGGTGCCGGGCCGACACTCCCCATCAGCAACAGTACCTGCGATGCCGTGATCATGGCGCATTCCCAGGCGCTGCGTAAATGCCAGGATACTCTCGCTCACGGGTAGTCCCTGCCTTTTCCGGCAGTAGCAGTTGCTCGCGTCGGGACCGCGAGTGAGATGTGTCGGGCATGTCCCGCAAACACAACGATCAAGCGTGACGAGCGCGGCAACCCGAAGTTCACGACTGACGCGGTCGGTGTCACCACAACGACGGGCTATGACGAGCACGGCCTGCTCAAGACATCGTCCGACCCTCGAAGCGGCGCTTCGATCTACGACTATTACAGAGACGCTCAGTCCGGCTACCTTCACACGACCACGACATCGGCCGGAATCCTCACCTACAAATCGGACACGCGTGGCAATACGATCGAGGTCATCGACCCTTCGAACAAGAGTGTCACTTATGGCGTGAACAAGCTCGATCAGGTGGAACCAGAATCGAAGGGTGAGTCGTTCAAGAAAATGACGTATGACGTGACAGGCGAGTTGAATGCGAAGCAGATCCTCACTGGCGAGGATGCGAGCGGTCAGCCGATTTTCCGCGGCATGACATTCGGCGTCGATGAAGTAGGGCGCCTACATACCCGAACCGATGGCGACCAGTCCACCACGATCGGCTCCATTCGAAAGGAAACATTGCTCGCTAACTGTTGCGTCTCAGGACGTTGTTCCTATCCAGGCGACTAATAGGAGCATTGTACGCAACGGCGGAGTGAGCGCGATGGTAGTTGTAGAAGTGCAGGTAGGGTGTGAGCCAACGTTTGCGTTCTTCTGAAGTGTCGTAGGAGAAGCGATAGGCCCACTCCCGTAAGCAGGGTCTGAATGAATCGCTCGGCTTTTCCGTTCGTGGGCGGCGTGTACGGTTTTGTGCGCTTGTGACGAACGTTCAGCGCGTCGCAGGTCTTCGCGAACTGCCCGGCCAGGAACGCCGAGCCGTTGTCGGTCATCACCCTCTCGACCCTGACCTTCTGCATCGCGCATCGCGAACCACTCGACCGCGTTCTTCAGAAGGAGCTGGCGGTCTCGCTACGCTCGTCCTAGTCGTCGATGGCTTTCCACCCGCGAAGGTTGAAATAGCCGACGGAGAAGTCGGCGCGCTCGGATACCGCCAGCGTTTCCCGCAGCGCCGGCAGACGCTGCAGGTCGATGTTGTCGAAAATCCGCGGCATGTGATGCTCTGTTGACCTACCTACTGCCGGGATAGACAGAACTTGTGTTTGATCAGATCGGGGGCCTGCGTTTCGGGTTTGAGTCGGCGCTCCTACATCGGCGCTGCACGCGGGATTTCCCCTTCGCTCGTAATGCACATGCCGAGGTCGCGGAGGAGGCCGTCGCGGAGGTCGTAGACCCAGCTGTGGATGGCGAGTGATTGGCCGCGGGACCAGGCGTCGCGGACGACGGTTGTCTTGCAGACGTTGATCACTTGCTCAAGGACGTTCAGTTCACAAAGGCGTTGCTGGCGGGCTTCGGGGGCCAAGCCGTCAAGTTGGGGCTGGTGTTTGGAGCGGACGTCCTGCACGTGGCGGAGCCAGTTGTCGGCGAGGCCGAGTTTGTCGTCGCGCAGGGATGCCAGGACGCCGCCGCAGTCGTAGTGGCCGCAGACGATGATGTGCTCGACTTTGAGGACGTCGACCGCGAACTGGATCGTGGATAGGCAATTGAGATCGGTGTGGACGACGACGTTGGCGATGTTGCGGTGGACGAACATTTCGCCTGGGAGGAGGCCGGTGATCTGGTTCGCGGGAACGCGGCTGTCGGAGCATCCGATCCAGAGATAGCGCGGCGCTTGCTGTCCGGCGAGCCGGCGGAAGAACTCCGGATCGTCGCGCGTCATCTCGGCGGCCCAGGCGCGGTTGTTGTCGAAGAGGTGATTGAGGAGGCGCATGTCGGACGGGGAGGATAGCGGGTTTTTGAGGGGAACGTGAGACGGTTTAGATCGCTTGCGCGAAGCGGATCTCGATTCCGCCGGGAACGGCCACGATGAAGTCGCGCAATCCGTAGGGGCGATCGCCGATCATCGTCACGGTGCGTGCGCCGAGGCGCGCTGCCTTTTCCCATATCGCATCGGCGTCGGGAACGATGACGCGGACGTTGATCCATCGATGCTCAACCGCCGCGGCTGCGTCTTCGGCGACGAAGAGGTAGGAGTCATCCCAGCGCAATACGGCGAAGGCGCCGGTGTCGCGAGCGACGCGAAATCCGAGGCGCGCGAGGAAGGCGACGGTCTCGCCGAGGTGGGGGACGACGAGCTCGGCGACGAGTTGGGCGGAATCTTCGGACATGGATCCTACTGGTCGCCGTAGAGGCTCATATCGACGACGCGCCAATTGCCTGCGACTCTTTTCATGGCGATGTCGCCTTTGATCTTGCTGCCGTCGTAACTCGCTCCGGAAATTTGGAGCTGGGCCTGATCGCCTTTGATCAGGCCGCCGGCCACTGTGGCCGACTTCGGATAATTGAGGGCCAGGCCTTCGAAGAAGTGTTTCTTATCAGACGGCGCAGGTTTCGTCGATGGAATGTCGTCTTCGCGGAGGTGCAGATGCGACGCGTCCCAGTCACCGGCGCGAATCGCGTCGATCAGGGCGACGAAGGCGTGACCGGGCTCGCCGCCGCCCGCAGGGAGACTCGCTGGTTTTGCGATTGGCGTAATCGGAAGGTCGTAGGCGAGATGAAATTCGTACTCATCGCCGAATAATGTTTTCTCCGGCTTGCTCGTTGAGCATTCTCCGGTGATTCTTGACGCGGAGGATGCCGTGGTCCTGGCAGGATAGTTGTCGCTGAGCTCGACCTGCTTGCCGGTGTCGAGGAAGGCCCAAATGCCGCAGCGGTTGGGATCGGCGAGTGTGACGCGCACGAAATTGCCGCGCTCGTTCCTGGCCACCTGGGCGACTAGCGCGTTGGTGGGGTCGAGCGCCGCGACGAGTGCGGGCACGTCGATCTTGAAGTCGGCGGCGAGGACGACGGTGACCGGTTTTTTGGGATCGCTGCTGTCGCGCTGATAGGCGACGGCGTTGACGATCTTGAACGTGCTCTTGCCGTAGTGGAAGGTGCCGCCGGCGTCGTCCGCGGCGAGGTTCGTGGACGCGAGCAGGAGCGCAAGAAGGGGGAGAGCGCGCAGGCGGATCATGATCGACCTCCGGGTGGGGACCATAGCATTTTCTCGGAGGTCGCAGTTGCCAATGTCTTCAAATAACCTGCGAGCTGATGCGAGGGAGCAAGTGAACGTTCGTAAGCTACTGATTGCAAACAGGTTGGAGGTCGAAGAAAAGCGAAGGTCTGGCCCCGTCACCGTGCGGCCCGCAAGCAGGTTGGAGGGCGAAGAAAAACGAAGGTCCGGCCCCGTTACCGTGCGGCCTTTTGGGGGATTTCTCGCCGCGCTCCACCGCTCCCGCCTACCCTTCCCACCCCCGCGGTTCCGCCGGCTCGAAATGACAGACCGGCGTTTTGTCTTTGGTGCGCGTCCTTCCGCAAACTCTCTGTCGAAGTGCGACCGCCGTTGTCGAGAACGGGTCGGGCGTAATCCTTCGGCAGGACGGTCTTCAATGACTGATTGCCGCGCGCAATCGCGCTCATGGCATGGTCGGCGAGTGGTCCAATCGCCGGCTGCGGCGCAATCGATTTGAATACTCCCAGCGGTCTCGTCCGCTCGGCTGCCGCTGTAACCATTGCGATCTGATCAATAGAAAAATGGGTCTGGCACTTGCACTATGGCTCTCTCGAAGTATTAAAGAGGAGAACTTATGGACGACAGAACGAGAAAAGGTGTAGATCCGACTCCCGACGCGAATCGGGATCCGCTTTCTGGTGAGCCGGGAGCCCATCCTGTTGGGGTCGCTGGCGGAGGCACTGGCGGTGCGTTGGCAGGCGCGGCTGTTGGCGGCGCGGTCGGCGGGCCGGTCGGTGCACTGGTAGGCGGCGCCATTGGCGCAGTCGCCGGTGGCCTCGGCGGGAAGGCAGCAGCTGAGGCACTCGATCCCACTGTGGAAAATGCGTACTGGAAGGGTTCGTACAACACCCGCCCGTATGTAAAGAAAGGCTCCGACTATACCGATTATGAGCCGGCGTATCGCTATGGTTGGGAGGCGGCAGCCAACCCGGACTACAAGCATCGCCAGTTCTCGGACGTCGAGCCGGACCTGGAGAAGAACTGGAGCACGTATCGCGGGCCGCTGCAGACGGAGTGGCGCGATATCAAGGACGCGACGCGCGATTCCTTCGAGCGGGTTCGTACGCGCACGACTGGGAAGTAACGCAAATCGTAGTCATTCGACTGAAAGAGGCGCCTTCGGGCGCCTCTTTCATTGTTATCGAGTTGTTCGGTCGGCACCGGAATCAGTTGGAGCCTGCGCGTTCCGGGCTTCAGTGCGTTGAATGTCGCACTCATCCGGCACTAAGTCTGTTGCAGGGGGCAGGCGCGACGGTTGATCGCGAGTCGCCGAAAACAAGGATTAGTCCGCCTTCGGTAGGCGGATGATCGCCACCGATTTCCACTCGACGGGAATGACTTCGCGATGACAGTTCGGCGTCGGCGCAGGAAGACAATAGATGCGGTCGCGCCCGATGTAGAGAACGGGCAAGCACACGGTTGGATTCTGGTTGTTCAGAACGACGCAAGTGAGGTCCTTCTCTGAGACAGCCAGGCGCCGTTGCCCGTTCACGATCCCCGCGAGTGCCGGGGCGAGCGCGAGACCAGCAATGGCGAACCAGAAGGCGAGACTCGCTGCAACCCCACGCTTCCCCCCCGGTGCCTCCTGGGTGGCCGCAAAGGCATCCAGCGCGAGGATGCTAGAACCAAGGACGACCATGATCAAGCCGAGGGGAAGCAGCGCGCCGGGTTTGAGAGAAAGCAGCTGAGGAAGGTTCTTGTAGGTGGGTTTCAAAAGGAGAATATGCGTGATGATGCCGGCAACGACGAGAACCATGCCGGTGCGAACACGAAGAAGAGCCGGTGACCGCCGCACCACAGGACGGTCTTTGGCTGATAAGAACTCAGGTAGCAGCTGCAGGCGCCGCAAGAACCGGGCGAGGATTGCGTACCAGATTAGTAGGGCAACCACGTAAACGCTGCCGAAAGCAATCTCGCCGAGGGTGAGCTCACCCACGAGCCAGGTGGCGCCGATTGTTCGAAAAAAGGCGTAGTAGTAGATGTAGCCAAT
Organism: Thermoanaerobaculia bacterium; assembly: GCA_034664845.1. GTDB lineage: Bacteria > Acidobacteriota > Thermoanaerobaculia > Gp7-AA8 > Gp7-AA8 > JADGNZ01. The sequence goes on along the minus strand of JAXDGW010000091.1, from coordinate 43,378 downwards.
GCCGGCGAGAAGTGAGGCGAATCCACCGACAGTTGCCAATAGCTGCCCGACGCGCTGGGTGATGTCGCGGTTACCTTCGGAAACGGAGGTCTTCTCAGGGTGCATACCGTTGTGGGCCCCTTAGTTATAGTCTCAGACGTCTCCTACTGTACGCCTTGCCGAAGCTGATTGATGTGCGCTGCTTTGACGGTGGTGCCGCCTGTGATGGGGAAGTCTGTGTAGCCCTGGGCTGTCAGAGCCAGCGTGCTGCGGGCGGTGTCGAGCGCCGAGCGTAATTGTGAAACGTGGACGTTCTTGATCACGATCGAAGAGGATAGCGTTGGGTCGGTGAACGTCGTCGTGCCGATGCCAGCGAGAACGCGGACGGCGTTGACGGCGGTCCGAAGCTCGCTGATGTGTGCAGCCTTCACTTTCGTTGTCCCTGTGATGAGCGTGGGATCGGTGAAAATCACCGTGGTGGCGAGATCGCTGTTGCTATTGGCCGAATCGTTCGTACCGTCCGTCGCCCGGACCGTGTAGAGATACGAGGTTCCCGCGGACGCTGTGTTGTCGGTATATGAGGGGCTCCCCGACGTGCCGATTTGCGAGAAGGAAAAGAGGTTACTGCTGCGGGAGATCTTGTAGCCGGTGGCGCCCGCGGCTGCGTTCCAGGTCAGCGAGACGCTGGTCGTAGTTGTCGCTGCTGCCGCCAGACCGGACGGCGTCCCGAGGTTGCTCGCCGAGGCCTGCCAGATGCCGCGTCCGAATGTCGCCACCGTGAGCACGGCATTGGATCCAGTCTCGGAATACCAATTGAGGTCCTGAATCTGCACATTTGCCGGACCCTGATTGGAAGTGCTCCACGTTGTGCCGCCGTCCTCGCTTGCAAACAAGCCCACAGCCGTGCCGGCATACAACCAGGAGGAGACGATGGGGTGCTGTTGAAGGGACATGACGCTGGCGCTGGGCAGGCCGCTCACCGGCGACCAGTTCGTGCCGCCGTCAGGCGTCGTAACGAGCCGGTTCGCGATGAAGCCTGCGAGGCCGATGTAAACGCGGTTGGCGTCCGTGCGGTCGATGAGGATGCGCAACTTGAACCCCACGGGAACGTTGGAGACCGGAGTCCATGTGGGCGTTACCGCTGTTCCGTTCACCGTCTTGTAGACATTGCCATTGAAATACGACACCCATATGACGTCGGAGTTGGACGGTGCAATTGCAATCGCTGAGATGACGCTGCCTGTACCGGAATGAATTGCGGCCCAGGTGGGTGGCGTGCCACTGGAAACATTGTTCGAGCGCCACAAGGAGGCCGCGCCTGCGAGCATGCGGCTCTGGTTGTTGGGATCGAGGATGAAAGGGGCGATGAATGCGGAATTCCCAGTGAAACTACCGCAAGAAATGTCGGTGATGCCCTGGCAGATCAGGGAAGCGTTCGCGCCCCCGTCGGTTGAGCGATAGAGCCCCAACGCCTGCGTGGAACCGTAGAGAATCAGCGGATTCGTCCGGTCGGCAGCGGTGATTGCTCCGTCGCTTCCGCCCGTACCGCCCGCAAAGCGCCATTTCTGCGTTGGATCGCCCGGCGCGTTCGTCGTGTAGAAACGGAAGGCCACATCCTGCGCTCCGAATACGAGATTGCCGCCTCTTCCCGCCGCGCTATACGCTTCGGTTGCGACGATTCCGTTCGCCGACAAATACCCGGACGAGGGGATGCAGCAAGTGACGCTATCCGCGCTGTTGTATTTGTAGAGCCCCCCGTCATCGAAGAAAAAGACAGTCTTATTCGACGTGCCGTTGTAAGAGGGATGGTTGACCACGCCGTGAAAGTCAGTCCAGCCGCAACACAATTGAGTCCAGGCCGGGGACGGGAGAGAAGCGTCGGGCGTGACCGCGCCCCATCCTTCCACGACGGCGATATGGTTCGCATTGGTAGGATCGACCCACAGACCGCCTGTGTATCTCAGGTAACTGTTATCGTAGAAAAAACCGGCCGGAGAAGTCACGGGCGACCACGCCGTTCCACCCGTCGATGAGCGGTAGATATGAGTCGTACCGTCGTTGAGCGTGAGGAGCGCGTACATGATGCTCTGGTTCGACGGAGCGAGAGCGATACGGGTGTAGCTCGTTGTGCTTGCCGCGATCGTATAGGGGTTGTACGTGACGCCGTCCGTGGCAACCTTGACAGTGCCGTCGTCCATGGCCAGGACGCGGAGATTTCCATTGGCGGGGTGAATGGCCACGTTTCTCACTCGTGTCGTCGTGGCAGGGACTTTCGTCCAGTTGGTCCCGCCGTTCGTCGTCAAGTAGGCGCCGCCGTCGGTCGCGGCGAGCACGGTGTTGGAGTCGGTGGGATGAATGGCGAGCTGGAAGACGTGTTGAAAATCGGCATTGCCGGTGGGGTTGGTGGCGGTCAATTGCGGCCACGTCGTCCCTCCATCAGTCGATTTGTATACGCCGACGCCACCCACGCCGGTATGTGAGCCTTGCGCGCCTGTCGCGGCGTAGATGATCGAAGGATCACCCGTCCGCATCGCAAACCCTGAAATGGATAGCGAGCCGAGAAAGTCGTTGGCGGCAACCCAGGTGACACCAGCGTCCGTCGTTTTCCAGATGCCACCACCATCTGTGCCCGCCCACATCGTGTTGGTCGAAGTGGGATGAATGAGAAGAGCGTTGACCCTTCCGACCGGATGAACATAGCCGGTCAGATTCGTCCAGCCGGCAGGAGTGGAAGGAAGAGCGCTCATCGGCGAAGGCCCGAATCGTTGTGCGTGAACGGCGCCGTCAGGATCTCGCAGAAGCGCCCTACGCTGCGCGAGTGCGCGGGCCAGACCCCCGCCAGGGCTCACCCCTTCTTCATCGCCAATGATGAGGCGCATCCACTCTTCGCGCGATTGCGAGGCTCCCTCTTTCGATTCCTCAGAGGCGGACGCAAGGAGCTGCTGCAGTTCCGCGACCGTCAGATCGCACCAGCGTTTTGGCGTCGATTGCGCGATGCTGTTCAGGCGTCGAAGCCCTTTCGTCAGTTCCCGCTCGGAGAGCGCGAGCTTCTTCGCGAGAGCATTGACGGCAGCGGGTTCGCCGTTCTTGCAGGACGCCGCGACGACGCTTCTCGCGCAACGCGCCTGCAGCTCGGAGCCCGAAGTCTCGGGCAGCGAAGCGGAAGCGCAGGGATCGGGTTTCGAAGCGCGGGCGGGCGTCTTCGAAGAGCCTGCGAGTGACAGAGGGACGATGAGGGCGGCCAGCGCAATCCAGCCGGCGCGAGACATCGAGAAGACAGTATTCGACCGAGGGATAGTAATCATTGGACGAGGACCTCTTGACTTGAGTCTAGTCCCGAACGTCCTCAATCGTTAACGAATTATGGTGACCCGCGGCCGTCGCGGCGGCGGGAAAACTGGGATTTGGTGTTCGCGCGAAACGTGAACTTGGCGAAACACCTCCGCGGCTGCTTCTCTTCGCTTGTGAATACGCGCTAGGCTTCTGTTCGAAGGAAATCAATCAAGATGACCGGTCTGCGGCCCGCCTTTTTTCTCGCTCTTTCGCTTCTTGCCTGTTCCGCGCTCGCGCAAAGCGAGGTGGCGCCGGGAATTCACTTGATCCGGGGAAAATTCGTCCCGGGCTCGCAACCGGATGGCAATACGGTGATCGTTTCCGCGCCCGACGGTCTTGTCGTGATGGACACGGGCCGGCATGTCGGGCACACGCAGACGCTGCTGGACTTCGCCGCATCGGAGAAAGCGCCGATTGTGGCCATCGTCAACAGCCACTGGCATCTCGATCACATCGGCGGTAACGATCTCGTGCGCCGCGCGTATCCCAAGGTCACGATCTATGCGAGCGATGCGCTGGCGGGAGCGCGAACGGGGTTTCTCGCCAACTACCATCGCCAGCTCGAAGAAATGGTCGCGGCGAAGACGACCGCCCCCGCTGATGCATCGCGATTTCGTACGGAGCTCGCGCTGATCGACGCGGCGCCGCGCCTCGCCCCGGATGTCGTGATCGATTCGTCCGGCGTGCGGAAGATCGCAGGGCGTGAATTCGAGATCGGACTGGAGCGCTACGCAGTCACTGCTGGCGATGTCTGGTTGTTCGATCGCCAAAGCGGAGTGCTGGCGTCGGGCGATCTAGTCACGCTTCCGGCGCCGTTCCTCGACACCGCCTGCGCGCCGCGATGGAAGGAATCGCTCGACCGGATCGGCAAGATGAACTTCGAGCTATTGATCCCGGGACACGGACCTCCGCTTACGCACCGCCAGTTCGATGTGTATCGCATGGCATTCGGCAATCTCTTGAAGTGTGCCAGCAGCGATGCTCCGAAGGAGTCTTGTATCGATGGTTGGATTAGCGGTGTTTCACCTCTCATCCGAACCGATGAACAGGCCTTTACGCGCGGTCTTATGGACTATTACGTCGATGTTTTGCGGCGGCCATCGGCGGCAACCGCCGCGCTCTGCAAAGGATGAACGGCTATTTTGAGGACTCAGCCGGACTCGGTACAATCGCGGGATGTTCCAGAGATTCGCAAAGACTGCCGGCACCCTGGCCGCGCTCCTCATCTGCACGGCTCTTCCACCATCGAGACTCGCCGCCGCCGAAGCCAGCCGACCGTCACCGATCGGTATCTGGCGAGGCACTTCGACGTGTACCGACCTGGTTGCCGCTCCTGGATGCAATGACGAGATCGTCGTTTATGAGCTCACGCCCGGCTCGAAATCGGGAATGGTCCACTGGAAGGCCGACAAGGTCGTCGACGGCCAGCGTCAGCCGATGGGGGAGATGGACCTGACTTACGACACCAGCGAGGGATGCTGGAGGGCGGAGTTCCAATCGCCGCGAATGCATAGCGTCTGGTGTCTTACAGTTGACGGCGCCCATATGACGGGGACCGGGCGGCTCCTTCCGGGCAAGCAGGTCATACGGAAGATCGACGTTCGGAGGAGTGAGGGGGCGGCGGGAACAAGCGGGTGAAGCTCCCGTGGTTTGCTATGCAGCCTGAGGAACCGAAACGAATGATGCACGTATGGCGCCTTCCACTGGAGAACTTCGCTTCGCTTCTGGCATTCTGCGCGATCATCACCGCGTGGGCGCTTCTGGCGTTGTACCGTCGCCGTGCAGCAAGCGAGCTCGCGCGAGGAGTACTTCTCGGGGTTGGAGTCGTCGCTACGATGTTGTCGCCACTCTTCGTGCAAGCCATTGTCGATCCAGAACTGAGCAAGCTCGCGTTGCGTGGCGCCTACATTCACTACGGCCCGGCGATCTACGCTGGTCCGGCGATTGCGGCCGCACTCTTATTCTTTCTGAGTAGACGGACGATTCGAGCGGCGAACCCGCGGATGGCGCTTGCGCGTGGCGTGTTTTGGCTGACGGCCGTAGTACTTGCGACACTGAATCTTGCAAACTGGTGTAATCCTGGCTGGTGTGCACGATTCGGCTTCCCATTTCCATACTCGTGGTGGAGCGACGCGATCCTCATTATGAACGGTGTTAACTTCAGCGAGGGTACAAACCCTATAGCAATCATCGCCGACGCCGCGATTCTCCTCTTGGGCGTGATTCTCTTGCCACGAGCCTTCTTCATGCGAACGGCAAAACCGTCGCGTACCTGACGTGCATGTCGGGCGGCGCGAGCCGTGCACGCTTGCCCGTCGGTACGCTCTTGCCTGCCGCTTGTGCAGTCTCGTTCCGCTGACAAGATGCCAAATAGTCGCCGTACGACAATCTTGACGCAAATACTGGAGGTACCGGCCATGACCTGGATTCGAACCATCCCATTTCCCGAGGCGGACGATGCATTGCGTACGGCGGTCGAGGGACAGCGAGCGCTGTATCCCGCCGAGTACGCGGTTTCGGCATTTCCGGATCAGGTGCCGGGGACCGGCATTGTGGATTCGCACAGCCTGATCCCTGATGCACTTTTTCACGCGTTTGCGACGTTCGGCCATTCTCCAGATCACTCTCATTGCCTCCTGGTTCAATTACATCAATCGCGTCGCTGATGCACTCGGCGTGGGGCGGGAGTAGGGGAATCGAGGTGAAACAGTGGGACGTGTCCGCAACCCAACCGCTGTCATCCTGAGACTGCCGAAGGACACGAAGTGCCGGAGGACGTCGAAGGATCCCCTGCGTATGTGCATGGTCTCTTGCGCCGCCACCACCCGACCCTGCACTTGCGCGGGGGGTCCTTCGACCGTCCTGCGGCACTTCGTGTCCTTCGGCGGCTCAGGATGACAGGCTTGATCGTTAGACTTGGGGTTTATTTAGGGACCGAAGCTCTGGTCGGATAGACGACGATGTTTTTCGCCGAGTACCATGGGTGCAGTTCGACGCGCAGGCGTCCTGCCTTTACCGCTGGATCACTTGCGACGAGTTTCTGCGCTTCTTCGAGCGTCGCGACTTTGAAGACGAAAATACCTTTGAGGTCGCTGTCGTCGCCGAAGGGACCGGCGAGGAGGAGTTTTCCTTCGGCGGCAAGGCGGCGCATGTTTGCCATGTGGCCGCTCTGAATCGCTTCCGTCTCAGGTGTCGGGCCGGGAGTCCATTTCGCGCCTTTGTAGATGAGCCCCATGTAGTAGGTCGTCATCTCGTATTCGGCGGCAGCAGTTGCGGTATGTGGTCTGGCCGAGGTGCAGCCGAACATCCAACCAAAAGAGCAGACGAGGAGCGAGACGGCGACGGTTCGTTTCATCCTCAGAGGATAACGGGTTCGCCCTCGCTATGCCGGCTTCCCCTCAATGTCCACCTCAATATGACGCCACTTGCCTTGGCGGAACCGGAGCACGCTGAGCACCGCTCGCGTGAGGTGGCCGAGGACGATAGCGAGCCAGATGTCGGCGGGGTGGAGAGGGCGCATCGTTTGGAGGATCGCGCACATGCCGATCGGCACCCCGATCTGCGACACGATCGAAATGAACAACGGGCTGCGCGTGTCGCCGGTGCCTTGCAGTCCGCCGGTGTAGCTGAGCGCGACGGTGATGAAGAAGCCGGAAACGCTGAGATATCGCAAGAGCTGCGTCCCGATCGACGTTACGAGCGGATCCTTCATCCCGAAGATCGCCAAGAGCACCTCGGGGATCAGGAGGAACGTCAGGCCGATGACGGCGGCGACGCCGAGGCCGATGCGCGAGGCGACGGCGACACCGCGGACGGCGCGGTCGGGTTTGTTTGCGCCGAGGTTCTGGCCGGCGATGGTGGAGGAGGCGCCGAGAAGGCCGACCGACGTCCAGGTGATAAGCGAGAACAGCTCGGTGTAGCAGACCGCGTACGCCGCCTGCGCCGCGGCGCTGTGCTGCAGCGATCCGATGAAACGCAGGAGGAACACGCCGCCGATGTTCATGGCGATGCCCTGCACTCCCGTCGGCAAACCGAAGCGGAAGAGGGAGCGGATGATGCTGAAATCGGGCGAGAGGTCCATGCCCTTCCGGAAGCGGATGACGGAATGGGGAGCGAACAGGCGCCACACGCCGTAGCCGGACACGAGCGAACTGCTGGCGATCGTTCCGTACGCCGCCCCGATCGTCCCCAGCCTCGGGATCAGAATCACGTTGAAGACGATCGTGAGGATGGTCATGGCCGCGCCGAGGCGCAGCGGAGTTTTGGCGTCGCCGGCCGCGCGGAAAGCGCCGCTGAGCATGAAGAACATCATCATGCCGAAGACGCCGGCGAACATCGCGCGGAGGAACGGCAGCGCCTCGCGTTGAACCTCCGGCGCGGCTTTGATGATGTTGAGAAGGGCCGGCGCCGCGAAGTAGCCGATCACTCCCATCAGCGCCGACATCAGAAGCGCAGTCAGGAACGCCTGGTAGACGACGCGATTGACTTTCTCCGGCTCGTTCGCGCCGGCGAAGCGGGCGACCAGCACGGCCATTCCGGTGAAGAGCGAGCTGATGAAAACGATGACGACGAGGATGACCTGCCAGCTGACGCCGATGGCCGCGTTGCCGGTGTAGCCGACGTAGTGACCGACCATCACGTGGTCGATGATTCCCTGCACGCCGGCGATGATGTTCTGCAGCATCGTCGGCCAGGCCAGACGCCAGACGGCGGGGCCGATGGGGCCTTCGACGATGGATCGATCGAACTGCGGCGCGGGTTTTTGCAATGTCGTTGACACTCTCGCACAAGGGCGGCAACGTGCGGAGAAGATATCGGAGGCCGCGAGCGGTCAGACGCGCGAGCTATACTCGAAGCACGACTGAATGAAACGCGTCGTCTTGTCCCTCCTTCTCGCTCTCGTTGCTGCTCAGCTATTCGCGGCTAACTCGAAGCCGATTCGCGTCTCCGGCCCCACGATCATCGCGTTCTTTTCGCCCGTCACCGAGAAGGAGCTCGATCAGGATCTTGACCTGAATGACGCACTCGACGACTTTCAGGTGTACGTCCGGGATGCTCGTGGGCCGCTTGAAAAGTCGGGAATCCGTTTGCACGAGATCTATGCGCACCAATTCCGCATCACGATCAACGGGCGAGCGACGACATTCAAACCCGGCAAGGTGGACGTCGGCTACTACTTCGTCGCACCGGGTAAGAAGCCGTTCGTGTCGTATGGTGTTGCAACGGACGAAGACTTGTTCCGGATGGCACGTGACTACTTCCGGGTCATCGTCGTTCGATAGGGACACGGACGGAAGGAGGCTTTCTGCAACGAAAGGCTGAGCCGGCGAGTCCCGGCTCCTTCCTTACCGCGAATTGGCGCCACCTCGCGATGGTCAACTACGAGGTGGATGCGAAGCTTCTTGAACCGCGCGTTCCGCCCGGGACAAGACTCGACTTCTGGGGCGGGCGTTGTTTCGCGAGTCTCGTCGGCTTTCAGTTTCTCGACACCCGTCTCCTCGGTCTGCCCGTTCCCTTTCATCGCAATTTCGACGAGGTGAATCTTCGCTTCTACGTTCGCCGCGAGGTCGGGGGGGAGGTGCGGCGGGGTGTCGTCTTCATTCGCGAGCTCGTTCCGCGGCACGCGATCGCTCTCGTGGCGCGTGCGGTCTACAACGAGCCCTACATCGCTCTGCCGATGCGGCACACGATTGCATTCGATCCCGTCTTGAGCGCCGCCTACTCGTGGCGGCTCAATGGACGATGGCATCGCATTACGGTGACCGCGCAACGTTCGGCCGCGCATCCGGCCGCGGGATCTCTTGAAGAGTTCATTACAGAGCATTATTGGGGCTACACGCGTCAGCGGGACGGCTCAACGCTCGAATATCAGGTCACGCATCCACAATGGACCGTTTCGGATGGTGCGGCGGATATCGACGCGGATCTGAGTGCTTTGTATGGTGCGGAAATGGCCGCGCATCTTCAGGTACCAGCGTCCTGTTTCATCGCGCAAGGCTCGGCAGTTACGGTGCTTCGGCCAAGGCGCCTTCCTCGTTGAACGCCGGCGTAGAATGCCTCCATGCAAGCAAGGCGTCTTACACCGATTCTGAACGTTTCCAACATCGTCGAAAGCTTTGTCTGGTTCGAGAAACTCGGATGGACGAAAGGGTGGGATTGGGTGATCCGCCAACGTTCGGTGGCGTCTGTTCCGGTGAATGCGAGATCTTTCTCTGCGAGAACGGGCAGGGAGGCCGAGGCAAAGGCTCGTTCGCGAAGACCTTCGGGGAGGGGGGAAGCGAGGATGCGGACAAAGGCGTATGGATGAGCATCTGGATCGATGACGTCGACTCCATCTACACACGTTGCCTCGAGCAAGGGATCGAGGTGACCTGGCCGCCAACGGACATGCCGTGGAATGTCCGCGAGATGCACGTCCGGCATCCCGACGGCCATGTGTTCCGGATCAGCAAAGGGCTCGCGGAGGACGAGTAGCAGGTGATCGACGTTTACCCTGCGAACGTTAGCCGCATGAACACATTCGCGGTTTCGTATCGCACATCGGCGGGAAGAGGTTCGCGCTGGAATCCCATCGATTCGTAGAGGTGAAGAGCCTCGACGAGCGCGGTGTGCGATGTCAGCACGATCTCGGTCGCGCCCGCGGTACGAGCGTACGCCAGCACCGCTTCGCACAGCCTCCGTCCGATGCCGTGCCCGCGCGCCGATGGATCGACAGCCAGCTTTGCGAGTTCCCACGTGGTCGACGAGATCGGGATGGCGGCGCACGTTCCGACGACGTTCGCTCCCTGCATGGCGAAGTAGACCTGACCGCCGTGTCCGAGGATGAGACGCTCCGGCTCGCGGAGATACTCGAGATCGACCGGCTCGAGGAGCGAATGGCTTTCCAGCCACAGGCGGTTCAATCGCTCGAACTCAGGGCGAAGCTCGGGGCGGTATTCGGCGAGCTCGATTTGCATTGCCGGAGCATACCAATCGTTTCACGCCGAGGCGCGGAGACGCGGGATAGCTCTCGGCTCCTCCGCGCCTCCGCGTGAAACGGTTTTGCCGTGTTAATTTATGAAGTGTGGAGTCCCTTCGTACGTCTGCGATCAGGCTGGTTGCAGCAGCCGCGTTCCTGCTCATCCTGATCGGCGGCTTCGAGCCGTTCTATCTCCGGATTTTCCGGATGGACCGCAAAGGCATGGGTGCGGCGTTTGCGGAGATGCCGTTTCGCAAGGTCACCGGACTGCAAGCGTTTCTCAAGGGCGTCGATGCCCATACACCGCCCCATGCGCGGATCGCGCTTTGGTTTCCATTTCGCCAATGGGAAGGCGGCTATGGCTATGGCTACTATCGAGCCAGTTATCTGCTGCCGGGCAAGCAGGTGGTGCCGCTGCTCGCGCTCCACGATGACCGCCCTCAACTGACGAACCTCGGGCAGGCAGACTACCTGGCCTCTTATGGGGAGTTGATGGTACCTCCGGGATTCGAACACGTCTGGCACGATGAGCACGGAGCATTGTTGAAAGCCGATCCCAGGCAAGGTGCGTCAGTGCGTTCGATCGTGACGCCATTGGCGAAATGACAATGGCCGCCGCACTCCTTACGATCGCGATCTGTCTTGGGGCGGGATGGCCGCTGTCAATGCTGCTCGACCGCGACGCGCGGCTCCCACTCCGCTTCGCCACAGGGTTTCTTCTCGGCAGTGCGCTTGGTGGGGCAGTGTTGTTTCTGCTTTCGCTCGTGCAGATTCAATGGTCGCGGGGTGCGCTCCTCGCGGGAATGATCGTCCTGGCCACTCTTGCCGGCGTGGTCGTATGGAGACGCGAAGTGCATCCGCCGGCGCACAGTGCGTTGCCGTCCCGGCCACATTGGAAATGGGTTCTTGCGAGAGTCATTGACTTGATGACCGGCGTGATCGCGGCCGGCTATGCGCTATACGCCACGGTGGGGCCGACCATCGAGTACGACTTCTTCGGCATCTGGGGCGTCAAGGCGAAAGAGTTCTGGTATGCGGGCGGAATCGATTGGCGATTTCTCGAGAATCCGTTCAATGAATTCGCGCACGTCGATTATCCGATCCTGCTGCCGCTGATTTTCGATGTGGAGACGCTCATCGGCGGGGCATGGGATGCCCGCTGGCTGGGGGCGCTCAATGTCGCTTTCGGCGTCGCAGCATTGCTGGCGGTGCGGTCGTTCATTCGTGAGGAGACCGAAGATTCGCTACTGGTCGCGGTTGGAACGCTGGCCCTTGCGTGCATTGCATTCTCGCCGTGGATTGGATTGGCCGAGGCTCCGCTGGTGGCGTGCGGCACAGTGGGATTGTTGTATGTGCGCCGAGGAGTGTTCGCGTCAAATACCGCCGGCATTCTTCGCGGCGCCCTATTCCTCGGGCTCGCGGGATCTTTCAAGAACGAGGGGATCTCGCTGACGGTTGCCGCCGCGGCCGGGCTTCTGCTCACTGCTCCACGGTTCATTACGAGGCTCTGGCCGTCTGTCGCGATTGTGGCCCCGTGGATTCTGTTGCGCCGGCTGCATCATTTACAGACGGATCTCACGACGGGCCCGATTGTCGAGCGTGTTACCAGCCATCTCGCGAATCTTCAGCCGATGATGTCGGCGCTGGCCACATACACGACCGGGAAGCGTTTCTTATGGCTGGGGATCGCGTTGGCGTTGATTCTGACGTTTCGCAGTGCGATTACGCGAGAGCGTTTTCTTGTCGTCACTCTGCTGGTCCAGGTCCTTTTCTTCCTTGGCGCGTACATCGTCACACCACACGATGTGACATGGCATGTTCACTGGAGTTGGGAGCGGATCGTGAATCAGATCACGCTGCCGTTGGCGTTCGCGGCTGTCTCTCTGCTCGTACCGTTGCTTGATGGGCGGCGGGCGGAGGGGTGAAGCGGTTCACGCGAATTACGCGAAGAAAACCGCCTTATGAGACACCAGAAGTCAGAATCACCCGTTGTATGCACGCTCCAATGCAGCGATGCCGATCTTTGTCATCGACGTCATCGCGGTCGTCGCCCGTTCAGATTTCTCGGACTCGGGGATTTGCTGGTCATCTCGATCAGAAAGCGAGGCACCACTTCGGAATCGAGCACCGAGCCCCCGGCTCGCGCTCGTCGTACCAATCCTCGGCGTCGGCGATGTCGTGTCTGGCCGAGAACGGATCGAGACCTGGTAGCTCAATGACGGCGCGAATCAAGCCAGGACTTAGCTTCCAGCCACGAGTCCTGTGCCGAGGGGTTCGCCTCCAAGTCTGCCATGCGGGACCCATGAGCGTGCGCTCTTCGGTAGTAACGGGGAGATCCGAGTCCTCAAGCGTGTCCCACAGTTCGCCTATAAGCTCGAGGCGATCGGTAGCGCTGAGCTTCTTTGCTTCAGCCAGGAGGTTGGATGACGAAGCAGTCATGCCCCGAGAGTATGCGTCGTCCGGAATGGATCGATCAGTACGAGCGACTGAGAAAGTGATTGTGGTTTCGGTATTGTGAAATCGGCACGGGAAGTGAGCCGATTGCAGGATGAAGAAGGTTGGTGCGAAAGGGGGGAATCGAACCCCCATGGTCTAATGACCACAGGCTTCTGAGACCTGCGCGTCTACCAATTCCGCCACTTTCGCATTTCGAGCGGGGACCGAGATTCTCGGTTGCACGGGTCGGAATGTCAATCGGCGGTTTTGTATTCCGAGGGGAGCGTGGGATGAGGGCTTGGTGCTTCGTCCTTCCCACCACTGAACAAAGAGGTTATTCTGACGATGCCGGATATCTGTCGAGAACCTTCCATGCAGCCGATCGAAGCCGTTCCTCCGCTGGCGGAGCGCGCAAAACCTACCGTCGTTCCCCCGCAGGAAGACGCCGCAACCGAGATCTGGAACCTCCCGAACTCGCTGACGCTCCTGCGCATCTTCCTCGTCCCGTTCATGGTCGTCGTTCTCCTGACCAAGTACTCGAACTACCTCGGGCTTGCCATCTTCTGCGTCGCCGCGATCACCGATTATTTCGACGGCTACTTCGCGCGCAAGTACAACAAAATGACGCGTCTCGGCGCGCTGCTCGACCCGATCGCCGACAAGTTGCTGATGTCGGCGGCGTTCATCTCCCTCATCGAGCTCGGCCTGGCCCGCGCCTGGATGATCGTCATCATCATCGGCCGCGAGTTTGCGGTCTCCGGGCTTCGCTCCATTGCCGCGCAGCAAGGCGTGACGATCGCCGCGTCGCCGCTGGGGAAGACGAAGATGGTGGCGCAGGTCTTTGCCATCGCGCTACTGATCATCGGCTACGAGCTGGGCGAGTTCCGCTTCATCGGCGAGCTGGCTCTGTGGGTGGTGATGCTTTTCGCGCTCGTCTCCGGCGTCGATTACTTCATCAAGTTCTCGCGGGCCGTTTTGAGAGGGTGACGGTCACGCGAAGACGCGCAGTCGCGAAGATGTGAAACGGTTTCCTTCCAACCCACATCGCAAACCGTGATACCAAGACAGCACGGAGGAAAACCATGTCTGACAAGAAAATCATCGCGGTCGTAGGCTCGACCGGATCGCAGGGCGGCGGACTTTGCGAAGCGATCCTCGGCGATCCCGACGGCGGCTTCGCCTGCCGCGCCATCACGCGCGACCCGAACAAGGAGAAGGCGCAGGCGCTGGCCGCGAAAGGGGCGGAAGTCGTCAGCGCCGATCTCGACGACGCCGCCAGCCTGGAGAAGGCGTTCGCCGGCGCGCACGGCGTCTATGGCGTCACGAATTTCTGGGAGCACTTCTCGGCGGAGAAGGAGAAGGCGCAGGCGAAGAACATCGCCGATGCCGCGCGCGCCGCCGGCGTGAAGCATGTCATCTGGTCAACGCTCGAAGACACGCGCAAGTTGATGTCGCCGGACGACACGCGCATGCCGTTCCTGCAGGAGAAGTATCGAGTTCCGCATTTCGATGGGAAGGCCGAGGCGGACGCGTATTTCGAAGGGCTGCCGGTGACGTTCCTCGTCACGTCGTTCTATTGGGACAACCTCTACATGTTCGACATGGCGCCGAAGAAATCCGACGACGGCGTGTATCGCTGGGCCTTCCCGCTTGGCAACGCGAAGATGGCCGGCATCGGATCCGGCGACATCGGGCGCGTGGCGTACGGAATCTTCAAGGCCGGCTCGCAGTACATCGGCAAGACGGTCGGCATCACCAGCGAGAACCTCACCATGGATGAGATGAGTGAGAAGCTGGGGAAAGGCCTCGGCATCAACGTCGAATACACCGCGGTTGAGCCGGATGCGTTTCGAGGACTCGGATTTCCGGGCTCCGATGAGATGGGAAACATGTTCCAGATCTACCGCGACTTCGAAAGCGAATTGCTCGCGGTCCGGAGCGCCGAGGAGGCGCGGGTGCTCAATCCGGAGTTGCAGACATTCGACACGTGGCTGGCCCGGAACAAGGCCAGGATTCCTCATTCGTAACCGGAAACCTTGTTATCCGGCGCGAGTCTCAACTATGGTTTGCATCGCTTTCGGGAACGCCCGTAACTGAAGGAGGAGACATGAAGAAACTGACATCGTTACTCTTGGCCCTGGTTTTACTCGTTCCGGTGATGGCGCAGGCGCAGCGTCATCGTGATCGGGATCGCCGTGATGATCGTGCGGAGCGGATCGCACGCGTGATCCGCGATTGCGAAGACCGCACGGACGATTTTCTGCACGCCGTGCAGCGCTCGTGGGGGCGCGAGCGGCACAGCAACGATGAGCTCGACCGCAGCGCCGCGCAGTTGGAGCGATCGCTGAATCGCGTTCGCGACGCCTGGAATCGCGACCGCGACTACGAGCGCACGCGCAGAAGCGTCGGCGCCGCGATCTCGGCGGGAAGAGACGTCAATCGCATCCTCCGGCGCCATCGGATGGGATCGCGCGTGGAGCGCGAGTGGGGACCGATCAAGACCGAGCTGAATAATCTGGCCGAGGTCTTCGAGCAGCCTCAGATTCGCTGGTAGGACGTTCCCGGTTTCACGCGGAGTTTTTCTCCGCGTGAAACCGTCTCCCCGAGAACCTACTCCTCGAGTACTTCCAGATTGCCGAGGATGGTCTCGATGCGGTCGCGGATCTCGGTGCGCTCGCGTTTGAAGCGCTCGTTGTCTTCTTCGAGCGTTGAGGCGCGCTCCGCGGTGTCGCCCTGCTCCTGGATGCGTGCGTTGGCTTCGTCAAGCTCGCGTCGGAGCGTGTCGCGCTCCTTGCGCAGCGCTTGAATCGTGGTGATCGCTTTTTCAACGCGGTCGTTGAGGCGGCCGAGGATTTCGGCCTCTTCGGTTCCTGCAATGCTCAGTTGATCGTCGCTCTTCTTTTTCACGTTGGTCATCTCTCTCACAGTAGTTTTACGGGCAGGGCGGCGGCGAGGCGCGAGGCAAGCTGTTGCTGGGAACTGGTGATCTCGTCCTGCGTCAGCGAGCGGTCGAACGCCTGATACCACATGCCCAGCGTCGTCTTGATCACATCCTCACCCTCGGGGAGAAAACGGTCGCGCAGGCCGACTTCCTGAAGGTGAGGCACGTTGAATGATTGGATCGTGTCGATGATCCGTTGATATTCGAGGTCGCGCCCGTGCGTGAGCGCGAGGATCATCGGCACGCCGGGGAAGCGCGCCACGGGCGCCATTTTCCACTCGGTGTTCGATGAGGCGATGAGCGCCTCGACGTCGATCTCCGCCGCCGCGACGTCGCCCTTGATCCCAAACTTGTGCAGGATATCCGCGGACAGGAATCCGAGGCTCGCAATCTGGCGATCGCCGTGCCAGGCGATTGCGCGCTTGCCGCCGCGCAGCCACGGTTGATCGGATGCAGTAAACGTTACATTGGCATGGAGCGTTTTCGCGATCTGCTCGACGATGCCTTTGATGTCGAAGAAATCGACGGCGCGCTTGGCGTCGCCCCAGAATGTTCCGATTGATCCGTACAGGACGACGGCAACACGGTGATGTTCTTTGACGCCGGCGCCCGTGTCAGAGGTCGCACGATGGTACGTGCGACCGACTTCGAACAGCGCGCCGTCACGCGTTCCGTACGAGCGGTTGAAGACGACGGTCTCGAGGAGGCCGGGGATGAGCGAGAGGCGCATCGCCTCGATGTTTTCTGAGAGCGCGTTGGTGATCGCCAGCGGTGCTTCGTCGGTGATGAGCGTGTTCCACTCGGGGCGAATGAAGGAGTAGTTCACAGCCTCCGACAGGCCACAGCCGACGAGCACGTCGCGGATGGCGTCTTCCGCAACATCCGCCGGCTCGCGGCGAACATCGCCGGTGGTGACGCGAGGCAACGATGCCGGGACGTTGTTGAGGCCGAAGAAGCGGAGCACTTCCTCGATCAGATCGGCTTCCTCGAAGATGTCGCCGCGATACGTGGGAACGGTGACGAGGAGGCCGTCGTGCGCCTGCTCGGCTCCGAATCCGAGCCGGCGGAAGAGGTCGAGAGCGTAGCCTGCGCCGACAGCGCCGGCCGAGGCTTCGTGAAGGCGTTCGGTCCGAAGGCGAATCGTTTTCGGTGTCGCCTCTGCTGCGACGACATCGATCGGTGCTTCGGCGTCACCGCCGCCGCTTTCGACGATCATGCGCGCCGCTTCTTCCATCACGGCGAGCGTGTCGTTCGGATCGACGCGCCGCTCGAATCGGTAGGAGGCGTCGGTCTTGATGCCGAGGCGGCGCGCGGTGCGGCGGATCGCGGAGGGATCGAACCAGGCGCATTCGAGCATCACGTTCTTTGTCGATTGCGTGATCTCCGATTCGAAGCCGCCGATGATGCCACCAAGGCCGACGGCGCGCTGACCGTCGGCGATGACGACGGTGTCGGGATCGATCTTGCGCATCTCGCCGTCGAGGCTTTTCATCGTCTCGCCAGCCTTGCCTCGGCGCACGATGATGCTGTTGCCGTTCAAGCGGTCGAGGTCGAACGCGTGGAGCGGATGCCCTAGTGCGACCATCACGTAGTTGGTGACGTCGACGATGTTGTTGATCGGACGGAGGCCGACTTCTTCGAGGCGCCGCTGGATTTCAGGCGGCGACGGCTTGACGGTGATGTTGCGGATAACTTTGGCGGTGTAGCGGGCGCACATTTCGGGGGCGTCGATTCTTATGAGCGGCGGCGAGGACGCCGCCGGGCCAGCCGGCGAGGACGCCAGCGTTCCAGCCGCTCGGCGGCCGAGGGCGGCGGCGAGCTCTCTTGCCATGCCGAGGTGCGACATGGCGTCGACGCGGTTGGTGGTGATCTCGAGATCGAAGACGGTATCGTCGCCGTGTTTCTCGACGGCTTCGATGGCGTGGCCGATCTCGGTCAGCCGCGCGCCAATTTCATCATCGCTGAGATCGGAGAGGTCGACGTAATCGCTGAGCCAGTTGCGGGAGAACTTCATCGGGGGCGGGATTGTAGCCGACGTTACTTCGTTCGCGTGATTGCAAAGTCGCTCATCGCCCGAACGAGATGCGCGAAAGCAGTCCCTCGGCCGCGTCGTGCGGATTGTTCTTTTTCCGCAGAACGTCGTCGAGGAGTTGTTCGTAGTCGGCGCGCGGAATCGTGCTGCCGATCAGACGGTCCATGAACTTTTCTTTGAGCATGGTTTCGATGCGGATGCGGACGCGCTCGCGGTTGCGGCGATCGAGCTCGCCTGATGATTTCAGGTGCTCGAAGTGCGTGCCGAGTGCGGCGTCGAGATCCTCGATCCCTTTGTTCGTCGAGGCCACGGTCTTCACGATCGGCGGGATCCAGTCGCCGTGCTCTTCGACGAGCGACATCATCATCGTGATCTCGGTTACGGTGCGGTCCGCGCCGGGACGGTCCGCTTTGTTGACGGCGAAGACATCGCCGATCTCCATGATGCCGGCCTTGATGGCCTGGATGTCGTCGCCCATTCCCGGGACAAGAACGACGACGTTGGTCTGCACGGTGCGGATGATCTCGACCTCGTCCTGGCCGACGCCGACAGTCTCGACGAGAACGATGTCGAAGCCTGCGGCGTCGAGGAGATCAACGACATCGTTCGTCGCCCGAGCCACGCCTCCGAGAAATCCGCGCGTGGCCATCGAGCGGATGAAGACCCCGCGATCGGTGTAGAGATCGGCCATGCGGATGCGGTCGCCGAGGATTGCGCCACCGGTGAAGGGGGAGGTGGGATCGACGGCGATGATGCCGACCTTCTTCTCCTGCTTGCGATAGTGCTTGGTCAGCGATGCGACGAGCGTCGACTTGCCTGCGCCGGGCGAGCCGGTGATGCCGATGATGCGGGCGCGTCCGGTGGCGGGGTAGATATCGGCCAGCAGTTGCTCCGCGTGGCGGTCATCGCGCTCAACGAGCGAGACGGCCTGCGCCAGCGCCCGGTACTTGCCGCTCCGCAACGCCTCGGCGAGATGGCTCTGCCGGGTGTCGGTATTCGGGGAGTCGTAGTGATCCGCCATCGCAGGCTCCTACACCGCCACGCGCGTACCGATCACTGATTCCCTTCGGCGAGGAGATTGCGCGCGATCACCATGCGCTGGATCTCGCTCGTGCCTTCGCCGATCGTGCAGAGCTTCACATCGCGATAGAACTTTTCGGCGGGGAACTCTTTGATGAAGCCGTAGCCGCCGAAGATCTGAACGCCTTTTTCAGTCGCGCGCACGGCGACTTCGGACGCGTACAACTTCGCCATCGCCGAGGCCTGAGTGACTTTCTCGCCTGCGTCTTTCATCGCTGCGGCGCGATAGCAGAGGAGGCGCGCGGCATCGATCTCGGTGGCCATGTCGGCGAGCATGAACTGAATGGCCTGGAACTCAGCGATCGCCTTGCCGAACGCGCGGCGCTGTTTCGCGTAGTCGCGCGCTGCCTCGTACGCACCGCGTGCGATGCCGACCGAGAGTGCGCCGATGGAGATGCGGCCGCCGTCGAGCACTTTCATGGCGTCGATGAAGCCGTAGCCGATCTGGCCGAGGATGTTCGAGGAAGGGACGCGGCAATCTTCCATCACCAGTTCGGCGGTGTCGGAGACGCGCATGCCGAGCTTGTTTTCTTTCTTGCCGGGCCGGATACCGGGCCGGTCCATCTCCACTGCGAACGCGGTGACGCCGCGCTTTGAATCGTTCCGGTCGGTCACTGTGAGAACGACGGAGATGTCGGCGTAGGTCGCGTTGGTGATGAAGTTCTTCGTCCCGTTCAGAATCCAATCGTCGCCATCTTTGACGGCCGTCGTATGCATGCCCGAGGCGTCGCTGCCGGAGCTTGGTTCGGTCAGCCCCCAGGCGCCGATCCATTCGCCCGAGGTCAGCTTCGGGAGCCATTTTTTCTTTTGCTCGTCGTTGCCGGCGAGGTAGATGTGGCCGGTGCCGAGGGAGTTGTGTGCGGCGACGCTGAGGGCGAATCCGCTGTCGACGACGGCGAGCTCTTCGACGACGTGGATGTAGTCGATGTAGGAAAGTCCGGCGCCGCCGTATGGCTCAGGCACCGTGACCCCGAGCATGCCGAGGCCGCCTGCGCGCTTGAAGGTGTCGACGGGGAAATGCTGGGCTTCATCCCATTCGGCGAGGTTCGGCTTGATCTCGCTGAGCGCAAAATCGCGCACCATCTCTTGAATCTGAGTCTGCTCGTCGGTAAGGCGGAAATCCATTCGGGCTCCTGGGATGAATCTGGTTGTCGCGGGGGCGCGCCAGGCAGAACGTGCCGCACATGCGGGAGGGAGAATGATAGCAGGGGAGTGCGATGTTGGTAGAATTGCGAAGATGAGTGGCCGATATGAAACGAAGCTGAGCGAGCATGAGCTCCGGCGCATCCATGCCGAGACCGGGGTGGATGTGTATGCGCTGCTGGACCTGATGGCGCGCACGCCGACGGAACGTCTGAGCATTGCGATGACAAACTCGCGAAACATGGCCCGCCTTCGTGCTGCCACCAGCCGGGCGAAATGACGTCAACCGCGACATCTTTCGTTCATTCACGTTCAGGGCGTTTGGCGGTGGAATAGTGAACCACAGAGACGCAGAGCACACAGCGCGGCTCGTGCCCGCAACCCAACCGCTGTCATCCCCGCTGTCATCCTGAGACTGCCGCAGGACACGAAGTGCCGGAGGACGTCGAAGGACCCCCTGCGCATGTGAATAGTGTCTTCCGCCGCCACCCGACCCTGCACTTGCGGGGGGGTCCTTCGACCGTCCTCCGGCACTTCGTGTCCTGCGGCGGCTCAGGATGACAGGCTTGATAATCTTTGCGTCGCGCACAGAAACCGATGGTGAGTACAGAGTTGAAGCGTTTTCTCAGTGCCCTCTCCGTCTCAGTGGTTGACTGTTTTGAAGCTAGATCAGCATCCGGTACACATCGTTCTTCCTCATCCCGAACTTCTCCGCCACCGCTTTGACAGCATCGTTGCGCCGCATCCCTGCGGCGCGCAGGCGCTCGAACTCGGCCGCGATCTCCTCGGCGGACGCGCTTGCCGCAACTTCCTGCGCTGCGGCGAAGACGATCGTGATCTCGCCGTAGATCGACTGACGCGTTCGCAACTCGGCGAGCACCTCGCTGATCGTGCCGCTGAGAATTTCCTCGTGCAGTTTGGTCATCTCGCGGGCGACGGTGACTTCGACGTCGCCGAGGACGGTTAGCGCGTCTTCGAGGGAGCCGACGACGCGCTCCGGCGACTCGTAGACGATGACGGTATGACCGAGCTTGGTGACGTCTCGGTAGAAATCGGTGCGCTCGCCGGTGCGGTGCGGCGCGAAGCCGAGAAAGGTGAAGGGGAGCGGGGCGATGCCGCTGGCGACCAGCGCGAGCACACCGGCGAACGGGCCCGGAATCGGCTCGATCGTGAGCCCTCGCTCGCGCGCCAGACGCACGAGCCGGAAGCCGGGATCGCTGATCACAGGCATGCCGGCATCGGAGACGAGGGCGATCGTTTCACCGTTCGCGATCCGATCGGCAAACGCGCCTGCCTTGGCATCCTCGGTGTGGTCGTCGAAGCGCTCGGACGGCTGGTTGATGCCGAAGTGCGTCAGGAGCTTGCGCGTGTGGCGCGTGTCCTCGCAGAGGATGAGATCGGCGGACTTGAGCGCTTCAATCGCGCGCGGCGGAAAATCGCCGAGGTTGCCGAGCGGCGTGCCGACGATGAGAAGTTTGCCCGGCATGAGGAGCGAGTGTATCGCGCGAAAAGCATCGCTACGAACGTGGGACCGTCGAACGCAGTTCGTAACTTCTCGCTAGAAGAATCGCCGCTGATGTACCCACGTTCAGCGACTCGATCCGCGGCGACATCCGAATCGCGATCGTGCGCGCGACGCTTGCGAGGGCGGGCGAGAGGCCGGAGCCCTCATTGCCGAACGCCAGGACGGCTCGTTGAGCGGGCGGATCGGCGGCTTCGCCGCGGGCATCGGCGGCGAATACTGGCCATCCACGCGCTGACAGCTCGTCCACCGAAGCGTTGACGACCGATACGGTGAGAATCGCGCCGGCGGAGGCGCGAATTGCTTTCGGACCGAACGGATCGGCGCAGCCGGGAAGGAGGACGACGCCGTTCGCGTCGAAGGCGGCGGCCAATCGGACGATCGTGCCGACATTGCCCGGATCCTGGACGCCGTCGAGCGCGATCACGATCGACGACTCGCGGACGAAGAGTTGATCGATGCTGGCGTGCGGCCGGTGAAAGAGACCGAGGACATTTTGCGGAGACTTGGTTTCTGCCAGCGCGTCGAAAAGAGCGTCGGTGAAATCGACGCCGCGTGTGAAGATCTTGATTGGCGTCCATCCGGCCGCGGCGGCATCAGCGACCGGTTTGGGTCCTTCGATCACGATCTCATCGGCGTGATCGTGAACGGCCTCGCGGAGGCGCTTGAACCAGACGTTCTGCCTGCTGCTGATGGCGATCAATTAGAATGCGCGCTCCTGAGCCGCCGATGATACTGAAACTGATCAAAACGACGAGTGCTGCAACCGCCGCGGCGTGGTCCGCACTCTGGACCTTTCCCGCCATCCTTCTCTCGTCGTTCATCATCGCCTGGGCTGCGGAGGCCGCGCAGTTTTTGATCGCGCAGGGACTGGCGCTGGCGATCTTGGCGTGGCTGCAGACGCTGCCGGAGTTCGCGGTCGAGGCGGTCATTGCCTGGCAGGCCGGGAAAGATCCGTCGAAGACGCACTTGGCGATTGCGAACTTCACCGGCAGTCTGCGGCTCCTGGTCGGGCTGGGCTGGCCGATGATCTATTTCGTCGCCGCCGCGTTCGGATGGAAGCGCGAACATCGTTTCATCACGGTGCAACTCGACGACGAGCACTCCGTCGAAGTCTTCGGCCTCTTCCTGCCGATCGCATACTTCACCTTCATCTGGTGGAAGGGGACGCTGTCAGTCTGGGACGCCGGCCCGCTCATCGCCGCCTACGTGCTCTATCTCTTCATCCTCTGGAAGATCCCGCCGCGTGAGGACGAGGGCGAAGCGTTGGACGATCTCGGCGTCGTGCCGCGAGCGATTCTCAAGCTCCCGCCGAAGAAGCGGAACGCGGCGATCTGGATTCTCTTTTTCGCCGGCGGCGCGATTCTGTTTTTCGCCGCGCATCCATTCCTCGATTCGATGCTGGCCATCGCCACGTCGCTGGGTGTGTCCACGTTCGTGTTCGTGCAGTGGGTGGCGCCGTTCCTCTCCGAGTTCCCGGAAAAGCTGAGCGCGTTCTACTGGGCGCGAAAAGTGAAAACGGCGAACGTCGCTCTGATGAACATGGTGTCGTCGAACATCAACCAGTGGAGCATTCTGTCGGCGATGATTCCGATCCTCTTCGTGATCAGCGCAGGGGAGATGCGGCCTCTGATGTTCGATTCGCATCAGCGCGCCGAGATTCTGCTGACGATTCTGCAGAGTTTCCTCGGGTTCCTTCTCTTGCTCAACCTGCAGCTCAGGATGCACGAGGCGTTACTTCTCTTCGTCTTGTGGGTCGTCCAATTCGCCGTTCCGTCGTGGCGCGGGCCGATGATTTATGTGTATCTTGCCTGGTGCGTTTTTGAATTGGCCCGGCTGGTCATCAGCCGTCAGGCGCCGGCAGCATGGCGCGGCTTGCGCACGACACTCGCAGAGCGATTCGCGTAATGGAAACGAACGTAATCACGAAACCCGGTATCCGCTTCACGCGACGCGTGCGCGAGATGCAGGTCTCGCCGACGCTGGCGGTGATGAACCGCGCCATCGAGTTGACGGCGCAGGGAATCGACGTCGTCGATCTCGGGCCTGGCGAGCCCGACTTTCCGACTCCGGAGTCGGTCTGCGCCGCCGGCAAGCGCGCCATCGACCAGGGCCTCACGAAGTACACGAGCGGCAACGGAACGAAGGCGCTTCGCGACGCGCTCGCTGCCCGCTACAACCGCCGCTACGGCACGTCGCTCAAGGCGGAGAACGTCATCGCCGGCACAGGCGGCAAGCAGGAGCTTTTCAACGTCACGCTGGCGCTGGTCGATGCCGGTGATGAGGTCATCATCCCGTCGCCGTACTGGGTGAGTTTTCCCGATCAGGTCCTGTTCGCCGGTGGAACACCGGTTTTCGCGAAGGCGAATCCGGCGAATGGTTTT
The DNA here is from genome assembly GCA_034664845.1 of Thermoanaerobaculia bacterium. Taxonomy (GTDB): domain Bacteria; phylum Acidobacteriota; class Thermoanaerobaculia; order Gp7-AA8; family Gp7-AA8; genus JADGNZ01. The sequence goes on along the minus strand of JAXDGW010000091.1, from coordinate 19,570 downwards.
CGTCCCACGTTTGAAGACATCGAATCCGTGGCCAGCGAGCGAACGCGCGGCGTGATCATCAACTCGCCGTGCAATCCGACCGGCGCAGTCATCGGGGAGAAGGACCTGCGCCGCATCGTCGAGTGGTGTGCTGCCCGCGAGGCGTTCCTGATGTTTGATGAGACGTACGAGTTCTTCGTCTACGAGAGCTCGACGCACGTTTCGGCCGTCCGCTGGTTCGATGAGTATCCATCGACGATCATCGGCGTGAACTCGATGTCGAAAACATTCGCGATGACGGGATGGCGCCTCGGCTACGCGGTCGCGCACCGCGACGTGATCGCTGCCGCGGGCAAGATTCAGAGCCACTCGACGTCGAATCCGAGCTCGATCTCGCAAGCCGCCGCTCTCGAGGCCCTCGGCGGTGGCGAGGACGAAGTGCAGCGCATGTGGGACGCGTATCACGAGCGGCGCGCCTGGCTGATTCCCGCCATCAACGCAATCGACGGACTCCGTTGCGGCAACACCGACGGCGCGTTCTATGTCTTCCCCGAGGTTCGGAGTTTCTTTGGGAAAGGCCGCATTCGCGATTCGCAGAGTTTCGCGGACTACCTCATCGACGAGGCGCGCGTCGCCGTAGTGCCGGGCTCTGCGTTCGGGAACGACGATCACGTCCGCATCAGCTACGCCACGTCGATGGAGCGGTTGCAGGAAGGCGTGCGGCGAATCGACGCGGCCCTCGGCAAGCTTCGCTGACGCATCAGTCCGGCGCCGCCTCCCACTGGAATCAAGCCTAACAACCCCCCGTTACGGTTCGCTGTCCAAATACTGAGTTCAGGCAACAAGGAGATTCTGTGAAGAAATCAACGATTCTGATCATTCTTGCGCTCGCTGCTCCGGCGGTGTTCGCGCAGAGCACTCCGGCTCCCGCTCCGCCGGCTACCACTACCGCCACGGCAGCTCCGGACGCCGATCCCATCGTCGTGTCGGCGAGCGGCATCACGGTTCGCAAGTCGGAGTTTGAAGCGGCGCTCAAGACGCTTCCCGCGGAGTACCAGAGCTACGCGCAGGGTCCCGGCAAGAAGCAGTTCGCCGACGATTACCTTCGCATGCGCCTTCTCGCGGCCGAGGGGATGAAGGCTGGAATGCAGAACAGCCCCGAAGTCGTCAACCAGCTCAACCTGATGCGCGAGAACCTCGTCGCAACGGCGCAGCTGAAGAAGATCGACAGCGGCATCACCGTCACCGACGCCGAAGTTCAGAAGGCGTACACGGATGGCGCGAAGGACTACGAGCAGGTCAAAGCGCGTCACATCCTGATCGCTCCGAAGGGTTCTCCAGCCGCGCAGACCGGCAAGAAAGAGCTCACCGATGACGAGGCGAAAGCGAAGGCCGAGGATCTCCGTAAGCAGATTCTCGCGGGCGCAAACTTCGAGGAGCTGGCCAAGAAAGAATCCGACGACGCTGGTTCCGGCGCGCGCGGCGGCGACCTCGGTTCCTTCGCGCACGGCCAGATGGTGCCGGAGTTCGAGGCCGCGGCGTTCGCGGCCAAGATCGGCGAGGTCACGCCGGTCGTGAAGACGCAGTTCGGCTACCACATCATCAAGGTCGAGGCGCATGACTCGACGCCGCTGGCGCAGGTTCGCCCGACGATCGAGAAGAACCTGAAGCAGTCCAAGCTCCACGCAGCACTCGAGGCGATGAGAGAGAGCGCGCATCCGGTGTACGACGAGAAGTACTTCGCGCCTCCGCCAGCTCCTCCAGTGGCTGGTGCGCCCTCCGCGACGCCGGCTCCGAAGGTGGACACGGCCGCGCCGAAGAGCGATGCGAAGAAAGACACGGCCGCTCCGAAGAAGGACACACCGGCGAAGAAGAAGCCGTAATCCGTTTCAATCGACGCAAAACAAAACGCCGCTGGATTCCAGCGGCGTTTTCATTTTCAGCGCTCGACTTCGAAGTCGGCACCGATGGTGGGCTGTGCCTCGTTGAAGATGATGGCGGTTTCCGCGATCGGGAAGAGCACGACGTGGTTCCGCCCCTGAAAGTCCATGACGATCTCGTAGAAGCCGTTGTCGTTGATGGCGATGAGCGTTCCGGGCTTGCCCTTGAGCTCGAGGCTGCGGCTGAAGATCGAGACCTTCGATGGGATTTCCATTGCGCGTAAGGGTAGGTTGGGTGGGGGATGGAGTCAATGTGGACTGCAGAGATCAGGAAGCAGAGATCAGAGACAAGGGATCAGGGACGGAGATCAGAGGCAGGAGGTCAGAGGCAGAAGATCAGAGACCGGAGAAAGGCCGGCGCCATCCGGACCCACACCGGAGATCAGGGATCAGAACCATCACATACAAGCGGTCTGATCCCTGATCTCTGCCTTCTCCTGATCTCTGATCTCTGATTCCTGATCTCTGACTCACTCGAACGGCTTGCGAGGCGCACGCTGCGCGCTCGCGCGAAGCAATCCATTGATCAAACGTCCCACCTCCGCTGATCGATTGAGGGCGAGGGCGAGCTGAGATTGATCGATGTATTGAAAACGCGCGGCGAGAATCAGTTCTGTCTCCATCTCGAGCAGCGATCCTCGCGCGATGCCGAGGAATTGCTGCCATTCGCCGCGCGAGATTCTGCCGTGGCCCTCGGCAATGTTGGCGGGAACGGAGACCGCTGCGCGCCTCAGTTGACGCGCCAAACCGTACATTTCACGACTGGGAAACACCTCCGTCAGTTGGTAGGCGCACTCCGCCAGTGCGATGGCCTTCTGCCATGCGATGAGATCCTGGTAATAAGCCGACATGATGTGCCGGTGCCAAGGAAAGAGAGCCTGCGCGAGGGGCTGGCCCGTGTGGGATTAGCAGTCTACGACGCCTGCGGGATCAGAGACAAGAGGTGTGAAAGAGGGATCAGAGACAAGAGATCAGGGCGCATACGCTTCCCGCCAAGTTCTTGCGCGCGCTGCCAAGTCGGCGTGTTTTCCTGATCTCCAATCCAATCTCCAATCTCTGATCCGAGATCGGCGTGCTTTCCTGATCTCTAATCTCTGATCTCTTGTCTCTGATTTTCCCTACTTATCGTGCCTCTTCCCAAACAGGAACGCGACGCCGACGCCGATGAAGTAGAGGCCGATCATCGGCAGGGCGAGCATCGTCTGGTTCACCATGTCCGGCGATGGAGTGAGGATGGCGGAAATGATGAACGCGAGGACGATCGCCCACTTGGACTTCTGCAGCAGAAAGGCGGGTGTCACGATGCCGAGGCGGGCCAGGAAGAAAATCAGGATCGGAGTCTCGAAGATGACTCCCGAGGCCAGCATGATCATGCTGGCGAAACTGAAGTACTCGTCGATCTTGATCATCTGCTTGAACTGACGGCCTGTCTCGACGAAGAACGAGCATGCGCCGGGAAGCAGAACGCGGTACCCGAAATAGCCGCCGAGCACGAAAAACGCGGTCGCGAAGATGATGAAGGGCGCGGCCATCCGCCGCTCACGCTTGTAGAGCCCTGGAGAGATGAAACTCCAGATCTGCCACATGATGATGGGCGAGGCCACGAAGATGGCGGCGAAGAACGCCACTTTCATGTAGACCATGAACGGCTCGGTCAGTCGCGTGTAGGCCAGCTTCTGATCGCCAGGCGGTAGGTACTTCGTCAGCGGAGCCTGCACCCAGGCGTAGATTTTCTCGGCGAAGTTCCAGCAGGCGAGAAAGGTCACGCCGATGGCGATGATTGCAACGATCAGACGCTTGCGAAGCTCCTCGAGGTGATCGAGGAACGACATCTTCGGAAGGTCAGTCTCAGGCGCATCGGAGCCCTCGCCGAGGGCCGCGGTGGAGGGTGCGGTGTCAGACATCGGCTATTCGGCGTGAACCGTGTCGGCAGGCTTGGGCGTGAGATCTGCGACTTGGGCGGCGGGAGGCTCTGGCTCGCTCCTTGATACGGACTCATGGACGGGGATGGTTGTGGAGGCCAGCTGCTTCAGCTCCTCAACCTGGACCTCGCGCTCGATCGTGTTCTTGAAATCGTCCGTTGCTTTCTTGAATTCACCCATTGCTTTGCCGAGGGTGCGGCCGATCTCGGGAAGGCGCTTCGGACCGAAAACGATCAGGGCCACGATGAAAATGAGGACCAACTCCATGATGCCGAGCGAACCGAACATGAAGAACTTCTCCTTAGTTTGATACGGCCGCGTGAACATCGCCGGGCTGTCGAATACTCCGCGCCTATAATGAGTTCTGTACCCCTGAAAAACAGGCAAACAACGATATGGCAAAGATCCAAAAGACGCAGAAGTGGACGTTTTCGTTGACGCTGGCCGTCGCGCTCCTCGGCGCGACACTCTTCGGTGGATTCTACGGTAACCGCCTCTTTGGCTCGCCAGTTCAGGGCGAAGTGCAGAAGCGGTTCAAAGAGTACACCGATCTTCTTAGCGCGGTGACGATGTGGGCTCCCGATGATGTCGGCGCCGACAAGTTCGTCTACTCGTCGATCGATGGGATGCTGCGGACGCTCGATCCGCATACCTCCTTCCTCGAGCCGAAAGAGTACTCCGACATGCAGGACCGCCAGAAAGGATCGTTCTACGGTCTGGGCATCCTGGTGACGAAGCGGAATGACCAGGTCACCGTGATCACCCCGCTCGAAGGCACGCCCGCCGCCCGCCTCGGCATCCGCGCCGGCGACGTGATCTCCGAGGTCGAGGGCGTCTCGACGGACGACCTCCCGCTCGACGATGTCGTCAAGCGCCTCAAAGGTCCGAAAGGGACGACCGTCCACATCAAGATCGTCCGCGTCGGGATGAAAGAGCCGATCCCGCTCTCGATCGTTCGCGCCGCCATCCCCACCAATTCAATCTCCAACGTGCTGATGCTGAAGCCGGGCATCGGCTACATCCGCATCAAAGACTTCACCGCCACCACCGTTCGCGAGCTCGATGAAGCGATCGACAAGCTCAAGGGCGAGGGGATGCAGAAGCTCGTTCTCGACCTCCGCCAGAATCCGGGCGGACTGCTCGACGCGGCCGTCGGCGTCTCCGATCACTTCCTCGACAAGGGGCAGATGATCGTCTTCACCAAGGGCCACACGCCCGACTCCGAGCAGAACTACCTCGCGCCAGGCAAGCATCAGAAGTTTGACATGCCGATGGTTGTCGTCGTCAACCGCGGCAGCGCCTCGGCATCCGAGATCGTCGCCGGTGCGCTTCAGGATCACGACCGCGCCATCATCATCGGCGAGACGAGCTGGGGCAAAGGGCTCGTGCAGAGCGTCTACACGCTGCAGTACGGCGCCGGTCTCGCGCTCACGACGTCGAAGTACTACACGCCCTCGGGGCGCAACATCCAGCGCGACTACAGCTCGTTCTACGACTACTACGTCGCCGACGAAAACGAAGACGGCAGCTCGACCGAAGTGCCGCTGAAGGACCGCAAGAAGTTCACGACCGCGACCGGCCGCATTGTCTATGGTGGCGGCGGCATCACGCCGGATATCTTCGTCAAGCCGGCGCCGCTCTCGCGCACCACCCAGCTTCTGGAAGTGCGCAGCGCGATCTTCAACTACGGCGTCGACTACGTCGCCAAGCATCCCGAGGTGACGCAGGAAGTCAGCATCACCCCGCAGGTGATCGAAGATTTCGTCCGCTTCGCCTCGGACAAAGACATCGCGCCGGTCGCTGACATCCGCGAAGCGCTGACTAAGCCGAACGACCGCTCCTTCATCGAGCGCGCGCTGAAGGCGGAGATCATCGCCGCGAAGTTCGGATTCGACGCGTCCTATCCATACCGTCTGCAGGGCGACAATCAGATCGCCAAGGCCATCGAAGTGCTGCCGGATTCGCAGAAGCTCGCCGAGAAAGCGGCCGCGCTTCATGCGGCGCCGTCGGCGAATTCGTCGGAAGCCGGTACGCGCGCCGCGCAGGCGTTGCCGCACGGAGAATAACGAAACCATTCAACGACTTAACGGCGGGCAGAGCGCTGCCCGCCGTTTTTTTTCATCTGCGCCTTTACTTGCTACACATCAGGCGCGGTGCTAACGTGTCGCCGCTTTTGCACTGGGGGAGATTCTCGAGTTATGCCTGATCTCGGAAAGAAGTACACCTGTTATAGCTGCCACACGAAGTTCTATGACCTCGGCAAGCCTGTGCCGACGTGCCCGAAGTGCGGTGCGGACCAGCGCGATGCCGATGAGGCGCCGTCTGTGCCGGCGTCGCGCAGCCGCGCGCGTGCTGCCGCAGTAGTAGTCGTCGAGGATCCGCCCGACGAAGAGTTTGGCGCGGATGGAGAAGTGGCCACACCGGCCACCGGCGACGAGGATGAAGACATCATCCCCGAGGCCGACCGCGGCGGTGATGAGCCGGCCGCCGACGACGAAGAAGACGAAGAGTACTAGAGCATCGAGCGTGAGCCCGGCTTCGATAGAAACCTGAAGCCGGACTGCGTTTCGAAAAGGAAGGAACCGATGGGTAAGGCCGGTCTGCTGGGATGTGTGGGAGCGTTAATCCTGGCTGTGCTGATTTTCGGCGGGTGGTTCATTGGTGTGCGCAATCACATCGTGGAGCTCGACCAGCAGGTGCAGGCGCAGTGGGCACAGGTCGAAAACGACTATCAGCGCCGCTTTGACCTGATTCCGAACCTCGTCCGCACGGTGCAGGGCGCGGCGAATTTCGAGAAGTCGACGCTGGAGGCAGTCATCAATGCACGTTCGCGCGTCGGACAGGTGCAGGCGCCCTCGGGCGCACCGTCCGCGCAGTCGAATCTGCCGAACGATCCGAATGCGATGGCCCAGTTTGCGGGCGCGCAGGATAATCTCTCCGGAGCGCTGTCGCGCCTCCTCGTCGTCGTGGAGCGTTATCCCGATCTGAAGTCGAATCAGAACTTCCTGGAGCTCCAGTCGCAGCTCGAAGGAACGGAGAACCGCATCGCCGTCGAGCGTAAGCGCTACAACGAGGTGGCGCAGCAGTTCAACACCGCGGTGCTCAAATTTCCGGGTAACATCGTCGCCAACATGAGCGGATTCAAGCCGAAAGCGTACTTCAAAGGCGCAGCCGGCTCCTCTCAGGCGCCTGAAGTGAACTTCAACTTCGGGAACACTCCGGCGGCACCGGCACCAGCACCGGCGACAGGTACTTGATGAACCTCCAACGCAGCGCGATCGCGTTCTGCGCGATCGCGCTGATCGCCTCTTCCGCGCTTGCGCTCGACATCCCGCCGAAGCCGACGCAGTGGGTCAACGACTACGGCGCGAACGTTCTCAGCGCCTCCGAGATCCAGCAGCTCAACGAGAAGCTCGAAGGCTTCTACAAGGGCACCGGCGTGCAGTTCCTGGTGATGATCTTCCCTTCGCTCGAAGGTGAAGATGACCTCGGATACACGAACAAAGTCGCCAATGTGTGGAAGGTCAAAGACGACAAAGCGTTGATGCTCTTCGTCTTCATGAAGGAACGGAAGACGAGGATTCAGGTCGGCTACAGTATGGAGCCGGTCATCACCGATTCGTTTTCCTCCGACATCGTTCACAGCACCATTCCGCCGTTCTTTCGCGAAGGCAGGTACGCCGACGGACTCAGCGCCGCGGTCGATCAGATCTGGAAGAAGATCGATCCCAACGCAACGCTGGTCGGTAACTCGCCAACGGCGCCGCGCGCGGTGCGCTCGTCGGGCAGCTCTGGCGGCATCCCCATCAAGCTACTCATCTACCTCGTCATCTTTTTCATCTTCGTCGTCCTGCCTGCGCTGACGCGGCGCGGCGGGCGTCGTGGATGCGGAGGTTGCATCTGGCCGATGATGTTCCTCGGCGGCGGCGGAGGCGGCACGACATTCGGTGGAGGCGGCGGAGGAGGCGGCGGCTGGGGCACCGGCGGCTCGTGGGGTGGCGGCGGCAGCTCGTTTGGCGGCGGCGGCGCGGGAGGTGGATGGTGAACCAGAAAGAGTTCCTGGCCATGCTCGATCAACCGCGCATCGTGGCGGCAGTCGGCGCCGCGGAGCGCGAGACCTCGGGCGAGATTCGGATCCACATCGAGCCGAAAGCAATCGGCGGCGATGCCCGCTACGTTGCCGAGCGGACTTTCGAGCGTCTCGGCATGACGAAGACAGCGCTTCGCAACGGCGTGCTGCTCTTCATCGCCTCCGAAGAGCGCGTTTTCGCAATCGTCGGTGACAAGGGAATCGACGAGAAAGTGCCGGCAGGGTTCTGGGACGCGATCGCCGAGAAGTTGACGCTACGGTTCGGAAGCGGCGAATTCACCGAGGGGATCATCGAAGCGATCACGGCAGCCGGTCAGCAGCTCAGGGCGTATTTCCCCTGCGCTGCGGATGATGTAAACGAACTCTCCGACGACATCGACATCAGCGACTGATGCCCTCCTCCGTGCTCGTCGCGCTCGGCTCAAACCTCGGCGACCGCGAAGTAGCGCTGCGACGAGCGGTGAACGAGCTACGCTCCGTTTTCAAAGTTGTCCGCGTCAGCCCATTCATCGACACGGAGCCAGTCGAGGCGCCCCCGGGATCGCCGCGATTTCTGAATGCGGTCGTGGCCGGCTACACCGACCTCGATCCGCGCGCCCTCCTCGCTGCGCTGCTGGCGATTGAAACGCGCCTCGGTAGGCGCCGCACGACCCGCAACGCGCCGCGAGTCATCGATATCGATCTCATCCTGCACAGCGCGCATGTCGTGCGTACGCGCGCGCTCACCGTCCCGCATCCGCGCTACCTCGAGCGCGAGTTCGTGCGTGTGCCTTTACGCGAGCTGGCACTACCGTGGCGCGATCCGGCGACGGGCGCGAACCTCTAGCAAGGAGTGCGTGCGTCTCGCACGCGGGCAGCCGGGCGTCTCGCCCGGATGCTTCGGTTTCGCGTAAAGCAAGAGGTTGTGGGCGATCAAGCAAGGGCAGAATCAACCATCGGGGCGAGGACGCCCCGCTGGCCGCGCGCGAGACGCACGCACTCCTTGTCGGAAACCTTACCGAGTCGCGACCGGCCCGCCGCTCAACGTCGTGTGCACGCGAGCTTGCATAGTCGGAATGGCGCTGGTGAGGAGCGGGTAGGGGTTGACCATCTCGTCGTTCTGGTCGACGCCGAAGTGGAGATGCGAAGGGGTGTACTTTGCGTTGCCGGTGTTGCCGACGTAGCCGAGGAGATCGCCGGATTGCACTTCCATGCCTTCGTAGAGGCCGGCAGCCCAGCGGTCGAGGTGCGCGTAGTAGAAGGACGCGCCGTTCTCGGTCGTCAGCCAGATGCAATGGCCGCCGAGCTTCTGATCGCCAATGAAGCTGATGACGCCGTCGACCACTGCGACGACCTCGGTGCCTTTCGGTGCAAAGATATCGATGCCTTTGTGCACACGGCCGCCGTCGCGCGGCGCGTGCCAGCTATCCTCCAGCCTGGACGCGCGGATGCCGACAACCGGCTGCCGTAGCGGCATACGCGCGAGGGGCGCGAACATCGCTTTCGCCTTGGCGGCGAACTCGCGGTCACGCGATTGTGTGGTGGCGGTAGCGGTAGGTCCGGCTGGCGTCCGGGCGAGCTCCCGGCTGTTGTACCGGTTGAGGTCAACCCGCATCTGTGCCTTCAGCTGGCTCCAGTCGTCCTCATCGGACGGCATGGAAACTTTGCTGACGGAAGCCGCAGGTTGAACCGGCTGCGATGCGGGCAGGGAAGCGCATCCTGCAAGTGAGATGAGCATGAGGCCGCTGACCACGACGAACGTGTCTGCCCACCCACTGCGCGCGCGAACTGGAGTCATAGGAGATTGGGAACGACGGGCTGAAGTGTAAATAAATTGGGGGGCTAAGTAAAGCCCAATCGCGGCCCGACGGCGGACCCGCTCAGTCGACGGCAGCCTGACACAAGGATCTGAAGTACGTGTGCGCAGGGTCAGCAAGTACGGCAAGGGGATTCTTGAGACGATCTAGGTCAGCCCGGTTGGCCGGACACTGACTTCAGGTGTACTCGCGTCAAACGCGGCGAGAAAGGTGAGAAGACGAGAGGCTTCATCCGATTCCGGGAACTTACTGAGCGCCTCATTCCAGATCCCCAAAGCGACATCCGGCTCTTTTCGATTCCACCAAAAACCGCCTAGGTCGAACCAAGCCTTTTCATAGTCTGGTTCGGCCTTGATTGCTGCGCAGTACGCTTGGAAAGCGCCCTCATGATCCTGTAGTTTGAGCCGACAATCGGCCACCAACACCCAACTCATTCCATCGGGATGATGAGTCTGTGCGGCTGCTTCAGCATACGGCAAGGCCTCTTCATATCGACCGAGATGGGAGAGCGCAAAAGCGTAGCAGTAGCCATGGCTTGGTGCGTCATAATCAGCAGCCTTCGCATATCTCGCGACCGCTTCCTCCCATCGTCCGGCGTCCTGAAGTAGGTGTCCAGTGCGATCCCACACCAATGCGTCATCGACTCCGAACTCGATCGCCTTCTCGAACGCAATTAGGGCTCGGCGGGAGAACTCCTGTTTGTCTCGTGTTTCTCGTAGGCGAAACAGCAGAAACCCCAATTCGAGCCATGCTTCGGCTGCTTTCGGAAAGCGGGTCACAAACCGTTCCCAGAAGCGCAAGGCGGTGGAATTGAGCGATCGATCGGTGTGACGAGCTTGGGCATAGACTCGCGCAGCGGTCATCCAGGTCCACTCAGACTCGGCGTGAAGATGGATGGATTCCTCGGCATCGGCAGCGGCCTCCGCGAGTCTTCCAAGGTGCAACTTCGCTTCGGCGCGCCACGCGATCACCGACCCAAGTCTGTGAGCAGGAAGCGCACCTGTGTCGATCGCCTCGAGATGTTTCAGACCGGATGCTGGATCGGCCAGATGTTTGATGAGAAGAGTAGACAGGCTGTACAACGCCTCGAATTTTCGCGGTAGGATACTTAACACTTTTTCGTAGGCGTCCCGAGCGGCGGCATGATTGCCACAGTCGTGATAAACGCTGCCCAAGTTCTTCCAGCACTCCGCGAAGCTGGGATGGAGTCTCAACGACTCTTGGTAGGCCACGATCGCCTTTTCGTAACGTTTCGCCACGGATAGAGCGTTGCCAAGGCAATAGAGCCTCCCAGCTCTTGCGAGCGGCTCGCTAGGCTTATCTTGCTCCCAGAAATCGATGGCGGCTTCGACGAGAGTGCGGTCCGCCGGCAGGTGGTCGAGTCCTCTGTTCACAACCGCTTGATAAACAACATTGCGCAACTCCCAATCAGCAGGATAGCGATTCAAAACAGATTTGGCCGCGGCATGAATGGCCTCGTCCTCGCCGGCTTGATACCGGCTAGTCAGCTCAGCGAGCAACTCGTCACGGCTCGTAAAAATCGAAATCGGAACGACGACCGGAGGCGGACCCCAAGGAGAGGATGATTCAGGCAGGTGCTGTTCGAAGTGCTTCCAGCGCCGCGAGAACTCAGCCGCGACGCTAACGCGAAGACCCTGCACGAGTTCTACAACGGAGCCAATTTCGATGCACCGAAACACTGCCCGTTGTACCTCAGAAATGAAGGCGAGCTGCCGCGGATCGCGTTGTGTGGCTCTCAGCAGGAATGCAAAGACTGGTTTGTTGAGCTTTAGCGCGTGGCGAAACTCCACGTGCGTTCCCGACAAGCCGCTCATATCTGCCGTACCGTAGGCGCCGCCCAACAAAAGTACAACGGCATCGGAACTCCGGACTCCCTCGATGCAAACTGCCATCGGATCGTCGGGCATTGACGGCCATTCTTCAAACCGAAGCCCATCGATCTCGAAGACCCGTAGCGTTTTCTGGACTGAGGCTCGCTCGGCTTTCAGATCAGCCGTGCTGCTGATGAAGAAGTGGAGTTTTCTCGATGGAAACATGTAGCGGCTCCTGAAGGTCACCATTGCCTCATAAGCTGTCCGGCAAAGCAAGGGATGGCTGCGCGATCGGAGCCCGTTTCTACTGTCGGTAGAGTATTTAACCGAATTACTCGAGTCTTCGGCTTTTGGCTAAGCGAATCTTGGCCGCGGGACTCATGGAATTCGTCAGCCGAAAAGCATCGCGGCGAACTCATCCACTCGACGAACGCCGAGAACCTCGACGTCAGCGCGAACCTCGGCTGCGTTCGACTGCGGGAGGATCACGCGCCGGAAGCCGAGTGCTGCGGCTTCACGGGCGCGGAGATCCGCTTGCGAGACGCTGCGGATCTCGCCGAGGAGGCCGACTTCGCCGAAGACGACGACGTCGTGCGCGAGGGGAGCGTTGCGTTGCGACGAGATCAGCGCAGCGACGACGCCGAGGTCGATGGCAGGCTCGTCGATCTGCAGGCCGCCGGCGAGATTGACGTAGACGTCGCTGGCCAAGAAGTTGCCGCCGTTCTTTTTCTCGAGCACCGCCAGCAGCAGCGACACGCGATTGGCATCCATCCCGATGGCCATTCGTCGCGGCGAAGGAAAGTGCGTTGTGGAGACGAGCGCCTGCACTTCGATCAGGAGCGGACGCGTTCCTTCCAGCGCGCCGACGATCGCCGAGCCCGCGGCTGTGCTGCGCTGTGAGATCAGCGCGGCCGAGGGGTTGGCCACTTCTTCGAGGCCGGTGTCATGCATCTCGAAAATCGCCACTTCGTTGGCTGGTCCGAAACGGTTCTTGCACGCGCGCACGACGCGGTAGTTCTGAAACTTTTCGCCTTCGAAGTAGAGAACGGTGTCGACGATGTGCTCCAGCGCTTTCGGACCGGCGATCGTCCCTTCCTTGGTGATGTGGCCGATGAGAAAGAAGGGGATGGAGAGACGTTTCGCCGCGGTCATCAGGCGGCCCGCGGAATCGCGCACCTGGCCGACGGATCCCGGCGTGGAGGCGTTCGTGAGCGTGTGGACAGTCTGGATCGAATCGATGATGACGGCCACCGGCTTCAACGATTCGGTCACGGCCACGATGCGCTCGACCGAGGTCTCGGCGAAGAGGCAGATGTTGTCGTTTGTGGCGCCGAGGCGGCGGGCGCGGATGGCGATCTGGCGCGGCGACTCCTCGCCAGAAACGTAGAGCACGACGCCGTCGCGGGCGAGTTTCTCCGCGGCCTGAAGGAGGAGCGTCGACTTGCCGATGCCCGGCTCGCCGCCGACCAGGGTCACCGCGCCGGCCACGAGACCGCCGCCGAGTACGCGATCGAGCGCGGGGATGTCGGTGGAAGTTCGGGGAGCGTTGTCGATGTCGAGCGCGCCGATCGCGACCGGCTCCGTGCCGTTGCTCAGAATCAACGGTGCGGTCTGTTCCTCGCCATACGAGTTCCACGAGTTGCAATCAGGACAGCGGCCGAGCCACTTGGGTGACTGACTGCCGCATTCGCTGCAGGAGAAGACTGCCAGTTGTTTTTTTGCCACGTGCAAACGATTGTAGCGAAGGGATGCCTCAGCACCCTCAACTGAGCGCTCTCGCTCTGAGCGGCGCTCGTGGTTGATCTACAAAGCGTAGATCTCAGTTCAGTTTTCGATCGCGACGCGCGATCTCCACGGCCATGCCGAGGGTCTGCATCGGCTCGGAATCCTTCTGCAGAACGCCGGAGCCGTAGCCCGGCTTCGTCAGGAAGTTGAAGGGCACTTCATGAAACGCCACGCCCTTCGGAAGCCGGTCCTGGCGGAAGATCCACGACTCGCGGGTGCCGCGGTTGTAGGGTTGATCGAGGTTGTCCTCACGCTGCTGACCGGCGATCGCTGCCATCCCAGTTGCGCTCGACGAGTTGCTCGACTTCGCGGCACGGCTCATGTCGGCGTTGCCGTTCGCCCGCAGAGACGCGGTCGCGTCCTCGGACGTGCCGATGTTCGACATCGCCGCATACGTTGGTGGCCCGAGAAACGTGAAGATCAATGCGCGGTCGCTGGCGCGGCCAGCCTGTTTGTCGTCGGCGAACTTGGCGTCAGCGAAGGCGATCCGGCGCTCTACCTCACGTCGAAATTCATTCCCCTCGGTGTCCGGAGTCGGGTCGAGCTGCTTCCAGAATGCGGCGATGAATGTGGCGCGCTCGGCGTTCGTGGTGAAGGTCGTGTACTCCTTCTTTTGCGCCGGCGTGAGGAGGTAGCGGACCGGCGACTCAATCCAGTGCTCATCGGGCTCGAGCACCCAGCCGGGCGGCGGGATGAAGGTCGCGTACGTCGCGCCGATTGTCGTGACGTGGCCGCGCGATTCTTTGCGGGCCTGCTCGAAAAGATCGACAGTCGTTTTCGGATACGGCGGCGATGAGATTGCGGCGTTCGGCGTGAATCCGAGATAGGCGGCGAATGCGGCTTTGGCGTCGTCCTTGCGGCCCAGCGCTGCCAGGTTCGCGCCGCGGTAGAACGTGACGACCGGAATCAACTTGGCGCGGTCGTTCTCGAAGCCCGGCCGCGCACTGTTCGTGTCGAGGAGCTCGAAATCAGCGAGCGATTCCTTGTACTTTCCTGCTGCGAATTCGTCCTTGGCGCGTTTGAAGAGCTCGGGGAGAGGGATGTCCGCGGCGAGCGCGGTTCCGGCGAGAAGCAGCAACGCGGCGCAGCAAAGGAATCGTTTCATGTTGGGCTCCTGGGATGGATTCGTTCGGGCATCTTAGACCGCGATCGTCATCTCGCCGCGCAGATCGCGCTGCACTTCCCGCTTCACCTTCTCCGCGCCATATCCTCGGCTGAACAAGTAGTACAGCTTCGCCAGCGCCGCCTCGACGGTCATGTCGAAACCGCTGATGACTCCGGCGCGAGCGAGCGCGGTGCCGGCGGCATAGTCGGTGAGATCGACGGTTCCTTCGAGGCATTGCGTGCAATCGACGATGACGACGCCGCGCGCGGTGGCGTCGGCAAGTGCCGCGAGGAATTCATCGTTCTGATCGGGGCCATTGCCGACGCCGTAGGCCTCGAGCACGAGTCCCTGCAGCGGCGGACGCAACACGTTCCGCACGAGCTCCGGCGAGATCCCGGGAAAGAGACGCAACGCGCTGACGACCGGCGCCGCGATCTCCTCGACGCGCAGTTTCTCCCGCGGCTTCGGCTTGCGCACGAGATCCCAATTGATCTCGATGTCGATGCCGACCGTGCCGAGCGGCGGGATGTTCGGCGAGGCAAACGCGGCGAATCCATCCGCGCTCACTTTCACGGCCCGGCATCCACGCAGCAGCTTCCCTCCAAAGTACAGACACACCTCGGGGACCTCATAGTTCGCGGCGATGAGCAGCGAGGTGATCAGGTTTTCCCGCGCGTCGTTGCGCACTTCGCACAGCGGAATCTGCGAGCCGGTCACGACGACCGGCTTGCCGAGCCCGCGCAACATGAAGGGAAGCGCGGAGCTGGTGTAGGCCATCGTGTCGGTGCCGTGCAGGACGAGGAAGCCGTCGTAATCGTCGTAGTGATCGCCGATGTCGCGGGCGATGGCCACCCACTCGCGCGGCGTCATGTTCGACGAGTCGAGCAGCGGCGCATATTCGTGAATGTGAAACAGCGGCATCGACGGATGCTTCAACTCCGGCATCGCATCCATCTGCGATTGCAGAAACCCGGACGCCGGCACATACCCGGCCCGCGTCCGTTTCATCCCGATCGTGCCGCCGGTGTAGGCGATGTAGACGCGTTTGCGCATTGGGGGGAGATCATAGCCGGGCTGTATCCCAGCGACTTTCTCAAACCCACACTGTCATCCTGAGCCGCCGAAGGCCACGTAGTGCCGGAGGACGGTCGAAGGACCCCCTGATTTTATGCAGGGACGGGTGGACGAAAAACCCATGCACAAGATCAGGGGGTCCTTCGACGTCCTTCGGCACTTCGTGTCCTTCGGCGGTCTCAGGATGACAGCGCTTCCGATGACGGCCTACCTACTTCGCCCCCTTCACCACCACCCCATCTTTCATCACGAACGACACGCGCTCCATCGCCGTGATGTCGCTCAGCGGGTTGCCGGGCACGGCGACGACATCCGCGAGTTTGCCGGCGGCGAGCGTGCCGCGATCGTCGGTGCCGAGTAGCGCTGCGGCGACAGACGTCGCGGAGCGGAGCGCAGCGGCGGGGGACATGCCGAGGGCGGTCATGAGGGCGAATTCTTTGGCGTTGAGGCCGTGCGGGTAGACGGCGGCGTCGGTGCCGAAGGCGATCTTCACTCCAAGCTTCACCGCGTTTCGAAACATGTCGCTGCGCGCGGCCACTGCGGCTCTGGCCTTAGTGGCGATCGCGGGCGGGAACTTGTCGAGGCGGCCGCTCAGCCATTCGCCGGCCATGAGCGTCGGGACGAGGTAGATGCCTTTGTCGCGCATCATCGACAGAGTTTCCGGCTTGATGAACGATCCGTGCTCGATCGAATCGACGCCCGCCGCCACCGCCATCCGCGCGGCGGCGTCGCCGTGGCAATGCGCGGCAACCTTGCGGCCCCAGTGGTGGGATTCCTCGACGATGGCGTTCATCTCATCCTGTGACAGCTCCGGCGCGTCGACGGGGTCGGAGAGTGAGAGCACCCCACCCGAGGGCATGAATTTGATGACGTCGGCGCCGTACTTGATCTGGTAGCGAACGGCGGCGCGGCATTCCGACGGACCGTTGCAGACGCCCTGTATCGGACCGAGGGGCGGGATGCCGACCGTCGGCGGAATCGGATCGCTGTCGCCGTGTCCGGCGGTCGCTCCGATCGCGTGAACGGCCACGAGCATGCGCGGTCCGACCGCCCAGCCGTGGTTGATGGCGTTGCGCAGGCCGACATCGACGTAATCGCTCGCGCCGAGGTTGCGGACCGTGGTGAATCCGGCGTCGATCGTTTTGCGCGCGTAGGTCGTGGCCAGAATGGCCTGCTCCGCCGGATGACGCATGAGGTTCTGAAAATAGTCGAGGTAGAAGTTGTCGCCGATCTCGCTGGTGAGATGGACGTGCGAGTCGATCAGGCCGGGGAGGAGTGTGGCGTCGCCGAGGTCGATGACCTGGGCGTTGGCAGGAATGGGGCCGCCGATCGATTTGATGTGATTCCCTTCGATGACGATGACGCCGTTCGCGGCAACCGACTCGGAGGTCGCGTCGAAAATCCGCGCGGCTTTCAAGACGATTGTTTTCGGTTGTTGCGCGAGTGCCGAGGTCGCGAGGAGAGCGGCGAAGAAGAGGAGGGACTTTCTCATCATGAGCGGAAACTAGCATAGGTTCCGAAAAGCGTTTCACGCGGAGACGCGGAGAAGGAACGTTCTGGTCACAGGTGGAGAGAACCGCGAAGATTTCCTGCCTCCGTCCTAACTTTCGTTCTAGCGCTGCGTCTCACGGTGCAATGAAGACAACTCGCAGGTTTCTCGGTGCGGTTCTACTGGTTTGTCTCCCCATCGCCGTCCACGCGCAGACGCGCGAGCCGGCCGTGACGTTCGACATCAAGCGGGCCAGCGGGCCGATCACCGTCGATGGCGACCTTTCCGATGGCCCCTGGAAGGACGCCCTTCGCGTCGATAAGTGGTACGAGACGAACGCGACCGACAACACCGAGCCGAAAGTGAAGAACGTCGCCTGGATGACGTACGACGATCATTTCTTCTATGCGGCCTTTCACTTCGAGGATCCAAATCCGTCCGCGATCCGCGCGCCGTTTTCGGACCGCGACAACGTCCCCAGCTCGACCGACTACGCCGGCGTGATCCTCGACACGCGGAACGACGGGAAGACAGCCATCCTCTTTCTCTCGAACGCGCGCGGCATCCAGTACGACTCGGTGAGTGACGACACGACCGGCAACGAAGACAGCTCGCCCGATTTCTTCTGGGAATCGGCGGCGAAGACGACGAAAGACGGATGGGACCTCGAGCTTCGCATCCCGTTCTCGTCGCTGCGCTACAAGAAGGCCAATCCGCAGACGTGGGGAATCCTGCTCTATCGCAACTATCCTCGCGACCGGCGCTACCAGTTCTTCGCGAACAAGCTCCCCAAAGGCGGCAACTGTTTCATTTGTAATGAGAACAAGATCATTGGGCTGGCCGGACTGCCGCAGGGCGGACACATCGTCGCCGCGCCGTACATGACGATCAAAGAGCAGGGCACACCTCGCAGCGGCGTCCTTGGCAACCGCCTGGTCAATGCTCCGGCAAAAGCGGACGGTGGGATCGATGTTAAGTGGACGCCGAATGCCGATACCGCGATCGACGGCACGCTGAATCCCGATTTCTCGCAGGTGGAATCCGATGTTGCAGCCATCTCTGCGAATCAACGCTTCGCGATTTTCTTTTCCGAGAAGCGTCCGTTTTTTCTGGAGGGAGTCGAGCTGTTCAACACACCGATCGCTGCGGTCTACACGCGCACAATTACATCGCCGAAGTTCGGCCTGCGCTCGACCGGTAAGTTCGGCGATAACGACTACACCGCAATCATCGCGCAGGATCGTGGCGGCGGTCTGACGATTCTTCCCGGCCCGAACGGTTCCGATTTCGCCGATCAGGACTTCAGTTCGACGGTGGCCATTGGACGCATCCGCCATAACTTCGGGCTTTCCTACCTGAGCATGCTAGGCACATTCCGCGAGTCGGAGGGCGGCTCTCACAATCGCGTTCTCGGCCCCGATTTTCAGTGGCGCATCAATGATCGGGAGACGGTCACCGGCCAGGCCCTCTTCAGCGACACCAAGACTCCCAACCGCCCCGACCTCGCCTCGGAATGGAACGGCCAGACATTGAAAGGCCACGCCGAGTACGTCTGGTGGACGCATTCGACGAAGCACATCGATTGGTACACCGAGGGAAAGAATTTCAGCGACGGGTTCCGAGCGGACAATGGATTCGTGCCGCAGGTCGGTTATCGCGAGGCGTTTTTCGAAGGCGGCTACACGATGCGGCCAACGACCGGTTTCGCCAATCGCGTGCGCCTTTTCCTCAATGGCGACTATTCGTCGGCCACGAACGGCGATCTGCTCTTTCGCGACCGTTCCGCCGGCATCGGTTTCGACGGCAAATTCGCGTCGAGCACAAGACTGCGTTTATCAGTGAACGACGTTCGAAGCGGCAATACCGTTCTTACGCGGCATCAGCTCCTTTATGCACTTTCGTTCACGCCGACGCGGGCGGTGTCGAATATCCAGATCAATGGTTCAGCGGGTGAGGACGTCGATTTCTCGAACACGCGCCTCGGACGCGGCCTCAGCGCGCAGATCAGCGGCATCATCCGTCCGACCGATCATCTCGAGCTTCGCGTAACGCAGAGTCTGAGCTGGCTGAATGTGAAACCGCTGCCGAGCCAGATCGAAGCCGAGCGCGGGCGGCTGTTTACGGCGCAGGTCGAGCGCCTGCGCGCGACGTACACCTTCAACTCCAAGATGTTTGTGCGTGGCATCGTCCAAAACGTACGCACGAACCGTAACCAGGAGCTTTTCCTCAATCGAACGAATCAGCACAGCGGCAATGTGACGTCGTCGCTTCTCTTCGCCTACAAAGTGAATTGGCAGACGGTCCTCTTTGTAGGACTCGGCGACGAGCGCGACGTCGATGCCGCCGATAACAAGCTCCAGCCCGCAAGCCGCCAGTTGTTTATGAAGATGTCGTACGCGTTCCAAAGGTAGGTAGACGTTTCTAAAGCAACGCTGTCATCCTGAGCCGCCGAAGGACACGAAGTGCCGGAGGACGGTCGAAGGACCCCCTGATCTTGTGCGAGGTTTTCACTGATAGAGAAACCGGCAGAAAATCCGGGGGGTCCTTCGACGTCCTCC
>JAXDGW010000090.1:0-102435 GCA_034664845.1 Thermoanaerobaculia bacterium | reverse complement strand
TCTCAGCGCGAGGATCGAACAGCAGCGGGAACCCGAGCTCCCCTCGCCCATCCTTGGCGATCTTCATCGCCAATTCGCGGCTCTCCGCGGGCCGGTCGAGACTGATGGCGAAGAAATGGACCGTCGGAAAAACGCGTGCCAGAGTACGAAGTCCGACCAACTGCCGGACGCAGTACGGTCACCAGTAGCCACGATAGAAGACGAGGACGACCTTGTCCCCGCGGGCGGCGGAGAGCCTGACAGGCTTCCCGTTCTGGTCAGCGAGCTTGAAGTCTGGGGCGGCCTGGCCTGCTGATGGTGGCCGTAACGCTTTCGAGGCTGCGAACGACGGAGAATAAGAAAGCGCTGAGGCCACGGCCAACAATGCGATGGAAGCGAATCGCGTCACAACGGGAGTCTATACCGCGGCGGAGGCCGAGGAATTCAAGGGGGCCCTCCCCTCGCCAGCCCTTTCAATCTCCTCGCTAATCGGAGACACATCCGGTGCGAGAAGGACGATGAGTAGGCGTCATCCCGTCGTTCTTTCGCCGCTCCGCGGCTATTCATGATCCGCCTACGACTGCGCGGGGAGCACGCACGGAAAACCCAAGTCCATCAACGTCTTGGAGATCGGAGTACAGCAGTATATAAAGAGGGGTTGAATCTACGCAGATCGACCTGCGCCGGATATGGTTATGACGAAAGCCGCATTCTGTGACTGCCTGAGGCCGTGGAGATGAGCCGAAGCCGCGGATTATCTCGACGGTCATCCGAATCGAAAGAGCCGCGCGACACGCGCAAGCCGCGGAAGCGCGGGCCACGGTGCGCGCGCAACGCCAGGCTGAGCACGCGCGACGTGTTGAAGAACGCTATCGGTTAGCTGACGCAAGAGCACAAAAGCGTATTTTTATCGAGGCTCGACAGGCAGAAGTAGAGGACCAGAACGCTGAACTCCAGCAGAGAGTCGCTGCTCTAAAGTCGGTCCTTTGGTATGCACTGGTGCGAGACTTTTCCCTCGACCTGGACGCGATCAAGGAAGTGCTACCTAATGAACCTTTTCAACCAGGGAAGCTCGTGTACCCACTACCGGTGCCCGAACTCGGCAATTACCTGCCACCTTCTCCGGGTTGGCTCATGCGGCTCGTCCCAGGGACCAAGGCGAAGCACGAATGTCAGTCCGCGGAAGCGCAGCAGCGTTTTGAGCATGATCTGATCGTGCATGCCGACGGCGAGAAACTGAGGCAAGAGAAGCTAGAAGAGGCGCGAGTAGCGCACGAGGCGAAGGTAGCCGAGACTCGAAGGCGTATCGAGGCGCAGAACGCCGAAGTGGAGGAACTGAAGCGTGGGCTTCAGGCTCGCACGGCGGAAGCGGTCGCGGCGTACTTTACTCTCGTGCTAGGCCGGAGCGAATATCCAGAAGGGTTTCCTACTTTTTCGGAGGTGACCTATGAGCCTGCGTCCCGCCTCCTGGCGATAGACATGGAGCTTCCATGCTTTGAGATCGTGCCCGTGGTGGGGAGTTTTAAGTACATCAAGGTAAAGGACGAGATCACTGAATCTTCGCGATCCGCCACGGAGAGGAGAACTCTCTACGCCTCGGTGATCGCCCAAACTGCTCTGCGCACCCTTCACGAAGTGTTTTCGGCCGACAAGGCGCAAGCGGTCGACACTGTGGCATTCACCGGCTACGTGAACGGTATTGATCGAGGGACGGGTCAATCCGCGAGACCCTGTCTTGTGAGCGTAAGAACCTCACCTGATGTCTTCGCGAACTTCGATTTGCACCGCGCCGATCCGCAGGCGTGTCTTCGCGCGCTACACGCCACACTATCGAAGAAGCCAGAAGAACTCGCTCCGATCGAGCCGACCTTTGAATTCAATGCAGCCCTACGAATCAAGAAGGATGCGAGACCGTAGACGACCCCACCCGTAGAAGGAAGGAAAAATCTTTCATGTCCATCGTACTCGGAGCTTTGGGTGTCATTACGGTCGGACTCGTTGCCAGTCTGGTTCTTCTATTCCAGAGGCTCCGAGGCGTTCAAGCACAATACGTCGGCATCGCAAACGCCGAAGAAGAGATCGAGCGTTTGAAGGCCGAAGGCGCGGACGCGATCGACCGCGAAAGGCGCCAAGCTGCGGCAACGGTCGAGCAACAGAAGAGCGAGGCAGTCAGAGAGGTTGAGCGCCTCGCCCAAGAAGCCGAAAGCCTGCGCCAGGAAGGCAATGCTCTCGCGAGTACGACCAAGAATCGGCGAGAAGTTCTCGATGCCGACTACGCGAATGCGAAGACCACCTACGACCGCCTGTATGCGCAGGTGACCGCGCTTGAAGAAAACTTGGAAGATATCTCGTTCGGCCTCTATAAACCGCACTTCAACTTCGATACACCGGACGAGTACAAAGAACGCATGGATGCGGTACGCGAGAAGCAGAAGGTGATGCTGAGGAATGGCGAGGCCGCGAAATTCGCGGTTGCATGGTCGGTGGGCGGAAGCCGACGTGAGGGCGAACGAATGCAAAAGCAGTATATGAAACTACTCCTGCGCGCCTTCAACGGAGAGTGCGACGCCGCGATCGCGCGCGTCTCCTGGAACAACGTTACCAAGATGGAGGAGCGAGTACGCAAGTCATTCGATATCGTCAACGATCTCGGTGGGGTGATGCAGGTCTCGATCACTCAACCCTACCTTGACCTGAAAATCGATGAGCTGCGGCTTGAGTTCGAGATGGAGGAGAAGAAGCATCAAATCGCCGACGAGCAACGCCGGATCAGAGAACAGATGCGTGACGAGGAGAAGTCGCGGCGTGAGGCTGAGCAAATGCAGCAAGAAACTCAAATCGAGGAGACTCGCTTCGAACGTGCGCTGGATAAGGCGCGGGTCGACCTCGCGAAATCACAAGGCGAAGAGCACAACCGTCTAAACGACAGAATTGTCGAGCTGCAAGCGCAGCTCGAAGAGGCGCGCACTAAGGGGCGGCGGGCCAAGGCGCTTGCGGAACTCACAAAGGCCGGCTATGTCTACGTGATCTCGAACGTGGGGTCTTTTGGTGAAGGCGTGTTCAAGATTGGAATGACGAGGCGTTTGGATCCGATGGATCGGGTGAAGGATCTGAGTGATGCATCAGTTCCTTTCCCATTCGATGTCCACGCGATGGTCTACTCGGACGACGCCCCCACCTTGGAATGGGAGATTCAGCGCCACTTTGCTGACAGAAGCCTAAACCTCGTCAACATGCGTAAGGAGTTCTTCCGTGTTTCTATCGAAGAACTCGAGATTCTGGCGAAAGAGAAAGGATTGAAGATCTACTTCACTCGATTGGCGGAAGC
The DNA here is from genome assembly GCA_034664845.1 of Thermoanaerobaculia bacterium. Classification (GTDB taxonomy): domain Bacteria; phylum Acidobacteriota; class Thermoanaerobaculia; order Gp7-AA8; family Gp7-AA8; genus JADGNZ01. The sequence goes on along the minus strand of JAXDGW010000090.1, from coordinate 99,128 downwards.
CCGTGAATATCGAGAGACGCTGACGATGCGGGCCACTAAGACTCCAACGGAACCTTCAAAGCTGGTGATTGGCTTCCCCGATCGTCTTCCAATACAAGCAGCCGCGATGGAGGGCCTCGGGTCCACGCCTACGGCAGCAACAGGCGAATCGGCAAGGCCGCTAACCTAGCCTAAAATTGATTTCGGTTCGCCACGTTCTTCTCGCACGCCAAGCGTCGAGATGATGAAAACCCAAATCTTCTGAGGGCAGCAAGGCCGGCGACGGGAGTTCACTCGGGCCCGGCTCCTCCCCCCGTCCTCTTTTCACCAATCTCCTCCTTCAATGGCAGCCGTTGCATTTCCTGCAACGTAATGCGCAGGACGCTGCCGAGGGTGAAGCCTTGGGGGAAACAGTGGGGGATGCGGACTCCGGCGCCGCTTAGTTCGAGGAAGTCCAGCGGGGGTTTGCGGCGGGCCAGGACGTGGACGAGTTTGCGGGGGAGGTCTTCGCGGTCGTCGGCGTTTAGGTGGAGTGGCTGGAGGTAATAGCCGAAGTGCATTTTGCGGAGGGCGGGCATGCCGCCGGAGAATTCGGGGAGGGTGACGCTTAGGCCCAGGGCGCCGAAGATCCAGTTTTGCTGGGCGAACTCGCCGCGCCAGAAGTCTTCCTCTTCCTCGGTTAAGTGTTCGAGACGCATCAGCGAGGCCGATCGATCAGGACCGCCATTTTGTCCAGTCCCGGATAGCCGACGACGCGGTCGAGCGCGTTGCCCTCCGGGGACGCGATGACGATGGTCGGAAATCCCCTGACTCCGTAGCGATCCATAAGTACCTGGACCTCGGGAGCGTTGCGGCCCTCTTCGCGCTGCGTATCGATCACTTTCACGGCGATGAAGCGGGCGTTGATCCTCGTGGCGAACTCCGGATCCATGAAGACTTCGTGTTCGAGCATGCGGCAGGGAGCGCACCAGGCGGCGGAAAACTCATAGAAGACCGGCCGGTGTGTGCGCTTGGCGAGCGCACTGGCCTGGCTGATCTCCGTCCAGTGCACGAGGTCGGCGTCGTTCTCCGCCTTCACCGGATATCGATTCGAGACGATGCGCGCCACGATCAGCAACACGGCCAGAATCAGCAGCCAGACTGGCAGCGCGCGTTGCTTTTTCGGATCGAAGGTCAGGTTAGTCCGCGCCATACGGGACCTCCCGCCGCGAGAAGATGACGCACGCCAGCAGAACGGCGACGACTGCGTTGCACGTCATCATCAGAATCCAGTTGCGGTCGAATGGCATCGAAGGATCGTCGGGGAAAAGGTTCCTCTCGACCGCGAGCCATCCGGTCATGAAGCCCGGATGCGCGCGAAGGAAGCGGCCCACCGCAGCCATCTCGCCGCTCACCGCGCTCCTCATCATCGCAAGGACGCCGTAGACGCCGGAGAGCAGAATCTGGCCGCCGAGGTAGATGCCGATGTTGACGTAGGAACGGGTGAAGCTGCCGAAGAGCGCGAGGAGCGCGCACGTCAGCAACACCTTCAGCGCGGACACTAGCGCCGTCGCAAAAAGGGTGCGCCAGATGATTGGGTTTCCGGCGATCAGGCGGCCGATCACATCACTCGAGAAGATGACGGCGATCGCGATCCAGATCGACAGCACCACGCCAGCCACGCGTCCGGTGAGGTACGACGAGCGGCCGATCGGTTTGCTGAGAATGAGTTGCAGCGTGCCGGACGAGAACTCAGGGCCGATGAGCTGGCAGCCAGCGATCAGCGTGAAGAGTCCAATCAACGCGTAGGGCGCCTGCGTCGGCGCGCCGATCGCGGTCATCAAGACGACGATCACGATCAGTACGAGCAGCGCGGCGATGTAGCCGAGGTGCGCGAAATGGCGCCGGATCGTCTCGACGACGACGACGAGGCTCATTTCTCACCTCGGAAAATCGACTCGAGATCCGCGGTGCGCCGGCGAACGTCGATGACGCCTGCCCCGCTGCCGACAATGCGCGAGACGAGTTTCGCCACCTCGGCCTCGGATGCCACATTCGCCGTGACGACATCGTTCGCAGCCGGCGCTCCCGCAGCCGCTTCGACCACCGCGACATCGTACGAACCGGGCAACAATGTGACGGCGATCGTGATGCTCGCGATCTCGCGCAGCGCTTCGTCACGCGAGATCACGCCGCCGCTGAGGAAGAGCACGCGATCGCAGACCTTCTCGATCTCGGCGAGTTGATGCGAATTGAGCAGCACCGCCGCGCCACGCGCTTTCTCTTCCGCGATCAGATCGCGCACGAGAAAGACGCCGTTGGGATCGAGACCCGAGGTCGGCTCATCGAGAAAAAGGAAATCGGGATCGAGCATCAGCGCCTGAGCCATGCCGATGCGCTGCAGCATTCCGCGCGAGTACTGCGAGAGACGTTTGTCCTCGGCGTCCGACAGGCCGAGGCGCGTGAGCAGTTCGTCGACGCGGGCGTGGACGCGGGCGCGCGGAACGCCGGCGAGGCGGGCCATGTAGCGAAGGAATGCGCCACCGCTGGCGCGGCGATCGAAGTTCATCCGCTCCGGCACGAAGCCGGTGCGGCGGCGAACGTCGATATCGTCATTCGAACGGCCATCGATCGTGATCGAGCCTTCGTCGGCGTTGAGGAAACCGACGATGCACGACATGAGCGTCGTCTTGCCGGCGCCGTTCGGACCGATGAGGCCGACCACTTCGCCCGGCGCGATGGTGAGGTCAACACCCTTGAGCACAGGACGCGCCGCTCCGAACGGGTGATACGTCTTGGTCAGCCCTTCGACTCGGATTCCGTTCATTGCTGGAGTTTGCGCAAACCGGCCACGATCTCGTCGATCTTCGCTTTGTGGAAGTCGTCGATGGTTCGCTGCAGGTCGCTCTCCGGCGTGCCGGCGAGGTCTTCGGTGTAAACCTTCTTCACGGAGCCGGCGAGATAGACCTTCGTCTCGATGCGCCACTCAGGGCGTGAGAAGAATTCGGTCTGGACGGTGAGTTTTTTCGGCCCGATGTCGAACGCATCGAGGCGTCCCATCGGGGCATTCTGAGGTTCCGGCATGCGCGCGTATGGTAGCAGCGCTCAGGCGAAGAGGCGCGCGGCGTTGTCCCACAAAATCTTTCGCTCGACTGCTTCGCCGAGGCCGAGGGAGAGGAAGTCGTCGACGTTCTTGCGAGGGGAGACGACGCCGGGCGATGGCCAGTCGGTTCCCCAGAGAATCTTGCCGGCGAGATCGGCGACGCGGGGAACGTAGCGAAGCAGCGCCTTCGGAGGGATGCCGGAGATGTCGAGCATCACGTTGGCGTGGCGCCGCGCAAGGAAGAACGCGGTCTCGCCGTGCAACGGACGGCCGGCGTGCGCGAGGATGATCGGCAGGCGCGGAAAGTCGTTGGCGACGTCATCGATCGGCATCGGATCGGCGAAGACGTTGCGCGCCCGCGGAAATATCGAGGTGCCGGTGTGGAACATGACAGGCACGCCGCGATCCTCACACTCGCGATAGATCTCGGCGAGTTGCCACAGCTCCCCTTTGTACGCATTGGGCGAGAAGAGCTGGTGCGGCGGATGGATCTTGATCATGCGGATGCCGAGGTCGAGAACGCGGCGGATCTCGTCGCGAACGTTGATCTCGTGCAGCGGATTCACGGAACCGACAGGCAGCAAGCGGTCGCGGTGATCGCGCGTGAAGTTGGCGATCCAGTCGTTCGTCTCCCGCGTGAACCCCATGACGTCGGGCGAGACGTAGTTGATGCAGCAGATGCGATCCACGCGCTCGCTGTCGAGAAAACGAACGACGTTGCCGGCGGAGGAGAGGATGTCCTTGGCGTTCGGATGCGATGGATCGGAGACCATCGCCAGCACCTCGGGTTTGAGCATCTCCCACGGCTGGATGTGGATGTGGGCGTCGAAGACGGGCATGTGGCTATTATGCGGCGCCCTGGCGGCGCCGCGTTGTCGGTTGTCGGTTGGATGCGCTTCGCGCGTTGTCAGAGTCATACGTTTCGGCCAGCGAGGACATCGCACGGGGCACAATCAACGCCGCCGCAGGGCGGAGAAGTATCACCCACCGATTCATTGTGGTGCGCGGCGAGACCGGCAAAAAGCGCGCGGTCCTTGCCCGGCGTCGATTGTTACCTAACGACGGCGCGCTCGCCTCGATAAGTCACTGAATAACGTTCTGAAGTTAGGAGCACGAAGGGAACCGCTCCGTGAAGAGAACTCTTGCCGCAGCCGCATCTGGAAAGGATCGCCTTACAACTTCGAGCGCACTCATCGCTTGAGGTGTTCCGCAATCATTCTCGCAGCTCCCACCACGAAAATGATTAGCAATGTCGATCGGAAAACGAAAAGCTCGATTGCTTCAAATGGGATATCCATGTTTGGCTTCTTTCAGCGACGCCTTGGAACTGCGACCACCGCAATCCACTCTTCTGCCGATGAGAAGTATCGGCAAATTTGCGACGAAATGCATCCGCAATCTTTCCGCAACGATATCCGCCATTCGCACAAGATCCAGTGCGCCAAGAGATATGTGCATGCACAGTCCAAAGGGCACTATCGTTGCGGCAGTATTCTTGGGAGCCCGGAGAGAGTGCACAGCTCTTTTTGCGCTCAGATGTCTGTGCATGCACAGATCTAATTGCGTTCGCGGAAGAGCTGGTTTTCCGCAGATTCGGCGATTTCCACAAGCGGACATGCAATCGGAGGCGATCCACGCAGACCAGCTTGCCGGCGTGTTTTCTCCTTGGTGTGAAGTCGCGTTCTGCAAGTTCAGACCGCTAACCGGCTCGGAGGCTTAACTTGATAGCTGCTTTGTCGCTTGTTAGTGATTGCGCTCCGCGCGTTGTCAGAGGCACGCGAGCAGGGGGTTCGGATCGTGCCGAGAACGCGCGCAGGGTCAGTCGGTGACAACGCGCGAAGCGCAACCAACCGACAACCGACAACGCGCCGGCCGCAGGCCGGCGCAATATCACGCCATCATGACCAGCCGCATGCACACGGCCGTGTCCGGGCATGCGCCTTGGAGCTCGGCCGAGGCGAGAAGCTGCGGATGGATCTCGTCGCGTTCGATTGGTTTGAAGCCGCGCTTGGCGAAGTACGCTTGCGCGGTTGTGGTCAGCAGGTAGAACTCGCGGATGCCTCGGGAGGAGAGGCGGTCGAGCAGTTGGCGAACCAGGCGCCGGCCGATGCCCTGGCGGCGATGCGAGTCGGCGATGGCAACGGAGCGGATGAGGGCGACGAACTGATAAGCCTCCGAGCCGGCGCAGCCAACGATCACTCCGCCATCGCGCGCGACGATGAAGGTTTTCCAATGATCCTGGATCCCGGCGATGGGAAGTTTGTTGCCGGCGAGGAGCTGCTCGATGACAGGAATGTCCGCGGCGGTCGCGCCGCTGATGATGATCTCGCCGTCGCTCATGTCTGACGAGGATAAAACAAAAAGGCCGCGCGGGTGCGCGGCCTTCGTGATGTTCGGTGGTGAACCCGTCAGCGGCTGCTGCTGCTGTCGGAACCTTTGTCGCCCTTCGGCATCTCGTCTTTTGAACCGCTGGAGGAGCCGCTGCTCTTGGAACTGTCATAACCGCCCGACGAACTGTTCTTGCCGGAGCTGTCATAACCGCCCGTCGAACTGTCCTTGCCAGCGTTGTCCCAGCCGCTCGATCCGCTGTTACTGCCGCGGCTGTTCGGTTCGTTCAGATTCTCCGAGCGTCCGATGTTCTGGCCGAAGTCCGCGGAGGAATCGCTCTTCTCTTTACCGGACTGCGACGAGGTATTGCGGTTCACGTCGCCAGCCGGAGTTGACTGCGTGTTCTTGCTCATCTGGTCACGTTCACGGTTTTCCATTTGTGTCTCCTTTCGGGCTTGCGCCCGCACGGTGGGAGATTGCAATGGGTATGCCGCGATTCGGCGCTAAACTGCTGAGCTGGAATACGTTGCAGCCGCATCGGCGAGCTCGTCTTCGTCGAGGAGACGCTGCAATTGGGACGTGACCATCCCTCTTGCCGGCGGCTTGGACGGGCGTCCGTCGATCTCTTTCACCGGCATCACCCCCAGCATCGTGCTGGTGATGAAAACTTCGTCGACGTCGAACAGCTCAGTTGCAAGCAGCGGCCGTTCATCGATCGAAATGCCCGCCTCTCGTGCGAGAGCGATCACGCGATCGCGCACGACGCCTGGAAGGATGTGCTCATCGAGCGGATGCGTGATCACTCCCCCGTCGCGAACGGCGAAGAAACTCGAGCTGCCTGCCTCGCGAACGATCCCGTCATCGATCAGTAGCACTTCATCGGCCCCTGCGCGTTGCGCCTTTTTCTTGGCCAGCGCATTGGCGAGAAGATTCACCGACTTCACGTCGCAACGTTTCCAGCGAAGATCCGGCGTTGTCGTGAGGCGAATGCCATTCTCTTTCTTCGCCGCATCGGGAAAGTTGTACGCACGCGTATACGCCACCACGGTCGGCTCGAGATCCTCGGGATAGAAGTGTTTGCGCTCCCCTTCACCGCGGGAGATCTGGATGTAGACGATGCCGTCGCCGAACGCCGTGCGCTCGATGAGCTCGCGCATGACGGCGACGAAGCGCGCCTCGTCCCACGGCGATCGAATCTCGATCTCGCGCAGACCGTGCTCCAGCCGGCGATAGTGATCGGCAAGGAAGATCGCCTTCCGCCCGACGAACTTGAAGACTTCGTAAAGCGCGTCACCAAACTGGAATCCGCGATCCTCGACGCCGAGAACGCGCTCGGCAGTCGTCGTGAAGCGGCCATTGAAGTAGAGGATGTCGTGCATGCGGTATTGGGTGGCTTGTTGCGATCTGTCATTTCGAATCGGCGGAACCGCGGGGGCGGAGGGACAGGGGGAGCGGTGGAGCACGATGAGAAATCCCCTGGGCTACGGAGCGGTCATCTCCAAATCGGCAGGGGATTCCTCTCCGTGCTCAACCGCTCCCCCGCCCGACCACCCCCGCGGTTTCGCCGGTTCGGAATGACAGAGTTGGCAATCCTCCGCAACCAATCTCACGGATTCACCGCCTTCACGATCACGACCGTACGGTCATCCTGTTCGCCTGGCCCCCACTCCGTCACACGGGCCAGGATCTCTTTGCCGATTTCCTTCGCCGCTCGCTGGCGATTGTCTGCCACGAGCCTCTGCAAACGCTCCAATGTGAACTCTTCATCGTCGGTGTTGTGTGCTTCGACGATTCCGTCGGTGTACATGCAGAGGAGATCGCCGGCATTCAGTTTTGCGAAGCCGCGCATGTACGTGGCGTCGGGCGTCGGGCCGAGCACCGGGCCACCGTTCCCGAGCATCTCGATCGTCAGGCCGTCGGCGCGGAGGACGAACGGGAAGTTGTGGCCGGCGTTGCAGTAAATGAGGATGCCGCCCGTTTCGAGCTCGCCGTAAAAGAGCGATACGAACTTCGTCGTCAGGCGGCCGCGATGGATGATGTGATTGAGCTTCTCCATCGTCCGGATGATCTTGAAATCGCGGTCGGTGGCCATACGCAGGCCCATGTAGATGTCGCGCACGACGAGCGCCGCGGGAAGGCCGTGGCCGGAACCGTCGGCGATGGCCAGGCCGAGGATGTTGTCGGAGATGGGGATGAAATCGTAGAAATCGCCGCTGACGACATCGGCGGAAACGGTCTTCCCCCAGATGTCGAACCCGTCGTACTGCGGCACGCGCTGCGGCAGGATCGATTGCTGGATGCGCTGCGCTTCGACGATAAGCGACTGGTAACGATCGGCGCGCAATCGCTGGTTGACGGTGTAGCGAATGAGGTTGAGCGAGAAGAGAATGTCCTCGCGGCTCAGGTGCTCCGCGACGTCGAAGGCGAGGATGTGGGCGTGGGTGTCGCCAGCGGCAACGGCGGCGAATCGGTGCGCGCCGAGCTGCGCTTCAAGCACCGGGTCAACTCCCGGATCGTTCGGCTCCATGACCACGACGCCATTCTCGAGCACGAGCTCGATCGGCTTGTAGTCGCGCGGCACGGTGATGCCGAGCGGGCCTTCGTTGGGCACACCAAAGCGGCCCACCAACTCGTAGCAGTTCTCGTCGGTGAGCTCGTAGATGCGTCCGCCGGTGATGCCGAGCTGCTCGCGAAAGTTCGTAGCGATGGTCTGCCCGATCTGTTCGATCGTAAAGCGCGTCGATTCGGTGTTTTCGATCTGTTCGAGCGTGCGCTCGACCTGGGTTAGGAGTCGTTTGTAGTCCATGTGTGGGTGCCGCAGGCGTGGCGAGGAAGCTTATCAGACGCTATCTCTTCACGCGCTCTGCGCGAATGCGTGCGATGCGCTCGTTCACGTATCGCTCCTTGAAGGCATTCATCTCTTCGATATCTCGAAACTTGTGAACACCCTTCGGAGTGTTCAACGGCGGGAGAAGGTCGCGCCACGTGTGCCAGTGCGACTGAATGCGCCTAATCAGATTGGGATCATCCCCGCGCATCTGCTGGTTGTCGAATGCATTCATCTCCTCGATCGAGCGGAACTTTCGGACCGGCATCACTCTTCCTCGAAATCGAATCTCTGGCGCAAGTTCGATGCGTCGATCTTGTCGATCCAGCGAACAGTGTCGCGCTTCATTCGATACAGAGTCTCTGCGGTGACAAGGCGCACGGGAACGCCTCTTATTTCATGTACTTCGGCCAGGAGGTCGTCGTATTTGAACGCTACCCCAAGACGAGAAACTACGTCGATTCCAAACGGCTCGCTCGGCGGTTCGTACGTGAAATTCGGATAGTCGCCGAGCATGTCGTCATCCTGAATCTCGTCGAGGTTGGGATCGTCCCAAATTGAGCGCAAGGCACGCTTGATTCGGACGACGTTGTCGGGCGAGGGGGCCACGAAAAAATCTACATCTTCCGTCGTGCGCGGAAGACCGTGCAGATTCACCGCGACTCCCCCAAAGACCATGTACTCGACACCTTCGCGGTTGAATGCCTCGACAATCGACAGAACCTTGTTGAAGTCGATCATTACTTCAATTCCACTCCGTCCAGTTCGTAAGGCGCCTTCACGTCGAGCAACCCGAGCACCGTCGGGTAAACGTCAGCAATATAGGGAGCACGAGGGCTAGCAATCTTCTTGTTGTAAAAAAAGATCCCCTTCACAATCTCCGGGTCGACGGAACAGTGATCGCCGCTCCACGGCTGCTTGTTTGGCTCGAGGAGTTGCTTCGGGATGCCGCCGAGGGACGTTTGCCACGAGACGCGGTAGCCGTCGTTGTTCGTCACGAAGAGGTCGGGAATCATGTTCGGGTCGAACTGGCGGTAGACCTCTTCGCGCGCCAGAACGCGGCGGACGGGATGCTCCATCGTCTCCGGATCGGTCATCGTCACGAGGCGCGCTTTCAACTCTGCTTTGAGCGCATCGGCCTCGGCACCCGGACTGACAATGCCCTGCGATTCGCGGCCTTTCGTGTTGATGTACATCTCGCCGAGGCCCATGGCGTACGCGCGGGTGTGGGACCAGTCGACGTTCTCCCAGAACTGCCCCGAGTCGAAAAGCATCTCCACGTTGCGGTCTTTGACCTGCACGCCGGTCTTGAGCGTCATGTAGCCGTTCATGACCAGCCAGGTGTTGTAGTTCACAGACTTTCTGAATGATGCGAAGCCGTGATCGGAGAGAACGATCAGCGCGGCGTGGTTCTTGTCCGCCGCGGCCATGGCATCGCCGACGATCGCATCCATGAGCTGGTACGAGCGGAGAAGCGCATCGCCCCACTTTGCCGCGAGGGCTGCGTTGTAGGCGGGATGTTTCGTATCCATAAGGCGCCAGAAGACGTGGCCGACGCGATCGGGGAACTCGAAGCACTGCACCATCAATTCTTCGTCGCCGGTGAGGAACGCGTCGAACATCTTCCGGTCCTGGGCGACGGTGAACGTCATGTCGTCCCAGAACATCTGTTCATCCGCGAACCCCTCGGAGATCGCCCAGGTGTCGATCTGCCATCCCAGCGTTTTGTACAAGCCGTACTTCTCCGCCAACTGCGGCGCCCATTTCGGCGGCGATGAGATGTTGAAACCGGGCGGCAGATTGCGCGGGTCGAAGTTGATCGGCGAGAGGTAGAGCTTCACCTCCGGTTGCGACGTGATCAGATGAAAGCGGCTGATCCCGTGAAGTTTGATCAGAGGATTGAACGGGAAGACGAAGTCGGTCCAGCCGCTCCACTCGCCGGGCCGCAGCGTCACGGTCTGGCCGCTCTCTTCGATCGTGATCGAGTTGCGGTCGTTGGCGACAGTGATCGCCATCGGGATGGAGATAAACGGCGGCGTGCCGAAAAGCTTGTTCGGCGGCCCCTGAATCTTCGTATCGATGCGGCCCTTGTTGTCTTCGAGTTGCACGACGTCGATCGAGAACTCGTTCGCACCGGAGCGGTGCAGGTCGAGCTCCGAGGTGAAGAAAAACGGTTTACCGACGCGGCCGGACATATCGGGAACGCCGAGGCCGGAGAGCATTTCGCCGGCAGGAAAATCGTGCGCCGGAAAGGTCACCGGCACATGGACGACACGCGCCGTCCGGCCTGCACTCGCAGCGGCTTCCCAGAACGGAATGCCCTGACGCCGGTTGACGACACCAGGCCGCGTTACCGGGATGTACTTCTTCGTGGCGATGAACGCACCGACGCCGGCTGCGGTCGCGATGCCGAGGACGACGAAGCGCGCCGTGCGGCGGAAGAGCAACGCGATCAGCGCGAGGACGACCAGCACGACCGCCGCGGCAGCGATCGGAGTCTTGTCGCCGAGGAGAAAGGGCTCCTTGGTTTCGTCGAAGGCGGCAAAGACCGGCAGGTAGGTTTTCGGATCGCGGCGAAGAAAATCGAAGATGCCGGTGCGGCCGGGATCGATGCCGGTGGAGAACGTTGACCACGACACCGGCGTCTGCGCGGGGACCGTCGGACGCAGCGGCCGGAACGTTCCCTGCACACGAAGTTTCGCCAGATTCGGCAGCTTCCCTTCGTTCATCCACTGCTCGGTATAGCGGGCGTCGACGCCGTCAAATCCGAGGACGATGACCTTCTCTTTGGCGAAGGCTGCGGACGCGAAAATGAGTGAAAGGAGCGCTGCCAGGACGGTGAGAAATCGCTTGGATCGCATCGAACGGCATCATACTTGTAATCCGTCGAGCGTAAATTGAGGTGCTGCATGAGAACGCGTCAACTCTTTGCTTCATTGGCAGTTGTGCTGCTGGCCACCTGTGGTGGCGGCGAGAAAAAGACCTCCTCGGGCGATCAGAAAGCGCTCGTCATCGCCTTGAAGTCGGGACCGACGAATCTGGACAGCCGCGTCGGAGCGGACAACGCCTCCAGCAGGATGTTCGATCTCGTCCACAGCGGCCTGATCAAAGTCACGCCGGACTTCAACTACGCTCCCGACGTAGCCACGAAGTGGGAGACGCCGGACGACAAGACGATCGTGTTCCATCTCAACCCGAACGCGAAGTTCCACAACGGCCAGCCGGTCAAAGCGGCGGACGTGAAGTGGACGTACGAGTCGATGATGAACCCAGCGTTCGTAACCTCGAAGCGATCGGGCTACAGCTCCGTCGATCACATCGAGACGCCTGATGAACACACGGTCATCTTCAAGCTGAAAGAAGCAAACGCAGGCATCTTCGACAACCTCACAACCGGCATCCTGCCCACCGGAGCCGACACAAACGTCTACAAAACGAGGCCCATCGGCTGCGGGCCCTACAAGCTGGTCGAGCACCGCCCCGACGAACGGCTGGAGTTCGAGGCCTTCGACCAGTGGCACGGCGGCGCGCCGAAGATCAAGCACATTACCGTCCGCATCATCCCCGACGCCACCACGTGCATCCTGGAAATGCGCCGCGGCTCGGTGAATTTCGAGGTCAACATCATCCCGTTCGAGAACGTGGCGGAGTTTGAGAAGAACCCTGACTTCAAGGTCGTGAAGAGTAACGGCTCGGTCTATCAGTACCTCGCCTTGAACATGAAGGACCCGGCGCTTGCTAAGCCTTTGGTGCGGCAAGCCATCGCGCACGCGATCGACCGCGAACGGATCATCCGCGACATCCAGCGCGGCTACGCGCAGCCGACGGAAACGATGCTGGCGGAAGGCCACTGGGCGCGCGCCACGAACCTTCCGACGTATCCCTACGATCCGGTCAAAGCGAAGCAGCTACTGGCGCAAGCCGGTTATCCGAATGGCCTGAAACTCGTGTTCAAGACGTCGACCGATGCGGAGGCGAATTCGCGCGCCCAGGTCATTCAGGACATGATGAAGAAAGCCGGATTCGACGTCTCGATCCAATCGAACGAGATGTCGACGTTCTTCGCCGACATCGGCAAGGGCAATTTCCAGATGTACTCGCTGTCCCGCAACGGAATCAGCGATCCCGATTTCTACTACGTCATCTTCAGCTCGCAGAACTTCCCGCCCAATGGTCAGAATCGCGGCTTCTACTCGAACCCGCGCATCGACCAGTTGCTGTCCGAGGGACACTCGACGTTCGACCGCGCCAAACGAAAGCCGATCTACGACGAAGTGCAGAAGATCATCGCCACCGACCTCCCCTACCTCTCGCTTTACATGCAGTCGAACGTGGCGATCATGCGCAAGAACATCGACGGCTACGTGCAGTACCCGGCGGGGTTCTACACGTCGGTTCCGCAGATGACGATCAAGTAGCGCTGTGCGTCGGGACGGCCACGAAGTCTGTTGTGGTAGGTTTGCCTCCAGACCATGACAGACACCCAAACCCCCTACGATTTCGATTTCGCCGTTGCCGGCGGCGGTCCTGCCGGCTCCTCGGCGGCCATCAGCCTGGCGCAGCGCGGCCATTCCGTCGTCCTCTTCGAACGAGACCCGTTCCCCCGCTTCCACATCGGCGAGTCGTTGCTCTCCACGGCCAACGATGCGTTTGCCGCGCTCGGCGTAACCGAGAAAATGGAAGCCGCACATTTCCCCGATAAGTGGGGCGCGAAGCTCTTTACGCATGACGGCGAGAGCGGCCGCGGCGTCGACTTCACGGATGTGACCGAGGTGACGAAGCCGAAGACGGTGCAGGTGTGCCGCGAGGTGTTCGACAAGATCCTTCTCGACCGCGCGCGCGAGCTCGGCGTCGATGTGCGCGAAGGCGTTCGCGTCACGAACTGCGAATTCGCTTCGGATGCGGCGGTCCTCGATGTCGGCAGCGCCGAGGGACCGGCGGCGCGTGTGCGGGTCCGCGCGATCGTCGATGCCAGCGGCCGCCATGGTCTGCTCGCAAGAAAGTTCAATCTGCGGACCGATGAGCCGCTGCTCGCGAATATTGCGGTGTTCTCGCACTACAAGAATGTGCCGCGTCTTGCAGGCGACCGGCCCGACGACATCCGTCTTGTGTCGCGCGCGGACGCCGGATGGTTCTGGCTCATTCCGATTTCGAAAGAGTTGATGAGCGTCGGCGTCGTCGTGCCGAAGAGTCTCTATTTGCAGTGGCCCAAGGTCTCGAATGAAGAGGCGCTCGACCGCGCCATTGCCGACACGCCGATTCTCGCGGAGCTGATGCGCGACGCGACACGCGAGTGGCCGGTGCGCGTGGAGAAGGATTTCTCGTACAGCGCTTCAAAGTACGCGGGAGACCGTTGGATTCTCGCCGGCGACGCGGGCTCGTTCCTCGATCCGGTGTTCTCGACCGGCGTTTCGATCGCGATGGAGTCCGGAATCGAAGCCGCGGCGGAGCTCGATCGAGCCAAGGCGAAGAACGATTTCTCCGCGCGGCAATTTGCGGCGTTTTCGCGGCGCCAGCGGAAACGGTTCCGGACGTTCCGGCGTTTTGTGGTCGGCTTCTACACGCCGCAGTTCCGCGATCTGTTTTTCGATCCTCACCCGCCGAAACACATTTTCAAGGCAGTGGTCACCGTGCTTGCGGGAAAGTGGGACTCCAGCTTGCGGACGCGGATCCTGAACCGCGTCTTCTTCGGTTTGGTCGCGATCCAGAAACGGTTCTCGATCTCGCGATCGCGTTTTCGGCGGGATCGGAGTGCGGGGTATCCGACGGGCTGAGGCGCAACGCATTCAATCGCGTTCTTTACCGCCGGGCGGGACGCCCGGCGGTCCGCAGGCGAGACGCCTGCACTCCTCGGGAACCGTCGTTGTGCGCTCGCTGCGCGCATTACCGCCGTGCTAGAGTCCCTGCCATCCAAATTTCAGATATCCCGGGGGACACCTTGCGGCTTCGTGCGTCGCTCTTGACGATCTTTGTTGTTGTTCTTGCCTTTCCCGCGCTCGGCGCCGATCCGGCCCAGGCGCGCGCCGACTACGATCGTCTGCAGAAATGGCTATTCACGGTCGATCCGATCGTGATCTCGCAGCCGCTCACGTTCGGCCGCGACGTGGCCCTCTTCAAACTCAACTCCGGCACGGTTCACCTGATGCAGCCTGTGTCGACAGGACGCGTGACTGGACTCGTCTTCGAAGGGCAAGGCCAGTTCACGATGGCGATCCCGGACAAGATCGAGGTCGCGCAGTTGCACCGCTTTTCGCGCAAGGACCTCCCCTCGGTAGACGTCCACTTCACGCAACTCGTCCTGCGAGTGTCGGACGCCACGATCGATGATCTGTTTCCCGGCGCCGTGAAAGAAGGCTTCGGAAAGAACTCTCTGGCCGAGAATCGCCACAACCACTGGCTCATCGACCTCGGCCGCGACGTCGACGCCAAGGTCATCGCCGCGATGTTGAACTCAGGCGCCGTGCAGATGACGGCGGCCATCAAGACGGCCGATTTCGACTGGCTCACGTTCGATTACGACTCCACGCGCCGCGAAGAGATCCAGTTGATCCGTTTTGAGCGGGCGACGGAAGAAATCTGGATCAGCCTCGATCGCGCCGGCGACCGCGACGCCAATGGTGCTCCGGGCCAGCGCGACGTTCGCCCCGCGACGATCAGCCACATCGACGTGAAGGCCGACCTGTCGAAGGGAAAGTGGAACTCACGCCGCGTCGGAAAGACCGAGCAAGCCATGCTCAATGGCCACTACACCGTCGGTGAAGTGATCACTCCGAACATGGACGGCGTCAGTGCGCTGGCGATGGAGCTCTATCCGACAGCAAAAGCCGTTACCGCGATCGACGACAAGGGCCAGCCTCTGACGATTCTCCGCGACAACATCGGCGCGCGGAGCGCCGCAATCGACAACGACTTCTCCAACCCAACGATGACCGTGATTTTCCCGGCTCCCCTGAAAGCCAATGCATCACGCGTCGTCACGTTCCAATACGACCTCGAAACGCCGAACTACGCCGGCGGAAATAGCTGGTATCCGACGATCCCCGACGCGTTCGACGCCACGACGGCGCGCGTGGAGTTGAAAGTCGGGAAGCGCAACGAAGTCCGCTCCATGGGCAAGCGGGAGAGCGAGACCGAGGCGCCGGACGGAACGAAAACCTCGGTATGGGTAGTCGAAAAGCCCGCCAAGATGGTCACGTTCTCGACCGCCGAGCGTTTCATCGAGGTTCCACTCGAAATCCCTGGCGTGCCGAAAGTCATCTCGTTCGGTACGGTCACGGGACTCGATCCCGCCACGCGCATCCGCAACGCCGGCGCGGACGTCATCAACTCGCTCCGTTTCTACCAGACCGTATTCGACGACAAGCTCGATACGCCGCAGATCTATGCGACCGCCATCGCCGCCGGTCACGGTCAGGCCTTCGACGGCTTCCTCCATCTTTCCGAGTTCTCGTACGAAGAGCATCCCGGCGCGACGGAGCTTTTCCGCACGCACGAGGTGGCGCACGAATGGTGGGGGCACAAGGTCGGCTGGAAGACGTATCGCGATCAGTGGCTGAGCGAGTCGCTCGCCGAGTACTCGGCCATGATGTTCGTCCAGGCCACAGTCAAAGGCGGCGAGAAGTTCTACGACGAGATCGTCAGCGTGTACGAGAGCATCGTGCTGGGCAACCTTTCCGGCGGCTTCAGCAAGTTCAACCGCCCGTGGCTGGTCGAGATGAATCCCACCGCACGCGCTCGCATCGGCCCGATCGGCGTCGGCTACCGCGCGGGGACGGCGGACGTTCCTGCTGGCTACCAAATCCAGGCGTACTACAAGGGTCCGCTCGTCCTGCACATGCTGCGCACGATGCTGCGCATGAAGTCGGGTCACGACGACGTTTTCATCAAGATCCTGCGCGACTTCATCAAAGAGTACAGCGGCAAGGCAGCCAGCACCGCCGACTTTCAGAGGATGGTCGAGAAGGATGCGCCAGGCGATTGGAGCTTCTTCTTTGACACCTGGGTCTACGACTCGGCGATCCCAACGCTGCGCTGGAGCTACAAGGTCACGCCGAACGGGACGGGCGGCTCAACGCTTAGCGTCACGGTAAAGCGGAGCGGCGTGCGCGACGATTTCGTCATCGTTGCACCGGTGCGCGTCGAGTTTGACGGCAACCGCGCCGGCGTCTTCTTCATCCAGATCCGCCAGAACGAGCAGACCGTGACGCAGAACATGCCCTCGGTTCCGAAGAACGTCGTCTTCGCGCCGGATCATTCGTTGCTCGCAAACATCCGGCGGGAGTAATCTGTCGCGTCCGCGCTCCCAGGAGACCCTCGAACATGCGCTCTATCCTTGCCGTGGCGATTGCCCTCGTTGCCGCCGCACCGCTGACCGCCGCCGTGCGCACTGCCCAGCCGCCGCGCGAGCTGCGCCAGACATCGCCGCCGGCCGCGCCAAAGAGTGGCGTCCGCGCCGAGCTGCTCCACGATCTCGATGACATGCAGAAGAAAATCCTCTCGCTTGCCATGGCAGTCCCGCCCGCGAAATACGGATGGCGGCCCGGACGAGGGATCCGGTCGGTGAGCGAGGTCTACATGCACATCGCCGGCGGCAACTACACCCTCGTCAGCTTCGTCGCCGACCGGCCGATGCTCGACGCGCGCTCATTGGAACGGATCACCGAGAAGCCAAAGGTGATGGAGGAGCTCCGCCGGTCGTTCGACTATCTCCGCGACGCCATCATCAACACCTCGGACGCCGACCTCGACAAGCCGATCCGCATGTTCGGCACCGACAGCACCGAGCGCGCCGCCTTCATGATGGCCCTCAACCACCTCCACGAGCACCTCGGCCAGTCGGTGGCCTATGCCCGAATGAACGGCATCGTTCCGCCGTGGAGCACGGAGTAGTCCGCGCTGTTTTCCTCAGGCCGCGGAACTTGAGCGACGCGTGAGCTTGAGCCGCACCTGATTGCCCGCGATCGACGCGCGGCCTCGGACGCTGTTCCAGAGCCAGCGGCCCCCGCTGTGCTTTGCGATCGTGTTCCGCGCCAGTGCCAGGTCCGTGAACGCCGGTGTGAGCACGCGCGGATCGTTGAAATTCTCGACGAATGCATTGGCGATTCCCTGCTGCGCGGTCCCGTTCTCTGCGTCGCCATCACTGCCGTACTGCGCGATGAGCAACTCCTTCGCAGGCGCGGTGAGCGGCTCGAGTAGAAGATTGCTGAACATAACGGCATGGCTCGCATGCTCCTGATAGAACTCCTCAAAGGTGTTCGTAACCCATGCTTGATCGAACGGCAAGCCGCCGCGATTGACAATCTTGCCGACGAGATGCCTGGCCTGCTTCATCCCGCTGTTCGCACCCTGAGCAGCGATTGGATCGTAGGAGATGGCCGTATCGCCCAAGGCTGCCAGCACACGGCCCGATGGCAGTGTCACGCTCGGATGCCGTACCGCCGGAGTTACTTTTCCAACCAGCCATCCCAGCGGATCTGCAAGTTTCATCCTGCTCACAAAATCGCGATCCCACGGAAATAGCTCGCTGACGACGCTCCTCACTCGCTCCACGACCTCGTCCCCGTCCTGCACACCCTCGAATCGATCCATTCGCGAGCCCGGCTTCGCTTCGACCAGGATGTTCCAGGCCACGCCTGCATCCTTGTGGTAATACGGGATGAAGAAGATCTCGCCGTCAGTGCCGAGGAAGTCGAATCGAACGGGGCGGAAAGGGACGCCGCTGAAGGTGGCCGGGCAGCCCGTCACGATCACCATCGCCAGATGACGTTGCGGAGTCTGATAGCTGCTCCGCGCTTCATCTCTCGCGAACAGGTTGCAGAGATCGGCGCGGCCGGCGGCCACGATCGTGAGGTCGTGCTCTGCGGCAATCGCTTCCAGACGATCGACAGTCACTTTCTCGATGACCAGACGACCGCCTCGCCTCTCGAATTCGTCCATCCAGCGGGCAGACTGCAGTCGCACATCGACGGCTTGGAAGGGTTGCCGAAAACGGCCGGCCAGCTGCACCAACGGGTTGTGCAGAACGGGACAGAACGTAAGAAAAACGCCCTCCCCTTTCGGAGCGACGTCGTCCCAGAAGTTCAAGCCGAGCTCGCGCTCGTACGAGAGCGCAAGCTCGAAGCGGGCAGCCGTGCCCGTCGGCCGGCTCTCCTTCAGCCAGGACTCTGCGGTGCGATCGGAGTAGACGGTTACATCGAGGCCGGCCCGGAGCAAGCCGTGCGCAGCAGCGAGACCGGTGATGCCCGAGCCGATGATGGCAATTCTTCGCATCCATAAATCATGCTGCGGATCGGAGCGACAGAAGTTACCGATTCAAGACGAGTCGGTGAATGCTCGCGCAAGAAAGGACTGGCCGATGCCTCAGCGGCGAAGATAGTTCGTCGCGTACTGCGGCGCACTCACGCCCGGCGCGAGTCGTTCGTCGTCAAGCGGTGCCGACGGAGTGAGCGTAAGCGGGATGATTCCCGCCCAGACCGGCAGCGCGTAGTCGTCTTCGTCATCGACCGCCGGACCGACCCGGATCTTTGCCGACGCCTCGGCCAGCGGCAACGCGATGACGAGCGTCTGCTTCAACTCGGCCTCGTTGGGTGCGCGTACATCGCGCGTGCGCCCGGCGCAGACATGCTCGACGAGCGCATCGAGCACCTGCAGCTTCTCTTCGCGATCGACTACCTCTCGCCCTTTGCCCATCACCACGACAGAACGGTAGTTCATCGAGTGATGGAAGGCGGATCGTGCCATCACCAGCCCGTCGAGAATCGTGATGGTCACACAGGCATCGATGCCTTCGCGGAGCGAGCGAAGCATGCGGCTGGCCGCGGAGCCGTGGAAGTAGAGCGTCTCATCGACGCGCGTGTGGATCGTGGGAATCACGACCGGCGCGCCATCCACGACGAACCCGACGTGGCAGATCAGCGCCTCGTCGATGATGGCGTTGATCGTGTCGCGGTCGTAGCCGGCACGTTTGGCCAGGCGTTTGACGGTCGTACGCGGCGATTGTAGAGAAGGCGTTCGTTCTAGTACAATATCGCTCATATGTCAGTACAACGCTACCTCAACGGAACGACCGCCGTCAAGATCGCCGCCAGCGCGGAGTCCGCGCTGGCGGGGGGGAAGATGGCCGGCGGCGACCACCTTCCTCCCGTTCGCACGTTGGCGGAACAGCTCGGAGTCAGTCCCGCAACTGTCGCCGCCGCCTATCGCATTCTTCAGGAGCGCGGCATCGCCGTCGCCGAGGGAAGAAAAGGAACGGTCATCCGGCATGCCTCCCCCGCCGCCCCGCCTGCCCCCGCCGCCCTTCCCGCTCATGTGCGCGACCTCGCTACTGGCAATCCATCCGCGGACTTTCTGCCCGACTTCGCGCCGTTTCTGCGCAAATTGGAAGGGTCTTCGCGTCTCTATCGCGACGAGCTCAATGACCCGTCGCTGCTCGCGCTGGCGAAGGCGCAGTTCGCCGCCGACGGCGTGCCCTCGGATTCCGTTGCCGTCGTCAGCGGCGCGCTGGACGGCATCGAGCGCGTACTTCGTGAGCAACTCCGCCGCGGCGACCGCGTCCTGGTCGAGGATCCCTGCTTCACCGGCGTATCCGATCTTCTCCACGCGCTGTCGCTCATCCCAGTGCCCGTCGCCGTCGACGATGAGGGACTGCTTCCGGCCGCCCTTCAGCGTGCGGCCACAGCGGACGCGATCATCGTCACGCCGCGGGCGCAAAATCCCACCGGCGCGGCATTCAGCGAGCGGCGCGCGCGGCAGCTATGCGCCATCCTGCGCCAGCGTCCGGACCTGCTGCTGATCGAGGATGATCACGCCGGACCGATTTCGGGCGCGCCGTACGTCACACTCGCAGACGCGACGCACCGGCGCTGGGCCATCGTCCGCTCCATGTCGAAATCGCTCGGGCCCGATTTGCGGCTGGCCATCATGACCGGCGACGCGCAGACCATCTCCCGCGTCGAAGGCCGCCAGGCCCTCGGCATCCGCTGGGTCAGTCACATCCTTCAGCGCCTCGTCGCACAGCTGCTCGTGGACGTCCGCGTTCGCAAGTTGCTCGCGCGCGCCGAGCGGACGTACACGCTGCGACGCGAGGCCCTCATCGCCGCGCTGAAAACTCACGCCATCGAAGCGCACGGCGCATCAGGCCTCAACATCTGGATTCCACTGCGCGAGGAGAGCGTGGTGGTGCAAGCGCTCTTTCAGCGCGGGTGGGCGGTGACGGCCGGCGAGCGGTATCGAGTCAAATCAGGGCCGGGCATCCGCGTCACGATCGCATCACTGGACGCTGACGACGCTGCGGCGTTCGCTGGCGACGTCGCCGAGGTCCTGCGCCCAGCGCAACGGCGGGCGGCGGGAGCCTAGGGAAGTTGAATGTACACAATAGCGGTTCTACGATGACGTCATGATCACTCAGATCCACGTCGCGGAGCTCGGACCGAAGTTCGAAGAACTGGTCGACGAGCTCGAGCGAAACGGCGGGGAGATTGCGTTGACGCACGATGGCAAAACAATCGCTAAGTTGATACGCGTCGAGAGCGCTCCGGTGTCTGACAACGCGCCCGTCGAAGGCAAAGTTTTCTACAACGGGCGCTGGATGATTCCGGCGGCAGCCGAGCGTGAGCGCTCGATCGAGCACCTTCGTGGGTCCATCAAGATCCTCGGCGATATCGTGTCGCCTATTGACGATGTGGAGTGGGATGCTTTGAAGTGAACGCCCTCGTGCAAGGCTTGGCTGAGGTGCCGGCGGTCGCAAGGCACTCACAAGCGAGGGGAAAGTTGAACGTTGGACAAACCGGTTCTAGGATGAAGCCATGACCACACAAATCGATGGCGCTGTGGGCTCGAAGCTCGAAGATCTGGTGGACGACTTTGAGAAGAACGGTGGCGAGATTACGTTGACCCGCGACGGTAAGACCGTGGCGAAGTTGGCGCGCGTCGAGAGTGCTCCGGAAGTTGACTCGCCTGTGATTGAAGGCCGCGTCCTCTACAACGGTCGCTGGATGATCCCTGCGGCAGCCGAGCGCGAGCGCTCGATCGAGCACCTCCGTGGGTCGGGCAAGGTAGTGGGCGATATTGTCTCCCCCATTGACGATGTGGAGTGGGACACGTACGAGTGATCGTCGCGGACACTCATACACTGATCTGGTGGATCCTCGAACCGGAAAAGCTCTCTGCGGCGGCCGTCAGAGTGATTGATTCGGCGGATGCGGTTGGATTCGCGGCCATTTCGTGCTGGGAAGTAGGCATGCTGGCGCGGCGTCGCGTAGTCCTTGATCGCGAGCCCGCCGCATGGCTTCACGGAGTTATTGAGGCGCGCAATGTTTCTATTCTCCCGATCACTTTGGAAATCGGTATCAGAGCCGCGGAGCTTCATGAAGCTTTGCGCGATCCCATCGACTGCCTCATCGCCGCCACCGCCCTAATCAACAATGCGCCCCTCGTCACCAAGGACGATCGCATCCGCAAGAGTGGCGTCGTCGAGACGATCTGGTAGCTACGCCTCGACAAGCTCCTTCGCGAACATGCCCGGCGTGTATGCGGTGACGTGGCCGGTGAACGCCGACGCGGCGACGGTGAGGGGGGATGCGAGCCAGAGCTTGCCCGGGCCGGAGCGGCCTTTGTAGTTGCGGTTGATTGCGCTGATCGTGACCTGATCGGAATCTTCCGACACGCCCGGGCCGCAGCCGATGCAGGCGCCGCAGCCGGGATTGAGGACGACGGCGCCGGCGCGCTCGAAGGTATCGAGCAGTCCGTTCTCGCGTGCGAAGGTTTCGACCGCCTGCGAGCCGAACTGGATGTAGAACTTCACGCCCTCGGCCACCTTCAACCCGGCGTCGACCGCTTCCTTGGCCACTTGGTGGTAGAACAGGAAGTCGTCGACTTTTCCCGCCGTGCAGGAGCCGGCGTAAGCGATATCGATCTTCACGTCCTGCACGTCCTGAACGAACGCACCGTTTGTTGGATCGGAGGGAATGCCGCGATCCGTATCGCCCGGGTGAGCCACCATCGGCCGGATCTCGGCGAGGTCGATCGTATGCACGCCGCCGGCGTATTCGGCATCGGGATCAGGCGCGACTGCCCGCGCGCGAAGCGCTTCGATGTCGGCCTCAGGACGCATCGCTCCGATCCAGGCAAACGTCTTCTCGTCCGCCTCGATGATCGCCGTGCGAGCGGCGCATTCTGTGGCCATGTTCGCCAGCGTGGCGCGCTCGTCGAGCGACAGCGACCGCAAACCCGGGCCGGTAAACTCCATGATCCGGTCGAGCGTCATCTGCGGTTTGGCGTAGTTCAGCAGGATGGAGAGCATCACGTCTTTCGCCGTGACGTTCTCCTGCAACTGCCCCACGAGCTCGAAGCGGATCGACTCCGACACCTCCACCTGCGTGAAGCCGGAGTGCACCAGGTTCGCGTACTCCGTCGCACCGACGCCCCAGGCCAGCGCGTTGTTCACGCCGCCCATGCAGGTGTGGCTGTCGGTAGCCTGGATGAAATCGCCGGGATCGATGATGTATTCGCGAGCGACTTCGTGGCAGATGCCGGGCGAGACGTTGCCGACCGCTGAAAAATCGCGGCAACTGGTGTGCTGCTGAAACTCGCGCTGCAGATCGCGCAACGTCTGGATCTTGCTCATGAACGGACGCATGCGCGCCACGTCATCGGCGTAGATCAGGTGATCCTCGAACACCGCGAACTTCTGCGGATTCTTGATCGCGTAGTCGGGGCCGTACTCCTGTTCGAGGAAGTAGTGAACTTGCGCTGTCGTGAACTCGTGCGTGTAGCCGCCGTCGACCTCGACCACCACGGCGTCGCCCGGTTTTACGAACCGCTCCGAGCCTGGCGCACTGCCGACGAGATGCCGCGCCAGGATCTTCTCCCCCATCGTCATCGGACGCTTCGATGTCTCCGGCATCGGCACCTGGAGCTCGCCGCGTGCAACGGCTTTCGAAAACGGAAAGAGGCCTCCTTCGCGAACGATGAGCTGAGTGATCGCGTCGCGGCCTTTGCAGAACTCGTCGATCGGGATCCCCTCGCCGGCCTGCAGCCGCAGGAGCATGGCGTGATCCGCCATCAGGAGACCCTGATTGATGTTGTTGCCGGCGTGAATCGGAGCGAACGACGCCGCCACGGCGATGCGGATGCCGCTCCAGACCTCGCACTGCGTCGCCGTCTCGCGTGAGCTGCCGACGCCCTTGCGGTAGCCGCTGACGATGACTTCGAAGTTTCCGTTGATCAGCGCGTCGTGCTCGAAGAGCCGCTTGCCATCGACGATCAGCCCCGCGTACGCATCCTGCGCGATGTCCTCCGGCTTGTGGCTGAAGCAGACCCACGCCGGGGTCATGGCGTCGGTGTTGATGTCGTCGAGCAAATCGTCGACCGACAGATCCTTCATCTGCAGATCGAGCTCGCGTCGAAGCTGCTTCCGGATCAGCTCCGGATCTTTGGTGAGGAAGAGAACGCGTTTGCCGGGGGTGAGTTGAATCGTTTGTGCAGGTTTCATTGGTGAGTAGGTTAGTGGATGAGTTGATTAGTCTTCGGTGCACGAAGCGCGCACGAAAGCGCAGTCTACTAATCCACTGCTCAACGAATCCACTATTCGACTGCTTCCGGCATCCTGCGATTCCAGCTCGCCACTGCGGCGACTCATCTGCCAGGCTACTTATCTAATCCACGAATCTACGAAGCGACGAACTCTGATCATCCAGCAATGCCCGATCCCATGACATGATTCGCGCCCAATGCTTGCTGCGGGCACGATGCTCGGTCCGTACAAGATCCTCAATGCCATCGGGGCGGGCGGGATGGGCGAGGTGTACCGAGCGCAGGACACGAGGCTGGGCCGCGACGTCGCCGTCAAGGTCCTGACGCGCAATCTTTCCAGCGACGCCGACGCGCTGCGCAGGTTCGAGCAGGAAGCGCGGGCGGCCGGGATGCTCAACCATCCCAACATCCTGGCCATCTACGACATCGGCAACGAAGGCGGCCAGAACTACATCGTCTCCGAGCTTTTGGAAGGCGAATCGCTCCGGGCCCGCATCCGCCACAGCCCGATCCCGCCGCGGAAAGCGCTCGATTACGCCGCGCAGATCGCCCGCGGTCTCTCCGCCGCTCACGAGCGCAACATCGTTCACCGCGACCTCAAACCGGAAAATCTTTTCATCACCCGCGACGGCCACGTAAAGATCCTCGACTTCGGACTCGCCAAGCTGGCCGGCCCGCACCTGCCGAATACGACGCCCGGCGACGAGCACGAGCTCACGCTGCCGACGACGCCGACGGAACCCGGCCGCATGATGGGCACGGTCGGCTACATGGCGCCGGAACAGATCCGCGGCGGCAGCGGCGACAACCGCTCTGACATCTTCGCCTTCGGCGTGATCTTTTACGAGATGCTGGCCGGCGTCCCACCGTTTCGCGCCGAGTCGCCGATCGAGACGCTCAACTCCATTCTCAAGGACGATCCGCCCGACTTTTTCGAGCTGAACATACGCGTTCCGGGCGCGCTCGACCGCGTCGTCCGGCACTGTCTCGAGAAGAACCCGGACGAGCGTTTTCAGTCCGCCCGCGACCTCGCTTTCGACCTCGGCTCACTCTCCGGCCTCACCAGTCAGGCCGTGTCGTTTCTGCCGATGTGGCACATACGGCCGCGCCGTCTGCTCAAGCCGCTGGCAATCGCTGCCGCCGTTCTCGCGGCCGCCGCGAGCGCCTACCTCCTCGGGCAGCGCCGCGGGACGCAAGCTCCGCCGTCGTACCGCCGGCTCACGTTCCGCAGCGGCACGATCTTCAACGCCCGCTTCTCGCCCGATGGCCAGACCGTCTTCTACGGCGCACGCTGGGGCGGTAAGCCGATGTCGATCTTCTCGGTGCGCGCGGATTCGCCCGAATCGCGCGATCTGGAGATGGGAGCCGACACCGACATCCTGGCCGTGTCGCGCGGCGGCCAACTCGCCATCTCGCTGCACCGTCATCCAATCGGCTACGTGCGCGAGAGCGGCACGCTGGCGCAGGTACCGATCGCCGGCGGCGCGCCGCGCCAGATTCTCGATGACGTCGAATACGCCGATTGGTCGCCCGACGGCCGCCTGGCAGTCGTCCGCACCGTGAGCGGTCACTGCCGGCTGGAGTTCTCGATCGGCACGGTCCTCTACGACTCGGTTGGCTGGATCAGCAACCCGCGTTTCAATCCGTCCGGCGATTCCATTGCGCTGCTCGATCACCCGTTCTTCAACGATGACCGCGGCTCCGTCGTCCTCGTCACCCTCTCGGACAAATCGCACCGGGCGCTGACGAAGGAATCGCAGAGCATCGAAGGGCTGGCCTGGACCGCGGGTGGCAAGGAGCTCGTCTACTCATCGGAAGACGGCGTCACGTCGCGCGCCGTTCGCGCAGTCACGCTGGGCGGCAAAGAACGCCTCATCGCTGCGAGCGCCGGCCCGCTCTGGCTGCACGACGTCGCGCCAGACGGACGCATTCTCGTCACGCGCGAGATCGTCCGCGCCGGCGTCGTAGCCATCCGCGGAAGTAGCGCGCCGGTCGATCTCTCATGGTTCGACTACTCCGTCGTCCGCGATCTCTCCGCGGACGGCAAAACGATCGTTTTCTCGGAATCGGGCGAGGCAGGCGGCGCGCTCTTTGGCGTCTACATCCGCGGCATCGACGGCTCCCCCGCCATCCGCCTCGGCGACGGCACCTCCGAGGCGTTGTCACCGGATGGAGAGTGGGTGCTGTCGATTCCGCGCAACAGCAAGCCGGCCCAGATCGTCATGCTGCCCACTGGAGCCGGGCAGCCGCGGCAGATTACAAGAGATCGCATCAATCACCGCAATGCCCGCTGGATGCCCGACGGTAAATACATTTTCTTTCAAGGCAACGAAGAGGGCCAGGCACCGCGCTTATGGATTCAAGCGCTCGACGGAACCGCGCCGCGCGCCATTACGCCCGAAAACGTAAGTGGAACACAGGTCACACCGGACGGCCGCTATGTATTGGGCCGCACCTCGGACCGCAAATACAATCTCTATCCAATTGCAGGCGGCGCTCCCGTCCCAGTCCCTACACTGAAATCCGGCGACGTCCCCACACACTTCACCGCCGACGGTAAATCACTTTATGTCGCCACATTCGGCAAAATCCCCGCAATGCTCTACAAGATTGATCTCGCCTCAGGCACACGCACACTATGGCGCGAGGCCATGCCCGCCGATCCCTCCGGCCTGATCAACGTCGGCCCAATTCTGGTAACGCCCGACGGCGCAACAACGGTCTATAGCTACACGCGATTACTGTCGGATTTGTATGTGATTGGGAAAGCAGCAGATCGATAAGGAACCACTACGTTCCCGAAGCGGATGGTTGTCGCGCCATCGCCCTTCCCTAATTCTGCAACGCCGTAGCATTTCGCTCCCAGCGATGCTACCGTCGTTGCATGCACGATCGGATGGGGCGAATCCTGCCAGTGTTCCTGCTCGCGCTTTGCCTGCCCGCTGCAACCGCAAGCGCCTCGGGAAGCAGATACCTGTTTCTGCAACCGGACGCCTCCGCGCCTCCTCCACCGGCCAAGGTTGGTTGGATCAAGGTCGAGCTGACGGCGGCCGATCGAAACGCGCTGCCAATTCCGCTCACCGCGTTGACCGCCGCAGGCGGAGAGGACGTCGCCGACTACGGAAGTTTCAGGATCGCGTACGTCCCCGTTGGAATCGTTAAAGCGTTCCGGGCTCGCCTCGCGTCCCAGGGTATTCGAATGCGCGAACGCGACGAGCTCGATCGAATTGAGACGCCCGGAGCGTCGATCGATGTCCGCCGCGGCATCGATCCCTCGACACCGTCCTCGGGACTCATTCGGGAGTATCCGCCGAAGACCAACGGCCTCTACCTGCTGCAATTCATCGGACCAGCCAAGGCGGAGTGGTACAAAGCATTGCTCGACATCGGCTGGACGGTGGCCCGATACCTGCCTTCGGACGCGTACGTCGTCGCGGGGCCACCCGAGCTCGCGGCGCGTACGCGCCAACTCCCGTTCGTGCAGTTCTTCGATTTCTATCATCCGTTCGAAAAAGGCTCAGTTCATTTCGACGAAGGCAAACCACGTGCATTTCTGTATGCCTACGATTGAAGGACAGAAAGAGGCGACAGACGCGATCTGCGCATTGGCCTCGGACGGCTCCCGTCGAGTGAGCACCTTGGGAAGCGACACGTACGTCCATGCCATCATGAAAGATAGTGATGCGATGGCGTTCCTGTCTTCGGCGCTTGTGATTAGCGTCAGCGCCGAGCCGCCGGCCGGTCTATCGGATGAGCGCCAGGCCTTGTCGGTCACGTCCAACGTGACGGCCGACGGATCACAGCCGACGAACCCGACAACTTACATGTCGTGGCTGGCCAGCCGCTGCAGCCTCTGCACCGCGGCGAACATGCCTTCATCTACCTGGCGTGTCGGCACGATCGACACCGGTTTAGACGGAGGCTCAACGGGCGCTCATCATCCCGACCTCACTGGACGAGAATCCTGGGGCACTACATTCCCACCACCGCCTGGACCGCCGGCCGACGGCTGCAACAACGGCTGTGACGGCCGCTTCCACGGCACGATGGTTGCGGGAATCATCGCCGGAAATCCCGCCGCCAACACCGACCCTCAGGGCTACTTCTATGGCTCCGGCATTGCGCCGATGGCTGGTGTTTTCGCGACAAAGATCGTTACAACCGACGGCAACTTCGCCCCAACCGACATCCCTGGTTGGACTCAGGATGCGGCTTCCGCTGGCGTGACCGTTGAGAATCAGTCGATCAATTTCTACGCGTCCGGCGCTACTACACGGAACAGTCCCGTCAGTATGATGTGCAGGCTCGCACCCTTCCGATACTCTTCACCATTTCGTCAGGCGACAATAATCAGGGTCCGCGCATCTTTCTCACGGTTCCGCCGGCTACTGCGAAGAACGTTCTGTCCATGGGAGGCGTTGAGAACTACAGACAGAACCAGAGCACCTGCAATGAGTCTTTGTCCGATGACTTTCGCAACATCCCGAGGATAGGATCCCATGGGACGAAGATTCCCGGGTACTTCAAGCCGGACCTAGTCGCCCCGGCTTCGATGATCGTCTCCACGAAGAGTCAATGGAATCCCGCGCTCGAATTAGGCTATTGCCTGGAACACCTCAGCGGCAACTTATACGCAATGGGAAGCGGCACCAGTTTCGCGGCACCGGCGGCGGCTGGCGCGGCAATCCTGGTGAAACGCTACCTGGGCACGTCGCCATCGGATGTCTCGCCTGCGGGCGTGAAGGCGGTTCTGATTGCGGGGGCCCGCAGCGTCCGCGGCGGAGTTGATCGTAGCTGCGAGCCATTCGATTCGCCCTGCCACGCCACGCCCAACCTTCCGGTCGGCCCGATACCGAACACGCAGCAGGGATTCGGCCGGTTGTCGCTCGACAGCGTCCTCACGGGCGCGACGCCTCCGGTCCTGATCGACCAGAGCGCGGGCCGGCACTTCACTACCTCGGGTCAGACCAGGACCACCCGGCTAACCGTACGCGATCCGTCGAAGCCGATCGTCGTTGCGCTCGTGTGGACCGATGCACCCGGGACCGCCAATATCGATCCAGATCATCTGGTCATTCCACTTGCTAACAATCTGGATCTCACCATTTTTCCGGTCGAAACAACATGCAGATACATGCAGGGCAACTACCTCGTAGTCGGCAATCCAGACCGGGGCGAGGAGTCGCCCACCGCGCTTTGCGATCCCGGAGGCCCAGCACATGTTGATAGCGTGAACAACGTCGAATACGCGCGATTCTTCGCAAACGGCTTTACGCAGTTCGACGTACGTGTCGCAGGTTCGGCAATCAACTACGTCGGCGATCCGGGCTATTCGACCGCCAATAATCAGGATTTCGCTCTCGTGGTCCTGAATGCGGATCTCGTGAATGGAGGGCAAATCATCCCACCGCAGCTCACCGCGGCCAGAGATCCTGTGACGCCCGGCACCGTTCATCTGAGCTGGACGGAGCCGCTCAATATGATTGTCGATCACTATGACGTTAAGCGCGGATCGACTCTCGCGAGCATTGCTACCGTTTATCCGAATGTGCCCGGAAATACGAGAACGAACGACGACATCGGCCTGCCTTCGGGAGTGAACACGTGGGTTTACAAGGTGACGGCCGTCGGGACGTCGACTCCCGCAGACAGCAATGTCAACATCGCCACAACCATCAAGTTCGATGACGATCCACTCATGCGGTCGTTACCCCGATCCGTGCTCACCACACGGAGCAACTGCGGCAGGCTATCGACGCGATTCGCAGCGCCGCGGGGCTGGGCTCTACAAACTGGCTTGACGGCACATCGCTTCAAGGCGTTCTCGTCAAGGCGCAGCACGTCACACAGATGCAAAGTCAGCTCAGTGGGGCTCTCGATGCTTCTCACCTCAACATACCGTCGAACCCGTACACGCCGCTGACGGTGAACATCAAAGCACAGGACATCGGTGAGCTGCGCGCACACGTGCAGTAGCACAATGACGCTTCGAATTCAGGCCGACAAAATGGGCATGGCTATTGGTTGGAGAGGAGATTCCCGATGAATGCATCCAGCAGCGAGTCAGTTCTGTGGTGCATGGAGGGTGTATCCAGGAGGAAGCTCCCATGAAAAATCGCCATCCGATCGCGCTCAGTGTCCTCGTCTGCTCCGCGCTGCTCACTTCGCATTCCGCACTCGCGCAGTACTCGCAGCAAGGGCCGAAGTTAGTCGGGGCTGGCGCCCATGTGAGCCAACGACAAGGCTCTTCCGTGTCCCTGTCCGCCGATGGCAACACCGCCATCGTCGGAGGCGACTCGTTCACCACCACCGGCATCGGCGAGGGCCCCGAGGCTAGCGGCCCCGGGGCCGTATGGGTCTGGACGAGGAGCGCAGGAGTCTGGACCCAACAGGGAACCAAGCTGGTCGGCGCGGAGGAGAACCTTCTAGAAGGCTTTTCTGTATCCCTTTCCGCCGATGGGAATACGGCTATCGTCGGAGCGCCGGGCGATAACTTCCACTTGGGAGCAACGTGGATATGGACGAGGAACGGAGAAGTTTGGACCCAGCAGGGACCGAAGCTGATCGGCGCGGGCGGCGCGCTTCAAGGGTATTCCGTGTCCCTCTCCGCAGACGGCAACACCGCAATCGTTGGAGGGCCCAAAGATCGCCCAGATAATGGGGGTGGGGGCGCGTGGATCTGGGTAAGGAGCGGTGGAATCTGGACGCAGCAGGGGCCCAAGCTCGTCGGGTCTGGCGCAGGAGGGTTCGCGCACCAAGGGTCTTCCGTCTCGGTCTCGGCCGACGGTAACACCGCAATCGTCGGAGGGCCCTTTGACGACAATGGTGGTGCCGCGTGGATATGGACAAGGAGCGGAGGAGTTTGGACCCAGCAGGGAAACAAGCTTGTGGGTTCGGGCGCGACCGCTTTCGCTGTCCAAGGCGTTTCCGTGGCCCTTTCCGCTGATGGCAACACAGCCATCGTTGGAGGGGCAGACGCTGCCTGGGTTTGGATCAAAAGCGGAGGAGTCTGGATACAACAGGGCGCAAAGCTGCCCGGCTCAAGCCCTTCCGTTTCCCTATCCGGCGACGGCAACACCGCCCTTGTCGGAATGCCCAGTGACAATGGTGACCGGGGATCCGCGAGGATCTGGACAAGAAGTGGAGGAGTTTGGAGCCAGCAGTCAAACAAACTGTTCGGTTCCGGCGCTACGGGCAACGCCCAGCAAGGCTATTCCGTGTCGCTATCCGCCGACGGCAGCACGGCCATTATCGGAGGGCCCGCCGACAACAATAGCGCCGGCGCGGCGTGGGTCTTTGTTTTCGATCCGGCATCAGTCCCAGTCGCCTCGGTGTGGCTTCTCGCGGCTCTCGCCGTCATGCTCGCGTTATTGGGGGCAATGAGGATTCGTGCATGAATCGCAATCGTGTGCACCATTCCATTGCCTCTACCGCTCTCGCCTGCTGCGCAATACTCAGCTCTCATTCAGTCTTCGCACAGTTTACCCAGCAGGGACCGAAGTTGGTGGGGACAGTCGCCGAGTTGAATCAACAACAGGGAACGGCCGTCGCTCTCTCCGCCGACGGCAATACGGCCATCGTCGGAGGGAACTCCTTTTACCGAATCAATTACGGCGGCGGTCCTCCGGGTGGGATAGGCGCTGCGTGGGTCTTTACTCGCAATGCAGGAACGTGGAGCCAGCAAGGCCGTAAGCTCGTCGGCTCAGGTGCTTCGCCGGAAGACCTGCAAGGCACGTCCGTTTCCCTCGCCGCTGATGGGAACACGGCTGTCGTCGGCGGGCCGGCCGATTCTCGCAAGGGCGCTGCATGGGTCTGGACCCGGCAGGGAGGATTCTGGACGCAGCAATCGAAGCTGGTGGGATCGGGCGCCGTGAATGGAAATGGTGTTTACGGCTCGGGACAGGGCTTCTCGGTTTCCGTCTCCTCCGATGGAAACACGATCGTCATCGGAGGACCTCTTGATAGTAGTGTCGGTGGGGCCGCATGGGTTTGGATAAGAAGCGCGGGGTCGTGGACTGAGCAAGGAAAACTAGTAGCTTCCGGCGCTCTTGGCAAGGCTGCGCAAGGTTCCTCGGTGTCTCTATCCGCCGACGGCAATACGCTTATTGTCGGTGGGTCTGGCGACAACAATTACAACGGGGCCTCCTGGATCTGGACAAGAGACGCGGGTACGTGGACCCAGGTTGCCAAGCTGGTAGGTTCGGAGGACTCGAGTCCGTTCTTGTACCCTGAACAGGGCGTATCCGCGTCGATAGCCGCTGATGGCAAGACAGCCATCGTGGGGGGACGGTTTGGTATCGCGTGGGTCTGGATCAGGAACGGCGGTCTCTGGATTCAGCAAGGTCCTGCGCTGATTGGTTCGGGCGCCGCCTCCCTGTCCTCCGACGGAAACACTGCCCTCATCGGTACCACGATCTGGACGAGGAGCGACGGAGTCTGGGTCAAACAACCAAACGGATTGACCGTCTCGGGCGCATCGGGGTCCGCCGAGCAAGGCTATTCCGCAGCCCTTTCCGCCGACGGCAGAACGGCCATCATCGGCGGGCCGAGCGATAGCAATGACACCGGCGCCGCATGGGTGTTCGTGTTGGATCCCGCGTCGATTCCAACGAGGTCTTGGTGGACGCTCATGACACTCGTCATCATGCTGGCGCTGATTGGGTTAGCGAGAAGCCGCGGGTGACCGCCGGCTAAGACAGTCATTCAGGTATCGCCCGAACATCGCCGAAGGATCGCCTCCGCCACCAGCACCGTCGCATACTCCCCATCGAGATTCGCGAGCGACATCGCGTGAACTTCCTCAGCCGTACGCCAGCAGCCGTCGAAATCGTGGCGGCCGAACGTGGCGGTGGCGTCGGAGGCGACGAATGTGTGGAAGCCGAGGTTGCCGGACATTCGGGCGGTGGCTTCGACGGAGTTGTTCGTGATCACGCCCGCGATCACGACCTGCTTGATGTTCATCGAACGAAGCGTCTCCTCGAGATTCGTTCCGATGAAAGCGCTGTTCGTCGACTTCTCGATCACGTGCTCGCCATCGATCGGCGTCACTTCCTTCTTGAACTCGAAGAGCGGTTGGCCGGGGCGGTATGTGGAGTTTGGATCGGTCGAGGCGTGACGGATATGAAAGACCGGCCACGATCGGGCGCGCCAATGCGAAAGAAGCGCCGCCATCTTCGATTCGGCGCCGCGATTGTTCCGATCGTCGCCCCAACTTGGGTCGTCGATCGCGTACTGGACGTCGATGAGGAGCAGGGCGGGATTGGACACGCTTAAGAGTAGAGTCGATCCACGCCAGCGCGTCCAGGGGATATAATGACTTATGCCCTACCTTGCTGGAGTCGACGGATGCCGCGCCGGATGGATTGCCGTCGTGCAAAACATCGAAACTGCACACCTCACCGCGACCGTGTATGGATCCTTTGCCCAACTCGTCGCGGAGGTCGATGCGGCGGTCCTCGCAATCGACATTCCGATCGGGATGACGGAATGCGACTCCCGTCAATGCGATCTTCTCGCGCGCAAGCACCTCGGCCCAATACGCGGAACGAGTGTGTTCCCCGCGCCCATCCGCGCTGCCTTGCACGCGTCGACCTACGAACGTGCAAAGGTGACGTCGCTGGCAGTGCAGAACAAGGGAATCTCGAAACAGGCCTGGGCGATCTACCCCAAGATCCGCGAAGTGGATGCCGCCCTCTGCGCCAGCGCCGGCCTGCGCGCGCGCGTGGTCGAAGTTCATCCGGAGTTGACATTCAGCGCCTGGAACGGCGCGCCCATTCTTCAGCCCAAACGCAAAGCGGAAGGCCGTGCCATTCGCCGGAACCTCATCGAAAGCCACTTCGGCCCGCTTTCTTTCGAGTCCGCCCGAACAACCGTCGCCCGGCGCGACGCCGCCGACGATGACATTGCCGACGCGTTCGCCGCGCTGTGGACCGCGAGACGGATCATGAGCGGACAAGCAACTACACTTCCCACCATTGCGCCGATCGACAGCGCCGGACTGCCGATGCGAATGGTCTATTGATGACGATCGATCCGCAGCGCGTTCGCGATTTCATGACCGGTTTCTTCGGCTACGGTCACCTCGGCGCAAAGTATTGGTTCGTCGGTCTGGAAGAAGGAGCGATGGCCGATCTGGAAGAGTTCGAAAGACGCCTTCTGGCGTGGGATGCAGCGGGCCGCCAATGTCTCGTTGATATTCGCCAGTTTCACCGTCAGCTGGGCGGCCGCGATTGGTTCAGCGGGCCGATACCATTGCAGCGAACATGGCGGCCGCTGATCCGCACTCGGTACGCGGCGGAAGGTGTTCCATTCGATGCGGCCGAGTTGAAGAAATACCAGTCCGTCGATCTGGCAAGCGCGCAGGGCGACACCGCGCTCCTCGAGCTTCGGCCGCTCCCCGCCCGCAAAACCACTGATTGGATCTACGGCTCGCTTGATTTGCCCGAGCTACGCACGCGCGAACACTACGAAGCGGTCACGACGCCGCGCCGTCGCGACCAGATCATCAAGTTGATCGATACATTTCAACCGCGTGCGGTCGTGACCTACGGCGACGCCGCCTCATGGCGCCAGACTCTCGCCGCGAACACCTCGATCAATGCAAAGGCCTGGGCTGGGCGGAAGCAAAACACGATCGTTGTCTGTACCCACCATCCCGAAGGTGCGCGCTCGAACGCTCATTGGGATGAGATCGGGCAATTCATTCGCGACCAGAGTTAGCCAAGGTACCGCTCCTTCCCAATCGAGAAGTCACGTCGATGCCGAACACGCCGCACCACGGGATACTCCTCGTTGCCTTCCGCCAACATGGGCGCTACCTCCGCGCCCACGCCTCCGCCACCGCCCTCCCCTTGTCGATGTCATCGACGACGAGGATCAACTGATGGTCGTGATCGCTGTACTGCACTTCGATGTTCACTCCTGCCTCGGCCATCCTTCGTCCGATCTTGCCGAGCTGGCCGGGCTCGGATTGATTCAATCGGAGCGTGACCACCTCGCGCACAGCGATGACCGGGATGCCTGCCGCTCCGAGAGCATCGCGCGCCGCGTCGCCGTCGTTGAAAAGAAAGTGCGCGACGCCGATGCCATTCACGACGAAGACGCCGCCGCCTTCGACGCTTACTCCGGCGCGGCCGAGGGCTTCGCCCATGCCGGCGAGCGCTCCGGGGCGGTTCTCGAGTTCGATGGCGACGTCGTACATCACCACACCCGCACTCGCGCATCGGGCGCGAGGTAAAGCTTGCGCCCGGGCTTGACGTCGAACGCGGTATACCAGGCGTCGAGGTTGCGGACTGTGTCGCCGCGATACTCCGCCGGCGCATGGCCGTCCGTCATCAGCGCGTTACGCAACGCCTCGGGGCGCTCTTTGTCGCGCCAGGCCTGCGCAAATGCGATGAAGAAACGCTGATCGCCGGTCAAGCCGTCGACCGTTGGCGCCGGCTTGTCGCCGTACGCGCGGCGATAACCATCGAACGAGGCTGAGAGTCCGGCAACGTCGGCGATGTTCTCGCTCAGCGTCAGCTTGCCGTTGATGCGCATGCCGGGCAGCGGCTCGTACGCGTCGAACTGTTTCGCCAGCCGCTCGGCGGCCGCACCGAAATGCGCGAAGTCGTCGGGCGTCCACCAGTTCAGCAGCCTTCCCTGCGCGTCGAACTGGCTGCCCTGATCATCGAAGCTGTGGCTGATCTCGTGTCCGATGACAGCGCCGATCGCGCCGTAGTTCTGGACCGGATCGGCATCGACGTCGAAAAACGGCGGACTCAGAATCGCGGCCGGAAAATTCAACGCGTTCTGCAGTGGAAGGTTCAGCGCGTTGACGGTTTGTGGCTCCATCGCCCATTCCGTTTTGTCGACCGCTTTGCCTAGCTTGGCGAGGCTGGCGTGATAGTCGAAGAGTGAGGAGCGCTGTGCGTTGCCGATGGCGTCGTCCTTCTTGATGACGAGCCCGGAGTAATTGCGCCAGTGATCGGGATAGCCGACTCCAACGTAAAGCGTATCGAGCTTGGCCTTCGCCTTGGCGCGAGTCGCGGGCGACATCCAATCGAGATGATCGATGCGCCGCCCGAACGCGGCCACGATGTTTTTCACCATCGCCTGCGCCGCCGCCTTCGCCTCGGGGGAGAAATAGCGCGCCACGTACATCTTCCCGACTGCATCGCCGAGGGCGCTGTTGGTGGCGTCGATGGCGCGCTTCCAACGGTCGCGCGGTTTCGTCGTTCCGCTCAGCGCCGTGCCGTAGAAGCGAAAGCGCTCGTCGGCGAACGCCTTCGGCAGAATCGCCGCGTAGCGATCGATCGTCCGGAACGTCAGATAGTCCTTCCAGACATCGAGCGGCTCGCTGTCGGCAAGCAGCGCGGTGCCGGTGATTCCCGACGGCTGCCAGACGACGATGACCGGCTGCGACGCCAGACCGGCAGCTTCGAAATACGCGTTCCAATCAAAGCCGGGCGCGCGCATCGCGAACTGGCTCGCCGGCCACGGATTATTGGCCTTTTTCACATCCTCGGAGTCCGTCCGGCTTCCGTGCGCCTGTGCGATTTTGTGCTCGAGCTCGTAGATGCCCGCGGCCTTCGGGGCGGCATCGGAAACGTGCGCAAGTTTCAAAACGGCCTCGATGTGCGCCTTATATTTCGCCTGCAACTCCAGGTCTTTCGGACCGGTGTGCAAGTAGTAGTCGCGGTCGGGCATCCCGAGACCGCCTTGCAGAAGGTAAGGAACGTTGTGATCCGGATTCGTGAAATCG
Source organism: Thermoanaerobaculia bacterium (assembly GCA_034664845.1). Taxonomy (GTDB): domain Bacteria; phylum Acidobacteriota; class Thermoanaerobaculia; order Gp7-AA8; family Gp7-AA8; genus JADGNZ01. The sequence goes on along the minus strand of JAXDGW010000090.1, from coordinate 62,639 downwards.
GGAGAGACCCAGAGACCGAACACGCGATCGGTGTGAAAGTTGGTGAAGTTGAGCGGATCGACGTCGGCGCGAAGCTGCGATCCGAGAACGCGAGCGAGCTGGGTCCGATCGGAGATGGCGTCGATCGCGTCGAGGCCGGCTTTCAGCGGACTCAATCCCTTCTTCTCGATCGTCTCCTCGTCCATGAACGCGGCGTAGTACGCACCGACTTTGAGCGCCTCAGCGTCCTTCGACTCGCTTGCGGTGCGGATCAGCGCCGCGGTCCGCTTGTTCACGGTCTCCTCGACGATCGTATCGACACCGTAAGACGCGCGGTCCGCGGGAATCTCCGTTGCCTTGATCCAGGCGCCGTTGGCGTAGGCGAAGAAGTTGTCGCCGGGATTGACCGACTTGTCCATGCCGGCGACGTCGGCGTGATGAGACTTGGGTGCGTCAGCACCGATCAGAGAGGCCGTATTCGTGACCAAGAGCAGCAGCACTCCAAGAGCAAGTTTGAAAGAGTATCGATCCATGGTTCCTCGTCCATCCCAGTGTCTGAATTCGCTGGATAGAGTACGACGAGCAAACGGCGCGGTTGTGAGAAAACGTCCTCAATCGCGCTCTGGATCGCCGAGAAGCACGCCGCCGCGGTAGAGGAAATACATCGCCGCCATCTGGATCACGTGGAAGATGTCGTTGTTGTCGGGCGGATGCCCCGCACGCCAGCCGGAGAACTGAACGGCGCCTGCGATCACTGCGGTCAGAACGCCGGGGACGATCCAGCGCGATGCGGACTCCTTCCAATGAAGCGCGCTGCCGATCAGAAGCGCGAGGAGGACCGGCGCGGAATCGATGATGACGATGAGAAACTTGTTGCACCACGGGGGCGGCAGAAGAAAGACAGCGCCGAGGCAGGCGGCAAACTCGACGACCAGGAGCGCGGCGACGGCGCGACGCGCAGCGGGACGCAGCCAGACGATCGCTGCGGCAAGGCCGAGGCAGAGCGTCGCAACACCCGAGGCAACGGGCACGAGCTTCCAAACGAACCGCGTCGCTTCAATCGGCATGAATAGACGACAGCCGTGAAATGCGACACCGGCGAGTGAGCTGACCGCCGAGGCGAGGAACGCCCACGCCCAAAGCACGACGGGACGGCGGCCGTTGGCACGGCAGAAGAGATAGGCGGCCCAAAAGGCGACCCAGGTGGCAAGGATGCTGTCGGTGAGCGCGGTCCAGGGCTCGATGACGCCGAGGTTTTTCGATAGCCCCTCGTGGAGCAGTTTTTGAGGCAGTCCGCTGCGCTCGATCTCCTGCAGATGCTCGATGAGTTTTTGTACGGTCAAGAGATTCGCGCCAGGCATGGGAGCTAGAGATCAGCGACAAGAGATCAGAGATCAGGTGAACGTATGTTCCTGATCTCCATTGTCTCTGATCTCTGTTACCTGCGATCAGTTGAATCCCCTAGTGACTTCTGGTTTCTCGGAAGGCATCCACCACAGAGGCGCAGAGAGCACAGAGGTTTTCTCTGTGACCTCTGCGCCTCTGTGGTGGGTCTGGTCCCTCTAATCTCTGACGTGAATCAGGAGACCAGGCGCCACCCAACCTGATCTCCGATCTCTTATCTCAAATCTCTGTTTACGGATTCCGGTCGAGCGTGAACTCGGCGCGGCAGCCGTCTGATACCCAGATGCCGTTTCGGTCGTAGCCCCACGTCTTTCCCCGAACGCATGCGGACTCACTGAGCTGACGCGAGAGCGTGACGCCACCAAACGTGTTGGCGTCGCAGCGGTGGTTCTTGCCATTCTCTGAGCCGCAGATGATCGAGGTCGGCGACGCGGAAGTCATCGGCGGCAGTCCACCCAACGCGAACTCGGCGCGGCAGCCGTCCTTCACCCAGATACCGCGGTTGTCATATCCCCAATCCTTGTTCTCGAGGCAGCTCCGTTTGCTGAGCTGACGCGTGAGCTGCACGCCATTCGAGGTGACCGCGGGGCAGCGCTTCACATGACCGGGGATCGACTCGCAGGTGAGGGTCCGCGCATAGCCGGATCCGAGCTGCGCTGTGTCGCGGTTGCCGACAAAGAACTCGGCGCGGCATCCGCCGTCTACCCAGATGCCGTCGTTGTTGCGCGTGGTGCCCCACGATTTTCCGCGGATGCAATCGTTCTTACTGAGCTCACGGCTCAGCGTGACACCGGGGGTTACGTCGATTCGGCACGTGTGCCGGACGTTGTTCAGCGATTCACAGGTGATGCTCTGCGCGTTGGCGGTAACCGCCAGGGCAGCAATGAGTACGACAAAGGCAATTTTTCTCATTGGCTGTGTCCTCCTGGCGGTCAGCGAATGCGCATTGCATTCCAAGGACGGCGGCCTCATCCAAAGGTGCGGCACGCGTTATGCGATGTTATTCGCATTATGAAAACGCTCGCAATCACTATCTTGATGCTCGCCGCCAGTGCTGCGTATGCCCAGCAGAACGAGACGGTTCCGCCGGCCCCGCAGACTCCAGCCGGGCCGGTCCTCCAGGTCGCGACCGATGACGCGTCGACGCACCGCCTCGACGTCGAGATCGGCGCAGTTCGCCTGACGACTCACAGCGGCCGGTACACGTTCGCTTACTTGCCGTTTCTGGCACCGCTGCCAGGCACCGCATTCCGATCGAGCATGGAGATGCCGAATGCCCTCGCGCTCACCGGCACGACGATCCCGCAACGGCCGTACGTTCAGCGATCGGCAATCCTCCGAAAGCGTTGACGATTTTTCGTAACCGTTTCGGATCGAGCGGCGTCACAATAGCCATGATGATGAATCGGGCAACGCTGGTACTCATCCTGATCGCGATCGCGATGCCGCTCGTCGCGGATGATGCGCCGAAGCCGGACTACTCGGTCGAGGCGATGTTCCGCTTCTCACACGAGTTCGTGGAGCACCCCTCCGCTATTCTCGGGTTCAACCTCGGCAACCTCGGCGCCATCGACGTCTATAAGTACGGCGTCCGCGGACGCCTCACCTATCTCCCCTTCCTCGCCCCACTTCCCGGCACACGTCTCGCCGACGTCGCCACCGTCCCGAACGCGTTCGCGCTGACGAATACGCCGATCGCCCGCTCGATGCCGTTCATGCCCGAGGAAGCTTCGCTCTCCCCCGGCGCAAAGCGCGAGCTCAAGCGCGTGCTGAAGTTGATCGCCAAAAGCGAGAGCGACGTCAGCGACTGACTGATTTCTCACGCGAAGCCGCGAAAGAGAGCATCGCAACATACCTTCGCAAACTTCGCGTCTTCGCGGCTTCGCGTGAGACAGTCTTACTTCAACTGCCCGACGATGTGATCCGCGAGAGTCGCGATCGCGTTGCTCGTGCCGGTCGCGATGTTCGTGCTGTCGAGCCCAGCGATGTCCGCGACGATGTGCTCGCGGCCAGCCAGATCCGGCCGTCCCGCCTCGTGAATCGTCCAACGCGCGTCGAGCACGACGGAGTGCTCCGGTCCCGCCGCCAGCTCTTCGACGACGACATCCAGCGACCGCATCGCTCCATCGGGTTTTACCTGACCGGGAAGAATCACCATCCCCTCCGGCAGCCGCCCGGCGAGATCGAACGCCAGCGTGTGCAGGACGAGCGGCTGGAGCAACGCCGTCCACTGCTCGCGTCCGCGAATCTCGAGCTGATGGTTGGCCTGCCGCGCGACGACCTCTTTCCGATTGAGGCCAGGTGGTAGGACGACGTCGACGCCGATGGGAAGTCCGCGCACGGTGGTGATCGCGGCCTGCGGGGGGATCCGATCGAGCGAGTAAAACGTGCTCGGCTTGCTGGAGAGAAAGCCGCAGCCGGCGAGCAGCAACGGCAGAATCAGAACGCTGCGTCGCATCATCATTTACCTCTCCCCTTCAACAGCGCGTCGGGATTCTCGGTCAGATACGAAGCCAGCGCCCGCACCGCCTCGGCCGCCTCGGTCAGCTCCTTGATCAGAGTCCCGAGATCGCGATTCTGGTATTGCGACGTGCCGACGAGTTGCGAGGCTCTCTTCGCCGCAACATCGGCGGAATCGGCAGCGCTGCGAAGGCTCTTCGCGATCGGCGCCACATTCTCATTCAACGTCTTCGCGGCCGCCTCGGCCGATGACGCCGCGTTCCGCACGCTCTTCGTGATGGGACCGGCGTTCTCGCGGGCCGCGGCCGCGACTTTCTGGACGTCCGCAAGCGTCGCGTTGAGATGCTGCAAGCTTTCGTGGAGCGCAGGATCGCTGACCAGCGCATCAACCTTCTGCGAGGCGCTGTTGAGATGTCCGAGGATTTGCTCGATCGGCAGATTGCGGATTCTCGCGGCGACGTCGTTGACCGCGCTCAATGCTCCTTCCAGTCCGCTGCCGCCAGCAGCAGAGGGAATGATGGGAGGATCGCTCGTGAGCACGAGGTGCGCGCTGCCGGGCGCGCCGGTCATGTCGAGCGTGACCGCCGAGGCGCCAGGCAACACAAGGCTCGTGGCAAGACTGGCGCGCATCCCTTTCTGCACCAGCTTCTGCAACACGTCGTTCATCGTGCCGCGCAGCTCTTCGCGTGTCGTCGACTGCGTCACCGGAAGTTCCAGCTTGCGCGGATCGATCTCCAGCGTCACCGGACTCTCGAGCGCCGCGGACGCGGGCACGTAGCGCAGCCGCACATCGCGAACGCGCCCGACCTCCACGCCGTTCATCTGCACCGGCGTCCCGGCCGTCAGCCCCTTCACCGGCCCGCGGAAGTACGTGAGGTAGGTCAGTTGCGGCCCATCCGACGCGGCCTCTGCCATCGACTGCGAGTCATAGAGCTCGAAGTGTGTTTTCTCGGCGGCTGGCGCGCCTGCCAGAAACTCAGGCGTGTAGAACGCGATCGGCGCATTGAGAAGCGAGGAGATCGAAGTGCCACCCGAGGTGATGCCGCTACCGCCGAGGGAGAGGTTCAATCCACCGCCGCGCCAGAAGCGCGTTCCCTGACGCACTTCATTCTCGAATCGTTTGGCGACGAAGGCGTGAACGAAGGTGATGCCGTGCGCGGCGTCGTACTCGGAGCCGAGGATGCTGCCGACGCGGAGGCCGTGATACTGCACCGGACCGCCGACTGCTACTGACCCGAGGCCGCGCGATTCCAGAATGAACGTCCGCCCCGCCTCGGCCGGGAAGAGCACCGGCGCATCCTCCTGGCCGACGAATTCGCTCGTTTGATCGCCCTCACCCGGCGCAATCCCGATGTAGGTTCCGGAAAGTAGTCCGCCGAGACCTCCCCCTTCCAGTCCGGGCTCGACGATCCAGAAGCGGGTGCCTTTGTTGAGCGCGTGATTCATCGTCGAGTCCATCGAAATGCGCACGACCACTTGCCCGAGGTTCTTATCGATGGTGATCTTCTGGACGGTGCCGACCTTCGCGCCCCGGAATCGCACGGAGCTATAGCGCTCCAGGCCGCGGGCGTCGGCAAAACGAACGGTGATGTCTCCCCCGCCGAAGATGCCATAACGGACGACAAGCCACCCGATGAAGAAGATCGCGATGACGGGAACGACCCACAGCCACGGCGACCATTTCGGGATGTGGACGTGGGCCTGCGGCGTCCCCGCATCCGGATCCCGCTCGGCGCTGCGGCGCTCTTCTGGTCCGCTCATATCGCTTCTCCCGCCACGCGCCACATCAGCTTCGGTTCGAACAACCGCACGGCCAGCATCGTGAATGCGATGAACAGAAAGAGTGGAGTGGCGCCGGAGCCTGCGACGATGTCGTCGATCCCGTGAAAGTCGACGATCGGCGCGGCGATCGCGGCGACGAAGGGGATGACCATCGGCCAGCGGACAAGCCGGTGCAGCACGCGATAGACGCGGGTCCGCAAGACGAGTCCGCGCCGCGACGGAAATCGGACCGTCGTCAGCAGCCACGACATCCCGACGATCTCGATCAGCGGAACCAGTACGCCGGCGATCAGGAGAACGACGCCGAACTGCCAGTAGCCGTAGTCAGCGAGCAGTTGCACCGTGCCGATGACCGTGTGCTCCCACACGCCGGTGATGCGGGCGTTGACGATAAACGAAAACGAATAGGCCGGAATGAGAAGAGGGATGGCAGCGGCGATCGCCGCCACCGCGGGGATGTATCGTTTCGCGGCGTCGCTGTCGAGTGTGTGCCCGCAGCGCGGACAAGGATCTCCCGGCCGCCGTGTGCTGACCGCCATCTCGCAGATGCCGCACGAGGCGAGATGCCGGCCGAGCGCCGTCGAGTGATCGCGGAGGATGGCGTTCCAGACGGCGCGGCGGTCGAGCGTGCGGTCAACGAGGAACGCGAGAATCGCGACTCCGACATAGCACCACGCACCAATACGCAATGCGATGCTGGCCGAGATCGCCGCCCGGTAGTACGCCACCACTCCGGCGATCACCACCACCTCGGTCATGCTCCAGATGCGCAGCTCCTCGCTCCAGCGAAAGAAACGCCCCGCCTGCGGTAGCGCCCACCCCATGCGGACCGAGCCGAGGACGATGATTTGAAACAACGCGCGAATGGCCGGAAAGAGGAAGGCGAAGAAGAGGAATCCAAAGGCGAACGGGAACCAGACCTCGCTGTAGATGACGGGCACACTCGAAACGAGCCTGCTCTCCTGGAAGACGAGGTTCTTGATCGTCGAGTCCATCAGCGGCATGAACACCGCGGGCGGCAGCAGAACGAACACACCAACCGCATACGAGAGCGGCAGATCGAATCCCAGCCCCCCCTTCGACCGATGACTGAGCAGACGATCGCAGCGCTGGCACTCAGCGCTGGCACCAGGAGGAAGAGGCGGAATCGTCTGCGTCCTGCCGCAGTCGGCACAGGTGATCGTCATGAGGTCGCTGCCAGGAAGGCGATCAAAACAGGCTCGACGGTGCAAGAGCGATTCCCGGAGCCCGCACACCCCAACGAAGAGCTGCATTGCGCGGAGCCTACTGTTGGTCTTGGGAGCCGCGCATTCCGCGGCTTGGTTCAACAGATTTCGTCCAGCTGGGGAGTAGAATTCGTTCGTCCTTAGTTTTCAGCACAAATCGTCCAAATCCAGGAGACCTCATGAGGCAACTGTTGTCGTTGCTCCACCGCAGTGCCGCTCTGTGTCTGCTCATGGCCGGACTCTGCTGGCCGCTTTCCGCCGCAACCGTCAGCAAGCTCAATGATGACGTTCTCGAGCCGCTTCGCGCTCCGATCGGGGCGAAGAAGATCCGCATCAACAACATGCCGTTGTACGCGCACGGAACGGTCAGGATCGATCTCGAAGAATTCGAGGTGTGGGCGCCGGGAGGAAAGGTCGTCGTTCACAACGGGACCAGCGTCACGTATCTCGATCCTCCTCCGATGCGTTTTTTTCGAGGAGTGGTCAACGCCGATCCGGAATCGTTCGCCTACTTTTCGGTCGATGGAACTACGGGAGCCATCCAGGGATTGATCACCACACGCGACACCAAGTTCGCCGTCGGTGCATCATCGCGCAAGCCGATCGTGCGCAACCACGTCGGAGGAGCTCGAACCGATCCTCGCGATGACTTCGACTATTTCCTGACCGCGTCCGACGCAGGCGATGCGATTCCGATGACCGGTCAAACGTGGTCATGCGGCGTCGAGAAGTTGCCCGTTCTCCCGCACATCAACAAGAGATTCACGGTCGAGGCGAAAGCCAGCGGTCTTGCGCCGATCGCTCAGGGCATCACCGGCACGCAGTCGTACGCCATGGCTGTGGAAGTGGAGACGGATGACGAGTTTTATGCGAACGCCGGGAACAGCGTCACAACCGCAACGAACTACATCACGAACCTGACCGGCGCAGTCTCTACGATCTATAACCGCGACCTGCACACGAACGTCGTCCAGCAGAACGTACATATCTATTCAGGCGGCCCTGGAACCGATCCATGGTCGGCGACGATGGACCCGTTCACTGCGATGCTCGAGCTCGGAGACTACTACCACTCGAACCACCTCAGCCTGAAGCGCTCGGCCGTGGTGATGATGAGCGGCAAGGACGTCCCGGGTGGTATCGCGTGGGAAGGCACCATCGGAGCGGGTGATGTCAGCGCGGGCGGCAGCGACTACTACGGCGGCTACGCCTGGTGCGGGGGAATCGGCCGGCTCTTCGGTTCCACTGGACTCGGTTCGATTCCCGATCCGAATGCCACCTCAAACGGGACCGTGTACGGCATGCCCGGCACCGGATTTCCGAGCGGCCCGACCGGTATTCAAGGCTACTGGCCACTGGAAGAATACGCGCACGAGCTCGGTCACAATCTCGCCGGCCACCACACACACTGCGTCGCGATCAGCGCCTTGGAAGCTGCCGGAACGAATCACCCAACGCAGCTTTTCGTCGATATGTGCCACACCGGCGAGGTCGAGCAAGCCACGCCGTTTGGTGCCTGTGCTACCGGCACCGACTACAGCTCTGCCCCGACCGAGAAGGGCACGATCATGAGTTACTGCCACAACGTGTTCATCTCCAACGTACCCCAGAGCCGGTTCACGTTCGGCCAGGCCTCCGAAGTGAGCAAGCACGAGCTCGACGATTACATGCTCAATGCTGCCGGACCAATATCGCCATACGGCGGCGATTTCAATATCGTGAACGCCGTCGGCACGATGACGATGTCGACGATCACCGCATCCTCGAGCGTCGCCGCGAATTCGACCGGCAACACCGCGTCGGTCAACGTCACCAGCGGCGGCACGCCTACCTACTCATGGACGATCACAGGCGGCACGATCACCAGCTCTACCAACATCGCGTCCATCACCTACACCGCCGGTGCTTCGGGCAGCGTCGTGCTGCGCGCCACGGCGTACAAGAACGGCACGAACGGGTCCGGGTTCCCCAACGGCGGCGTAGGCATCACTGACACCAGGACAGTGACCATCACCAGCCTCCTCCCTCCCACCAACGTCGTAGCCACCGCACTCACCTCCACAAGCGTTCAGATCACGTGGACCGCCGCGACCGGCGCTGCGAAATACGAGATTTCCCGTTCGGCCAATAACAGCACGTTCACGACCGTCTGCGTCGTGGCCACAACTTGCCCAGCCTCGTCGCCGTTTACCGATAACTCGGCAACCGCGAACACGGCCTACATCTACAAGGTCAAATCCGTCGACGCAGGAAACAACCTTTCGTCGTTCAGCACGGGCGATCTGGCCACAACCGTTATCTTCACGGACTCGGTGCCGGTGATCGTGAAAAAGGTTCACATCGATGAGCTGCGGACCGCCGTGAGCGCCGTCTGCACGCTGGCGTCGAACCCTGCGCCATGCAGCACCACCTTCACCGACCCGACCATCACAGCGCACTCCACCAAAGCAAAGGCGGTTCATATCAACGAGCTGCGCGCGAAACTCAATGCAGCGCGCTCCTCGCTCGTATTGACGGCCCAAACCTACACCGATACGCCGACGGTGACAGCCCTCTCGACGCTCATCAAGGCGGCCGACATCACAGAACTGCGAAACGGCGTGAAATAGGAGTGCGGGCGTCTCGCCCGCGGCCGTCCGGGCGTCCCGCCCGGATGGTCGTCCCCCGTTGCGAATGCTCGACGTTGCTACTCCACGCCGGCGCTGAACTTCGTGATGTACATCGGATTGGGTTCGTGCCACTGCCGCTGGGCGCTAAAACATCGTGTTCGCGTTCGCCGACTCCTCCGGAATCGGCTGGAGCACGTCCCAGTGCTCGACGATCTTTCCGTCGTCGTCAAGGCGGAAGATGTCGATGCCGGCCCAATCGCGGTCCGTCGGCCACGTCTGGTAGCAGTGCAGCACGACGTAGCTCCCCTCGGCGATCACCTTCTTGAACTCGACGTGCTTGCCCGGAAACTCGGCGGCCATCTTCTCGAAGTAATCGATGAACGCCTGCGCTCCGTCGGCGACGTCAGGATTGTGCTGGATGTACTCGGCGCCGACGAACTTCGCGATCGCCTCGGCCGGCTTGCACTGATTGAACATCAGGTCATAAAACGCCGTGACGGTTCGCTTGTTCTTCTCGATGTCGGTCATGAGCCAGCCTCTCAGGCCGAAGCATCTCACGGGCGCAGCCAAGTACAATCCCGCCGTGTCCATCATTGCCATCGACTACGGAGGGCGCCGCATCGGCGTGGCGGTGAGCGATGCGGGCGCGATCGCCAGGCCGCACTCCGTCGTCAGGAACGAGGGGGACATCATCGGCAAGCTGGCTGGGATCGCGCGCGAGCTCGAGGCGGAGACGATCGTCCTCGGCGTCCCGCGGCGGCCGCACAGCACCAATGGCGAGGAGAAGTTTCGCGACTTCGCCGAGCGTCTGCGGCAGAAAACGTGCAACGTGGTCGTGCTCTGGGATGAAGCGCTTACGACGACCGAGGCCTCACGACAGCTTCGGGAGAATGGCATGAAGCGGCGTGACGCCCAGCGCGAAATCGACATGCATGCCGCGGCCGTGATTCTCCAGTCCTACCTCGACGACCTTGCCAGGAGGGCGTCATAGCTCGCCGCGCGGCCAGGCCAGGCGGCTGCCGGAAACTCGTGCAGTCGCTGATGACCATCGGCATCTTCGGCGCGCTGCTGCTGATCGCCGGCGGCTGGTTTTTCCTCCGCGCCATGCGCTCCCCGTTCAAGGGCTACACGGAGCCACGCAAAGACATCGAAGTGCGCCACGGCCTTCGCACTTCGGTGATCCTCAAACATTTCGAAGCCGAGGGGATCATTCGCGACGAATACCTTCCGCTCGTCTACATGAAGATCGCCCGCCACAACGATTCGATCAAGGCGGGGATCTACGAGTTTTCGAAGCCGATGTCTGCCGAGGAAGTGCTCGACAAACTGATTCGAGGCGAGGTCGTCGCGAAGAGCGTGACGGTGCGCGAAGGGCTGGACCGCTTCGCCGTTGCACACATTTTTGTGCAGGAAGGTTTCGGACGCGACGCGGAGTGGGACAAGCTGACCGGCGATCCCGAATTGATCCGCGACATCGCACCCGAGGCGAAAACGCTCGAGGGCTACCTCTTCCCCGACACGTACAAGTTCAATCCGGGCACGCCGCCGCGCGACATCGTCGCGGGAATGGTCACCAACTTCCGCAAGCATTTCGGCGGCGAGATGAACTACATCACCACCGGCCTGGACCTCCACAAAACGGTGACGCTGGCGTCGATTGTGGAGACCGAGGCGCGCATGCCGCCGGAACGCCCGCTCGTCGCCTCGGTCTACTTCAACCGCATCAATCGCAACATGCTCCTCGGCGCCGACCCGACGGTGATCTACGCGCTCAAGCTCGCCCAACGCTGGGACGGCAACATCCACAAGGCCGACCTGCAGATCGATTCGCCGTACAACACGTATCGTTTTCACGGCCTGCCGCCTGGGCCGATCGCCAATCCCGGCCTGGCGTCGCTGCAAGCCGCGGCCGCACCGGCGAAGAGTGATTACCTTTACTTCGTCGCCAAACACGACGGCACGCACGCCTTCGCGACGAACATGGCGGATCACGACCACAACGTGCAGATCTATCAGATTCAGTGGTACCGCGATCAGCGGGCGGCGCAGCAGGCACAGCCGCAAACCACCAAATAACTACTGCCAATAACCTTTGGTGTGCTATCCTCCCCGGACCGCAAACAATCCGTGGGGGTCCCGAGAGATGGCTGCCAAAAACCGTCCGTACGAGCAGTTCGGAACGTTCATTCTCTTCAAGAAGCTCGACACCGATGCACTCGGTGATCTTTGGAGGGCCGCTCACGTCGAGGGATCAGCCCTCGGCCCGATGCTGGCGCTGCGCCGGATGAGCGGCGGCAATCGCGCCGCGATGACGCAGGCCGCGTCGGAGGCGAACCAGCTGGTGCCTCTGCTGAGCGGAACGACCTTCGCCAAAGAACAGATGATCGACGTCACCAACGGCATCCCGTTCGTGGCGCACGAATACGCCGGCGGCCGCTCGCTGCGGCACATCGTCGATCGTGCCCGCGGCGATGGCGGCACGACGCCAAATCCGGTGCCGCTCGATCAGGCCATCGTCATCGCCGAGAAGATCGCGCTCTCGCTCGCCACCACGGCCGACCTCCGCTACCTCGGCAACCGCCTCTCGCATGGAGCGTTGATCCCGCAGTTCGTCTGGATCACGGACGAGGGAGAGATTCGCGTGGCCGGTCAGCAGCTCGGCAAAGGAATCATCGCCTCGCTCGCCGATTCCAAAGTGGCCTCGGAGCTGGGCAGGTACTTCCCCGCCGAGTACCGCAGCTCCGGCGAGATCTCGAAGACGACGGATGTCTACTCGCTCGGCGCGATCATCTATCTGCTCGTCACCGGCAACGAGCCGCCGGACGCGGTCACGGCGAGCGCGTTCACGCAGACGATTCGCGCCGCGCGGACGTTCTCCGGACAGCCGCTGCCCGACGATCTCCGCACGATCATGGAGAAGTCGCTGGCCATCGATCCGAACGCGCGCTACGCATCGATCGGCGACATGAAGCAGGTGCTTTCGGCGCTCGTCCATGGCGGCAACTACTCCGCGTCGACCTTCAATCTCGCCTTCTACCTCAGCAATCTCCTGAAGAAAGAACTGGAGGGAGAAACGCTCGAGATCGAGAAGGAGCAGAAGGTCAACGTTGCAGCGTATGCACTCGCACCGGCTGCCGCTGCGCCGGGCGTGGCACCGATCGCATCGGCCGAGGAGCCGTCGAAGAGCCGCATGCCGCTGCTCGCCATCGCCGCCGCCGCTCTGATCGCAGTCAGCCTGGGCGCGTATTTCATGCTCAAGCCGAAGCCGCCGGCCGCGACCGTCGTGCACGCTGCCGCTGCGCCTCCGCGTCCGAAAATCATCTCGCAGCCGGTCATCGCGGCGGTCCCAACATCAACCGCCACGACTGCCACCGTCGATCCTTCCGCGCAGAAGAAAGCGTTCGAGGCGGCGGTCGAACAGAAGATGCAGGAAGAGATGATGAAGCTGCAGGCGGACATGAACAAGCAGCTCAAACAGCAGCAGTCGCGGAATGCACCGGTGCAGACGGCGAGCATGATCTCGCCCACGCCGCCAACACAGGTGGACGACCGCGGCGGCGCCGCAGCCGCGCTCGATCAGCGCCGCGTCAACGCACGGCAGGAGGTTCCGGCCACGCAGACGTTGGCGCAGGCTCCGGCTCTCACGCCGTCGCAACCGGCAGCCGTCGCGCCCATCGTCCAACCGCAGACGGCAGCAGTCACGATCCACGAGGGAGACGTCATCGACGTCACGGAACTCGACAAAGTTCCGGAGCCGCTCTCAGTGATCCATCCGTTCTATCCACCGCTGGCCGCGCAGCAGCGCGCATCGGCGACGATCATCATCACCGCCCTGATCTCGGAGACGGGCGACGTGACCGAGGTGAAAGTACTGCGCGGCGATCCGCGATTCGGTTTCAACGAGGCAGCGATTCGAGCGATGCGCGCCGTGCGATTCACCCCGGCGATCAAGGACGGCAAGCGCGTAAAGACCTGGAGACCGCAGTCGATCACGTTCAAGATGTAGCGCGGACTCCCCTCCGCGCTACCCAACCGCTGTCATCCTGAGACTGCCGGACGACACGAAGTGCCGGAGGACGTCGAAGGACCCCCAGCGCAGTGCATTGGGGGTATTGCCCCCGCCCTTCCCTGCACAGAATCAGGGGGTCCTTCGACCGTCCTTCGGCACTTCGTGTCCTTCGGCGGCTCAGGATGACAGGCACACCACAGCTTTCTCGTGCTCCCACTCATCCGCGGTCATATCGATGACTGGTATACCGAGCTGAGCGGCGTGGCGGATGAAGTCCAGCCGGGGCATCCCGAGCAATTCGCCGGCCTTGCCCCCCGAGATTGCACCTCCCCGATACAACTCGAGCACGATCATCTCGCTGGCGGCAAGTTCGACGTTCTCATTCGTCTGGTGCAGCAGAGTAGCGAGACCCTCGTCGAGATCAATCGTGACGGTGCTCATGTTCGGTGATTCTCCTGACTGCAAGGATAACTGAAGGCGGTCATCTTGGATTGCATGTAAGGGATGGGCCGCGCTCCGAAGCTCGGCCGATGCGAACCGTCACGGCACGCGGCCGGTACGCTGAACCACGAAAACTTCGAAGTAGCGGCGTCGCACGACGTTCCAGAGCCGGTCGCGCGGATGCGTGAACGTCACCGCCGCGGCATCGTGCGGCCGGCCTTCGCGCAACTCGTAAGTCTGCGGCGCGGCGAGCGAAACTTCGCCGGGCGGAACGCGGCGGTACGCGGGTAAGTACCACTCCGCGGCCGGCCCCATCGACTCCCCTGCATCGACGACCGAGGTTCGCGGATCGGCATGGTCGCGAATCCAGATTGCGGCGGCGGCCGACGGCGACGCCGCGCTGTGCAGGTTCTCGAACGCGGGCCACGACCACGCGATCATCACGATCAGAACGAAGGCCGCAACCGCTGCTTCGACGGCATCCCTCCGCATCGTCAGCCGGATCCCATCTGCCGCGAGTAATGCGATCAGCGGCGCGTAGCCGATCGAGAAGCGGCCTGCGCTCAAGTGGTCGAGCATCAGCCACGCGAAGACGCAGAACGGAACGAACGCGGCGAGGGCCAGAAGAACGTGAGCGCGCATTTTCACGAGCGAAATCGCCATCGAGACGACTGCGAAGATCGTGACGATCGTGTTGATCACCGGCGCGTGGTACGGCCTTAGAAAAAAGTCCTCGAACACCGTCCAGAGCGCGGCACGGTGCGGCGCGCGAAACGAGTCGGTTTGCGTGATGTACTGGCCATGCTGCCGGATCAATTCCTGGTACGAATCCCAGCCGGTCAGCCATGCGGCGGCGCCGTAGCTGGCTCCGATGATGACTGCGATCACCACCGCCGCCCCGACGACGCGCCCAACTCCTCGGCGGATTTGAAACCAGCTCGCCACTGCCAGCGGGACCAATCCGATCAGCAGGTTCTGCAGCCGGAATCCTCCCGCGACTGCGAGCAAAGCCGCACCGGCGAGGTAGTAGCGCGAATCGCGGCATCCGGCCACCAGCAGCGCCACCGCGAGGACCACCAGCGTCATCGACGGCACATCGCTCAATGCGGTGCCGCCGAAGAACCAGACGTTCGGAAAGAACGCCAGCAGCAGCCCGGCAGAGAGCGACGTCGCAAACGGCATGCGCAGCTCGCGGCAGAGAAAGAACATGACCGGAACGATGGCGATCGCGGCGGCCACGTTCATCATCTGCAGGGCGTGAAAGTTGTCGAACCCGAGGACGCGAATGAGCTTCGCGAAGGCGATGAAGAGCGGGAAGCCGGGTGGATGCGGGTGATGCCGGGAAATGTCGAAGCGCTCGACGGCGAACATGAAAAGGAACTCGTCCCAATCCCACGGAGTCCGCGCCATCGTGACGAAGCGGGTGATCGCGGCGGCCACCGCGGCGACGCCGAACATGGACCACTGGCGGCGCGTCAACGGAGCCGGGCTCGTATAGGCGAGCGATCGCAGCGAGTCGCGTGTCATTGCGCTTTCCAGGTCACGTTGTGAAGCTGGAGGCCCAGCTCGCGCGGGTCCGGGCCGCGGTGCAGGCGCGCGAGGTTGATGGAGTGATCGACCGAGATCACGAGCTCGCCGGGTGTACCTCGGGGCGTCACGACATACGAGCGGTTCACATCCCGCTGCGTCGCCAGAAAGCGGTCGATCACCATTCCGTTGAACGCAATGGTCACCATCGGCGCAGGCTCGAATTCGAGCGGAAACGTTGCGCTGACGCCGAGTAGCGCGCGGCTTCCGACGGGCCCGAGGAGCGTGTGGCTTTCCTGGCCCATCCATCGCCACCAATGTCCGTCGACGTCCTGCTCCTCGCCATACCAGCCGGCGCCGAAGTTGATCCAGCCAGCAGCCGGCGTGACCGACGTCTCGAAATAACGATGATGAAAGAGAGCAAACAATCGCCTGTGCGGCCGCTGGAAGTTGACGGCCTGCACCAGCCTGCTGGGCCCATCGGCGACGACAAACGCTCCCGCCTGCGGAGGTTGCTTCGACACATCGAAGTCGTCTCTCACCTGGATGACGTTGTAATCCGCGAGAAAGTAATCTGCCATTGGCTCCAGCGCGCCGGCAAGGTAGATCGTGGCGCCGCGCGGAACGTTTTGACCGATCCACCGCATCGCCTGCACCGGCGGCGAGTCCTTCGTCCGCACCTCATCCAACGCCGGCCACACCCAGAAGATGTAACGCCCGATGACGGCGGCAGCGAAAAGAATCTGCAACGCAGCCACGAAACGCTCGCGCGGGATCGCGCGGATGCGCGACCCGAGGAAGGCGAGAAACGTGGCGATGACATCCATTCCGTCGGCCGCAAGCAGCGCGTTGAGCGCGATGTAGCCGAGGGAAAGCCGGCTGATGCCGGTCGGGCTCAGAAAGAACCAGGCCAGCAGAAAGTTCGGCAGAAACGTGAGGATGGCGTGAAGGTGCGCGCGCCGCGGGCGAGCGAGTGCCGCCAGCATGAAGACGATCATCAGAATCGAGACCGCGCGCGATCCCCAGGTCAGCGCATACGATTGGAAGGGATCGAACGCGAAGTCGTAGAAGAGGTCGCGCATCGGAGGACGGACGGGATTGAACAAACCATCGACCGTCGCCACGTAACGCTGATGGGCCTTCGTAGCGCGGATGTACGTTCCGACGCCGCTGAGTTGCGCGACGATCCCGTAGCCGGTGAGGACGAGGACGACGATGAGCGCCGTTCCGGCTACAACTTGCATGCGCCGCTCACGAAGGCGCCGCCACGATCCCACGATCCACGGCCAGACCAGCAGGACGTTCTGTCCGCGTACGAGCATCGTCGCCGCGAAGAGCGCACATCCGGTGAGGTAGCTGGCGCGACGGCGATCGTCGCGAAGCAGAAACGCCGCTCCCCCAACAGCAGTCACCATCGCCAGCTCGTCGGTGAAGCCGGTTCCGCCCCAGTACCAGACGTTCGGAAGAAATGCGAAGAGCAGCGCTGCGATGATGCAGGTCCGGAACCGGAAACGCAGCGAGCGCGCCAGCGCGAACATCGCCGGAAACACGAACAACGCGGCCAGCGTGCTGACGGCGCGCAACGCGTGAAAGTCATCGTGAATGACGACGCGCGCCAGTTTGGCCAGCGCGAAAAAGAGGGGGAAGCCGGGAGGGTGCGGATGATGCTGCGCGACGTCGTAGTGATGGAGCGTGGCCGCGAAGAGCGCCTCGTCCCAGTCCCACATCGAATGCGACACGGCCAGGAAGCGCGTCGCGGCAACGGCGATCGCGAGGCCGATCACCATCTGTCGCTGGCGAAGCGTCAACGGCTCGACCGCGCCGCTGTTGGGCATCCCCTTCGCGCTATCGCCATCCGTCAAGCGGCACCATTCTCGCAAAATTCGCGGGCAACATGCCGGGAAAGGGAGTTCGCAGACGTTGGAACCTCGATCTTCACGGCATCCGGCGCGAAGGTTCCAAAGAATCCGGCTTTACCTACCGCAACTCCTCGGCCGTCCTCATCGAGGATGAAAAATCGTTGGCGCGCATCCGCAAGCTGGTCATCCCGCCGGCGTGGCAGGAGGTGCGAATCGCGCGCAGCGACGCCGCACCGCTCCAGGCCGTCGGGCTCGATAAGAAAGGGCGGACGCAGTATCTCTACCATCCCCGCTTCCGCGCGCAACGGGAAGAAGAAAAGTTCAAGCGTGTGGTCGAATTCGGAGAAGCGCTCCCGGCGCTGCGACGCCGCGTCCGCGCGGACTTGAAGCGCGCCGATCTCGATCGCGAGCACGTGCTGGCCGCGATCGTCCGCCTCATCGACCAGGGCTTCTTCCGCGTCGGCAACGACAAGAGCGCGAAGTCGGAAGCGACGTACGGCCTGACGACGATTCGCTCGAAGCACGTGAAGGTCGAGGGAGACGTGATCTCGTTCGATTACGTCGGCAAGTGGCGCAAGTCGCAGAAGCGCGCCATCGAGGATCCGGAGGTGGCCGCGATCGTCGAGAAGCTGCGCAGCCTGCGCGAGCCGGAGCTCTTCGCCTTCATCGAGAATGGCCGGACGCGCGATGTGAAGGACCGCCACGTCAACGACTACATCCAATCGATCATCGGCGCGAACTTCACCGCGAAAGACTTCCGCACCTGGGCCGGCACGCTCCTTTGCTCGATCGCTTTGGCGATGGAAGGTCAGGGCGCCAGCAAGACGGAGCGCAAGCGCAAGATCAAACGAGCGGTCGAAGCGACGTCGGAGCAACTCGGCAACACCCCCGCCGTCTGCCGCTCGTCCTACATCTGCCCTCGCCTGCTCGACGAGTACATGGACGGCAAACCCTTCGAGATGCTGCGCAGAAAACAAAAAGGATCGCCGGTGGTGCGGATCGGAATGTCGAAGGAAGAGCGCGCCCTGCTGAAGTTTCTGCGCGAGACGATCGCCGACCGAAGGCGGCGGCCGCGCGCGGCGTAGCGAGAGGTCGCTGGCCCCTGGGCCCGCGCGATGAAGACACGGCGCGGCGCTAGCCTGCGATTTTCTGGGCGGATGGAGGCACCGCAATTCGCTGCTGCACTCGAGTCATGGAGAAACTGGCAAAACGCCGACCAATCATGGCGATGTTGTCACGGATCTTGGCGAGATCTACGAATGCCAGCGCCATCGAATGGAGGATGGCGCTTCGGCCGGCGTAGGCGGCGAAAAGGTCGTCGAGCGCTGCCCGTAACTCGGGATCATTGCTCTCATCAGGAAAACGCAGCCTGAAGAGGCTGGCAAAGGCGACTACTTTGCGATCGAATGACATTTCCGCGGTGATGGCCTCAACCAGGGGCTGTTGATTCCTATCCCCGCTCACTAACTGCCACATCGCGAGCTCCAGACAATGCTCGAGGTTCGCAAACGACAACGCCGCCTCACCGACAAGCAGAGGTTCATCACCAGTTGTAACGACACGGCTTGGAGATGGCTGAGACCGGCCATGCTTGCCGTACCATGACGGCTTCGAGCTGGCACTGGCCTTTACCGTGATCGGTTCGTCCCACGCGTCAGGATTGTCAGCATCTCTTATCAACGCGCGCTCGATGTCGCCCGATAGCGGTTTCTTTCGTGTACTCATAGCGGCCAGCCAGTGATAACCCTGATCAAACCCTTACTTCTTTCATAGACGATCAGCTTCAGCAGCCGCCCACCGTCGGTTCTGCCAACAAGCTGATAACCAGTACCCTCTCGCTTGTTTCGCCGAACATCGAACCCGTTCCACAGCACCTCCGCGGCCTCGTCAGCCGTGACGTCATGCGCCGAGAGTTCCGCTTCATCAAATTCATACTCGTAGAATTCGGGTTCAAATCTCTGCCAGAAAACCAATCAGTCGCCTGCTGTACCAAGGATAGTTTCTCACATCCGTTGCCCTGCAATGGCTCTCCTTCGTAGCTACAACTCCTCGATCCCACACGTCAGCCGCGGATGCTCCGGATCGCTGAGATCGAGTTTGTCCCACGGGATGCGATGCGGCTTTGTGCTGTGGGCGCGTGCGCCGAGCAGACGAAGCAGGCCGGCGCCGAAGTGCTGAATGGAGAGGCTTTGGAAGAGGCCGTAGACGCCGACGAGGTATTGCGTCACGAGCAGCTCGTCGCCGTCGCGCTCGGCCAGAACTTCCTCGATGCGTCCGACCTTCACGCCGTTCGCGTCGAGCACCCGGCGCCCGAGGAGCAGCTCCAGCCTCACCTCATTCTTCTTTGATGTGCTCATGAGCGAGCGGCAACCTCCCGATCAGATGGTCGTCCAGCCAATGCTCCCAGGCGAACGCATCCGATTTTCTGGCATCGAGGTCGGTGTGGACATCGATCCCGACCTTCGTGACCTTCTTCCACGGCACGCGGAAAACCGGCTCCTTCCGCACGCCGAAGTGGCGGGTCATGAACGCGACGAAGCGCTCCCATGGCCGACCCATCCGGCGCGCCAGGACCGGCGCTCCCGATTTGAGATAGGTGACGCGTGGCTGCTTGCCGCGTGCAACGTGCAGGATGATGCCGTCCACTCTGCCGAGGTGCTCGTTCTCGCGATCGACCAGTTGGTTGTCGAGCAGATCGCGGACAAGGCAGTAGTCCTTCCTCATCGCCATCAGCCGCCTCCTGCAATCTCGAGCGGAATCGTGATGATGGCTACGATCGATGCGAGCAGCAGCGTCAGCACCACCACGGTGTTGCCGATCGGACCGTTCGTGTGCTCGTGTACGTATGTCTTGTCGTTGAGAAGAAGCATGAACGGCATCACGATGAGCGGCAGGATCACGGCGGTGATGGCCATCGCGAACACCGTCAGCTTCAACGGATCAATTCCAGTCAGCAGCAGCGCGCCACCGAGCAGCAGCATGACGATGTACGTCATCGAAAAGCGTGCCTCTTTGTCGGGCTTCTTGTTCTCGCCCCAATTCCATCCCAGCGTCTGCGCAACCATGTACGCGGTCGCCAGACTGACCTCGATCGCAGCACCGAAGCAGCAGACGCCGAGGGTGGCCGCAAACAGGGGAAGTCCCCAGCGGCCCAGCGCCGGAATGAGGACGAGCGCGGCCTGCTCGTAGCGCGTCACGTCGATGCCGCGCGGCGCCAGCACCAGCGCCGCACAGACGAGCACCGCCACCGACATCACCGCGCCGAAGGACATTCCGAGCGCGGCGGTGACGCGGTTCGCGCCGAGGCTGTCCTCGCCCCATTTGTCTTCGATGGCGCCCGAGCCGTAGAAGTGGAACATGTAGGGACTGATCGTGGCGCCGAGGATGCCGACGGCGATGAACCAGTAGTGTGCGGCGTCCTGCCGCGGCGCCGAGGGGACGAACCCTTTGAGGACGGCGTGATAGTCGGGGTGCATCTTCACGACCGCGACGATGAACGCAAAGGCGACGAGGCCGAGGACGGACGTCGCGTCTTCGATGAAGTCGAGCGTCCCGGCCCAGATCGCGAGCCAGATCAGCAGCGTTACCGGAATCGCCCAGACGCGAACCTCGATGCCGGTGACGAACTTGAGAGCCAGCGACACGCCGCCGATCTCCGCCCCGATCACGAGAATGTTGACGAGGATCTCCGCCACGCGCGGAATGACGGCGAACTTGAACCCGAAGCGCTCGCGCACGGCGTCGGCGATGGAGTGCTTCGATACCGCCGCGAGCCGCCCGGTCATCTCGACTAGAAAAATGAGGCAGATCGTACCGAGCGCGATCGACCAGAGGAGCGCAAAACGAAACGACGCTCCCGCCTGGGCAGCTGTGGCGATGGAGCCGACTTCGAGAAAACCGCCGATTCCTGTGACGACTCCCAGCGCCACCTGCATCACTTTCTTCATTGCGATTTCGCCGGCTCCTCGGCCAGCTCACCTCGCGCGCGTGCGATGCCTGCGCGATCGTCGCTCTCGATCGCGCGACGCAACTCGCCCGCGGCTCCGATGACTTTCTCCGCTCGTGCGGTCAGCTCTTTCGGCAGCGACGGGGCGGCGGTTTGCGTCGTGAGATCTTCGATCGCCGCGTCAATGGTTTTTCTGGCGAAGCCGGCGCCGACTTCATTTCCCAACCGGGCGCCGGCCACGAATTGCAACGTCGCTCGCCACGAGGTGACGGACTTTTCGAGTTTTTCGCCGTCGTCCTGCTTCGCGCACGCTGCGAGCGTCAGGGCCAGAAAGAGAAGAACGAATTGCCGCATCCCAATGCGCACAGTGCATGAGACAGGCCGTGTTGCGGTCTCGCGGTTACGGGGTCTTGCAGTCGCGCGAGTTTGTCATTCCGAACCGGCGAAGCACGGAGAGGACTCCCCTGCCGATGCGCGAGGATCGCTGCGTAGGAAGGGGATTCCTCGCCCACCGCACGCCCGCCCGCTCGGAATGACAGCGAGCCGTTTCAGGGTCGCGGGGTACACGCTCGCGCCCTCGTGCGAGTTTGTCATTCCGAACCGGCGAAGCACGGAGAGGAATCCCCCGCTGACGTTCGAGGATCGCCGCGCAGGAAGGGGATTCCTCGCCCACCGCACGCCCGCCCGCTCGGAATGACAAAACGTCCGCAATAAACTGGCCTCTCGATTGCTTCTAACGAGCCTCAGGATGACTACAAATAACCGACTCGTTCCTCTCGCGGCGCTTCTGCTGGTTGTGCTCGCCATCCCTTCGGCAAAAGCTGCGATTGCTCAGGCCGCCACCTTCGACGAAAAGGTCGACAACTCCGCCGCCATCATCCTCGGCAAATGCGTCAAGACAGAGGCCAAGTTCGACCCCACCGGACGCTGGATCGTCACCTACGCAACCTTCGCTGTTGAGAAGTCCCTCAAGGGCGATGCCTCCGGCCAGCTCACCGTCGTCACGCCGGGCGGCACAGTTAACGGAATCCATCAGGAGACGATCGGCGTCCCTGTTTTCGAGACCGGCGATGAGCATGTCGTCTTCCTCCGCAACACCCGCCTCGGGCCCAGCCCGCTCTACTTCGACCAGGGAACCTACAACGTCGCCGCGGGCGATCACGGTGAGAAGCTCATCGTGCCGATGCCGTCGAATGTGATTCACATCGACAGCCAGCGCGGAATGGCGGTCGCTCCGGCCGACGAGCCGCGCACGCTCGCTTCCTTTCAAAGCGCCGTTTCCGAGTCGATGCGCGGTTCGCAGAAGCGCCAGGAGATGAGCGCGATGGCGCAGAACGCGGCGAAAGCCAAACCGCGGGCGTCGATCGGGAGCACGCTCGCCGCGAACAAGTTGCTCGTCGCGCTCGCGCTTCTTGGACTGGCGATCGCCGGCTGGCAGTTATGGCGCCGTTGATTCGGCGATCCCGCGCAGTCTGAGCTTTTCCTCCAGCCACGCCATGGCCTGATCGCATTCTTTCGCGTCGCGGAGGCTGATCGTCCGCTTGCCGCCGTTGTTGAGCCTGAACTCGACAGCCTTCTCGTGCATGCGGAAGCTGCGGACGTTTTCCCAACGAACGCGCCGGCGCCACCGGCGCAAGCGGATCTCGAATCTGTCGTCATCCAGTTTCAGGTACCGCTTCGACCAGACGCGCGCATCGAAAAACGCGAACAGCAGCAGGATCACCGGCTGCACGAACGAGAGGATCAGAAACGACAGGTGGTGATGCTGCCGCTCCTGCACTCGCTGGAACGCCTCGACGAATCCCATCGCCGCGCCGGCGAGCTCGAGCCAGGCCACCTTCTCGTGTCCAGCGCCACGCGAGTGCCGCAGTTTTTCCCGGACCGCTGCGATGATCAGCGCCGCGCTGGCCGCGATCTCGAGCGCCGGAAGAACGACGGCGTGGCTTTCCGGCGATTGCAGATGGCCGATCGCCGCGTTGGCGAGGAGAAGCGCCGCCAGAACGTGCTGCACCGTCTGCCCGCGCTTAACCCGCTCCGCGATGCGCGAGTGAACGATCAGGATCTCGTCGGGCATGAGCGCGCGATTGTAGCGGACAGCGCGCATCGGCACGGGTGTTGGATTGGTCTGATCGATGTCTGAATCCGCACCGTCGTCTGGCCTGAGCCGCGCCATCGATCAGGACCAGCTCGTGCTCTTCTATCAGCCGATCCACGAGCTCGAATCGCGCCGCATCATCAGCGCCGAGGCGCTCATGCGATCGAGGCGGGGAAACGGCGAGATTCGAAGCGCGGCGCCGCTCACCGAGGCCGCGGAAGAAGGGCCGGAGATCTTCAAGCTCGACTCCTGGACGATGCATCGCGCCTACGCGGACGCCGCTACCTGGCAGAAGCAGGCCGGGCCGGACGTGCATCTCAACGTGAATCTTTCGCCGCGCGAATTTCAGGAAGGCAACTTCATGCAGCGCCTTCTCAAGCTCGTCAAAGGCAACGGCAACGACCTGAGAAAGATCAATATCGAGATCACGGAGATGAGCTACATCGAGCATCCCAAACAGACGATGCACGTGCTCGACGAGTTGAAGGAGCTGGGCGTGCAGCTCTGGCTCGACGATTTCGGCACCGGCCACTCCTCGGTCGAGCACTTGCTCCACTTCCCTCTCGACGGCGTGAAGGTGCCAGGCACGTTCGTGTCGCGACTCTCCTCCAGCCAGCGCGCTCGCGCCATCACGAAAGCGATCATCGACCTCGCGCACGAGTTGGAGATGAAAGTGATCGCCGAGGAGATCGAGCACCGCGATCAGCTCGAATTCCTGCGCGAAATGCAGTGCGACTACATCCAGGGCTTTCTCTTCAGCAAGCCGATGCCGCTGGACGATTTCCTCGGCGAGTTAGCCTCACACGGGAACCAACGCGCATAGCTCTGCGCCGGGCCATGCGACACTATCTTCATGCGCGTGACCTCAGCCGACTTCGCGATCGACTTGGACCGCCGTCTGGTCTCGGTGCGCGGCGAGGAGGTTCGCCTGTCGCCCAAGGCGTACGCGTTCCTGCAGCATCTTGTGGAGCGCCGCCCCGCCGCGGTATCGCGCAAAGAAATCTATGACGTCCTCTGGCCGGACGTTTTCGTCTCGGAGTCGAACCTCGCCACGATCGTCGCGGAGGTGCGGCGCGCTCTTCATGACGACGCCAAAGAGCCTCGCTATCTTCGGACGATATTTGGTTTTGGCTATGCCTTCCTCGATGGCGGGACCACGCCTTCCGATCAGCAAGTTGCCTCTTCACTCTCTCGCCTTACCGGCGACGGGATCGATCTTCTCCTGCCGCCGGGCGAAACGATCCTCGGGCGCGGAATGGAGCAGCTTGCGCATCACGGCGTGGTCTCCCGTGAGCACGCGCGAGTGAACATCACAGCTGACGCCGCCACCATTGAGGATCTCGGCAGCAAGAACGGCACGTTTCTGGGAGGACGGCGCGTGCGTAGTGTCGTGACGATGGTCGACGGAGATGTCGTGACACTAGGCAAACTGCGGCTGATCTTTCGCCGGATCGCCAATCCCTGCACGACGCTCACGGCCGGCGATCCGGCGCCTATGAGTGACGATGAGCGATAATGGTCTCGCTCCATTAAGCCCGATTGATGCCCCTCGACCGCGAACGCATCGCGCAGTACAGGATCCTGCGCAGGCTCGGCTCAGGTGGAATGGGAGAAGTCTACCTGGCCGAAGACCAGCGCCTTTCGCGGCAGGTGGCGCTGAAGATCATCACACCGGAGCGATCGGCAGATGAGAGCGTGCGCCGCCGCTTCCTTCGCGAAGCGCATGCCGTAGCCGGTCTCTCGCACGCTGGCGTCGCGCATGTCTATGACGCGGGAACCGACGACGGCCTCGACTTCATCGCCATGGAGTGGATCGAAGGCGAGACTCTGACCAAACGGATCTCCGCCGAGCGGATCGCGATCGACGAGATTCTCGATATCGCCGTGCAGCTCGCGGATGCAGTGGCCGAGGCCCATGAGCATGGCATCGTCCACCGGGACATCAAGCCGTCGAACGTCATGATCACTCCGAGGGGCCGCGTCAAGATTCTCGACTTCGGGATCGCACGGCTTGACGAATCCGCGCTCCCCGGCCAGGCGAGCGACCTCACCGGCACCGCCTCGCAAACGAACATCGGAATGCTCATCGGCACTGCCAACTACATGAGTCCCGAGCAAGCCCTCGGCGAATCTGCCGATCGCCGCAGCGACGTATTCAGCATTGGCGTATTGCTCTACGAGCTGATCACGCATCGCCTGCCGTTTGCCGGCAAGTCCACCGGCGACACGCTCCATCGCATTACGTCGCTCGAGCCGGAGCCGATGGCCCGGTTCAATTACGAGTTGCCCATCGAGCTGGAAAGGATTGTTCGGAAGTGTCTTGAGAAACTCCCGGCGCATCGCTATCGATCCGCGCGGGAGCTGCATACCGATCTTGCGTCGATCACTCGAGACCGCAGTAGTGCTCCATCAGCACCCTGGCTCGGCCGCGCCCGTCCGATGCAGCGCAGAGTCGGGTTCGCGCTGGCGGCGCTTCTTGCGACTGCAGCCGTAGTCGCGGCGATTCTCCTGCTGAAGAACCAACATCCGGTTCCTCCCCTCCCCAACCCAGCTCCAAGAACCGTAGCCGTATTGCCGTTTGCTTCGGAAGCGGCCGGCGATGACGACCTTGCGGAAGGGCTCACGGACACGGCCATCAACCGTCTCGCCGAGGATGGGCGTATGGCGGTCATGGCGCGCAGCACGGTGTTCCACTTCCGTAAGTCTGAGCTCCTTCCGCAACAGATCGGACAGCGGCTCAACGTCGATACCGTGGTCACCGGATCGTTGCGCTCCAGCAATGGCTCCGTGCGCTTGATCGCGGAGTTGGTGAATGTTCGTGATGGCTCGCGCATCTGGTCGCACGAATACTCCGGGACATCCGCAGACACGATCGGAATCGAGAACGATCTCGCCAACGGTCTGGCCGAAGCGTTTCACTCACCGGCCGGTCCACGCCGCGCAACTCTGGCGGGAGCAAACCGCGCCGAAGCGCACAACTGGTATCTGCGAGGCAGGATCGCGTTTTATCGCCGTGAACTGCCGCAGGCGATGGACGCGTTCCAGCGCGCAACGAAGACGGACCCTTCGTACGCGCCGCCGTTTGCGGCCCTCGCGGACGTGGAGACGGTACTCGAGCGCTATCTCGACGTCCCCGCGTCCAGGACCGCGCCGATCGCACGCGCCTCCGCCGAAAAGGCACTCGCGCTCGACCCGGCCCTGCCGGAAGGGCACGTCGCACTTGCATCCGTCTACGACACCTACGATTGGAACTGGAAGGCGGCCGAGTCGGAGTACCGGCAAGCGATCGCGCTCCGGCCTTCCGACGCACTCGCGCATCAGTGGTATGCGATGCTCCTATCGAGACTCGGCCGGCACGATGAGGCGTTGCGTGAGATCACGACCGCGCAGTCGCTCGATCCTCTCTCTCCCGTAGTCAGCACCGCGGCGGCGAACATCCTTTACTACGCACGGAGCATGGAGCCGGCCCGGCAGCAGATATTGAAAGCGATGAACCTCGACAGCGACGGCACTTTCCCACTGGCGCGCATTCAGTACGGCCTGATTCTCGATCAGCAACAGAAGTCTCCCGATGCCGTCGCGCTCCTCACGATGTTTGGAGTCGCGCCACGCAACAGAAACACCGGTGTCGCCGCCCTCGGCATCACCGCGGCGCATGCCGGAAACACGGCGCTGGCCCGCCAGTTGGCCGAAGAGCTCGGAGCTCGCGCCGCGACACTGTCGACGGAGTACTACACGGCGGCGGTCTATGCCGCCCTCGGCGACCGCGACGCGGCGTTCTCATGGCTGGAGCGTGCCTACCTCGCGCACAGCGCCTATCTCGGCTATGCGAAGGTCGATCCGGCACTCGACACGCTGCGTCACGACCCACGCTTCAACGATCTCCTGACACGCCTGCACCTCGGCTGAAACGCGGCGTCACCGTTCGAATCGGGCCGCGGAAACCATCGCGTAGACGATCGTGTGCTTCTCCCCTTCTCCGCCGAGAGGCACCGCCGCTCCGGCGGTGAAGCGCAGTCCGGCCGCGCGCAGCGTCGTCTGGAGTGCCGCTCCTTGGCGCGTGATCGACGGCGCTCGAACAACGCTGAGCCGCGCCCCGACCTCGCACGACCGGCCCATCGCGTAATCCGCGCCCCCGTTGAGCACGATCCCTCGCACAGGACGGTACTCGGCATAGTGACTGCCGTACACGGCGGTGGCACCGAGCACATCCCACGAGCCCCCGATCGAAAACGCGCTGACACGATCGAGTCCCCTTCCCGCGAAAATTGTCGCGGTCTGCCGAAGGTGGAGCCGTCCCGCGGGTCTGCCGGCGCTCTCGCTCAGCGTGAGACGCGACCACGTGCGCTTCCCTCCATAAACCTCGGCGAGCGATTGGAGCTCGAATCCGTGGATGCGATTCGCAAACGGATCTTCAGCGCTCACGCGGCGATACCGTTGCGACCAGCTCAGACCTGCGTATGGAGAGCGCCATGCGTCTCGCAGTCCGACTGGCGCGCGCTTGCCAATCACCTGGCGTCCGATCGACGCACTGACTTCGGTCGTACTGTGCTCTCCCGCGCGGATGCGCATGCCCGCGCGTAACGCGTACGCGCCGGAGTCGTACTCGAGATCGCGAGCGCGAACCCCATCGCGATAGATCCGGCGGCTGCTGTTTGCGTTGTAAGGAGTGATCGACACCGATGCAAGAAAACGCCGTCCGCGCTCGACGGGCCGCTCGATCGCCGCACCGATCGTCCATCCACTGATTCCGACACTCCAGGCATTGCCATTCGCGGCCGTATCGCGGAGCTCGATCGCCGGCGCGGCCTGTCCCGGCTCAATGAGCAGCAACCCAGTTCCCAGGCGCATGTCGGAAGCCCGCGCCGACGCGGTGACTACGAGGAGACACGCTGCGAACGCGGCCTTACAACCCATAGCGATTGAGCTCCGCGGCGATCCGGCGCCCCTGGTAGCGCGCCATCGTCATGATCGAAAGCATTGGATTGACGCCGCACGACGACGGAAACGACGACGAATCGCATGCGATCAGTTGGCGTACGTGGTGCGACTCGCCGCGTGAGTTGACCACACCGAGCTTGGGATCGTCGCTCATCTTGGCCGAGGCCTGGACGTGAGAGGACGTGAGGAGCGTTCGATGACTGAGGAATTGCAACTCGCTGCAGAAGTGCGATTCCGAGGGGCTGCGGAAACGCGGCAGTCCGCGCGGCCCGATCGGCTCGTCCGATGCAATCAGAGCTTCACGCGCTCCGCCGCCGAGCATGACTTCAATCGCACGCGCCGCTCCGAAGCGCAGCCGGTCTTTGTCGTTCTCGCTCAGTTGATAGTGAATGCGGGGCTTGCCATCGGCAGCACTCCACTCGACGTAATTTCGATCGCGGGCTTCGTCGACCAGCATCACGCCGAAACCGGCAAGCTTCGGCAGATCGCGAAACAGCGCGAAGTGCTCGGCGCCGCTGCCCGGAATTACCAGCGCTCCATACACAGGATGTCCGAATAGCGACTCGAAGTAGAAATGGTGGGATGCGGTGTAGGCGTCGCTATAGACGGTTCCCGGAATCCCGCGGTAATTCTCGAGGGTGCGATCGAAGGCGCCGATGATGGGCAGACTGGGATGGAGCACGACACCACGTCCGATGCGTGCGTAGGGATCGGGATGACCCGATCGCTGCAGCAATACGGGCGTGGCGACGGCACCCGCGGCAACGATCACGAGCTTGGCGTCGATTTCCAGCCTGCCGGGAGCAACGGAATTGACCCGCGATCCCGCACGCGATGTGCGCACCCGCGCCTGTACGCCCGTAGCCGTGAGCGCACCCTGGCGTTTCGTCATGACGATCCGCTCGACGTCACAATGGTGAATGACCTGCACGCCTCGGGCGACGGCATCGCTCAAGTACGTCACCATCGTTCCCTGCTTGGCGTCGTATGAGCACCCCTCGGCGCAGAAGCCGCTGCGAACACAGTCGCGCATATTCAACTCGAAACGCTTCGATTCGATCCCCGTGGCCCGGCAGCCATCCGCAAGAATGCGGTTGTTGTCGTTGATCTCCTCGTCGGACGCGCGGTGAACATTGATTCGCTGCCGTACCTCGGCCAGCGCATGCGGCATATTCAATCCGCTCACGCCATAATCGCCGGCGCGCGGATCGAACGAAAATCCATTGACTCCATGAGTCTCGCGCCACGACTTCCAGACGCGCTCCACCGGATCGAAACAGAGCGCGAAATTGACCGTCGTGCCGCCGCCGACACATTCGCCGTTGCGCACCGGTATGGCGCCGTCGAGTGTGGTTTGCCGTCCCTCGTCGGCGTACAACACGCGCATGTCCCACTCGCGCTGATCGAAGAACTCCTTGCCGAACCAGCCCCCTTTTTCCAGGACGATGATCTTTTTCCCAGTGAGCTCGCTGAGCGTTGCCGCCAGCACACCGCCCGCCGCACCGGAGCCGATAATGACGATGTCGCAGCGCAACGCCGTCATCGCGCCGCCTTTCCCAGGAGCGGACCGGCATAACCGATCGCCGGCCACACCTGGTCCATTGAATAGAACGTCGTCATGATCAGCGTCTTCATCGTCGAGTGAAACGCGCGCTTCACGACCGACGGACTATCGCGCCAAAGGGTGTAATAGGCCTGCTGCGTCTCAATGGACAAATCCTGAAACCGCGGCCGGCCTTTGACCGGCTGAAGGCGGGTGAACTCCTGATACGCCCGCCGGTCCGCGTCCTGCAGCGCCGCCGCGAGCTCGGCCGCGCCTGTGCCGCCGTCTCGCGCCTTCTCCTCCTCGAAAAGAAGCGGACCCGAGACAATCGGAAAGAGGTCGATCTGATCGAAG
Organism: Thermoanaerobaculia bacterium; assembly: GCA_034664845.1. Taxonomy (GTDB): domain Bacteria; phylum Acidobacteriota; class Thermoanaerobaculia; order Gp7-AA8; family Gp7-AA8; genus JADGNZ01. The sequence goes on along the minus strand of JAXDGW010000090.1, from coordinate 32,464 downwards.
AGCGTGAGCGTGCGCTGCAATCCAAGAAACTTCTGCTCTTTTTCCAGTGGGAACATCGAAATGAGCCGCTCTTCAATCATTTCGGCCGGAACCTTCGGAAAATCGTGCTGATCGAGAGGAAGAATGATCCGAATGAGGCCGCCGAGGATTGGGCGATAGGCGGTCCAGTCGGGATCGACAATGAAGGCTTCGGCAAACCGCGTCCGATCGAGAAAGGCGCCAGTACAGCTGGCCAGTCCGACGGCCAGTAGCGGCAGCGTCCCGGCAAAAAGCCGCCGGCTGATCGGATACGAGAGGTCGTGGCTCGAGGGTGCGCGATCGCTAGCATCCATGACGTGACATCAATATAGATGACACGTGGGCGTTCTCCTATGGTGCCCATGAAAATCCAAGGACTTCCTGACAACTTGACGGAGTAACGAGCTCAGATTGGAGGCGCGGGAGCTCTGAATGCCTTCACGCGGCGGCCATTTCGCGCAATCGGTTGTCAGTCAGCTCTCACTGCCGTGGCTGTTAATCAATCTCGGCCCGGCAGCAGTTCTTGCACCATTGGAGAACCAAACCATGAAACGAACGTTAGTCCTGGCGGCACTTCTGATTGCTTGTATTTCTGTCCCTCTTCCTTGTAGGGCAGGAAACAATGAGTGGACGTCGATTGGACCGCAGCTTCCGCCGTACCACCAAATCGAGTCGGTAACGATCGATCCATCCAATCCCGACAATCTGTGGGTTCTGAGCGCAGGGTTATGGCGAAGCCGCGACGGTGGTTTTTCCTGGGATCTCATCGCGGACAGTACCCTGGATAGTGCGCTCCGAATCGTACAGGTGACGGTCGACCCTCACGATTCCCGCCACATTCTTGTGCTCGCGTTCGCAGGCTTCTGTCAGTCGTTTGATGGAGGAGACACCTGGGTTCTTCATCACATCGGCACAACGACCTTGTTTGACCGCATCAACCAGTTCGAGGTGGCAAGCAACGCGGCAACGATTTATGCGGCGGCCGCACAAACCTGTTCCGTCCACGGCGACTTGGTTTACCCGCCCGGATGTTCAGGAGGAGGCTTCTGGAAGTCCGCAAACGGAGGAATCACCTGGACGCTGATCAGTCTCAAGAACCAGACCGTCGGGCAGATCGCCGTCGACCCCTTCAACGCGGACACTGTCTACGCGATCGTTTATCAGGCTTCCGTAACGAAAATCGGGGCCGGAACGCTGATGCGCAGCCGCGACGGAGGCCGAAATTGGATCGCCTTGAGCCCGCGTGCGTGTGCCGATGCAAGCTACAACTGTTCCTCCACCGCTGTGTATCTGGTCGTCGAAAAATCGAATTCATCGACCCTCTATTTCGCCGGGAGCGATGGCTTGCTCGTCAGTCACGACGGGGGCGAGACGTGGACGATAACCACCAAGGACTTTCCTCTGCCGGTTCCCGATCCGTTCCAGTCAGGACTCCTCTACGTGAGCCTCGGCAACGAGCCGGTGCTGCAACCTCCTCCAGGTGTTCCGCTTCCGCCGCCGGTGATTCGACAGTACGGGGTGGTTCGAAGCTCCGACTACGGCCAGACATGGACTCCCGTAATCAGCACGTCATCCGGCCATTTACTGGTCGATTCCCGCCGGTCGTTTTATGGAGTAACGAGCACCGGGCTTTTCCGATACACCCTCGTCGTTCCACGCAAACGCGCGGCGAAACGCTGATCACCAGCGGGAACGTTTCAAACGCACGAATGTTGGCGCCAGATCGCCGCCATGCAGCAGGAAGTCGTCCTACTTCGGACGCATGAAAACGACCACGGCCCTGGCCGGTCCGTCGCGAAACGTCCGCACCGGCGCGTAGCCGAGTGCCCGCAACCGGTCGAGGCGCGCAGGCACGTCGAGATCGGTTTCGTAGAGTCCGACGGCGTCGGCGGAGACGTGATCCTTGAGGCCGTCAGGCGGCGTGCCGAGGTCGGATTGGCCGATGCGGTCGCCGAAGTAGAGCTTGTCGCCATACGCCCAGAGTTGGGAGACGGCTACTGAATGCACGTCGCGATTCGCGGCGAGCCATTGCGCCGCCTCCACGGCGGGCTGCGACTTCCGCGCGAAGTAGCGCATGCCGTACAGGCCCCAGATCGCCGAGATCGCAACCAGCGAAATCGCGACGCGGCGGTGTTGCCGGTACAGCGATGCGAATCCAATCGCCGCGGCAATCATGAGAAAGGGAATCAGCACCTGCAGGTAGCGCAGCTCCTTATGCTTTACCGCGGAGAACGCCAGTAGCGGGATGATCACGAACCAGATCGCGCGGCTGCGGCGCGCATACCAGAGCAGCGGAAGAAGCAGCGGCGAGCACCAGCGCACGAGATTGGCGATGTACCACCAGGGGGCTTGGTATTTGACACGCGATGCGAAGTCGGGTGCGACAAGCGTGAGATGCGCGAATCGCAGGAAAGTGCGGAATGGCGCGCCCCAGGTGAGCCAGTCGTAGAGGCCGACGGTGAGGGTGATCGAGGCAAGGAAGCCGAGAAACACCCAACCTGTCATCCTGAGCCGCCGAAGGACACGAAGTGCCGGAGGACGGCTCAGGATGACAGTCATTCCTAACGGCGCAAGGAACACGATCTCGCTGAAACGATCCGCGAATGCAACTCCGATCAACGCTCCTGCAACAAACGGCCATCGCTCGACGATCAGCGCCGCCGCAACCACGCACGCCGCGGCCAGCGTCCTTGGATAGACCGTGCTGCCGAAGCCGAGGGGAATCCAGTGCGCGGCGAAGAGAAGCGCGGCTACGAGCGCGGCTCGCTCGTCGTCGCACCATCGCATCGTCAGCCGGTAGACGAGCCAGATCGTGAGCGACGTCAGCGCGATGAACGGCAGCGACGATACGAAGACCAGCATCCGCACGTCGTCGATGCCGAGGTGCGACGCAATCCAGACGACGGGCGCGACGACGACATCCGGCACGAAGAGATTGCGGATGTCCCACGGTTGGTAGTCGAGTCCGCGCGCGCGACGAAACGCCTCGGACAACACTTCGACGTCGTCGCCGGTCATGAAGCCGAAGTAGCGATGCGCGAGCCAGAGTTGCGCGATCGCGACGGCGGTGATGATCGCGGCCAGTGCTTTACGCATCACCAATCAACGCCAGGAACTCGTCCTCCGTCAGAATCGGAACGCCGAGGGATTGCGCCTTATCGAGCTTCGATCCGGCCGCGTCGCCGGCGATCAGGTACGACGTCTTCGCCGACACCGAGCCGGACGGCTTGCCGCCTTCGCGCTCGATGAGCTTGTGAATCTCGTCGCGCGAGTAGCGGGCCAGCGTTCCGGTGACGACCAGCGTCTTGCCCACGAGCCGGTCGCCGCGCACGGTAGCGACGTGCGTTGGCGCGACGCCGAGGCGCTGCATTTTCTCGATGCGCTCGCGGTTGGCGGGGACCGAGAAGTAGAACGTGATCGACTCGGCCACCTTCGGCCCGATCTCATCGACGCCGACGAGCTCCTCGACCGAGGCATTCATCAGCGCGTCGAGCGAGCCGAAGCGAGCGGCCAGCAGCTTCGCGGCGCGCTCCCCCACCATGCGGATGCCGATCGCGAAAATGACACGGGAGAGCTCCGCCGTCTTCGACTTCTCCAGCCCTTCGCTCAGCTTGCGCGCCGACAGCTCACCCTTGCCGGGCAACGCCGCGACATCCTCCTCGCGCAACTCGTAGAGCGAGGCGTAGTCGGTGATGAGTTTCGCGTCAAGCAACTGCCCAATCGTTTGGTAACCGAGGCCTTCGATGTCCATCGCCTTTCGCGCGCCGAAATGAAACAGCGATTCGCGCACGATGGCCGGGCATCCCTGATTGATGCAGCGGATGGCCACCTCCCCTTCGAAGCGATGCAGCGGCTCGGCGCAGACCGGACAGACCTCGGGTAGCGCAATCGGCGTCGTCCCGTCAGGCCGTTTGTCGACCAGAACTTCGACGACTTTCGGGATGATGTCGCCGCCCTTCTCGACGACGATGGCGTCGCCGACGCGGATGTCCTTGCGTGCGACTTCGTCGAAGTTGTGCAGCGATGCGTTGACGACTTTCGTTCCGCCGATGTGTACCGGATCGAACTCGGCGACCGGCGTGACCGCGCCGGTCCTCCCAACATAGAGATTGATTGCCCGCACGACCGTCTGCGCCGCCTCGGGCGGATATTTGAACGCGATGGCCCAGCGCGGAGCCTTCGACGTAGCGCCGAGCTCCTGCTGCTGCGCGCGCTTGTTGACCTTGATGACGATGCCGTCGATGTCGAATGGCAGTGCGTGGCGCTTCTCCTTCCACTCGTCGATGAACGCCTCGACCGCGGCGATGCCATCGAATACACCGCGCTGCGGGTTGAGCGGAAAGCCGAATGAGGCGAGCATCTCGTAGGCCTGCGATTGCGAGGTCACGCGAACGTCGTCGGTGGCGACGAGGTGATAGACGAAGGCGCTCAGCCGCCGCTGCGCGACGAGCTTCGGATCTTTCTGCCGCAGCGAGCCGGCCGCGGCGTTGCGCGGATTGGCGAGGACCGGTTGCCCGGCCTCCTCCAACTGCGCATTGAGCAACGCAAAATCGTTCGACGAAATGTAGATCTCGCCGCGAACCTCGACGCGTCTCAACTTCGTGGCGATTTTCAGCGGCAGCCCGCGCACGGTCCGCACATTCACCGTGACGTCGTCGCCGCGCACGCCATCGCCACGCGTCGCACCACGCGCGAAGGCGCCGTTTTCGTAGAGGAGGTCGATGGAAACGCCGTCGATTTTCAGCTCGGCCTCGTATTCGACCTCATCCACGCCAAGTCCTTTTTTCACGCGCGCATCCCACTCGTGCAGCTCTTCGAGCGTGTAGCCGTTCTCGATCGACAACATCGGAGGGTCGTGGATGACGGTGGCGAAGTCACCGGTCATCGGCGTGCCGCCAACGCGCTGCGAAGGCGAGTTCGGATCGAAGAGCTCGGGATGCTGCGCTTCCAGCTCCTGCAGCCGGCGTAGACGCTGATCGAATTCGAAGTCGCTGATCTCCGGCGCGGCGTCAACGTAATAGAGCTGGCTGTGCCGCTCCAGGTCGGCGCGCAGCGCCTCGATTTCTTTCTTCGGAGCGAGTTTCTTTGGCGTCATTGCGGCCTGGAAAGATACCGCGAACGCTCCACGGTTTTTTCGACAAAACCCATCGCTCGGAGCCGATCGTCGACCAGGGCGAGGAAGTTGCGGCGGCCCTTGATGAGATTGAGATTGAGCGCGACGAATCGCATGCCGCGCGGGCCATCCCAGTAGACGATCATGCGGTCACCGCCGATCATCTGCTCCGTTCCGCGGAGGGCGTCCCATCGAATCGTGCGGGAGCGGAATTGATGCAGGGGACGGAGTGTCAGCGACGTCTCGCCGATCTCGGCGATCGGCCGCCGCGCGCCGAGCCATACCTTAAGTCCGCCAAGCCACAGCGTCGTGATATAAACCCATACGGCGCGTTCGCCGATCCAGCCGTACCGTGCCGCGGGGCTGGCGAGTAGCGCCACGACCATTGCCGCCGTCACTGCCGCCGCTACGAGCACGATCGAAAAACCGGCTCGCGCGACCCAGGGACGGAAGGGAAAAATCTCAGCCCGGTCAAGCATTGTGCAATGGGGCGGGATACCGTAATCTCATGATCCGTCTAAGCTTGAGGCCGGTATGCGTTTCGCATAATTGAGTACGAAGAGAGGGTTCCTGCTGCTCATGCTGGGAAAAATTGACGGTACCGGCCGGAAGATCCTGGTCATTGACGATGACCTTGCGATCCGCGTTCTCCTTCAGGCTGTCCTGAAGCGGATGAAGTTCGACGTCGAGCTGGCGGAGGACGGCGCGGTGGGCCTCGAGAAGCTGAAGGTTGACTCCTCCTTCGATCTCATCCTCCTCGATCTCATGATGCCTCGGGTCAACGGTTACGAGTTCATCGAGCGGGTCCGCCGCGAGTATCCCGACGCGCGCGCCCACATCATCGTCTTCACGGCAGCGGGAAAGCGCGGCGTCGACAAGATCCCCGCCGGCTCGATCTGCAACTCCATCCTCAAACCGTTCGATCTCGAGAGGTTCATCGAGATGATCGGCGACTGCCTGAACGGGCCGCACAAGGCTCACGTCACTGCCCCTCTTTCCTGAGCCAGCTTCCATTCCATCTGACGAATGATGCCGAGGAGGATGGTGACCTCGCGGGCGTCGATGTCGGCGCGCGCCGCGATGAGGCGCAGATCGTCGTAGATGCGGTCGGGATTGTCGCCGCGCAGATAGCCGACTTCGACGAGGAGCGCCTGTGCACGATCGTGCAAGCGCTCGATCATCGCGGCCGTGGCCAGCTCGCGGGGCGCGGTCGCGCGCGAGGTCGTCGAGGCTTCGTAGCAAAACACGCCGACGGATTGCGCGAGGTTCATCGTCGGAAACGCGGGGTCAGTTGGAATGATCGCCGTGCGCTGACAGTGCTTGACCTCTTCGGTGGTGAGACCGCTGTTCTCCCGCCCGAAGACGAGTGCGAGCGTTTGCGAGTCACCCATCGTCGCAAGCAACTGCGCGACGTCAACCGGCTGCATGTCGGAGGCTGTGACGCGTCCCCGCGAGGACGTGGTGGCAATCGTCACATGCGCGTCGGCCAGTGCGTGATGGAGCGTCGGAGCGAAATGCGCGGCTTCGACGACGTCCTCCGCACCACTCGCCCACCAGCCCGCGATCGGATGAAGCACAGGATGATCCCCGACGATCCACATCTCGGTGAAGCCGAAGTTCTTCATCACACGAGCGGCGGCGCCAACATTGCCGGCCTCACGCGGCTCGACGAGTACGATGCGGAGTGGCATGGCTGGAGTCTATCCTGCGCTCAGACAAGCGTTCGCAGCGCCGCGAGCATCCTGTCTACATCGGACCGCTCGGTGCGCGGATTGATCATCGTCACGCGGAGCACGCGCCGGCCTTTGAGCAGCGTGGACGTGATCCAGGCCTGTCCTGAGCGGATCAGTTTCTCGCGCAAGGCCGCATTCGTTTCGTCATCGCTGCGATGGCGGAAGCAGAAGATGTTGAACTGCGGGACCTGCATCGCCTCGAAGTCGTCGGATGCAACGACGCGCTCGTACAGATACCGCGTCACATCGGTCACGTGATCGAGAGCCGACTCGAACGGCGCGGTGCCGGCCGTCTGCAGCGTCAGCCACAATTTGATGGCGTCGGCGCGCTTAGAGCACTGAATCGTCATCTCGCCGATGTTGTCGCCGGCGCGCTCGGCGTTGAAGAGATAGGGCGCGTCCGCTTCGAACGCGCGCCGCAGCCAGTTGCCATCGCGCACGAGAATGACGCCGAGGGCGAGCGACATCCAGAGCATCTTGTGCGGATCCCATGCGAGCGAGTCCGCGAGATCAAGGCCGTCGACGAGATGGCGAAGGCGCTCGCTGAGCAGCACCGAAGCGCCGTGCGCCGCATCGACGTGGAGCCACGTGGCGTACTGATCGCGCAACGCAGCGATGGCGCGGAGATCGTCGAACGCGCCGGTGGCCGTGGAGCCGGACGTGGCCACGATGGCCATCACATCGCCGGCATCCTTCAGCGCCGCGGTGAGTGCGCCGAGGTCGAGTTGGTGCTGATCGTTCGTAGGAATCTTGATCACATCGTCCGAGGCGATGCCCATGATCGAGGCAGCGCGGGCGATCGAATAGTGCGCATCGGCGGAGCAGAGGATGACGGGACGGCGCCCCGCCAGCACTGACTCTCCTTTTGCTCGCCAGCGCGCTCGCGCAGCGAGCAACCCAGTGAGATTCGCAGCGGAGCCGCCGGAAACCGCCGTACCGAGCGCGCTGGCCGGATAGCCGACGCGGTCCGCAAGCCAGCGGATGACCTCCTGCTCGATCACCGTCCCGATCGGACTCATCTCAAACACCGCCGTCGACTGGTTCAGCGTGGAGATGACCAGATCGCCGATGACCGCGGCCGGAAACGGCGGACAGACCTGATGCCCCATGTACGCGGGATGGTGAAGTTGGATAGCGTTCTCCATCAGCAGCCGCACGAGCGGCATAGCCGCGGCGCCGCCACGATCATCGATCCGAACACGCTCCCGCAGCTGGTCCGCGGAATGCCAATCGACGACTGGCCTCCGGGCGATGTCACCGACATGATCGAAAAGCGCGTCGACAGCTTCGTGCGCCAGAGCGCGCATGGTGGGATCGAAGAGCATGGGGCGGGATTGTATTCGCGGTGCCCACAGGTGACCGGTCGCCAAGGCGGGGATCAGGCCTTGGAAGGCGTCCCCGAGGTCCGCCCGGCGGAAAACTGCGTTGAATCGCGCCAGTTGAAAGACATGCGACTCGCTCACGTCACGAATGACGTTCTCGAATCGACCAGCGGAAGGCCCTTCTTTCTCACGAAGCTGACGGTGTCGTGCGAAGCAAAGTGCGTTGTAGCCGCCTCGTGCCGAACTACACTGCGCGTCGCCATGCCGGAGTTGAACGATCCATCGCCACAAGCCCGACGCATCGCCGCCATCGCCCTCGGCAAACGTGGCGGCAAAGGAGCCTCGGCCGCGTTGCGTGATGCGCTTGCGCGCGAAGACGCCGGCTGGGTTCGGGCGTCGATGATTCTCGCGCTGGGAAAGATCGGCGACGACGAGGCGCGCGCGGCGCTGGCGGAGGTCGAGGCGCGCTCGGAGGGCGAAGCGGAGGCGTTGCGCAAGGCGCGGGATCGCGTCAGCGCGCCGGCGAGCGGGTTTGGGTGGCGCGACGGCGCGGTGATCGATCACGTCTTTGCCAGCGTTCCGATCGGCCTCGAAGATGTTGCGATCGCGGAAGCGGCCGAGCGCGGGATCGAAGCGAGCGAGGTCCGGCGCGGGATGATTGCGCTGCGCGCGGAACCGCTCGGGCTACGCAACAAACTTCGCTGTGCGTACGACATCCGTTTCCTCATCGCGGAAGGTCCGGCCGGTGCGTTTGTCGAGACGATCGGGAGGGCGCGCGTCGCGTGGCGCGAATGGATCACGAGCGAGTCCGGCACGCTCCCGTACCGCTTCTCGCTGGAGAACGTGCGCGTCACCAGACAGCAGTTCAGCGATGTGCTCCGCCTTGCGCGCGACACCTTCGCGCCGCTCGGCCTCGTCGATTCGCCCTCGAACTACGCGGCGATGATCCGCGTCGAAGCCGATGACGACGCCACGCGCATCTGGTTCGTGCCGACGTTCGAGCCGGACGGGCGATTTGCGTATCGACTCGCTGACGTCGGCGCGTCGATCAATCCGGTCGTTGGTGCGTGCCTGGCGCGGCTCGTTCGCGGCAAGGCGTCACGCGTCGTCGTCGATCCGACTTGCGGCAGCGGCACGCTGCTCATCGAGCGTGCGCTTCTCGATCAGGCCACGACGTTGTCTGGCATCGATATCAGTCCGACATCCATTCGCGCCGCGACCGGGAACGTGATCGCCGTAAAGCTCGCCGCGCGCATCGCGGTGCGACAGGGCGATGGCGGCGACTCCGCCGCGTGGCCTGAGCGCTGCGACGAGGTACTCGCGAACCTGCCGTTTGGGAACCGCACAGAGGATCGGAATCTCGATGGGCTGTACCGGAGGATCGTTGGCAACATCGGACGAACGCTCGCTCCTGGTGGACGCGCGCTTCTCTACACCGCGCACTCCAAAACGCTCGTCGCGCTGCTGCGCCGTACGCCGCAGCTTGTCATCCGCGAGGAACGGCGCGTGGAGAGCGGCGGACTGCAGGTCGGGCTCTGGCTGCTGGAGCGGAAGTGATCGACGACGCCTTGCGCAAGCGGCTCGTGGCGTTTCTGCAGCCGCTCTATCAGGATCTGGATGGTGGCTCTCGATTTGAGGACGTCGAGCGGGTCGCGTCGATCGCGTGGCGTCTCTACATGCCGACGGATGTGGATGCTCGCGCCTTCGAGTTGCTTCTGCTTTTTCACGGACTAGGGCGATGGATAGACAAGATCGGCAACCGGTCGCGTGCGGTGCTGGTTACCGGCCTTTCCGATGCGGAGCTGCGTTCGCTCGCGTCTTCGATTCGCCGGCTGAATGAGCCGTCGAGCGAGGCGGAGCGTGCGGTCGCTTCGGCGATCCTCATCGATTCGGCGGGTGTTCGCGGACTTGCGGAGCGATTGTCGCGGTCACGTCGCGAAGGGAGCTCGGTAATGGACGTCGTTCGCGATGTGCTGGCGGATGCGATCGTGCCGGAGTGGATGCCGGAGCCCGCGCGAAAGTGGCTGGAACGCCGGCATGAATCGCGGCGTGAAACGTGCCGGCGAATCCTTGGTGAGACTGCGCTCGAGGATCTGGTTTAGGGAATCGACCCACCACAGAGACTCAGAGGACACAGAGAAACCTCTGTGCTCTCTGCGTCTCTGTGGTTCATGCCTTTACGTCCGCAAAACCCCCGCCCTTTCGAACACTTTGGCATCGATGAAGAGTTTGACCAGCGAGGCGTCGAGCAAGCCGTCGCCGACTTCCATCTTCAGGATGTCGAGGGCGCGGTCGGTGGAGATGGCGCGTTTGTAGGGACGGTCGTTCGCGGTCAGGGCGTCATAGATGTCGGAGACCGTCATCATCCGCGACTGGATCGGGATCTCCATCGCCGTCAGTTTGCGGGGATAGCCGCGGCCGTTCAGTTTCTCGTGATGCGCGAAGGCGATGTCGGCAACGGCGGAGAGATCCTTCGTCCACGGAATCTTGCGCAGGAAGTTGAACGTGTGCGTGACGTGGCTCTCGATCTCCGTTCGTTCCGTCGGATCGAGATTGCCTTTGCGGATCGACAGAATGCGCACCTCGTCGGCGTTGAGCAGGCGCCGCTTGTCGCCGAACTCCAGCTCGGCGAGCTGCTGCAGGTATTGAAACTCCCCTTCCGGCAGCACCGTCGGCTCGTTCGACTTGGTGATGAAGGCGAAGTCCTTCTGCATCTTCGCCAGGTGCTGGCGCAACTCCTCGTCGGCTTGTTTGCCGAACGCCTCGAAGGCCTCGTGGCCGTGCGCAATCAGGTAGTCGAGCTTGCGCTTGTTCGAGTCGTTCTCTGCCGTCTTCATGGCGAACTCGAAACGATTGCGCAGCGTCTCCAGTTGCAGCGGATAGAGCTTTTTCTCCTTGACCAGCACCTGCTCGCGAACGCCGACTTTGCCGAAGTCGTGGAGCAACGAGGCATAACGAATCTCGCGCACCTGATCGGAGCTGAAATGCGTGTCGCGATACTGCTCGTCATCGCGGTCGACGATGCGCGCCAGCTCGACGGTGAGGTCGGCCACGCGGAAGGAATGTCCTGAGGTCGTCGGGTCGCGCTGTTCGATCGCGGTGACCGCCGCGGTCACAAATCCTTCGAACAACCGCTCGATCGACTTGTAGAGCAGATTGTTCTCGACCGCGACCGCGGCCTGGCCCGCCAGCGAGCGCATCAGCTCGACGGTCTCGGTATCAAACGGAACCACCTCATCGGGCACCGTCGCCGCGGTCAGCTTTTTCGGAGGCCCGGGCTTCCTGCGATTGATGAGCTGCAGGACGCCGACGAGCTCACCGACATGCGTCACCATCGGAAAGACGAGGATGGAACGCGTCAGGTAGCCGTTCTTCTCATCGAACGATCGATTGATCGAATACTCCGCATCCTCGGGAAGCGAATACGCGTCGTCGATGACGAGCGTGTCGCCGGTCAGAGCGACCCATCCCGCCAGGCTGCGGCGCGTGATCGGCAGGACCATTTCCTCGAACCCTTCGACCTTGATCGAATCGTTCTGGGCCAGCTTCCAGCGCAGCATCTTCTCTTCGTCGACCTCATCAAGCAGATAGAGAGAGCCGGCGTCGGCGCGCGACAACTCGCGCGCTTTCGTGAGAATCGTCGTCAGCAGAACGGAATGGTCGCGCTCGGTGGAGAGAGCGATTCCGACTTCACTCAACTCGCGCAACTCGCGCGTCCGCTCGCCGAGCTGCGCCTCGAACTGATTGGCGCGCAGCTTCTGATACAGCCCCTGATACGCGCTCTTGACGCCGCGGAGGAGCGATGCCTGCGACGGATCCGAAGGCAGATCGACGTAGATACTCTCGTCGCTCAGCCATGACGGCGCCTCATCGAGGCCGATTCCGACGATGGCCGTGCGTCCGTCGAGCGTGGAGCGGCCGTCGTTGCCGATGGCCGGATCGACGAGAATCACGCGAAACGTGCCGGTATCGGACGCGAGCTGCTCGAGATTGGGAACGGACCGTGGCGCGATCGCCTCGCTCAGAAGCGCATCGGAGTACTTTCCGATCGGAAAGCTCTCGGAATGGATCAGCGTCAGCGTCTGCATCGAAGTGGCGGCTCCGGCCCCAACGGCGGGTCTTTCCTCAATCTTCCATGCCGCTGCGGAACCGCTTACAATCCGCCGCGCCGCCGGATTATGGCACCGATTCCGCGAGAATGTAGCTTCGCCGAGGAGCGTTCACCCTCCCGGCCGCATCGCCCGATTTCCCAGGAGGATCCTTGGCAGCCTACACGACCGATACGATCACACCAAAACACCACGACGCGCTCGTGGATTGGCAGAAAAAGCACTTCCCCGAGCTCCAGTTTCTTCAGGACAACTGGTCGAAGTATTACAACCAAACGCCCTTCCAGCTCTTCGCCAAAGTCGGCAAGCTGGCCTCCGAGAACATCAACTACGGCCGCATGACCGGCCAGCCGCGCTTCGAGCAGGCCGGCGATATGGTCGGCAACATGTTCTACACGGCGCGCGACATCATCCGCGCCCAGGCCTCGACCGAGTTGGGATCGATCCAGCAGCATCGCCTGACGCTCGAAGAAGCGCCGACCGATCAGATGAAGATGGCGGTGCTCCGCATCATGGCCGAGGAGCTGCGGCACGGCTATCAGATGTTCTGGGTCTTCGATCACGACAAGAGCTGGAAGAAGCCCGGCCATCCCGACGTGGCGCAGGACACCATCGATGAACTCCTGGCGATGGAGCTCGGCAACCACGTCCTCGACGCCTTCAACATTCCCTTCATCAACTTCATCGACAACGTCGTCTTCGCTACGGTCATCGACCTCGTTGGCAAGTACCAGCTCGAGATGCAGAAGGTCTTCTCGTACGCGCCGATGGCTCGCTCGATGGGCCCGATGCTCTCCGAGGAAGGATTCCACATCGGCAGCGGACGAGGATTTCTGCGCGACCTGGCGGTGGCCGCGCACAACGATACCGGCCGCTATTCGATCGACGAGATGCAGCGCGTGCTGAACGTCTGGATCCCGCGCGGCGTGGAGATGTTCGGCAACGAGCGCGGCGGCGAGACATCGATCGCGTTCGGATTCAAGGACCGGAACAACAGCACGGCGCAAAGCGAGTACTACAACGAAGTTCGCGAGGTGCTGGAGCTGGTGAACATCGCCGTCGTGCAGGCGAAAGTGAAAGACACGCCCGCGCCCGAGGCGCGGACGATCGTGCGCGAGATTCAGGACACCCGCGAATCGGTCAATGGTGTCAGTCCGAAGGATCTCCTCTTCGCGCCGGACATGAAGTTCTTCCGCTCGCGCGGCATGGAGGAAATCGTCTTCATGCCCTACGACGTCAACGGCGACATGATCACCGAGAACGGCAAGCCGGTGAGCGGCGAGAAGTACGCCGCGTACCTCAGCTCCGTGCTACCCGATTACTACGTTTCCGGCAAGGAGTTCGCGAAATACCGCCAGGCTCTCGTCGGACGCGACGCTCCGGCCCCTGGCAGCAGCTACGGCTGGTAGAAGTTTAGCCACAGAGGCGCAGAGGTTTTCTCCATGTACTCTGCGCCTCTGTGGTTAACGGTTTTTCAAGCGTGATATACGCTCGAATCCATGCGCCGCACCAAAATCATCGCCACGCTCGGCCCAGCGTGCAGCAACGAAGACCTCATCCTCCGCCTCCTGACCTCGGGCGTCGACGTCTTCCGGATGAACTTCTCCCACGGCACGCCGGAGGATCGCGTGCGCCTCATCGAGATCATCCGCCGCGTCGCCACCGATCACGGCAAGTACGTCCCAATCCTCGGCGACATCCAGGGCCCGAAGCTCCGCATCGGTGATGTCGATGGCGTCGTTCATCTGCAGCCGGGGCAGATGTTCACCATCACCACCGAGCCGGTTTCGGGCAACGCATCGATCGTCTCCACGCCGTTCACTCCCCTGCCGCGCGAAGTGCAGATCGGCCAGCGCATTCTCATCAACGACGGTCTCGTCGAGCTCGTCGTCGCCGCCGTCGATGCCACGAAAGTGCTGACGCGCGTCATTCACGGCGGCCCGATCTCGTCAAAGAAAGGGATGAACTTCCCCGACACCGAGCTGACCATTCCGGCCATCACCGAGAAGGATCGCGAGGATGTCGCCTTCGCCGTCGCCAACCAGCTCGACTACATCGCCGCGTCGTTCATCCGCCGCCGCGCCGACATCGTGGAGCTTCGCTCGCTGCTGCACGAGCTCGGCGGCGACGAGATCAACGTCATCGCCAAGCTGGAGAAGTCGCAGGCGATCGATGCGCTCGAAGACATCCTCGACGTGAGCGATGGCGTGATGGTGGCGCGCGGTGACCTCGGCGTCGAGCTGCCTCCAGAAGACGTACCGATCGTCCAGAAGCGCGTGCTGCAGAAGGCGGCGATCTGGGGCCGGTTCGCAATCACGGCGACGCAGATGCTGGAGTCGATGACGTCGAACTCGCGGCCGACGCGCGCCGAAGCCTCGGATGTCGCCAACGCGATCTTCGACGGATCGGATGCCGTCATGCTCTCGGCGGAGACCGCGTCGGGCGCGTATCCGGTCGAAGCGGTACAGATGATGGCGCGCATCATCATGGCCGCGGAACAGAACCGCCAGTTTCAGATCGCTGGAGGCCGTGATCCGTTTCGCGTTTCGTCCGAGACCGACGAGTTCACCGACGCGCTGGCCGGCGCCGCGAACTACGCGGCCCAGCAGCTCGACGCCAAGTTCATCATCGTCTTCACGCAGACCGGATTCGCCGCCCGGCTGATGTCGAAGTTCCGTCCCCAGCAGCCGATCATCGCGCTGACGCCATCGACGTGGGTAGCGCGGCGCATGAACGTTTTGTGGGGCGTGCAACCGTTCGTCCTGCGCGAGCTCGGCGAGTATCACGAGCAGATCGTCGAGCGCGTCGACGAGTTCCTCATCAGCCGCGACATCGTCGTCCCCGGCGACCGCTTGGTCATTCTGATGGGATCACCGATCTACCAGCGCGCGAAAACGAATCTGCTGCGCGTGCATCGGGTGCGGTAGTAAGAAAAACGAGCCCCCGCAAAGTCGCTTTGTCATTCCGAGCGGCCGGGGCGGTGGGGGGCGAGGAATCCCCCGACCACGCAGCGAAAGGGTTCATCGGAAGGGGATTCCCCGCCCACCACACGCCCGCCCGCTCGGAATGACAGCCAAGGGTCGCTTCAGGACAACGCTTGCGCCGCGAGCACCGGCTGCAGACTTCGCCCCACCACCCGCGCAATCGCATCGCACTCCCTCACGATCACCGCAAACGCCTCGGGCAGGATCGCCTGCGGGCCATCGGACAGCGCTTCTTCCGGCTTGTGGTGGACCTCGATCAACACTCCGTCGGCGCCCGCGGCGATCGACGCGCGCGACATGGGCGCCACTTTGTTTCGCTTGCCGGTTCCGTGGCTAGGATCGACGAGCACCGGCAGATGGCTGATGCGCTTGATGGCCGGGATGATGGAGAGGTCGAGCGTGTTGCGCGTGTGGTCCGCGAACGTGCGCACGCCTCGCTCACACAAAATCACGTTGTAGTTCCCCTCGGCCATGATGTATTCGGCCGACAGAAGAAGCTCTTCCAGCGTCGCCGACATCCCGCGCTTCAGAAGGACCGGCTTTCGCGCGCGTCCCGCAGCTTTGAGCAGCGAGAAGTTCTGCATGTTGCGCGCGCCGATCTGGATGCAATCGGCGTACTGATCGACGAGCGCCAGCGCTTCGTTATCGATCGCCTCGGTCACGATGGGCAGATCGAACTCCTCGCGAACTCGCGCCAGGATTTCCAACCCCGGCTCTCCCAATCCCTGAAACGAATAGGGAGACGTGCGCGGCTTGAATGCACCGCCGC
The DNA here is from genome assembly GCA_034664845.1 of Thermoanaerobaculia bacterium. Taxonomy (GTDB): domain Bacteria; phylum Acidobacteriota; class Thermoanaerobaculia; order Gp7-AA8; family Gp7-AA8; genus JADGNZ01. The sequence goes on along the minus strand of JAXDGW010000090.1, from coordinate 16,416 downwards.
GAAACAGTTGTCCGCCCGCGTTGCGGATTCCTTCGGCGATTGCTCTGGCCTGATCGAGCGACTCGACCGCGCACGGTCCGCCGACGACGATGATGCCGTTGCCGCCAACATCGACTCCGCCGACATTGATGATGCTGTCGTCCGGCCGCGCCTCACGGCTGACGAGCTTGTAGGCGTGCGAGACGCGGATGACTTCCTTGACTCCCGGATAGTTTTCGAGAACCTCGGGGTCGGCAGTTCCGGGCTTTCCGGTGATGCCGATGGCGGTCCGGTTCGCGCCGGGGATCGCGTGGGCCTTGAGCCCCATCTTCTCGATGTGGCGAACGACTGCTTCAATTTGATCGGGCCGGGCTCCGGCTTCCATGACGACGAGCATTGGTGGCCAGTATAATCGACCGCCCTGAAGCCCCATTCCGAGGAGCCCGCGTGAAAAAAACATGGATCGTTGTCGCTCTTGCCGCCGCCATTTCCATCCCCAGCTTTGCCGCCAGCTATTGGGTCGTGCTGAAGGACGGGACGCGCTATGAAGCGAAGGCGAAATGGACCGTCGTCAACGGAAAGGCGGTCCTCAACCTCGTCAACGGCTCCGTGATGTCGTTCGATCCGAGTGCAATCAACGTGGCGAAATCGGAGGAGATGACGCGCCTCGGCGGCGGATCGCTCTTCGGCGTGGAGCAAATCCCCGCGACGTCCACGACGAAGGCCTCGAATCTCGGAGAAACCATCCGCTTGCGCAAACTCCCGCAATCGCCGGCAGGCGCTGCGGTCGCACCTGTGGAGGCTCCGCCGCCGATTGTAGCCGGCCCGCTCCTCGGCGCGGACGTCCTCAGCAAGTTCGAGCGCGCGTTCGAGAACGTGGGGATCTTCGAGCACAAACTCGTGGCCACAGGGCCGCACTCACTTCGCGCGGACCTAACCGCAGACACCGAGGACAAAGTCTTCAACACGCTCTCGGCGACTGCGTTCCTGATGGTCCGCAACGCAGGAATCCAGGGCGTGCAGATCGATTCGGCCGACCTCTTCATGAAGACGACGACCGGCGCCGCGGCCGGGCGTTTTCACCTCACCCATGACGAGGCGCAGGCGATTGAATCGAAGGCAATCACGCCGCAGTCGTACTTTGTGCAGAAGGTGCTGTTCTAGTCCTCCTGGAAAAAGTACCGATCACCACAGGGGCACTGAGAGCACAGAGATCACCACTGAAACTCAGTGATCTCTGCGTCTCTGTGGTTCATGGTTCTGAGAAATGCGGACTAGTTACTGCACCACATCGACTGTCGCCCCGCTGCCGTAGACCGTGACGTAGCGGAACTCGCGGATCTCTTCATCCAGGAGCGCCCGCTCCCCTGCCGCGAAGACGAATTGCTCGACCGGCTCGTCGATCGTGAATAGCTGCGCGCGGTCGTAAGCGAAGCGAACGGTGATGTTGCGCGGGCCGTTCTCCATGTTGCGGATCGTAAGCCTCACGCGACCTTTGGTGACGGCGCCGAAGTCGTAGGCGGTCGCCGCGGTCTTTCGTGAGACCGTCACCGCGGTGCCGCCGATGACTGCGATCTCGGGAAGCGCGGTTTCAAAATCGAAGGTCTGAACCGGCGCGACGACACGTTGCTCCGGAGCGAAAAACTTCGCATCCTTTTGTGCAAGATAGTTCCAGCGCCGGGCCGGAGGCCGCCCGAGGAGCTGCGGACGCGCGATTTCGCCGGACGGCGGGTCGCGGAGGAGCAGATCGTCGCGCCACGTCCGAACGATGTGCCAGTCGTCGCCTGTGACGATGAAGTTCGCGAACTCGCGCGTGAGATCGACCGCGGCGATGAGTCCCCCGACGCCGTTCGCGCTCCGAACCGCCACCACCATGCGGTTCCCGTGGTCGTGCGCCAACGTGCTGACGTCGTACGTGTCGAGCGCCTGGTTCCGATCGCCAACCCGCCGCCCGCCGATCGCCGAGCCATTGAAGTACAACGTGTACTCCGGATCGCCAAGGATCTTGATGCGGGTGAAGGCGCGGTTGGGCGGAAGGTCGAAATCGCACGTCGCGAAAAACGCCACCGGATCGCCCGCCGCCATCCGATGCACCGGCCAGATCCACTCCGCGCGCCCCGTGTTGTCGAAGAACTTGTGCGAGTAGAGAAGATCGAGGCGGCTGTAGGCAGCGACTGCGATCACGATCGACGCGGCGACGATGATCAGCCTTCGGATGAGAAGACGGTCACCGACCGAGGGAAGCCGGTAGTCAGCAGCCGAGAGACGCGGATCTCCGGCGCCAGACTCCCCAACCGCCGACGTAGAATCCGTGCCCATGAACGCCGTCATTGTAATTCCCGCGCGCTGGGCGTCGTCGCGCTTCCCCGGCAAACCGCTGGCGATGATCGCAGGCGTCTCGCTCATCCAGCGGGTGTATGAGCGATCCGCGCGATCGGCACGCGCCAGCGCTGTTTTCGTCGCCACCGACGATGACCGCATCGCCGATCACGTCGCTTCGTTCGGAGGCCGTTGCGTGCGTCCGGAAGGTGAATTTCAAAGCGGGACCGACAGGATCGCAGCCTCGCTCGACCTCCTCGGCGACGAGTACGATCAGGTCGTCAACGTTCAGGGCGACGAGCCGTTGATCGACGTCGATTCCGTCGATCGCATCATCGACATCCTGCAATCGACGGGCGTCGACATGGCCACGCTCGCCACGGCGATCGAGAGCGATGACGAGCGGCAGTCTCGCGACATCGTCAAAGTCGTCACCAGGCTCGACGGCGACGCTCTCTATTTCTCCCGCGCGCCTCTCGCCGGAGCACGGCGTCACGTCGGAATCTACGGCTACCAGACGCCCGTGCTGCGCGCCCTCGCAGCGCTCCCGCCGTCGCCGCTCGAACAGGAAGAATCACTCGAACAGTTGCGGGCATTGCAGAACGGCTTTAAAATCGCTGTTGTTCAAACCACAAAGGCCCACCTCGGAGTCGACCGACCAGAGGACGTGGCGCGCGTTGAATATGAGCTGGCAAGACATGTGTGACCGCGGAGACCGTTCGTGAGCTTTGGGCTCGCACAGACAAACCTTCTCCCCCACCGCCAGACAACTCTCCCTACAGAAAATCTCAATCCTGCCAACGTGAGCCGCGCCGCGGTTCCCGATGACACGCGTGTTGCAAATCAATCCGCTTGACCGGAGGCTGACATGAGCACCAAATACATTTTCGTAACGGGTGGGGTTGTTTCCGGACTGGGCAAAGGGATCGCCGCGGCCTCCATCGGCGCCCTGCTCGAAGCGCGCGGATTTCGCATCACCATTCAGAAATTCGATCCCTACATCAACGTCGATCCCGGCACGATGTCGCCGTTCCAGCATGGCGAGGTCTACGTCACCGATGACGGCGCGGAGACCGATCTCGACCTCGGGCACTACGAGCGCTTCACCTCGATGCGGGCCACGCGCAAGAGCAACTTCACGACCGGCCGCGTCTACCTCAAAGTCATCGAGAAAGAGCGGCGCGGCGATTATCTCGGCAAGACCGTGCAGGTCATCCCGCACATCACCGACGAGATCAAGAAGTGCATTCGCGAGGTGAGCGAAGGAGTGGATGTCGTCATCGTCGAGATCGGAGGAACGGTCGGTGACATCGAATCGCTACCGTTCCTCGAAGCCATTCGCCAATTCCGCCTCGAAGCCGGCCGCGGCAACGCCATCAACGTCCATCTCACACTCGTTCCCTACATCAAAGCGTCGGACGAGATGAAGACCAAACCGACGCAGCATTCTGTGCAGAAACTGAGAGAGATCGGCATCCAGCCCGACGTTCTGCTCTGCCGCTCCGAGCACGCCATTCCCGACGAGATGCGCGACAAGATCGCGCTCTTCTGCAACGTCGAGCAGGACGCCGTCATCCCCGCGCTCGACGTCGAATTCATCTACCAGGTGCCGCTGGCGTTCTCGCGCGAGCGGCTCGACGAGATCCTCCTCGACAAGCTCCATCTTCCGCACGACGAGATCGGCGCCTTGACGAAGTGGGAAGAGATCATCCGCAAACTCCGCCATCCGGAAGACGAAGTGAAGATCGGCTTCGTCGGCAAGTACGTCGAGTTCGGCGATTCGTACAAGTCGCTGAACGAAGCGCTCACCCACGGCGGCATCGCCAACAACGTGAAGGTCCGCATCGTCTACATCGACTCCGAGGAGTTGGAGACCGAGGGTTATCACGGTGAGCTCGGACGGGTGGATGGCATCCTGGTCGGACCGGGCTTCGGATCGCGCGGCGTCGAAGGAAAGCTGCGCGCAATCCGCTACGCCCGCGAGAAACGAATCCCCTACTTCGGCATCTGCCTCGGCATGCAATGCGCGACGATCGAATTCGCCCGCAATGTCGTCGGCATGGTCGGCGCGAACTCGACGGAGTTCGATGATGAGTCGCCCTACAAAGTGATCTACAAGCTGCGCGATCTGATCGGCGTCGACGCCCTCGGCGGAACCATGCGTCTGGGAAAATATCCCTGCCGGCTGAAGGAAGGTTCCATCGCGCAGCAAGCGTACGCATCCGAGTTGATCGACGAGCGCCATCGCCATCGTTACGAAGTCAATCCCGAGTACGTGCCGCAACTCGAGGAGCGCGGCTTCCACGTGACCGGCCTGTCGCCCGACGGCAAGTTCGTCGAGATCATCGAGCTCGAGGGCCATCCCTGGTTCCTCGGCTGCCAGTTCCACCCCGAGTACAAGTCACGGCCGACCGCGCCGCATCCGCTCTTCCGCTCGTTCATCGCCGCGGCGCGCGTATTCAAAAACTCAATGAAAACGAACGCCGCGGTGCCGGTGGCGCAGGAGACCGAGCTCGTATGAAGGTGCTGCGCCACATCGGCGGAGTGATCGCGGGACTGATCGCCGCGTTCGCGCTGGTCGCAGCCGCCGAGGCGATTGTCCACGTGCTGTATCCACCGCCGCCGGGCACGAACATGGAGGACTTCGAGCAGGTCAAGCGGTTCATCGCGACGCTCCCTTTGCCCGCGTACTTGCTCGTGCTCACCGGATGGCTGATCGGAACGTTCGTAGCAACATGGCTGGCCGCGAAGATCGCCCGAAGTCCAATCGCCGGCTACCTCGTCGGCGCCCTGCTTCTCGCTGCAGGAATCTTCAACGCGATCAAAATCCCCCAGCCGGTGTGGTTCTCGATCGTTTCGTTCGTGATTTACATCGGGGCGACGTGGGTGGGGGCGCGGGCGGGGAAGACGGCGCCGGTAGCCGTCGACGTGATGCGGCCCTCGACGCGGTCAGTGCCGCGACGCGTGCTTTAAGTTCATCTCAGCTTCCATTTCAAGCGCGTTCTGGTTTGCCTCTTCGATGCGACGAAGAGTCGCGGCTATGTCCTGATTAATGCGGTGAAGCCGATCGAAGCGTTTGGCTATCTCTTTGGCGTGGAAATCCAGTTCGGCTTTTGGAATCAGCTCGCCGATTGATGACCGGAGCCTATCGAATTCGGGCTTCAACAACTCACGGTGAAACCGCATCAGGAGTTCCCAAGCATCCTCGGCCATGATCGAAACATGTTACTCCGTGAGCCAATGCCGGATTCGGGGTTCAGCACCTCACGGCAGAACCGGATCAGAATCTCCCAAGTCCCTCGGCCATGATCGATTCATGTTACTCCGTGAGTACAATGCCCCCGCATGCAGACGCGTTCCATTGCCATCACCGACACCATCTCCTTCGGTGGTGGTCACCCTCCCCTTTTCATTGCTGGGCCGTGCGTGATTGAGTCGCGCGAGCATGCGCTGCGCATGGCGCGGACGCTGCTGGCGCTGCGCGACGAGCTCGGGATCAACCTGGTTTTCAAGTCGTCGTTTGATAAGGCCAATCGCACATCGATCGAGTCGTTTCGCGGGCCGGGGCTGGAGAAAGGGCTGGAGATTCTGCGCGCTGTGAAAGGTGAAACCGGACTGCCGATTCTCTCCGATATTCACGAATGGCAGCAGGCCGAGCCGGCGGCCGAAGTGCTCGATATTCTGCAGATCCCGGCGTTTCTCTGCAGGCAGACGGACCTCATCGCCGCGGCGGCGCGAACTGGCAAAGCGGTTGGCGTGAAGAAGGGACAATTTCTGTCGCCCGAGGAGGCGAAGAACATTCTGGATAAGGGACATGAGGCCGGGAACGACCGCGTTTTCATCACCGAGCGCGGCTCGTCGTTTGGATATCAGAACCTCGTCGTCGACATGCGCGGCTTCCCGATTTTGCGCGGATTCGGTGCGCCCGTCGTCTACGACATTACGCATTCGATGCAGAAGCCGGGCGGCGAAGGAAAGCAGACCGGCGGCACGCCGCAGTTCGCGCGGCCTCTCGCGCGTGCGGCCGCGGCTGCGGGCGCCGAGGGGTTTTTCATGGAGGTTCATGACAACCCGCCCGCCGCGCTAAGCGACCGCAGCACGCAGATCCGGCCGGAGGCTGCGCGCGACATCATCACCGACATCCTGGCGATGCGCGCGGCGTTGCCGGAGATCTGACCGCAGCCGACGATGTCACGCCTTCAGCGCATCCTCGCCGCGGTCGTCGCGCTCTACCTGCTGCTCGTTCTGCTCGACAGGTATGTGCTCGTCGAGTTGTTCGTGCGGCGCGTCGGTCTGCCGGTTCTGCTGGCGCTGTTCGAGTCGCTGGCGATCATCGGCGCAGGATTCGCGGTTCGTGGCTTGCTGGCGCGATCGTGGCGCGCCGAGGAATGCGACATTCCCCGAGACTTTCTAATCGGATATCCCCTCTTCGGCGTTCTCTGCTTTCTCGTTGGAACCTTGAACGTCTCGTCGTGGTCGATGGGAGCGCTGCTCGTTGTCTGCGGCGTCGGCGGTCTGTATGTCGTCGTGCGGCGCTTCGAGTCGCGGATGCCAGCGATTCCCTCGGCGGGTGAACCGCTCGCGCTGATCGCAATCGCCATCGTGTTTCTCTGCGCGCTGATTGCCGCGCAAGCGCCGCCCTCATCGCTCGACGAGCTGGCCTATCACCTGGCGGTGCCTTGGACATGGGTAAGCGAACATCGAGCGATCGATCTGCCGCTGATTTCGCACTCGTACTTTCCGCTGGGGATCGAGTCTGCCGATCTGCCGCTCCTTTCGATCCTCGGCCAGATCGGTGGCGGGATCGCGTCGCACTTCCTGCATCTCCTCGCTGCGCTGGCGACGACGGCGATGCTGTTTCGGGTGGCCCGAGGAAATGCTCTGGCGGTCGCGGCAATCGTGACGACGCCGGCGTTGGCGCTCATGGCCGGCTGGTCCCTCGCCGACTGGCCGCTGATCGGTATCTGCGCCGTGCTGGTTCTGGCGCTCGACGAGCACGATGCCGCAACGACGGCTGTCGCGATTGCCGCGGGCCTTTTGACGAAGTACACCTTCATCCCGTTCGCATTCATCGCGGTGGGAGTTGCCGTCTGGCGGTCGCGCAAAAACGCGAATGAGCCAAACGTGCTCCCCGCACCACTCTCGCTCGTAGTCGCGCTCGGCATCGGCTCGATCTTCCTGATCCGCAATCTCATCCTCACCGCGAATCCGATCGCGCCGTTTCTCTCGGCTGCGGCGCCGCATGTTGCGGGCTATCGCGCGCCGTTTCTTTCCGACTACGTTTTCGACGGCCGTTTCATCGATGAGAGCCTCGGCGCTTCGCTCATCGCCGCCTGCACGCTTTCCGCCGGCGCTCTGGCCTGGATTCTCGTCGCCGCCGCGGTGCTGCTGTTTCTTCTCGCCCCCTCATCGCGCATTCTTCTTCCGTTCCTCGCTATACCTGCCGCGCGCTCGCTGCGGCCGAGGCGATTCACGCGCATCGTGATCGGCTTTGCCATCGTGGTGCAGCTCTTTCTCGTCGGATATTTCGTCGATCGTGGAGGCGCGTTCTCGCTCATCTCCGGCGCCGCTTCGGATGCGGAGTACCTGACGAAACAGCGCTCGTCGTTCGTGAGCGCGCAGACGATCGATGCGATGCTGCCGGAGAATTCGCGTACGCTCGTCGTCGGTCTCAACGAAACGTACTGGTTTGCGCGCAGCGTCCGCGGCGGCGGCAATTTCGACGGGCCGCGCGTTTCGCTCTATCTCGAAGCGCCGGCGCCGGAAGCGCTGTACGCGAGGCTCAAAAAGGACGGCTTCACGCATGTGGCGGTCGTGGCGCAAGCCGTCGCGGCCACAGCCGTTGCGCAAAAACTGGCGGAGCGCGAGACCTCTCTGTCGCCACAAGCGCAACGGACATTGGCGCAGACACTGGATCACTACACGTCGAGCGTTGCGTCGCGCGGAACGGCTACAATATTCACATTGCGATAGGAGCTGTGATGGAAAAGGTCAACGGAATCGGCGGCATCTTTTTTAAATCAGACGACGCCAAAGCGCTGCGCAACTGGTATCGCGATCACCTCGGCATCCCCGTCGACGACTCTTACGGCGGCGCTAGTTTCGAATGGCGCGAGAAGGATCAGCCGGATACCGTCGGGACGACAGTCTGGTCTCCTTTCCCCTCGTCGACGACGTATTTCGATCCCACGCGCGCACCGTTCATGATCAATTACCGCGTCAGCGATCTTGACGCCATGCTGGCCCAGCTCCGCGCAGCGGGAGCGACTGTCGACGAAAAAGTCGAAGATACCGACTACGGGAAATTCGGATGGGCGACGGACCCGGATGGAAATCGGTTCGAGCTTTGGCAGCCGAAGTAGGTCGGGATTTTGGATGAGTCTAGTGGATGAGTAATTCGTGGATCAGACGCCTTGAAAGCTAACCTACTAATCTACAAATCGACTCATTACTAATCCACTGCCTCACAACAACGTCCCCTTCAGAATCAGCAGCGCCACTGTGAAGTAGATGCAGAGGCCGGTCACATCGACGAGCGTGGCCACGAACGGCGCCGATGCGGTCGCGGGATCGAAGCCGAGTTTTCGCAGAACGAACGGCAGCATCGAGCCGGCAATGGTTCCGAACAGCACGACGCCGATGAGCGAGAACCAGACTGTGAGCGCGACGAGAATGTAGTGTGCGCCGTAGTCGGTCAGATGCAGTGGATTCCCGGCCAGGCGGGCAAGCTTCTCCCACAAGACGATCCGAATGAAGCCGATGAACCCGAGCAGGGAGCCGAGCACAAGACCAGAAATGATTTCGCGGCGGAAGACCCGGAACCAGTCCCTGAGACGCAGTTCGCGAAGCGCAAGGGAACGGATGATCAGCGAGGTCGCTTGAGAACCTGAGTTTCCGCCGCTGGAGATGATCAGCGGTACGAAGAGCGCGAGGACGACGGCCCTTGCTATCTCCTTTTCGAAGTAGCCCATCGCCGTCGCCGTGAGCATCTCGCCGAGGAAGAGGGCCGAGAGCCAGCCCGCACGCTTCTTGATCATGGAGAAAACGTCGACCTGCAGGTAGGGCGCATCGAGCGCTTCCATACCGCCCAGTTTCTGGATGTCTTCGGTCGCTTCCTGCTCGGCGACGTCGAGCACGTCGTCAACGGTGATGATGCCGAGCATGTGTCCCTGCGCATCCGTCACCGGAAGAGCGAGGCGATCGTATTTCTCGAACGCCTTCAGAACCTCTTCGCGGTCGTCCGTCGCATTCATCTTCACAAGCGGCGGGTCGTCGATGTCCATGACTTTCGACGATGGATCGGCGAGCACCAGCGAGCTGAGGCGGATATCCTCCACCAGCCGGCCATCCTGGTCGACGATGTAGACGACGTTGACCGTTTCTTTCCCCGGTCCGGTGGCGCGGATGTGATCGAGCGCCTCGCGAGCAGTCATCGACGGCTGGATCGTGACGTAGCGCGGCGTCATGTAGCGGCCGGCGGTGTCCTCCGGGTACCCGAGGAGCCAGCGAGCGCTCTTGAGGTCGTCGGGAGAGAGAGCAGTGAGCAGCCGGCGCGTCACGACCGCCGGCATCTCCTCGAGCAGGCGCGTGCGGTCGTCCGGATTCATCTCGGCAAGAACGTTGCGCACCTGCTCGTTGCTGAGCGATTCGATCAAGCCTTCCTGGTGGTCCGGAGGCAGATACGAAAACACCTCGCCTGCTTCGTCGCGAGGAAGGACGCGGAAGACGAAACCTTCCTCCTCGCGAGGCAGGGCGATGATCAAGTCGGCGACGTCGGACGGATGAAGATCGGTGAGCCGTAGGCGGAGCTGGTTCCAGCTCTGGAGCCGGATCAGCTCCCGCATTTCATCCCCAACCGACTGCATCTCGCTCATCCTCAGGTCTCCGATTCGGAGAGTACGAGATGCAGGGTGGAAAGTCGAAACACTTTTCAGGCGCTTGCTGTGATAATTGTCTAAACCGCAATGACTTCCCTTCGACTGGAACTGCTGGGTGATTTTTTGATCCGTGCGGCGGATGGCTCTCTCGCCGCGATCGGAGCGAAGAAATCACAGGCGTTGCTTGCGTATCTGGCGATCAAACCGGGCCAGCATGTGTCACGGGAAAAACTGGCCGGTCTGCTCTGGTCGAGCACGGGCCCGGACCAGGCGCGGCAGAGTCTCCGGCAGACACTGTCGACCGTTCGGAAGGAGTTGTCGCAGATCGCTCCGAAGCAAAAGACGTTGATCGAGGAGGGCGATCTCCTCAGCCTCGATCCGTCGGTGACTTGCGACGTGGCGGAGATGGAAGCGCTCATCGCCACCGGGAGCGAGAGCGGACTTTCCGCCGCGATCGATCTCTACCACGGCGACTTTCTCGACGGCTTCTACATCAATGAAGAGCGATTCGATCAGTTCGTCGTCGGTGAGCGCGACCGGCTGCATCGTCTGGCGCTGCGAGCGCATGCGCAGCTCATCGAACTGCAATCGCGAAGCGGCAAGGCGGACGAGGCAATCGCGACCGCGCAGCGCTCGCTTCGTCTCGACATCCTCCAGGAGCCAATGCATCGCACATTGATGCGGCTCTATCTGCAGAGCGGCGATGTGGTGGTGGCGCTGCAGCAGTACGAGCTTTGCGCGAAAGTACTGAAACGGGAGCTGAGCATCGAGCCTGATGCGGAGACGAAAGCGCTGCAGCGCGAGATCCTGCAACTTCGCGCCAAGCGCGGCGCCGCGGGCAGCGGCGACAAAGAGAAGAAGAGCGTACTCGTCGTCGAAGACAACGCGCTGAGCCGCGAGCTGACGAACGCGGTCCTGAAAACGGCCGGCTACTCGGTCATCCTGGCGAAGGATGGTGCGGAGGCGATGATGCTCGTGGGACGGGACAAGGTCGATCTCCTCCTCATCGACGTCGATCTGCCGTACATCGATGGTCACTCGCTCTTGCAGGCGATGCACGAAAACGGCGTGAACGTTCCGGCGGTCTTCATCTCCGGTCTGCCGGGTGAGGATGTCGAGATCCGCGCGTTCGCGGTGGGCGCGGCTGATTTCATCCGCAAGCCGGTGACGAACAGTGTGCTGCTGGCGCGAATCGCCAAGGTAATGAAAGGTCTGTGAGGCTGCCCAGGGGCTGCGGGTCGCGGCCGAGCGCCACAGACACCGCGCCCGAGCATTAGCCTGCCGCGCATCGCCAGCGCTCAAATGCAGCGCAGGATTGCCGCCGCCGATTTCTCCACATCCTCTTCCGTCGTCGACCAGTTCGAGACCGAGATCCGCATGGCGGCCTGACCGCGCCACGTGGTGCCCGCCAGCCAGCAGGTGCCCTCTTTCTGCACTCGGCTGATGACTTCGCGCGTGACTTCGTCGCTGTCGCCGAAGCGCACGAGAACCTGGTTGAGAACGACGTCGTTGAGGATGGCCACGCGGGAATCGCGCGCCAGCAGCTCGGCGAATTGCCGCGCGCGGTCGCAGCATCCGTCGATCATGGCGGCGATGCCGCGCCGTCCTAAAGTCCGGATGGCGGCGTAGATCGGAAAGCCGCGCGCACGTCGCGAGAATTCGGGAACCCACTCGAAGTTGTCCCGCTCGATTCCGGTCGTCTGCTCGAGGTACTCCGCGGAAACCGTCATCGCCGCCCGATGCGACGCCGAGTCGCGAACGATGACGATGCCGCTGTCGTAGGGCACGTTGAGCCACTTGTGCGCGTCGTTCGCCCACGAGTCGGCCAGCTCGCAACCGTCCAGCAGCATCCGCTTCGACGCGGTAGCCCTCCCCCACAATCCGAACGCGCCGTCGACGTGCAGCCAGGCGTCGCGCTCGTGCGCGATCACGGCAAGTGCGCGCAACGGATCGACTGCGCCGCTGTTCACGTTTCCGGCCTGAGCACAGACGATCGTCGGACCGTCGAGCGTGGCCAGGACTTCGCGCAGCGAATCCGCGCGCATCCTCCCCTGATCGTCCGCATCCACTTTGCGCAACGCACGCGTTCCGAAGCCAAGCATCCGCATCGACGAATGAATCGTGATGTGCGAGGCAGCGCTGACCACGAGATTGACCGGCGGCGCGCCAGCCAATCCATCTTCCTCGACGTTCCAACCGGCGCGACGCAGCACGCCATGACGCGCCGCGGCAAGCGCCGTGAAGTTTGCCATCTGCCCGCCGGTCACGAATCCGACGCTCGCCGACCGCGGCAGATCGAACAACTCGAGCAGCCACTCCCGCGCGATGTCTTCGACGACGGATGCCGCCGGTGACGTCGCGTAGATTCCGGCGTTCTGGTCCCAGGCGCTGGTCAGCCAATCCGCGGCGAGCGCAACCGGCAAGCTCCCGCCGATCACGAAGCCGAAGTAGCGCGGACCGGCGCAGGCGATGAGCCCGCGGTCCACGCCGCCGGCAAGCGCGTTGAGGACGGCGGCAGGATCTTCGCCATCCTCCGTCAGTGGAGCAGCGAGCGCGGCGACGAGCTCATCGCGCGTGGTGCGAGGACCGACATGTCGATCGGGAAGCTGGCCGAGGAAGGTGGCGGCGTGGCCGCGGGCGAGATCGAGAAGAGTATGACTCACGCCGCGAATCCTAATACGAGGTGCGGCGGCGAAACCGCCACCGCACCTCGGAAAACGCTAATTCACTGTCACGGTAACGTTATGACTCTTCACGTGTGTGGTGTTGCAGCTGTTCCACACCTCTACGTAGAACTGGTAGGTCCCTTTCGCCGGGAACGAGGTGGTGTAGGAACTGGACGTGGCGCCGGTAACGATCGTTCCGTTGTTTTTGAACCACTGATAGGAGATCGGCGACGAGCCCGCAGCCACAACCGTGACCGTGACGTTCGTGTTGACCGTCGTCGACTTGTTGGCCGGCTGCGTGGTGATGGAGGCCACGACCTCGCGGGTAATCGTTGCGCTGCCGCTGCCGGCGACCGCCGGGCATCCCGATGCGTCGGTGACCGAGGTGACGGTGTACGTCGTCGTCGCCGCCGGGCTCACGGTGCGAGTGGCCGTCGTGCCGGTGTTGACCGACTGCGTCGTGTTATCCGACCACTTCACGCTCCATGGCGCGGTGCCGGTGAGCGCGGCGGTGATCGTGGCGGAAGCGCCGGGACAGATCGCGTTCGTGCCGCTTACCGTGGCGGTCGGCGTCTTGACCGTGACAGCCGCGCTGCCGCTGCCGGCTTTCGAGCATCCCGAGGCATCGCTCACCGATGTCACCGTGTAGGTCGTTGACGACGACGGGCTGACGCTGCGGGTGGCCGTCGTGCCGCTCGAAACCGGCTGCGTCACGTTATCGGACCACGTCACGTTCCACGGAGCGGTACCGGTCAGTGTTGCCGTAATCGTGGCAGAGCCGCCCGCGCAGATCGCGCCGCCGCCGCTGACGGTGGCGGTGGGAAGCGGCTTCACCGTGACCGTGACCGGCGCGGATTCCGGGCCGATGCAGCCGCTGTTCTGCGCATGCACGCTGTAGGTGCCGCTGGAGGTGACGGCGATCGACTGTCCGAACGCACCGTTCGACCAGACATACACATCTGCTCCGGCAGCGGCCGCCGCCGTGAGCACGACGGAGCCGCCCGCGCAGAATGTTGTCGGCCCGGAGGCGGAGATCGACGTCGGCATGCGATCGACAGGGATGTCGAAATGAACCGTTGCAGGCTCAGTCGGGCACCCCGCCGCCGAGGTCACGGTCCAATCGAGGCCGACAGAGGTGGCATTCGCCGCCGGGGCGAACGTAATTGCGCGCGTGCCGGCGCCGGACACGATCGTTCCGTTGGTCACCGACCACTGGTAGGTCGTACCCGGCGCGGTCTCATCACTCTGCCAGGTAGCCGTTCCGTTCCAGCAGATTCTGCCGGAGCCACCAGCGGAGTTGCTGGGAGCGGGGTTGACGACTACGACGACCGGATCGGAGTCCTTCGTACAGTTGGCGTTCGTGGCGCGCCAGACGAAGGAGCCGGCTCCGAAGTCCAGAACCGAGATGGTGGCCGATGTGGAGACGGCGACGCCGTTGCGGAGCCACGTACCGGTTGCGGGCGAGCCAGTAAGGGTTGTCGGTCCCAACCAATGGCAGAACGTCAAGGGTCCCTGGACAGTGATCGACGGCGCGGGAAAGGTGTTGACGGTGACGACGGTCGGTGCAGAAGTGGTGCTGCAGCCGTTGGCGTCTGTAACCGTGACCGTGTAGTTGCCGGAGGTTGAGGCAATGATCGACTGGGTTGCGGCACCGTTCGACCAGCGGTAGGAAGCGCTGGCCGGGGCCGTCAGCGTGACCGAACCGCCGGTGCAGAAGGTGGTGGGCCCGCCCGCGGTGATGACCGGCGCCGGAGGATTGGCGTTGACCGTCACGACGACTGCCGCACTGGCAGTGCTGCAGCCGTTCGCCGTCACCGTGACGTTATAGCTTCCGCTGGCGTTGGCGACGATCGACTGCGTCGTCGCACCGGTCGACCAGAGGTACGAGGCTCCGCTCGACGCGGTCAGCGTCACGCTGCCGCCAGCGCAGAATGTCATCGGCCCGCCGGCTGTGATGCTCGCTGTGGGGTTTGCATTCGCGGTAACAACCGTCGGCGATGACGTCGCGCTGCAGCCGTTCGCGTTCGTCACAGTCACGCTGTAGTTTCCGCTCGCGCTCGCAGTGATGGCCTGCGTTGTTGCGCCGGTCGACCAGAGATACGAGGCTCCGCTCGACGCGGTCAGCGTCACGCTGCCGCCGGCGCAGAATGTCGTTGGTCCGCCAGCCGTGATGGTGGCAGTCGGCTTTGCATTGACCGTCACAACCGCCGGCGACGACGTTGCGCTGCAGCCATTCGCGTTCGTGACCGTCACGCTGTAGTTGCCGCCCGTGCTCGCGGTGATCGACTGCGTCGTCGCGCCGCTTGACCAGAGATACGAAACGCCGCTGGACGCCGTCAGCGTCACGCTGCCGCCGGCGCAGAACGTCGTCGGGCCGCCAGCGGTGATGCTCGCTGTCGGATTTGCGTTGACCGTCACAGCAGTCGGCGATGACGTCGCGCTGCATCCGTTCGCGTTCGTCACCGTCACGCTGTAGTTGCCGCTCGCGAAGGCCGTGATGGCCTGCGTCGTCGCGCCGGTTGACCAGAGATACGAGGCGGCGCTGGACGCCGTCAGCGTCACGCTGCCGCCTCCGCAGAATGTCGTTGGTCCGCCAGCCGTGATGCTCGCCGTCGGATTTGCGTTGACCGTCACAGGAGTGGGCGATGACGTCGCGCTGCATCCGCTCGCGTTCGTGACCGTCACGCTGTAGTTGCCGCTCGCGATGGCCGTGATTGCCTGCGTCGTCGCGCCGGTCGACCAGAGATACGACGCGCTGCTCGACGCCGTCAGCGTCACGCTGCCGCCTGCACAGAAGGTCGTCGGGCCGCCGGCTGTGACGCTCGCGACCGGATTTGCGTTCGCGGTGACGACCGTCGGCGATGACGCCGTGCTGCATCCGCTCGCATTCGTCACCGTCACGCTGTAGTTGCCGCTGGCGCTCGCTGTGATCGCCTGCGTTGTCGCGCCGGTTGACCAGAGATAGGTCGCACCGCTGGATGCGGTCAGCGTCACGCTGCCGCCTGCGCAGAAGGTTGTGGGGCCGCCGGCTGTGACGCTCGCGACCGGATTTGCGTTCGCGGTGACGACCGTTGGCGATGACGTCGCGCTGCAACCGTTCCCGTTCGTCACGGTCACGCTGTAGTTGCCGCTGGCGCTCGCTGTGATCGCCTGCGTTGTCGCGCCGGTTGACCAGAGATAGGACGAGCCGCTCGACGCCGTCAACGTCACGCTGCCTCCGGCGCAGAACGTCGTCGGACCGGCGGCGGTGATGCTGGCTGTCGGATTTGCGTTGACGGTTACAACCGTCGGCGATGCCGCCGTGCTGCATCCGTTCGCATTCGTCACGGTCACGCTGTAGTTGCCGCCCGTGCTCGCGGTGATCGACTGCGTCGTCGCACCCGTCGACCAGAGATACGACGCGGCGCTCGACGCCGTCAACGTCACGCTGCCGCCTGCGCAGAACGTCGTCGGACCGCCCGCCGTGATGTTCGCCGTCGGATTTGCGTTCGCAGTGACAGCGGCCGGCGATGACGTCGCGCTGCAGCCGTTCGCGTTCGTGACCGTCACGCTGTAGTTGCCGGTCGCGCTGGCAG
>JAXDGW010000089.1:0-23208 GCA_034664845.1 Thermoanaerobaculia bacterium | reverse complement strand
CCGCCCGCCGTGATGTTCGCCGTCGGATTTGCGTTCGCAGTGACAGCGGCCGGCGATGACGTCGCGCTGCAGCCGTTCGCGTTCGTGACCGTCACGCTGTAGTTGCCGGTCGCGCTGGCAGTAATCGCCTGCGTCGTCGCGCCAGTCGACCAGAGATACGACGTTCCGCTCGATGCCGTCAACGTCACGCTTCCGCCTGCGCAGAATGTTGTCGGGCCGCCAGCCGTGATGCTCGCTGCCGGATTTGCGTTCACTGTTACCACGGTCGGAGACGACGTCGCGCTGCAACCGTTCGCGTTTGTCACCGTGACGCTGTAGTTTCCGGTTGCGCTCGCAGTAATCGACTGCGTCGTCGCGCCGGTCGACCAGAGGTACGACGTGCCGCTCGATGCCGTCAGCGTCACGCTTCCGCCCGCGCAGAACGTCGTCGGGCCGCCGGCCGTGATGCTGGCTGCCGGGTTGGCGTTGACCGTGACCGCCGCCGGTGCCGACGTGGTGCTGCAGCCGTTTGCATTGGTAATTGCCACACTGTAGGTGCCGCTGGAACTGACCGTGATCGACTGCGTCGTCGCGCCGGTCGACCAGAGATACGACGTGCCGCTTGACGCCGTCAGCGTCACGCTTCCGCCTGCGCAGAACGTCGTCGGGCCGCCGGCTGTGATGCTCGCTGTCGGATTTGCGTTGACCGTCACAGCAGCCGGCGTTGACGTCGCGCTGCAGCCGTTCGCGTTCGTCACCGTCACGCTGTAGTTGCCGCTCGCGCTAACCGGGATCGACTGTGTTGTTGCACCGGTCGACCAGAGGTACGACGTGCCGCTCGATGCCGTCAGCGTCACGCTGCCGCCCGCGCAGAACGTCGTCGGACCGGAGGGAGTGACCGCGGGAACGGGCCGGGGGTTCACCACGACATCCAGGTTCGCACTGTAGGTAGAGCAGTTGTTCGAATCGACGACTTGAACATAGAACCAACTGCTCATGGACGGCGTCACCGTGATCGTCTGCTGGCTCGAGAACGGGTTGACGGTGATGCTGTTGTCGTTCGTATACCAGCGGTACTGGTACGGTCCGACACCTCCACTGAATTGGGCGGTCATCGTGACCGAGGAGCCGGCGCAGATCGTGGCAGGCGTTTGCGCGACCGCCGTGACCAGGAGAGGGGCGTTGAAGACGACTGGGACATCGTTGGAAACGGTCGAGCAGCCTTGCGCCGTGGTGACCGTCACGTGGTACGTCCCCGGCGTATTGACCACCACCGTCCTCGTAGTGGCGCCATTCGACCAGAGATAGGTATCGCCCACCTCCGATCGCTGAAAGCCCTGTTCGAATTCATGGAGCGTTGCGGAGGTCGTCCCGCAGGTGCTGTCAGGAACCGCGTAAGCAACCGGGACCGGACGCTCATGGATGGTGACCGTGACTGGATCGGAGGTACCCGCACAGCCGTTGGCGTCGGTGGTGATGACGCTGTACGGGGTTGATCCGGAAGCGTTGCCCGGCGCAGTGATGGTGATGGCCTGTGTCGTCGCGCCGTTCGACCAGTAGTACGACACCGCCGGCGTGGACGTCAGCGTGACGCTTTCGCCGCCGCAGAGCGTCGTCGGTCCGCTGGCTGTGATCACCGGCGTCGGCGCAGGCGGCAGAAATTCGACGTCCCTCGATCCGGTGTAGACACAGCCACCAGCCGTGGTCGCGGTGACGCTATATGTCCCCGGCGTGTGGACCGTGATCGATCCGGTAGTTGCTCCTGTCGACCAGAGGAATGAGGCGTACTCATTCGGGAAATTCACCGTGACGGTCGCCCCGGCGGTGGGACAGGTCGGATAGCGCAGATAGGTGCTGATCTGGACGTCGAACGTATGCGCCGGAGGATTCGTTCCGGTGACACTGACCGTGTTGCTGAAATTGCTGCTACAGCCGTTCGCGTCGTACGCGACGATGCGATATTGGTCGTTCGCGAAGTCGACCGGGACGGTGAAGACCGGGCTCGTCGTCGACGTGGCCCTGACGCCCACGTAGTAGTTATCAAACAGGTCGTATCTCGTATAAACGCCGCTGCCGCCTGTGACTGTGCCGGTGATCGTCACCTGCTGTCCCCGGCAGACGCTCGCGTTGCTGATGGTGGCAGTGACGTGCGGTGCGGGCAGTACCGTCACCGGAACGCCGGCACTCGTGACGCTGCAACCGTTCGCGTTGGTGGCTGTGACGGTGTACACGCCGGCGGTGTGCACGAGGATCTGCCGCGTCGTCTCGCCCGTCGACCAGAGCCAGGACGCGGCGGAGCTGGCCGTCAGATAGTAGCCGCCGCTGTTGTCGCACATCTGCACGCTGAGCGGCGAGACGGTGGCGGTGAAGGTGTCGGCCGAGACGGTCTGGGATGCCGTCGCGCTGCAGCCGGCGCCGTCCGTCACCGTGACGGAGTACGTCCCCGCGGCCGAAACGGTGACGGCCTGCGTCGTCGCGCCGTTCGACCAGAGCCACGAGGCGCCGCTGCTGGCCGTGAGCGTGACGCTGCCGCCGGCGCAGAGAGTCGTCGAGCCGCTCGCGGTGATGGTTGCCACCGGTGCGGCAATGGTGACGCTGACCGGCGACGACGTCGCGCCGCAGTTGTTCGTGTCATTGACACTGACCGTGTAGGTTCCAGCAGTCGAAACAGTGATCGAGCGGGTGATGGCGCCGTTGGACCATGAATACGTACTG
This sequence comes from Thermoanaerobaculia bacterium, assembly GCA_034664845.1. Classification (GTDB taxonomy): domain Bacteria; phylum Acidobacteriota; class Thermoanaerobaculia; order Gp7-AA8; family Gp7-AA8; genus JADGNZ01. Next base: position 20,514 of record JAXDGW010000089.1, on the reverse strand, counting down.
CCGCTACTGGCCGTGAGCGTGACGTTGCCGCCGGGGCAGAGCGCGGTAGGACCGCCGGCGGTGATCGTGGGAGTGGTTGGTGTATTCACCGTGACGACGGTCGGAGCGCTGGTCGTCGAGCATCCCGGCGCATTCGAGACCGTGACCGTGTACGCGCCGGAAGTGCCGGCCGTGATCGATTGCGTCGTCGCTCCATTCGACCAGTTGTACGAGAGCATCCCATTCGGCGCCGTCAGCACGACGCTGCCTCCGGCGCAGAACGTCGTGTTTCCGGAGGGGGTGATGACGGCCGCGGCGGGGTTGACGGACACCGTGGTTGCGTGTCCGTAGACGTCGCAGGTAGCACTGGGACTCATCGACGTAACGTAGATGTCGACAGGACCGGCGCTGCCGGCCGTGAAGGTCGCCGAGCCGCCCGCATTGCTGCTGACGAACGTCGCATTCGAAGCAAAGAACTGGAAGTTCTGCACGACGCCGCTCGGGTCGCTGGCAGTCACGCCGAAGACCGTCCCGGCGCAAACGTTGGGCGGCAACGTAATCACCGCCGTGGGAGGATTCGTCGCCACCGGAATCACACGTGTCGACGTCGCCGAGCAGCCGTAGGTATCGGCGACCGTTACGGACAGCGTCACCGCGCCGCCGGTTGCCCTGACGGAGAAATAGTTGCCCGTACCGGTCGTGCCGCCGTCGGACGTGACGGCATTCGTCGCCGTCCACGAAACGCTTTGCCACGATCCGGATGGGAAGCCAGGGGGATCGATGTGCGCTTCCAGGTAGCCGCCCGGGCATACCGAAGGCGACGCCACGCTGATTGGCGGCGGCGCCAGAACGCGCACCGGAATGGTGACCGGATCGCTCGTCACGGTGCAGCCGTACGAATCGGTGGCCGTGACCTGCACCGTCACCGGCTGGCCGCTCGGGCTCGAATGAAAACTGAGATACTGGCTCGAGTCGCCGGACTCGCTGATCGTGCCGTTGGTGACCGTCCAGTGGTAGCTCTGCCAATAGCCCACCGCCGGTGGGTTGATCGACGCGTTTCCATACGCTCCAGCGCAGATTGAGTCGGGATACGTTTGCACCGTCGGTTTGGCGATCGTCCGCACCGGGATCGTGACGGGCACGCTCGTTTCCGTGCAACCGTAGGAATCGGTGGCCGTCACTTGAACCGTGACTGGCTGTCCGTTCGGGTTGCTGTTGAAGCTGACGTACTGGTTCGAATCACCGTACCCCTCCGTGATCGTTCCGTTCGTGACCGTCCAGTGGTAGCTCTGCCACGAGCCCTCGGCCGGCGGGTTGATCGATGCGTTTCCATACGACCCCGCGCAGATTGAGTCGGGATAGGTTCGCACCGTCGGTTTAGCGATCGTCCGCACCGGGATCGTGACGGGCACGCTCGTTTCCGTGCAACCGTAGGAATCGGTCGCCGTCACTTGAACCGTGACTGGCTGTCCGTTCGGGTTGCTGTTGAAGCTGACGTACTGGTTCGAATCACCGGACCACTCCGCGATCGTCCCGTTCGTGACCGTCCAGTGATAGGTCTGCCACGAGCCCTCGGCTGGCGGATCGATCGATGCGTTTCCATACGACCCCGCGCAGATTGAGTCGGGATAGGTTCGCACCGTCGGTTTGGCGATCGTCCGCACCGGGATCGCGACCGGGTCGCTGTTCACGATGCAGCCGTTCGAATCCGTAGCCGCGACTTGAACCGTGACCGGCTGCCCGTTGGTGCTGCTAAAGAAGCTGACGTACTGGCTCGAATCGCTGGACCACTGCGCGATCGTCGCGTTGGTCACCGTCCAGTGATAGCTCTGCCATGAGCCCTCGGCTGGCGGGTTGATCGATGCATTTCCGTATGATCCGGCGCAGATCGAGTCGGGATAGGTTTGAACGACCGGCTTGCCGGCAACCGAGACGCTCGCGCTCGTCGTCGCCACGCATCCGTTGGCGTCCGTCACCGTCAGGCTCAGACCGACCGGGCCGCTGCCGCCGGCCGAATAGTCGACCGTTGCTGCGTTGGACTGCGATCCGCTGAGAATCGACCCGTTGCCGATGGTCCATGCATACGACGACCACGTCCCGCCCACGGTGGCCTCACCCTGCCCGCCGGCGCATAGAGAGGTCTCGCGCAACTGAATCGTGGGCGATGCGGGTGCGCTGCTGACAACCACCGTCAGCGGCTGCGAAGTTACCGTGCAGCCGTTGGCGTCCGTCGTCGTCACGGTGTAGGACATCGTGGCGTTCGGAGTGTCGGAGATCATCCGTGTCGTCGCGCCGCCCGGACTCCATTGGTAGGTCGTCCAGCCCGAGCCCGCGTCGAGCATCACCGGCTGGCCGGCGCACACTGGATTGGTGCCGCCGACCTGAATGATCACCGGAGGCGTACAGGTCTGCGCTTGCATGACCACGGGGAGTGCCAGCGCCAGAATCAGAAGGAATGCATTGGTGACGCGGGACATGAGTCCTCCGAAGGCGCCGCAGCAGGGACGCGACTGACTATTTATTTGCATAATTGACGACAGGTGGGGCTACAGGAACTTATCCGATGCCGGACGCGGCTGCAACAGATTTGTCCCGACCGGTTGTTCGGTCTGTTGGCCGGTGCGGAAGGGTTTCGCCATCTTCCGCGTTCACAACGCGCGATGAAACCCCGACAGACTCGCGAGGTGCGGATCGGCAACGTCACCATCGGCGGAACGCATCCCATCGCCGTCCAGTCGATGACGGCAACGAAGACTCAGGACATCCCTGCCACGATTCGCCAGGTTGAGCTGCTCGAAGCCGCCGGCGCCGACGTGATCCGCATCGCCATCGACACGGCGAAAGACGTGACCGCGCTGGCCGAAGTTCGTGCAGCGCGGCCGAACGCCAACCTCGTCATCGACCTGCAGGAGAACTACCGCCTGGCCGAGCGCGTCGCGCCGTTCGTGCAGAAGCTCCGCTACAACCCCGGCCACCTCTACCACATCGAGCGCGAGAAGCCGATCAGCGCCAAGGTCGCCTATCTCGTCGATGTCGCGCGCGAACACGGCTGCGCGATCCGCATCGGCGTCAACGCCGGCTCCGTCGATCCGGAGAAGCTCGACAAGTATCCGAAGAATGACTCGATCTCGCCGATGATCGACTCCGCGCTCGAGCACTGCCTGATGCTCGACGACCTCGGCTTCGATCAGTACGTCGTCTCGATCAAAGACTCCGATCCGAACAAAGTCATCGACGCGAACATCCGCTTCGCCGCGGCCCGTCCCGACGTCCCGCTCCACCTCGGCGTCACTGAAGCCGGCATGCCGCCCGATGGCGTGATCAAGACGCGCGTCGCCTTCGAACAGCTCATCACACGGGGCATCGGCGACACGCTCCGCGTCTCGCTCACGCTGCCGTTCGAGAACAAAGGCGACGAGATCACCGTCGGCCGCCAGATTCTCGACGACATCGCCAACGGCCGCTTCCGCTCCGTCGCGCGATTCGAGCAGACCGGGATGAACATCATCAGTTGCCCATCCTGCTCGCGCGTCGAGAACGAAGCCTTCATCGATCTCGCGCACAACGTGAAAGAGATGACAAAGTACGCGAGCGAGCATGACATCACGATCGCGGTGATGGGCTGCCGCGTGAACGGACCTGGCGAGACCGATGACGCCGACCTCGGCATGTGGTGCGCCCCGACGTACGTCAATCTGAAGCGCGGTCCGGAGACGCTCGGGCACTACACCTACGACGAGATTCTCGGCCGGCTGCGTGTGGAGCTCGACAAGTTGATCGAAGAGAAGCGAGGCATCGCCGTTTGAAACGGATCCCCTACCTCCTTCTCGCCGCCGCGGTGGTCGTTGCGGATGCCTGGACGAAGTTTCTCGTCTCCGCGCGTATCGACATCCACGAGTCGATTCCGCTGATCCCCAATTTTCTGCAGCTCGTACATGTCCGCAACACCGGCGCTGCGTTCGGAATCGGCGCCAACGCCGACTCGCGATTCGTCCCCCTGCTCCTGAACCTCGGCGCCATCGGCGTCTTTTGCGTCGTCGTCGCCTATGCGTTTCGCGCCGCGGTCACGGATCGCGTGCTCCAAACCGGCCTGCACCTGATCCTCGGCGGCGCGATCGGCAATCTGATCGACCGCTTCCGCCTCGGCTACGTCGTCGATTTCGTCGACGTCTTCGTGAAATCGCACCACTGGCCGGCCTTCAACGTCGCCGACTCCGCCATCTGCGTCGGCATCGCCCTGCTATTCCTCGACATGCGCAAGAAGCCGGACGACGTCACCGCCGCCGAGCCGGCAGCATAGCGCCGGCGCCTTTCGTAGCGCGGTCGCCGTCTGCAGCGCCGTTGCCTTTCGTAGCGCGAACTGCCACGTCAACGAATCCCCCACAACGAATACCAAACAGCAAAGATCCGCTCACGCCCCCGCCCCGCCTCAACCGACAACGCGTCGCGCCTCAGCGCGACGCAACTCTTGCCATCTTTTTTGGAATCAGTTTGCTGCGATACACTGTTTCACGGCTATTCAAATAAGTAACGGAACAAAGCCTACTGGCGGCCGTTCCGGCTGCCGCAACCAATCCAAGGAGTGTCCGTTCGTGAAATCGATCCGGCTCGTTGCAGTCGTTTTTTTTCTCGCCTCGTCCCTCTCGGCAACGGTGTTTCAGCCAACAACCGACCGTCAACTCACCGACCGCTCCGATGCCGTGGTCGTCGCAACTGTTCGGAGCGCTGCCACGCGCGTTCGTGCTGACGGCTACGTCGCCACCGACTACCGTTTCGATGTCGAGGAGACGCTCAAAGGCTCCGCGTCCGGAACGATCACGGTCAGCGAGATCGGCGGCCTCTCCGGCCAGCGCTTCACCTTCATCAGCGACTCCGCCGCGTACACGCCCGGCGAGCGCGTGCTGGTGTTCCTGAGGAAGCGCGCGGACGGAACCTGGCTCACGACATCGATGGCGATGGGCAAGTTCTCGTTCACGCGCACCGCGCGCGGCGAGACCGCCCTGACCCGTGACGTCTCCGAGCTCCGCGACGATCCGGCGCGGCTGGCGAACGAGTTCAAGTCGTTCGTGCGCGACGCGGCGCAGGGGCAGGCTGCAACCGCGCACTACACGACAACTCTTACGCCGATCGGCGCCTCTCTTACTCCGAAGCCCGCTTCGTTTCCGGCATCTGCGTACTGCCTCGGAGCCCGCGTGCAAGCCGGCGAGCTCGGCGCCACCGTCACGTACTACGTCACCGGGACTCTCAGCGGCGTACCGAACGCATCGTCGAACATTCAGAACGGCCTCTCCGCCTGGACGAACGATCCCAACGCATTCATCGTCCTCACCGGCGGCGCAGCGCCACCTTCCGGATTCAGTCCAACACCCAACGGCGACGACGGGTTGAACATCATCTACCTCGGGCAGTCGCCAACGGACCCGCTGTGCGACGGCGGCACCGCGTGCATGCTCGGAAGCGGCAATTCGCAGCACACCTACAAAGGCGAGACCTTCATCTCCATCTCCGACACCGACATCATGGTGTCCAACTCCGTCGGACCCTCGCAGTTCGAAGCACTGATCACCCACGAGTTGGGGCATTCCATCGGCTTCCGTCACTCCAATCAAGGGACGCCGTCGGACGGCGAAGCCATCATGGCGTTTCCCGTCAATGCGGGGCTCGGCTCCCATCTCCAGCAATGGGACCGCGACGCCAATGACACGGTCTACGGCAACGGCGTCGCCTGCGTTGCTCCCACGTCTGCCTCCATCAGCGGCGGAGGCGCGTATGCGTCCGGTCAGTCCGCACAACTGTTCGCCAGCGTCAGCGGCGGCAATGCTCCATTCACCTACGCATGGTTCGAAGGATTCCAGCCCGACAATTCGCACCCGGTCGGATCGAACAGCGCATCGTTCACGACGCCTCCCATCACCGAAACGAAGAACTACTGGGTCAAAGCGTCGAATACGTGCGGCAACGTCACCGCCGCGACTTCGGTCTTCGTGCAGCAACAGACCTGCACGCCGGCGAGCATCGTCACGCAGCCGGCCGGTAAGACGATCAACTCCGGCGCCACCGCCACGCTGAACGTCAGCGCCGGCGGCTCGCAGCCCCTCACCTACCAGTGGTACCAGGGCACCAATACGCTCGACACGACCAAACCGGTTGGCCTGAACAGCCCGCAGTTCACGACGCCTGCGCTGACACAGCCGGCGTCGTACTGGGTCAAGGTCACCAATCCATGCGGCGCCGCGAACAGCAACGTCGTGACGATTTCGATCGCGAGCAGCGGATGCACGAAGCCATCGTTCTCCATCCAGCCCGCCGGCGGCAATCCCACACCGGGATCGCCGGCGATCCTGATCGCGTTCGCCACCGGAGCCGTTTCCTACCAGTGGTACAAGGGAACCGCTCCCGACACATCGACGCCGGTCAGCGGCTCAGGCCCATCGAACGATCGCTGGATCAACCAGATCTTCGTCGATCTCCTCGGCAGAAGCGCCGACGCCGCCTCCATCTCAACGTACGGAGGGCTCCTCGGCGGCGGTACGCCGCGCTCGACGGTGGCGCTGAGCGTCCTCACCTCAGTCGAGTATCGCACCGCTCTTGTGACGAGCTTCTATTCAACGTTCCTCCATCGAACACCATCTGCCGCGGAGATCCCCTTCTGGCTGCCGGCCTTCGCCGCCGGCATGAGCGACGAGCAGATCGAAGCGCAGTTCCTCGCTTCCCCGGAGTACTTCGCCCTGGCCGGCAGCACGAACGCGGGCTGGATCACGCACGTCTTCAGCGATGTCCTCGGCCGCTCGCCGTCGGCGGCCGAAACCGCCACGTTTTCCGCCTTGCTCGGCAGCTCATCGCGAACCACCGTCGGCCTCAGCATCCTCACGTCCAACGAAGCTGTGAACCGCCGCGTCCAGCAGTACTACGCGCGATTCCTGCGCCGCGCCGCCACCGCAACCGAAGCCGGCGCCTTGACCGCGGCATTGCTCGCGGGCACGAGCGATGAGCAGGTCATCGCGCAGATCGTCGCCGCTGACGAATACTTCAACTACGGAACGCTGCTGATCACCGATCCGATCACCGCGACGACTCGCTATTGGGTTCGCGCCACCAACTCCTGCGGCCCGACCGACAGCGATACCGCGGTCCTCACGATTCCGCAGTGCGACTCGCCGGTCATCAGCGAGCAACCTCGAAACGTCACCACCGACATCGGCACGCCCGTCTCGCTCTCCGTTCTTGCGTCCGGCGGACGGACCTATCAGTGGTACCGCGCACAGTCCCCTGACCCATCGAATCCGATCCAGGGCGCGACGGGCCCGGTGCTGACCTTCACGCCGCAACAAACTGGTTTCGTGGACTTCTGGGTCAAAGTCACCAACTCCTGCGGCGCTAGCGCGAACAGCAACACGGTGACCGTCACGACGGTTTGCGCGCCCCGCATTCTGACGATCAGCACTCCTCCGACTGCTCACTCGGCGTCGTCGTACACGGTCTCCTGGAACGGTGATGCGAACCTCGACTTCCGCTACGAAGTGCAGGAAGCGACGAAAGCCGACTTCAGCGACGCCCAGACATTCACCGTGACGGGAGCGACGTCACGCGCCTTCACGCACACGGTAACGGCAGACACGCGCTACTACTACCGAGTCCATGCCGCGCCAGTTTGCGGCGGCGATTTCGGCACCTACTCGCGCACCAACAGCACGCTGGTCACAGCGCCACAGGCGGCGACGCAGTCAACCTTCGACTTCGCACAAGCGCCTTGCACCGGAGCGAACTGCATCGTCAGGCAGCCGCTCTTCATCCCCGGATTCCCAGTCGCGGGTAAGACCGCTCTGGCGTTGGGCGACACGTTCAGCGTCAGCTCCGACAAACCGTTCATCACCGTCTCGCCGTCGAGCGGCGCGCTGCCTGCCGAGGGGGTGACGGTGACGCTGACGATCGACACGGCGCAGTTGGACTACGGCGCCACCCAGGCCAGCATCACCGTCAACCGCATTCCGGCGGCCGGCAAGACCGGGCGGGCGCTCGACACGACGCCGTCGACCAGTACCGTTCCCGTGTCCGTCAGCGTCGTCGCGCCCGTAACGCAAACACCGAAGGACGCGAATGCTCCCTTCAACGCGCTGCTCATTCCAGCCATCGCACACGCCGACGGCATCGGCACGCGCTTCGTCAGCGATGTACGACTGACGAACACCGCGTCGCAGTCGATCACCTATCAACTCACCTACACGCCGGCATTCACCGACGGAACGACGAGCGGTAAGCAGACCACCATCACGGTGGCTGCCGGCGACACGAAAGCGCTCAACGACATCGTCAAGAACTGGTACGGCTCCGGGTCGCTGGGCGAGCCCGGAATTGGATCGCTGGAGATCCGACCCACCAACTACGCCGGCAAGGATCCCGTCAGCATCAGCCTGGCGACGGTCGCGGCAAGCCGCACGTACAGCGTGACCACCCTCGGCACATTCGGTCAGTTCATCCCGGCGCTTCCGCTGGCAAACTTCCTGGCCAGGAGCGACGTCTCGAAAATCTCGCTGCAGCAGGTTGCCCAGAGCAACGCCACCGGCGGCTTCCGCACGAACCTCGGCTTCGTCGAGGGCGCCGGCCAGCCGGCCGATTTCGTGGCAACGTTGTTCGACGACGCAGGCAACAAACTCGCCGAGCGCGCCTACAGCCTCAAGCCGTTCGAGTCGCAACAGATCAAGCTCGACACCTTCTTCAACGTCAACGGAGTCACGTTGCCGAACATCGCCGACGCCCGCGTCGAGGTGCGCGTCACCAGCGACACCGGCCGCATCAGCGCCTACGCCTCCGTGCTCGACAACACGACGACGGACCCGCTGCTCGTCTTCCCCGCCGACGCCTCGAAGATCGCGGCGAGCCGCTTCGTTCTCCCTGGCGTCGCCGAGTTCGACAGCTCGTTCTCGAACTTCCACACCGACATGCGCGTCTTCAACGGCGGAACGTCCGCGGCGAACGTGACGCTGCAGTACTACCCGCAGGGAAGCGGCACGCCGGCGGCGACCACACAACTCTCGATTGCCGCCGGAGAAGTGAAAGCGCTCGACAACGTCCTGGTCAAACAATTCAACCTGACCACGGGCAACGGTTCGGTGGTCGCCACCACCGCTTCTGACTCATCGCTCGTCGTCACGGCGCGCACGTTCAGCCGCGATAAGACAACTGGCGGCACGTTCGGACAGTTCATCCCCGGCGTCACGGCAACCGAGGCGGTGGGCAATGGGGATCGGGCACTGCAGATCGTGCAGCTCGAGGAGTCGCCGGCGTTCCGCACAAACCTCGGCCTCATCGAAGTCACCGGCAACGACGCCTCGGTCGAGTTGCTCGCCTATTCGCCGGACTCGAAAGTCGCCACACGCACCGTCGTCCCGCTCGCGGCAGGCCAATACCTCCAGAAAAACGCCATCTTCAAATCGCTCGGCTTCAGCAACGTCTACAACGGCCGCATCACGGCGAAAGTCATCGCCGGAACGGGAAGGGTGGCCGCATACGGATCGGTCATCGACAACCGCACCACCGATCCGACGTACGTTCCTTCGCAGTAGTTTTCTTGCGGCGCGCTGTGCGCGCCGCGTTGTCGGTTGATTGCGCTTCGCGCGTTGGATCATTGCGCTTCGCGCGTGGTCGGTTGTCAGTTGCTGCTTCGCCGCGTCAGCGGCGCACGAAGGTAGCGAGGGGTTCGAGCGCAGCGAGCAACCCCTCGTCGCGGGGGTTCCCAAAATACGGTGCCGCATCAGCGGCTCTGGAGTCGTCTAGTCAAGCGTCCTATCGAAATGTTCCAGTGCCGCTGACGCGGCACGATGTCTCGCGCGCCCTTCGTTCCAGGGGTTGCTCGCTGCGCTCGCACCGCCTGGCTACCCTCTCGTGCCGCTGACGCGGCGCCAAAAACCTCAACCGACAACGCGCGAAGCGCCATCAACCGACAACGCGTCGCGCCCCAGCGCGGCGCAATTCATCTCTCTTGATCGTCAGGTGGTTGGTGTCGATGCCGCTGTGCTCGTTCAGTGAGTCACGGCTTCACGTAAACGTGAATCTCACTCCTGGTATGGTCGTCGTTGTATTTCGCCGAGGTCACATCGATGCGGCTGGACGGATTGCCGATCACATTACTGTCTGACGGGAATCGCAGATTGTCACACTTGAATGTGCCGAAGTCATCGGGAACGCTATGCAACTCCGCCATCGCCTGGAGGCTAGCCGTACACCCAAAATGAAGATGCAATTCTCCGTGCTCGTGATCCGAAATTCCAATCAGCGAGTCCTCTGTGGTGCCCGGCTGAATCACGAGAGTCACGCCGGACCAGTCGCGGTCACCATTCTCGTCCCGCTGATAGATGTCCTTTTGATGCGAGATTCTCCCGAGGGCCACAAGCCCCTTCATGGAGTTATGTATTTTGAGCAGGCATGAAACACGAGGCGGGGGGAGAGGAAAGATCGACATGCGAAGAGTTCTCCAAAAAATCCGCCACGCGAAGGGAGGAACACTATGCAGACTTCCCGCGCGACCGTGTCGCGGCTGGTCTGCGATCTATTGTGGATTTCAGGGTCCCGGATCTTTGCTGAAGCGATTAATTTAATTCAGGTCTGCCGGAATGTCATCACACAAAAACGGCGTGTGGGTCGTCGTTGTCGCGCAGCTTGAAGGGCGGACTGGCTGGATCGGCAGCATCGCTGGGAATGTCGATGACGCTCGGTCCGACCATGCCCAAGTGCAGCACAGTGAGGCCTATCCCGGTCCGCCGTTGAAGATGAATGTGGCGTTTCACAAGTGAGTGCCGCGTCAGCGGCTCTGGAATCGTCTCGTCGAGCGTCGTATTGATGTTCCAGTGCCGCTGACGCGGCACGATGCTCGTGTGCCCGTCGTGCCAGGGGTTGCTCGCTGCGCTCGCACACCCTGGCTACCCTCTGCTGCCGCTGACGCGGCGCCAAAACCGCAACCGAGAACGCGCGAAGCGCAATCAACCGACAACGCGTCGCGTCCCAATTCGATGCAACTTCATCGCACCGCGCCCACGCACCCCCCACCTCAACCGACAACGCGCGAAGCGCAACCAACAGACAACGCGTCGCGCCCAGCGCGACGCAATTTCACTTCCCCTTCTCGATAAACGCCACGATGTCCTTTGACAACGCCTCGAGCGACGGCCGGTGCAAATACATCATGTGGCCGCCGGGATAGTCCTTGATCGTCAGGCGGCTGGTGTCGATGCCGCTGTGCTCGAGCATGTAGCGCGTCGCAAAGTACGACGTCGTCAGATCGTGGTAGCCGGCGGCGGCGAAGACGCGCAGCGATTCGTTGTCCTTCGTTCCCTGCGCCAGTGCGCCGGTGACGTCGACGAAGCCCGCGAACGCGCCGCGTCCATTCGCGGGCCGCTTCCACTTTTGATTTGCCTCGCCATTCTGCGGCGCGTACCGCTTCACGAAATCGACGCCCAGCTCGTTGCGAAGGTAGCTCTGGAAGAGCGAGATATAGATCGGCCCGGTCTTGGAGTTGAACGCATCACTGTCGGGAAACTCCGCCACGCGGTCGATCTCCGTCTGCACGTAGCGTCCGTCCAGAAGACCCACCGACTTCCCTTCCTCGCGCAACAACTCCTTGATGAAACGCTGTGAATAGATCCGCAGATCGGCTCTGAGGATGTACTCCTTCGAAATGCCTGTGTAGCGATGGACCCGCTCGGCAATCCGTTCTTTCTCCGCTTTCGGCAGCTCGTCGCCTTGAAAGAGCGCGGTCAGATACTCCGTTCCCGCGAACTTCTCAACTTCGCGGAGCAGCGTGTCGAGGTCTTTCCACTGATCGGGAAGCTTGTGGTGGTAGTAAGCCGTCGCAGACAACGCAGGAAGAGAGGTCGCGTACGTCAGATCGTTGCCGTTAGTGATGAACGGCAACGTCCCCATGTTGAGGGCGGGGGAAAGGAGGATGACGCCGTTGAGACCGACGCCGAGGTTGCTCTGAAGGCGCGGAACGAGCAGCGAGGAGCGGATGCCGCCGTAGCTCTCGCCGAGGATGTACTTCGGGGAGTTCCAGCGATTGTGCTGCGTGATGAATGTGCGGATGAACTCCGCGACCGAATCGGCGTCCTCGTCATATCCCCAGAAATCCTCGCCCTTCTTGTCGCCCATGGCGTGGCTGTAGCCGGTTCCAATGGGATCGATGAAGACGAGATCGGTGGCGCGGAAGATGGTGTCGTCGTTGTCGCGCAGCTTGTAGGGCGGACCGCCGGGATCGGTGGCGTCGCTGGGGATATCGATGATCCTCGGGCCGACGAGCCCGAAGTGCAGCCATAGTGAGGCCGATCCCGGTCCGCCGTTGTAGATGAACGTGAGCGGCCGGTCTTCCTGCTTCGCCACGCCATCCTTCGTGTACGAAATCGTGAAGAAGCTGGCCGTATTTTTCCCGTCGGCATCCTTGAGGAAGATCTCCTCCGCGGTCGTCGTGTAGGCGACGTCCGCGCCGCCGAGCTTCATCCGATGCTGCCGGACGAACTTCGCCGGCTCGGGCGGCTTTTCGCCCGACTTGTCTCCAGCCTTGTCGGCACTCTTATCCGAGGCCGGTTTGTCCTGCGGTTTGGGATCGTCTGCGCGAAGAGGCGCAAGAAACACAAACAGTGCAACCAGAGACGCCATCAACGGCGCGGTCGTTTTACGCATTACCAAGTACCTCGCTAACTTCCAGGATTGGACGTCGCGTGAACTATACGGGTTAGTGCGGCCGGAGTTCTCTCGAAAAGAAAGCGCAATCGTTCCTGCCGCGACGCCGCGGCGTGCTAGGATTAACGCAATCCGTATTTCGGGACTTCCAAAATCGTTCGGTGGGTTGCCCGCCCGCCGGGCGGTGTTGTCCATGGGCCTCCGCCCGGAGGGTCCTCCATGTTTTTACGCAGCCGGTTTCTCGTTGCGATCTTGCTGTCTCTTGCCGCACTCGCCGTTTCCACGCCATCGTTCGCGCAGTTCAGTGGTACCTGGACCGGTACCTTCGTTTATCGCGCGCCATTCGGGGACGAGGACAATGCCTGCGAGAGAAGTGGCCCCATCACGATCGTCCTCTCGCAGAGCGGATCGGGAAGTCTCAGCGCGAATTTCGTCAACAAGAACGACAAATGCGCGTCGACAATAAGCACGCAGACCGGCACCATTTCCGGCGGCACCATCAGCGGCGGCATTCTGACCGCGTCGCTGACCTCGGCCTTCTTCGGCAATGTTCCGGTCAGGGCCACAGTGTCCAGCGGTGCTCTGTTCTTCACCGCTCCCGGAGCAGGCACAACCAACGAGTTCCACGCTGTCGCCTTCCTGCCGGCAACACCCCTCCTGCCTCCAGGTGACATCAGCGGGAACTGGTCAGGCACCATCCAGAGCGACGTGGTCTATTGCCACTCCAATCTTGTGATCTCCGGAACGGTTCGCGTTACCGTCTTGCAGACCGGGAGCACATTTACAGCGACGGTCGCTCCCATCCTGCCGAACGGAACGAATAACTGTCAGCTTTCTGCTCCAGATCCGGACTTCCCCTCTGAACTGACATTCAGCGGCTCGATAAGCGGAAACTCCTTTACGGGAACACTGACGGGTTTCGACAATGTCGTCGCGATTCCCCTTCGCGGCGCGTTGAATGGAAGCGCCCTCGATTTCACGTTTTCCTTCCCGGTGGACTTGCCCGATGAGCCCAACAAATCCGAGTTACTCGACTCGCTCTGGACCGCGAACGTCACACGCGCCGCGACGGTCCCACCGCCCACCATCACATCCTTCGCCGCGACGCCCACGACGATCACCGCCGGCGACTCCGCGGTCCTCTCGTGGACCACGCAGGACGCAACTGCCGCGTCGATCGACAAGGGAATCGGATCCGTCGCGGTGAACGGATCGAAGAGCGTGTCGCCAACGGTGACCACGACCTACACCCTGACCGCGAGCGGCCCAACCGCGCCGGCCAAGAACAGCACCACCACCGTCACCGTTACACCCTGCATCCAACCGACGCTCGTCGTCTCCAATCCTCCCCTCGGCATGCTGCAGGCCGCTGGTGGTCCGCTTCCGACCGACAGCTTCACGTTAACCAACACCGGCGCGTCATCCGCGAAAGTCACGCTCACGCAGACCGGCTCCTTCTTCACGCAGACGCCAACGTCGTTCACGATCGAAGCCGCTGCCTCGCAGGTCGTTTCGATCTCAGCGACGACGCAAACGGCCGGTTTCTATCCTGGTTCGTCGATCGTCTCCGCCTGCGGCACGCCCACCGGCACGACCATCAACGTCTATCTTCGCGTCGCAGCCGTTCCTGCCGGTCCGGTGAGCGTCATCTCTCCGTCCGGAGCGCGGATCGACACCATCAGTCCGAGCACGACCGGCACCGTGAGCTTCACGAACCCCTCCACGTTCGCGATCGAAGGATTCGTCATCACCGACGTTCCCTGGATCACCATCCCGGTCCCCGCGCTTTCCCTCGGCGCGGGACAAACGGCGCAGGTTCAGTTCACGATCGACCGCTCCAAACGTCCCGACGGCGCCGCGCCGGCCGGCGGCGTCATCGGCCTGATCTCCTTCCGCTACGTCAATACCACCAGCGCTTCCGCCGCGCTGTCTGGAGGTCCCTCCGCACTAACGACCGCCCCCGCGAGTGCGAGCTTCTCCATCGTCACCGTCATGGTCGTCGACAGCATGAAAGGGAGTGTCATCAATCAACCTGCGCCGCCGGCAAACGGAGAGCTCGTTCTCTTCCTGTCCGGCATTTCGTCCAAAACCTCGTTCGGCGATCTCAACCTCTCCAACCGCAGCGCGACCACATCGATCGGCGATCTGCGGATGTATTTCGGCAGCGCCAACACCACCGTGCCGCTCTCCAAATCGATCAACCTCGGGATCTTTCCGGCGAATTCGGCCGTGTACTTCCCATCGATCCTGAAAGCGTCGTTCGACGAGCTCTCGAGCACCGGAAGCCTGCAACTCCGCAGCGCGCAATTAGGCAACGTCTCCGTTACGCAGACGCGGATCAATGCGAACACTGCGCAGACGGCGTTCGGCACGGCGTTGCCGGTCTTCCGTTCCGACAGAGGATTTGCGCCGGGTGAGAAGTTCTTCCTCCCCGGCGTGCAGAAGAGCGGCACGATGTCGACGACGCTCTACGTGCAGGAGATCGCCGGAAAGTCGGCGACGGTCAAGGTCGATTTGATCGATGCCGCGGGAGCGGTGACCAACGGTTCGACCTTCGATTTGTCTGGCCATGGTCTGGTCGAGCAACAGGACGTGGTGCTCCCCGGCAGGGTCACGCTTCGCGTTACGAACATGTCCGACCCGTTGAGCGGCGGAACCATCAACGGCTACGCACTCGTCACCGACAGCGCCACCGGCGATAGCTTCGCAGTCGTGCAACTCACCACGGCCTCGGGCACCGTTCCGTTAGTTGCTCCCGCCTTTGCCTCCCCATCACGCAGCCTCGTTCTCCATCTGATGAATTCACAGGAGAGCGGGCCGATCACCGTTTCCGCCACCACCACAACGGTCCCCGCGAGGAAGCGCGCGGTGAAGCAAGCATCGTCCGAATCGCCCATGGCGCAAAGCACAGTGACCATCCCTCCGATCGCAGCCCTTTCCTCCTATCAACTGACCGTACCTGAAAGCGGATTCGTCAAGCTGACGGGATCGGCCGCGCTTCGCGTGGCGGGCAGGTTCTCGATTCCGCGCAGCGGCGGAACGTTCGGGTCGGGCATCCCCGTCGTCAGCGGACGCGGATTGAAACTCAACGACACCGTGCGCTTCACCGGAATCGAGGACTCCTGCTCCGCGACGATCGCCTTCGCGCGGCCCCTCACCTACCGCACGGACCTCATGCTCGTCGAAGCCAGCGGACTGGCGTCCGTGACCGTGAGACTGACGCTGCGCTACGTCTTCTCGGCCGGAAAGGTCGCGAGCAGTTCCGGCGCGGTCCAGCAGTACGACGTTCCCGCCGGCGGTTTCATCCTCCTCGCCGACCTCGGCAAGTCCCTCATCGGATCGCAGCGCAACTCCTTCGGCGACCTCCACAACGCCGTCCTCGACGTCGAAGTCATCGGCGGCACCGGCGCCGTCATCCCCTTCCTCAAAGCCACCGACAACGGCACGGGAGACGTTACGATCCGGCATGAAGGAGTGGAGTGAGGTAACCGCGTCTACGTCGACTTTTCCAGCAGATCCTTGAACTGTTCCTTGTCGATGGCCTTGTCGTAGGCGGCGCGCGCGGTGACCTTGCCGTCGGCAAAAAGGCGGCGGATGGAGGTGTCCATGTCGACCATGCCTTCGCGGACGCCGGTCTGAATCGCGGACGTTACTTGCGACGTTTTTCCTTCGCGGATCATGTTGCCGATCGCTGGTGATGCGAAGAGGATCTCCAGCGCGGCGACGCGGCCGCCGCCGATTTTGGGCATGAGTTGTTGCGCGACGACGCCGCGGATCGTTTCGCCGAGGACGTTGCGGACGCCTTCCTGCTCGGGGGCGGGGAAGACGCTGATGATGCGGTCCATCGTCTTGGCGGCGTTGTTCGTGTGCAGCGTGCCGAAAACGAGCGTGCCGCGCTCGGCTGCTGACAAGGCCATGCCGATCGTCTCCAAGTCGCGCATTTCGCCGACGAGAACGACGTCCGGGTCTTCTCTGCCTGCGGCCTTGAGCGCCTCGGCGAACGATTTCGCGTGCGAGCCGACTTCGCGCTGGTGTACGAGGCACTTCTTGTTCGGATGAACGAACTCGATCGGGTCCTCGATCGTGATGATGTGCAGGCTGCGCGTTTCGTTGATCTCGTCGATGATCGCGGCCAGCGTCGTCGATTTCCCGGAGCCGGTCGGGCCGGTGACGAGCACGAGGCCGCTGCGGATGGAGGCGATGCGTCGCACCTGCTCGGGAAGTCCAAGCTGCTCGATCGTCAGGATCTTCGTCGGAATGACGCGAAAGACTGCGCCGCCGCCCCGGTGCTGGCGGAAAAGGTTCACGCGGTAACGGGAAGCGCCCGGAATCTCGTACGCAAAATCGACGTCGCCGGTCTCGAGGTATTCGTTCCAAAGGCGCTCTTCCGTGATCGGTTTCAGGAGCTCGGCGAAATCGGCGTCGGAGATGGTGCGGTAGCGGATCGACTCCATCGTCCCCGAGGCGCGCAGCATCGGCGGACGTCCGACGGTGAGATGAAAATCCGACGCGCCGCGGTCGCTCATGAGCTTGAGGAAGCGGTCAATCTTCTGGATCGCCATTACATCTTTCCTCGGGCCACAAAGTCCGCACTCACCATCGACTCGAAGTCTTCCTTCTTCAGCGCGGCCATGTAGGCGGTCTCGGCGGAGATCTGATCGCGGCGGAGAAGATCTTTCAGCGCTTCGTCAAATGTCTGCATCCCCTGCGAGCGGCCGATCTGCATCGCGGAGTAAATCTGGTAGGTCTTTTCGTCGCGGATCATCGTGCCGATGTTGCCCGTCCCCTTCAGGATCTCGAAAGCGGCCACCTGTTTCCGACCTTCTTTCGCGGGCAACAGACGCTGCGCAATGCAGTACTTGAGCGACTCCGAGAGCGAGGCGCGGATCTGCGGCTGCTCATCCGCGGGGAAGCTTGAGAGGATGCGGTCGATTGCCTTCGGCGCGCTGGTCGAGTTCAGTGTGCCGAGGACGATGTGGCCGGTCTCGGCGGCGGTAAGCGCGAGGGAGATCGACTCGTTGTCGCGCAGCTCGCCGATCACGATCACATCGGGGTCTTCGCGCAAGGCCGCGCGCAGCGCGCGTGCGAACGAGACGGTGTGTGTGCCGACCTCGCGTTGATTGACGAGACAGTTCTTGAAGGGATGTACGAACTCGACGGGATCCTCCATCGTCAGGACGTGATCCTTGCGCGTCTCGTTGAAGAGATTTACGAGCGCGGCCAGCGTCGTCGATTTTCCGGAGCCGGAAGGGCCGCAGATGAGAACGAGTCCCTGGTGGTAGTCGGAGATCTCGGCGAGATGCATCGGCAGCCCGAGCTCGACGATGGTCGGCGGCTGATCCGGGATGACGCGGAAGACGGCGTTGTAGCCGCGGTGGTCGTAGAAGACGTTGGCGCGATACCGGCCACCCTGCGGGACGACGTAGCAGAAGTCGACCTGGTGCAACGTCTCCAGCGTCGTCCACTGCTTCTCGGTCAGCACTTCCTTCAGCATGGCCTCGGTCTGCGCCGAGCTGAACGGCTCACCCTGCGCGCGAAGCAGATCGGCGGCGAGGCGAACGATCGGAGGCTGCCCGACGGCGAGATGAAAGTCCGATGCGCCCTGGTTGCGGGTCACGATCAGCATCGTGTTGAGCCGCGGCTCTCCCTGCGTGCCGGAGACCGCCAGCGCCATCTTCCGAAGGCCTTCGAGCTGCGCACCCGAGGAATCATCCGACGCGAGCTCCGAGAGGATCTCAACCGCCTGCGTCCGCACGCCGCGGTCGATGTCGTTCTGGGCGATGCTGGTGAGAGCGTTGCGCACCTGCGGATGCTTGAAGTTTTTGAGCGCGTGCATGACTTCGATGCGCACATCGGGCGCCGGATCGGCCAGCATCTTGCCGAGGGCCGGCAGAGCGCGCGGATCGGCGATGCGTCCGAGCGCTTCGACTGCCGCCAGCTTCACGTCGGGATCGCCAAGCACGGCGACGAGCCCTTCCACCGAGCGCGGATCTTTCAGCCGGCCGAGGGTGTCGGCGGCGGAGACGCGGATCCACCAGTCGTCATCCTTCAGCAGGTGGATGGTGGCGGGAACGATGCGCACGTCGTCGAAAACGCCGGCGACCGCCATGGCACCCGAGCGCGTGTCGGGATCGGGATCGTTCAGAAGCTCGATGACCGGCTCGACGAGTGCGGGACCGAAGTCGCGCAGCGATTCGAGAGCGCGGTCACGAACGAATCCGGCCAGCGAGCTGGAGAAGCGAATGTAGCGTTTGATGACGCCGGCCGGATCGCCGATGCCGAGGAGGACTTTCAGAACCGCGCTCCGCGTGGCGGCATCACCGGACGCAAGTGCCGGAAGGAGCTTGTCGGCAAACGCGGCTCCCTGCCCTGCCGCCGCACGCGTGATCGCTTCGACGATGATCTGCTGGAGTCCGTAGCCCGATTTCGGCAGAGCTTCGATGAGGAGGTCGAGAGAATGTTGCGGCGCGCGCGTGGCAAGAACCTCGATCGCTTTGTCACGCACGGCAGAGTCGGGGTCAGCGGCGAACCGGCGCCAACGCTTGACGGCGTTTTCATCGAGCTCGGATGCGGCGAGCTTGCTGAGAAACGGCATCCGCTCGTCAACCGGCCCGGCGGCGGCTAGTTGCCAGAGGATCGGCTCGATCTGACGCGTTACCGGCGCCTCGGCCAGCAGGCGGCGCGTGGCCTCCTGAAGCTCACGCGTTTCTTTCGTTTCCTTCGCCGGCGGCGCGAGCAACTGCATGAAACGCGCGTCGAGTCCGGTCAGCGTGAGCGAGAAGAGGGACACCGCGGCGGCGCGCAGAGCCTGATCGGGTTTCCCTTTCGATTCGCCGAGAAAGTGATCGAGAGTCTCGGCATCGCGCAGACGCCCGAGGACGCGCGTGGCGGAGTCGCGTAGTGCGCGGTCCGGCCGGAACAGCATCCAGACGATGTCGCGGGCACGAACGGCGTCGGCCGCCTCGACGCGCGCGAGCAGGGCATCGCGGTCTTCCAGCGTGGCGTAGGTCTTCGCGGCGAGCGTTTTCAGCGCCTCGTTGACGTCAGAGGAGAAGAGGGCCATGGACGGCGCGAAGTGTACAACGGTGATCGGAGAGACGGTTTCACGCGGAGACGCGGAGTCGCGGAGGAGGTTTTTTCTAGTCCACGAATCTACTGACCACTAATCCACTGATCTCTGATCTCTGCTCCCCTGATCTGCCTCACTTCAACGCGGCGACGAAATTTGCGTCGTACGAGAACGACATCGTGTTCGTCTTGACGCGGAGCGAGGAGACGTAGCCGCCGATGGTGCCGGATTCGCCTTTGCGCGGTTTGTACTCGTAGTCGGCGATTCCTTCGAAGTAGCCGCCGTCATAGTTGCCGGTGGGATGCTGCACGGCCACGTGCCCGACGCGGCCTTGCCTGTCGACGCAAACGATGACGCCGTTCAGATCGCCGGGGAGCGAGTCGTCAAGGTCGGCGAGCTTGGTGCCGTCGGGAAGCTCCCGGTCGGTGAGGATGATGCGCGTCATCTCGTTCCGGTCGGTGAGCTGGTTCTTCTGCTTGGCGATTGCGTACGCAAAGTTGAGCGGGTACTTGACTCCGTCGATGACGAGAGACCCTTCGGCATGACCGCGATCGATCGCAGCCACAGGCAACGCGATGAGAAAAAGTAGAAGGAACGCCCCGATGACGTGTCGCCGCATGCAAGCCCCCCTGATTTCGAAAGCGGGAGTGTAGCATCGCCAGCAACCGGCGCGTCTCGACCCAGCGTGCCGATCGCGCGCTGTCATCCTGAGCCGCCGAAGGACACGAAGTGCCGAAGGACGTCGAAGGACCCCCTGATTCCTGCCGGTGGGGTGGGCGCGAAACGAACCCCGGCAC
>JAXDGW010000088.1:0-30851 GCA_034664845.1 Thermoanaerobaculia bacterium | reverse complement strand
CGGCGATGTATCGCGATGATAAGGAGATTAAAGCCCTTAAGAGAGCAGCCGCTCAGCTCTTAATAAACAGCTCAGCTTATCCCCGACCCGCAATCGTCTACCACTACACGTCGCTCGATACCGCCATAAAGATACTCGACAGCTTCGAGATATGGTGCACAAATGTGGCGTACTCGACTGATACCTACGAGGGTATTTATGGGCAGGGGACGATCGATAGGATCTGTGCGCGGGATTCCGATCTGCTCATGGAAGGTGCGAGGCGCCTGATTGCCGAGGAGATCGACGGCTACACGGCTTCATTTTGCGCCGAACCTGATATACCTACTCAGTGGACGACATATGGATCGAACGGGCGCGGGGTAGCCATCGGCGTTGACGCGGCGGTTCTCTCTAGCCGGAGTCAGGTAGCATTTTCGCATGTCGAATATGACGCGACGCGGCAGGAGAAGCTTGTGAAAGACGTCCTGAACCTCTTTCGAGGGCGCATGCTTTCAGCGCGATCGTGGCCACCACGGAAGCGCCGTCTAGCTTACGTGCTGACATTATCATTCGTGATTGTTCGGGCGATGCTGAAAGATCCGTCATACCAGAAGGAACAGGAGTACCGACTTCTCGACGCACTTCCAAAGGATCCCAAACACCACGACACCTCCCTCGAGCACTTTCAACGGGGATCGCAGTCGGTCCCCTTCTTTCGCGTTGACTTGCGCGATTCAACAGCGAGTGGCGCGGCTCAGCCGATCCGGGAAGTTTGGCTAGGTCCATGTATGGACTACTCAGACGGTGAAGCACGACTGAAGGAGTCGGCAGCATATCGCGCGCAGTCATTTCCTATCGAACGTTCTCGCGTTTCGCTGGAATGCGACTGAGTATCGCTTACCCATCGAGGAACCGCCTTCGCGTCCGCCCAACTCACCTCAAGGCCCGGAACGCTGCCGATCTCAGAAAGTCTTTGCGAACTCGCCTGACTTCACGATGCGCCTGTGACTTTCGTCGCGACGCTTGTTCGACACTGAGGCATACCTCATCGCTGTGGCGAGGCTCCGGTGTCCGAGGAGATCCGCGATGTCGATTAGATCGAGGCCAGCATTGGCCGCGTGAACGCCGCACGAATGTCGGAAGGCGTGGGGATTTGTTCTCCGCAGACCGGCCGACCGAGCGTACTTTCTGCAGGTGTAGTACACCGTCGTCGGCGAGATGTGTGAGCCACTGCGTCGACCGGGGAAGAGGTAGGGATTTTCATTCACAACGCGCGTCGGGAGGTAGGCGCGGAGAAGGTGAATCGAAGCATCGTGAAGTTCGTAAACGCCCGAGCGGCTGCGCTTCAGCCGCTTCACCATGATCGTTCTCTCAGTGAGATCAATCTGATCTAGCCGCAGTTCCGCCGCTTCGCGTCGCCTGAGCCCCTGCCGATAGGTCAGGTCGAAGAGGACCCGGTCGCGAAGGTTGTCTTCCGGTATCGCGTGAAAGAAGCGGAGGACTTCCTCCTTGACGTGGTACTTCGGGATATCGCTTACGATCGGGATCCCCCTGGCAGTCGTTAGCCGGTCGCGAGCGATATTGACGTTTTTAGTCAAAAACATGAGTGGATGGGTTAGGGTCTGAGTCAGAACGACACCTCATGGCCGTTTTGTAAAGGACGGAGGTGATCGCCAGCGATGCTCCCGAGCCGGCGCTCGGTCGCCGAGCAGATAGAGGCAGGAACGACGTGGGGGTGTGGAGAATCCGCGGTTCCATCACTACTGTTGGTAGGAGGGGTCTATCCATGCCCGAGTCTGAGCCGAGCAGTCCTTGCCCTCGACAAGCGCGTGCCGAGGAACTGTACGGCCAGATGAAGCCTCTTCTCCTGTTCATTGCGGCGAGCAAGTTCCGTGTGTCTCTCGATGAAGCGGAAGCGCTAGTTCACGATGTTTTTGAGTCCTACCTGCGGCGTCGACCGGTCATCGCGAACGAGCAAGGGTGGTTTGTCGGCGCGATCTGCAACGCTTGCCGACACTACTGGCGAAAGTACGGACGGTACGTCGCCCTTGAGGAAGCAGCTGACGATGCCATGACCTGCGAGACGCCTATCATCGAACGTTTGACGGCGGAGGCGCTCGTCGCACGGCTCTCGCCCCGCGACCGGCGAGTCATCAGCCTGCGTTTCGATGACGGGCGGACGATCCGAGAAGTTGGCCGCGTTCTCGGTATCTCGCGCAGCAGAGCGGAGAAACTACTCCGCCGCGCACTACGCCGACTGGCAGAAGCCGAAGGCGCACCGCTATCAGAAGACTCTGATGAGAACCATCGGTGGGCAAAATGCCTTCATGCAATCCGTAAAGACGCGCATGGGAGACATGAACGCTGTCAGCGCTTCCGTTCTCGGAGTGCGGCGATGGCCGCCGCAATACCATCGCGCGCTTTGATCTCTTCAAAGTGCGGCTGTTCGGCAGCAGGCACACGCCGGAACAGACCGCCGTACATGCCGCGAAGTGCTTTGCCGTTGCGGGCTGCGGGACGGCCACGGCGCTGCGGCGGATGGGCTTTCCTCGCCGCTCGAACCGACGTTCATGCCGCCCGGCGAGCCGGATGTGTCGGAGGTCGGCAACCCCGCTGGGAGTCACCGCGCTCGTATGCATATCCAGCGCGGAATGAGCTCCACGTCTCCGGGCTGTGGCTTTCGAGCAGATTAATCTTCAGCGCCCAAAAGTAATCACGCATCGCCCACAGATGTTCGTCCGCGTCGTCCTCAAACGCGAACCGCTCGACGTATGAGTGTCGCATCACGAAGAGATCCTTTCGAGAGCAGCGCTGGTGTCGTCATAGGCGCGTTGAACGGCCGGAGCTGCCCACGAGATCAATCCGGCCTCGGGAAGCTGGAGATCCGATCGGACCTCATCAAGGAGGATGAGCATGTCTCCAAGCAGGTTTGAGACGCGTACCGGGAGCGGCAGGGCGTCGTCGCACGGCACGTACTTTACGGTTTGATCGGCAAGGGGGGCAGGGACTGCAACCGTGATTTCGCTTCTCATTTTCTGACCTCACGAAAAGCACCGGGCGGCATGCTGTGGGCCTGCCGGAAGCACCGGTAGAAGGTGGAAGTCGTACCAAATCCTGCGTGGAGCGCGATTTCGTACATCGGGAGGGGCGTCGTCGTGATGAGGCGCTCAGCCTCTTCGATCTGCTTCGCTCGGAGGTACTCGCGCAGGGGGACGCCCACAATGGAGATTGTGGTGCGTGTCAGGTACTCCGCGTTCCGGGTCAGGAAAGCTGCGAACTCAGATACGCGTGCCGCGCTCTTGTTCGCGTAGCACTCGTCGAGATAGAGCGCGATGGCGTGGTCGAGACGTTGTCTGTGAGCATGGGTGAAGGTGCGTGGTTTTCGGGCTCGCAGGGTCATCGCGGAGGAGGGAGGCGTGGCGATGCCGACTGGAACCGGGGTACGAGAGAGAGTCGTACTGGTACTGCGTCGCGCTGCGGGTGCGGTCATCGCCACGTGCTCCAATAGGGGGAGTGGCGGGAGCACACCTTTCCCTACCGCAAGATCCGAGGAAATGTGCGGTTCAAAGGCGCGGTGGGTTCAGACTCGACCCACCGCGCGGCGCGACGAAATCGCCGTCTCGCTCAGCCGGTCGGCGGTCCGAGCCGGGCTTGCAACCAGACCAGGAACAGTTCGAAGACCGTGGGCGGTTCGTCCTGGGATGCAATGCCGGTCGGAGGCCCAAGCCGCGCCTGTGGCGGATCGAACGGACCCGGTGGATCATCTGCGTAAAGGGCCGGAGCCATGAGGATCGCGATGAGCGCGACCACAGCTCCGCCTTTGAATACACGTCGCATAAAACCCTCCTTTTGCCGGCTTGCGGCCGGCGGTTCGGGAGGGCGCCCTCACATCAAGGGTGGCGGAGGGCGACGAACTTTATACGGGATCTTTTCAGGGGTCTCTTGGCGGACGGACGAACTGCAAGGAGGGCTGCCTCTCCGCCCGTCGAAGGAAGGCGCGGATCGCTTCAATGTCTCGCTTGGTAAGGCGCTTCGCAGCGGCGGCTTCCTTCAAGTAAGCGATGGCGGTGAGTGCCCCGGTCAGCATCCCTGCGTCGGTGAAAACGGAGAAGAGATGCTGCGCGAGATCCACAATTTCCTTTGGACGATTCAGGGCGAGGAGCCCTTCGGAGATATCCAGCCCGACGAGCGCAGCGTTCGTCACCATGCCGCGTTTTTCGAGTTCGGCGGCAACATCCCGCAGGCGGCGGATCGCCTCGCTGAGTTTTCCGCTGTGGAACACGACTCGTGCGATGCCCCACTCGGTCAGAAGCAGTTCGCGGTCCGGTCCAAGCTCACGGAAGATGACCAGCGCGCGGTGGAACAGCAAGCTCGCTTCTCCGAGGTTCCCTCGATCAACTTCGCAGCTGGCCGCCGTGTACGATCCGAGGGCGACCCACTGGACACTCTGCGTGTTCTCGCCGTGCTCGATGATGCGGTGGAAGATCGGAAGCGCACCATTTGCGTCTCCCGCCTCGAACAGGATTTCGCCGCGCAGGAACGCGGCGTCCATCCGCCGCTTCGGATCGCCGGCGTGCGCGAACCCACGCTCTGCTCGTTCGGCCATCACCATCGCTTCATCCAGACGTCCCTGTTCGTAGAACACGCCAGCTCGCAGAAGCGCCACGAGGGAGAGACCGAGCCCGTTATGGGGCGTCATACCGTAGGCGCGCGCGGCGTGGTCCAGTGAGTAGTGCGCCTGCGGGAATTGGCCGAGGAGTAGTTGCGCCTTAGCGCGCTCCTTCCACGCCGTACCGCGCAGTTGGTAGACAGCATGCGCGGGATACAGATCGTCGGAGAGCACTTCCGCCACAGATATCGCGGCGTCTGCAAACGTGAGCGCGATCCGAGGTTTGCTCTTGTGGATGCTGTGGGCAGCAGTGTTCAGCTTCCGTACAACACCGCCCGTCAGGTAGCGGCGCTTCGTAGCAAGCGTCGTCCATGCAGCACTGATTGGATTGTCGAGGTACGGCTGGAGGATGATTTCGGCATCCCGGTCCTCCTGGGCCACTCGCGCACCGTACTCCATGAGCGAGGTGTGCGTCGCGGACCCGACGAGAAGCTCCCACGTGTCCGACTCGGCGAGATCGTCCCCGAGGTCATCATCTCGGATCACGAAGAAGTCATGCGCTTCTTGGCACTCGGCACACTCCCCCAGGTGGGCTTCAATCTCTGTGCGGCGGCTTCCGACCATCGCATCGGGTTGAGCGGCGTACAACGCAAGTTCTCCCTCGGGGATGTGGCTCACGCCGGGGGCCTCTCCGTCATCGAGTGATACGCCTCGAGCGCGCGTTTCCGGCACTTCGAAAGGCAGATGAGGACCGTCATCGGCTTGAAGTGCATCGCGCCGGCGATCGTGCTGGTGCTTTCTCCAATGAGGTAGTAGCGATGAAGAATGTCGCGACAGCGACTCCCGATCCGAGCGAAAAGGCCGCGAAGAAGGAGCTTTCGTTCGACTTCCAGGAGGATGGATTCCGTGGGCGCCGCGGCACACGGCATCTCCCCGCAGAAGATCGCGTCTCTCGCATCGACTCGACGAAGATAGTGACGTGCTGCGTTGCAGACACCGCCGACGAGATAAGGACCGATGTCATTCACCTCACCGGCGTTTGTGAAGTACGTCGCGAACACGTCGTGGACGAGGGGTTCGGCCTCTGAGATCGGGATGCCGAACTTTTTGAAAGCGATCTTTCGAAGCAGCGGTGCAAATTGCAGGTACGCCTCCTCAAACGCCGCTGGCGCACCCTCTCCGGGCCGCATGGGCGGCGTCATGTACTTCGCCTCCTCGGCATGTACCTGCATCCCTCTCTCTTTATAGGAGTGACGGAACGAAGTGGTTCCCTACCCCTCCCTCGTTGACAGTCAGGAAATGCGAAGGCGCACCGCGGCGCGCCGTCAGAAAATGAGAGCAGCGGTTCCTCCATTCCTGCCTTAAAAGTGACGCGCATACGCGCCCATGATGGCCCAACTCCCTCGCACTCCGCCCAACCACGACATGCTGACGCGCTTTCTCCGCGACCGGCATCCCGTCTCGGTGCGGGAGGTCGCGGAACTCGTCGGCTGGTCGCGCGCTGAGGTCCAACGGCAGGCGTTAGAGAACGAGGCGCTCCTGCCCGGCGAGATGGTGCAGTGGTCCGCCGCAGTTGGCTGGCTTCTCGACTCATGGCCTCTCCGCGCCCTCTTGCAGACACTCGGCCGGGACGTAACCCTTCTCCCGCAGGGTCTCCAGTTGCAGTCCGTTCAGTGGGAACTCCCTGCGTACATCGTCCACTGGTTGCGTGTCCAATCGCAGCTTGAGGATCTTCCCCACCGGGTCATCCGCCCGACCGAGTTTACAGATTTCCTGTGGGATTTCCTCCATCGCATGCTCGATACCGAAATAGCTGAATTCCTGAAGGACGATCGCGACTTCACGGCGGCGTATCACTTTCCCTATGGACGTGATGACGAGTGACCAGACGCCCCTTTTTTTGCCCTAGTAAGACACGCATAGGCGTCTTGAAAGACTGCACCCATGAAGGAGGAGTATAGCGATGGAAGCTGATACCTCACTCACGCTTACGCGTCGGGGCCTCTTTCAAACGGTCCTCTCGTTCCTTGCGGTTGCGCCGTTCGCGTCGAACAAACCCCTCTTCGGAGACGTGCAGGACGACGTACTGGTCGCGGAGCTCGTCGATGACGATGATCGTGGCGTCATCGTTCACACGCGTGGAACGAAGCTCGAATTCTTCCTACGGAGTCGCGGCATCAAACCGGCGCACCTCGCGCTCGATTCAGGCTACAGCCGGCAGCATTTGCTGCGCATTCGGATGGGTCGGATGGAACCGACGCGGCGATGCATCGTGCACATCGTCGAGTCATGTTGTCGGCTCTCGCGCGAGAAGGTGACAGCCGCCGATCTCTTCGAGATGGACCCGCGCGAGATTCGCGCGATCGGAAAGCCGCAACAGCGGCGTTTGGAGGCGGCGTGGTGAAAGGAAAACCGTTGGCGGCGGACATGGGGCTCGAATGGCTACGGTACATGAACAGGTGCAATCCAGACGGTGATCGCACGCCGCTGGCCGCAAGCGAGCTGCGGCAGGTGTTCGCCTACGCGCAGTTGCTCGAAGAAAGGCTTGCCGAACACGGAGAAAGTGTCACCGGTCTTCGGCGTCACGTCGGGCTCGACACAGGTCCGAGGGGCAAGGGTATGCCGAGTCGCGCCGTCGTGCGCGCGCGGGTTCGGCGCATCGAGGCACGCGAGACGCGACGAAAGGTCGAGACGCAACGAGTCTCGTGGCGCGGCACGCTCCCAACATACACAGCGCGATTCGAGCGAGGGGTTGAGATTCCGTACGTCGCGTCCATCGATGAGATGCCGGGCGTTCTCAGCCAGGGAAAGACGTTCGCCGCGGCGATGGCATCGCTGGCGGATTGCGTCCGGCTGGCCGTTCGCGTGGGAACGTCACCCCGCAAGCATTTGAAGAGCCGGAAGAGGGTGCGGCGCTAGTTCCCGTGTCGCTGGTCTGAAGAACCTTCGACCTTGGAGAGCAATGACCTATCCTCGTCAAACACCCCAATACGATCGCGTGCTCGTTGCGAAGTCAATCAACGCGCAGGTGGAAGAGAGGCCGGCCTTTCGTCTGACATCGGCGTCTCGTCCGGACAAGCATGAACCCCGCTTCGGAACACGCCTCGCGTCGTATCTGCTCATTCTCGAACTGAGCATGTTGAGACGCCTCGATGAGTTCGACGTGGAGTGGTTCGAAGGCGAACTGCTCCGGCGCCTGCGGGACCACTTTGTCACGAAGCCCGGAACGACGGAGGGTGAGATTGGCGGCTACGACCTGTGGGCAGGAAAGTACGACTACAGCGGGACGGACATCGACTGCTCCATGCACTTCGGGAAGAGGCGCTATCAGGAACTGCTCACGGAAATCTTGAGCGCGCTGTTTCACGAAGAGGGTGCCTCGGGGGAGATCACGGCGATCGTGCTGAAGACGTTCCGCATCCCGTGGCCTGCGCGCCCGGCCAAGCACATCAACGTTCCTTTGGAGATGCGGCAGTGAGGAACCGGCCGCAAGGTGGCGGCGCCGCGTGTCTCTACCCATCGGAGATTTCGAGGATGACGCCTGCGATTTCCGACTGCGCTTCTCTCTCACCATCGTGGAGTTCGCCATCGCGCTGCTCCGCGGCCGATACCATGCGCTGCGATGACGCGCGAGGAGTACCGGGTACGAATCCGTGCGCTTCGGTCAGTGATGCAGGTGTTCCGTGGGCCGCTGGAGTGCGATCAGGTCGGAGGCTCAAACGCAAACATCTCAGAGCGAGCACCGGACGGCGCCGAGTACCACGTAGGCGGTGCCGTCACTGTCGAGGAAGCGCGCGCGATAGTCGAGGCAGTGAATTTCGTACGGGATCTCTGCCGGGGTCAGTAGCCCACCACGCCGGCGGCTGGATATCAGGGTCTTTGCGGCGCGCGTGCACGAGCGCGCAATCGGCCTGCGCAACGCAGCTTCGCAACAGCACCGACATGTCGAGGCATGCCAAGAACGTCTGCGGCCTCATGAGGAGCTAAGCGATGCCGTGGATGCATGAAGACATGGTCTATGCGTGGAAGTCGCCGAATGCGCGCGTATGGCCGGAACCAAAACGCACTATCCCGTGGAAGGGATTCACCCAAGAGAAGCACTTCGTACGGTTCGGGTCTGCACATGCGAACGCACTCCTGCTTCTCGAAATCTCGTCGGCGCGACGGCTCGATAGTTTTGATATCGAGTGGTACGAGGGGCTGTTCCTGCGTCGGCTGCGAGAAAAGCTCTTTGCGGAGCCGCGCTACACGCAACCCTACCAGGACGGGTACGACCAAGTGGCGAACACCTACCAGTACGACTGGATCGACCTCGAAGCGGCGATGACCCTCGGGAAGACTCGTTACTACCAGATCCTCCTCGGCGTAATAAAAGTGATCCTCGCGGAAGAGGGAGCAACGGGCAAGATCGCGAAAGTGACACTCAGGGCGTTCCGCTTCACAGAACGCGAGTGGGAGAAAGCATGAATGACTTTGACTGGCCTCCCGTGCCCTACACACAGTTTCTGACGCAGCAACTGGACGAGCAAACGCGCTACTCGTACCTCAACCCGTCACTCGATCGTCGGTACGATCCTGTCGTCGTTGGAGGCAATGCGATGCACCCGGTCATTCAGCCGGGCGATGTCGTCCTAGTGGATACCGGAAAGCAGCATCCTGATGACGGCGAGGCGGTCGCAGTACGCGTCGATGGCGGCCGAAAGCTCATTGGATACTGGCGTGGTCAGGACGGAACGCCCGTGCTCGAGCAGGAACGAAGCGAGGCGGTGATTGACCTCTCGCAGTATCCTAACTGGTCGATCTACGGCGTTATCACGAAGGTCGTTGGGCGAGACATTCGCCCTCGGCCCGCATCACCCGATGTAGCATTAAGAACGGAGGAAGCACGCATGGATGTCACTCCAGGACAGGCGCAGTGGATCGTCGAACGGCTCCTCGCGGATCGGAAGATCTCGCAGCAGGACGTGCAGCGGTATGTGGCCGACATGGGCCGAGAAATACAGGACATCGAACGACGGCTGGCCAGCCTTCGAGAGGCTGCTGGTAGCGGCCCTATGGCCTCATCAGCGCCACGGAGTGAGGCTCCAGCAGCGAAGACGAGGAAGCGGACGCCGGGACGGCCAAAGAAGAAGGCAGGGCATCCTCGCGGCATAGCCGGAACGCTGGCTGTTCTCCTCCGCTCGGTCCCCGCCGCGGAACATCCGACCATCGCTGCCATCCGAGCTGATAGGGGCATCCAGGCTGCAATCAGCGCTGCCCGAGCTGCCATGAAACGCTAGATCGGTTGTTGGCTCCTTCGGGGCCTTTCCCCTCTTGGTCTTCCTCCACTTCGCGTGGCTGAGAGATATTGCTCTGCTCCCATCGTCCGCTGTTGAAAGCGGTGGTTACTGCGGGGCTGGTCGAGATGAGAATCGTCGCCGCTTCACCCTCGTGATTGGTCGGAATGGCTCAAACCGACCATTCACTCCCAGCAATTACGCCATGAGTGCGAAGCGTCACGAGGAAACTTCATGAACCGCGTTCGGATTGGATCAAAAAAGCACGGCTTCAGAAGCCATACTTCTTGCGACGCATCTCGAATGCCTGTGGTCCGCCTTCCAGAATATGTTTCACGCTCTCCTGGACAGCCGGATCGTCGATTGAGCCCGCGCACTCAACATGCGTTCGATCGCTTGTCGCGCTCAAAACCACGATCTGCTCGGCATCACCGAGCACGGGGATGTTCGCGTTGTGCGTCGCGACAATGAATTGACGCTGCTCTTTCGATGCACGAAGACGCGTCACGATGTCTTCATAGATAAACCGATTGTCGAGGTCATCCTCGGGCTGATCAATGATGAACGGGTGGTCGTCGTTGAGAAGTAATAACAGGAGGATCGCCGTGCTCTTCTGCCCGACCGAGAGCTGCTCCAATTGCCGGTACTGAGGATCGCCGGCCGGAGCGACGTTGAACTCGATCGAAATCGCGTCAGGAAGGTCGAAGGTCTCCAACGCAAATCGCTCGCGGCGCCCGATATTCTCAACTATGCGCTTGGCATTGGCCTCTGAGACGTCGAAGGTTTGGACCAGCCGATCGGCTCCATGTTCTAACGCTGCCACGAGCGCAGGAACAGAGAAATCAGGGTGGCCGACTAACGCATCCAGCGCTTTCCGTTGCATCCCCATTTTGAGTGATTCGAGGTAGCTTCGAACCGCGTCGACATCGCCTTGGAATTCTATCTTGATCCGGAGAATATCTTTCAACTTCGTTGTGATCGACTCTGCAGTCTTGCGGCGTTCTTTGAAACGCTGTGCCCGCGTTTGCCGAAGACGCTCTAGCAGTTCCTTTCGCTGGGTCATGAGCTGTTTCTGCCCTGCGTCATGCTCCCGTCTCTCCTCGCGAAGCGGGAGGAGGTCGGCGATCTGCTCTTCCACAGCAAGGTAGTCGTCGAGTTCCACATCTGGGTATGTTTCTTCCAATTCCGCAATGATCGCCTCGCAGGCTTTGTCTTCCTTCTCGACTTCATCCTGCGCGGCCAAAACCAGCGCGCTAATGCGCGCGGCGCGCTTGGTTGCTGACGCCCCGGCAGAGGCTCGCGCGGCATCCCATTCGGTTGTAGTCTCGATCAGGAGGGAACGGGCCTCGTCGAGTGCATCTTTCAGCGGCTCGTCTTTGGGGAGGTCTGCGTATTCGCTTGCGAGCTTCGCGGGGCCCTGCTTCACCGTCTCGGCGAACAACAGAAGTTTTTTCTGGACGCGTTTGAGCTTTTCGACGTTCGCCGCGAGTGTCGTCTTGCGATTGAGCTTCTTGGTGATGCCAAGCGCCTGGTAACGCTTCTTCATCTCTTGGAGCCGGGGCAGTTCCTTTAGGCGCTCGTCGATAGTCTCTATGTCATCCGCGAGACCATCAAGAGCAGTTCCGTTTTTTTGAAGATCTTTCAGGTATTCACTCTCCGTGACCTCAAGGCGGCCAACGATGTCGCCAACAAAATCGTCAAGAACATCCAATTGATCCGGTCGTTTTTGAGCGATGCCATAAATCTCTTTCTGCCCGTAGATTGAAGGCACGGGCAGGTCTGCCGGTTGCACGTCTGCGAGAATTTCTCCCGCCGCGTCACGCACCACCGGCGCATATCCACCTGCCGGTCGCGTAATGGAGTAGGTCGTTTTTGGTTCCCCGGATTCCATGACGACGGTCACCGTTGCGCCGGCCGGAAGAACAGATTTGATGAGACTCCGCGTCTGGTCTTTGAATTCGGCTGCCGGATCGATATCGAACGCAAACCGAATCGACTCGATAACTGCGGATTTGCCGGCACCTTTTCCTCCGATGAGACAGTTCAAATTCTCATTGAAAAGGATTTCCTGGTCGGCCAAGAATCCCGCTCCGTCCCAGCGAATGCTGAGAAGGCGGGGATACTTCGCCCCCGCGAAATCATCGACATGTCGGATGCGGCTACCCGGGTCAAGAAAGGCTTGGCGCAAGCCCTCGATCGTCGGCGAGCCGAGCTTGATCCATGTCGAGCACTTCCCGAGGTCATCCAGCGATCGCGCGTCCGAGGTCCACACCGTGGCAATTGGATACGGCCGCTTGTAGGCATCGTGGGTGTTTTCGAATGCTGCACGTTCAAATTTGCTCAACGTGGCAACGCGCCGCCCTCCGCCTGGATCGGCTGCGAGAATCTTGGGTTCATTCCAGGACTCGATGCGGTTCTGTCCCTCCGGCAGGTCGAGAAGTCCGGATTTGCCGCAGACATGTGGCGCGATCACGACACCGCCAGCGGCCTCGATGAGTTTCACCGCGTCGCGAAGAACCTTGTCGCCTTGCTTGGGTGAGCCATCCGAGTGAAATCGCGCCTCGAATTTCTTCCCAAGGCCCATTTTCACGATGCAGTCCCCAATCACATCCAGGTCCGCGGTGGGTTCGAAGAGAGCGATGATGTGCAGTCCCGGGGGAACCGAAAACTCCACTCCCGGAAACACGATCACATCTGTTCCCACCGCCGCGTCGCGGATATACGGGAAGAAGGTTAGGTCGTTGTGTTCGGTGATTCCTAGGACCGTGAGTCCTTTTTCTTGGGCAGCCTCGACGTAGAGTTTGCCAACGTGCTTCTTCCCATCCTCGGTATCGACACTGATGCCTGCGGGTAACTTGAACCGCTTGTCGATCGGGGTATGGATCTGGAGATCCGCCCGAACGAAGCGTGCACCGGAACCCGCATTCATCTTCTTCTCTGAGGTCTTTTTCGGCATGAGGTTCACTCGGCGACGAGCGCTGACCGGCTCGACATGTCCCGCCAAGAGCCATCGTGGCACGCGACGGAGGGGCAAGCAACAGGCACCTCGAGCGAAAGCTAAGTCTTGCTCTTTCAACCAGCGGTGGCGGATGCTACGATCAGTGCCAGCCCTTCCCCGAGGAGCGCAGTGACCGAATTCTCAGACAAAGTCGCACTTATTTGGAGCATCGCCGAACTGATACGTGGACCCTACAAGCCTCCCCAGTATGGCGATGTGATCTTGCCCTTGACCGTCCTTCGACGGCTCGACTGCGTGCTCGAAGCGACGAAGGCTGCCGTGCTGGCGAAGGCCCACGAGCTAAAGGGGAAAGACGCGACGGCCGCCGATCGTCTTCTCAAACGCGCGGCGAAGCTCGACTTCTACAACACGAGCAAGCTCGACTTCCAGAAGATCAAGGGCGACCCTGACAACGTCGCGAAGAATCTCGTGAGCTACATGAAGGGCTTCTCACCCAATGCCCGAGAAATCATCGACTACTTCGGTTTTGAGAAACACATTGAGAAACTCGCACAGCACGAGCGGCTGTATCTGGTGGTGAAGAAGTTTGCGGAGACCGACTTACACCCCGACGTTGTCCCGGCCTTCCAAATGGGTCTCGTCTTTGAGGAGTTAATCAGGAAATTCAAAGAACTCTCTAACGAAGAGGCAGGCGATCACTTCACGCCGCGTGAAGTCATCCGGCTCATGGTCAATCTTCTTCTCACTCCGGATACGGATGTACTCCGGAAGAAAGGGATCATCAAGACCGTCTACGATCCCGCATGCGGCACTGGCGGGATGCTATCAGTCGCGGACGAATACGTGCTCGAGTTGAATCCTGACGCTCAGATGATTCTCTTCGGGCAGGAGTACAACGATGAATCCTTCGCGATCTGCGGCTCGGACATGCTCATCAAAGGGCAGTCACTCGATAACCTCAAGTTTGGCGATACCTTCCTGAAGGATGGATTGAAGGGGCAGACCTTCGATTACATGCTCGCCAATCCGCCGTTCGGGGTGGAATGGAAGCCAGAGCAGTCTGCAATTACGAAGGAGCATGAGGAATTGGGCTTCTCCGGCCGATTCGGCGCCGGCGTGCCTCGCATAAGCGACGGATCGCTCCTTTTCCTGCAGCACATGCTGTCAAAAATGAAATCACCCGAAGAGGGTGGGTCGCGCATCGCGGTTGTCTTCAACGGTTCGCCTCTGTTTACCGGCGACGCGGGATCTGGTGAAAGCGAGATTCGCCGCTGGATTATTGAACACGACTGGCTAGAAACCATCGTTGCGCTGCCTGATCAGCTGTTCTACAACACTGGTATAGCCACTTATGTCTGGATTGTCACTAACCGTAAGACTTCTCGCCGTAGAAAGAAAATCCAGCTCATCAACGCGACCTCATTCTTTCAGCGGAAGCGAAAAAACTCGGGAATGAAGCGAAATGAAATTTCTCCATCCCAGATCGCCGAGATCACACGCATCTACGGCGCATTTGTCTCCGGACCCTATTCCAAAATTTTTGATCGCGACGACTTTGGATATCGCCAAATCACGATTGAGCGACCATTGCGCCTACGATTCGAGGTCACGGAAGGACGCCTTAGCGCTCTGATGACTAGCGAAGCACTTGAGAAAGCGCTTGGATTAGCAAGAATGCGCGCTTCCGATGCGAATGATGTGAAACTCCTAGTTGAGAGCGCTCTTCGAACTCTCATCGCGACTGGCACGATTTTGAGCCGTGAAGCCTTTTTCGAGGCAGTTAGGAGTGCCTTTGTATCATCTCACACGAAGTTATCAAGTTCACTTCGCAAAGCTCTCGTCCAAGCCTTCGCGGAACGCGATCGTGAAGCAGAAATATGTCGTCAGGATGACGGTACGCCCGAAGCAGATGTCGCGTTGCGTGATAGTGACAATGTTCCACTAAAGGAGACGGTCGGATCGTATTTCGATCGCGAGGTTCTGCCGCACATGCCGGATGCATGGATTGACCACGGCAAGACGAAGCTTGGCTTCGAAATTCCATTCAACCGACAGTTCTACATATACACCCCTCCGCGCGCACTTCGTGACATCGAGGCTGAGATCCAGGTGTTGGAAGCTGAGATCGTGCGATCCCTTACGAGCATTTCACGATGAGCTTTCCTCCCTACGCCTCATACAAACCATCGGGTGTGGAGTGGATTGGTCAGGTTCCTGGCAGCTGGGGCGTCACGCCTCTTTTCGGCGAGCTAGACGAGACGAAACGTCCAAACCGCGACGGCGAGAATGTGAAAGTTCTTTCGCTGAGCTATGGGAGAGTCATTCGCCGTGACGTGAGTACTAACGAAGGGCTACTTCCTGCCTCGTTCAGCACTTATCAGGAGATACAGCCAGGAGACATCATCCTTCGCCTGACCGACCTTCAAAACGATCAACGCAGTCTTCGCGTCGGCTTAGCTCATGAGGTAGGCGTGATCACTTCTGCCTATGTCTCACTAAAGTCCGGAGGACGTCTCCTCCCTAGCTACGCCTATTACCTTCTTCACGCCTACGATCTCACCAAAGTGCTCTACAGCCTCGGTGGTGGAGTTAGGCAATCGCTAAAGTTTGCCGACCTGAAAAGATTGCCGGTGCTCGCACCGCCCACCGCCGATCAGCTCGCAATAGTTCATTTTCTAGATCGCAGGGTCGCCGAGATAGATGCTCTCATCGCCAGGAAACGCAAACTCACGGGTCTCTTGGACGAAAAGCGGTCCGCGGAGATATCGCATGCGATCACCCAGGGCATAAACTCGAAGGTCGCCATGACATTTAGCGGCATTGAGTGGCTGGGCGACATTCCTTCCTCATGGACGGTTACTCGCATGAGGTTTCTTGCTGAAGTGCGCCAGGGAGTTCCCAAAGGTCGCGATTTAGGTACTCAAACTACAATAACGGTTCCGTATCTCCGTGTGGCAAACGTTCAGGATGGCCACCTGAACCTCGAAGACCTTGCTGAGATCGAGATTCTTCCGGCCGAACTCGAGCGCTATTCTCTTCGAGACCGAGACATCCTTATGAACGAGGGTGGGGACAACGACAAATTGGGGCGAGGCGCAGTGTGGCGAAACCAAGTCAGCCCGTGCATTCATCAAAACCATGTGTTCGCCGTTCGGCCCAATGATACGAATCTCGCATCTTGGATTAGCCTCGTTACTCAGAGCGCCTATGCCAAGTTCTTCTTTTTTTCGCGAGCCAAACAAAGCACCAATCTGGCGTCGATATCCTCATCGAACCTCCGCGACCTTCCTGTGATTCTGCCTCCCCGCGAAGTCAGGCTGGAGATCGAAAAGCACATCAGCGAGGCGTGTAGTGAGATCGACGTTCTGACGGCAAGTGTCGACAGCGCCATCGAACGACTCCGGGAGTATAGAACGGCGCTCATTGATGCAGCCGTCACCGGTAAAATAGATGTCCGCGACTACGAACCACCCGAATTATGCCAGTAAACATCCGCGAATTCGCCTTCGAAACCGCTATCGAGCACTCACTGCTTGAACGGGGCGGCTACGGTCGCTTGCCCGCCGACAGTTTCGATCGCAAACGCGCGCTGTTCCCCTCCGAAGCAATTGAATTCATCCGTGAGACTCAGCCGAAGGCGTGGCAGGCGCTTGAAAAGTTGAACGGCGCAAATACCGAGCGAGTGATCCTCGACGACATGGTGAAAGCTCTTGAAAGCTTCGGCCCTCTCCACGTACTTCGTCGAGGATTCAAGTGTTTCGGGAAGCAGGTTGATCTCGCGTACTTCCGCCCGGCCCACAACCTGAACCCGGATACCGAGGCGCTTTACCGAGCCAACCGTCTCGGGGTCAGTCGACAGGTCTACTTCAGCGCATCCAACGAAAAGTCACTCGATGTGGTCCTCGCGCTGAATGGGATTCCGATCGTCACGCTGGAGCTGAAGAACCCTCTCACCGGACAGCGGATTGAACATGCGAAGACCCAGTATCGGACAGATCGCGATCCTCGTGAACCGATCTTCGCCTTCAAGAAGCGCTCGCTCGTACACTTTGCCGTTGACCCAGACGAGATCGCGATGACGACCAAACTCCTCGGGAAGGAGACGTTGTTTCTGCCCTTCAACAAGGGAGCGGGCGGCGGCGCGGGTAACCCGCCGAATCCGACTGGCTTCAAGACGGACTATCTCTGGGATGAAGTACTCATCCGGGAAAGCCTCCTCGACATCGTCGCTCGGTTTGTTCACGTCGAGAAAAAGGAAGTGAAAACAGCCAAAGGAACCTTCGAAAAGGAGTCACTCATCTTCCCTCGGTACCATCAGCTCGACGCTGTTCGGAAGCTTGAGGCGGACGCCCGCGCAAACGGAGCTGGAAAGAACTATCTCATCCAGCACTCAGCAGGAAGTGGTAAGAGCAACTCGATCGCGTGGCTCGCGCACCGTCTCGCGAGTTTGCATAACGCGAGTGACGAAAAGGTCTTTGGCTCGGTCATTGTCGTCACGGATCGGGTCGTACTCGACCGGCAGCTCCAGGACGCGATCTATCAGTTCGACCACACGCAAGGCGTGGTCACCAAGATCGACAAACACTCCGATCAACTTGCCGAGGCCCTGAAGAGTGGGACACCGATCATCGTCACGACGTTGCAGAAGTTCCCCTTCGTCACCGAGAAGGTCGGGAGTTTGCCTGGGAAGCGTTTTGCGGTCATCGTCGACGAAGCGCACAGCTCCCAATCGGGAGAGGCTGCAGCAGAACTAAAGGGCGTCCTCGCGGGAGACATCATTCGCGACGCCGCGAAGAAACAGGCAGAGGAAGAGGGGCTGCCGGATCACGAGGAAGAAATCGTCCGCACCATGCTGCGCCGTGGCCAGCAGGCAAACCTGTCCTTCTTTGCATTCACCGCGACGCCAAAGCACAAGACGATCGCCACGTTCGGCCAGCCAGGCCCTGACGGTATACCCCAGCCATTTCATGTCTACACGATGCGTCAAGCCATCGATGAAGGCTTCATCCTCGACGTACTCCGGAACTACACGACATACAAGACCTACTATCGGCTTCTGAAGGCCATCCAGGACGATCCTCGCGTCGAGAAGCGAAAGGCAGCTAAAGCGCTCGCACGCTTCATGAGTTTTCACCCGCATAACATCGCACAGAAGACCGAGGTAATCATCGAGCACTTCCGCGCCGTGACGCAGCATAAGATCGGCGGCCGCGCGAAAGCAATGGTCGTCACGTCGAGCCGCCTTCACGCCGTCCGCTACAAATTGGCTTTCGATGAGTACATCACGACGAAGGGGTACTCCGATCTGAAGGCGCTGGTCGCATTTTCCGGTGAAGTCGAAGATCCCGATATCCCCGGCAAGACATACACCGAAGTTGAAATGAATGGCGGCATTCGCGAAAAGGAGCTTCCAGAGAGGTTCACGACCGATGAATACCGCGTGCTGATCGTCGCCGAGAAGTACCAGACTGGTTTCGACCAGCCTCTTCTTCATACGATGTATGTGGATAAGCGACTCGATGGCGTACAAGCGGTGCAGACACTCTCGCGCCTCAATCGCACTGCACAAGGCAAAGAGGACACCTTCGTACTCGACTTCGTCAACGACGCAGCCGATATTCAGGCAGCGTTCGCGCCCTACTACGAAGCATCGGCGATCGGTGATCAGGCCGACCCGCAGCAGCTCTACGAGTTACAGACGAAGCTCGCGGACACACATATCTATCACGCAACGGAAGTAGATGAACTCGCAGCGACATTCTTCAAGCCGAAGGAACGACAGAGCATATCGGATCTCGCCCGCATCAATGCCTGCATTGATCCTGCGGTGACGCGATTCGAGGCGCTGGACAGCTCGGCGCAAGAAGAGTTCCGCTCAAACGTGGCGGCCTTCAGAAATCTCTACTCTTTTCTTTCACAGGTGATGCCTTTCCAGGATGCCGATCTGGAAAAGCTATATACCTACCTCCGCTTTCTCTCAGCGAAACTACCGCGACGCAATGGCCCCATCTACGATTTCGACGGGGACGTACAGCTCAAGTACTACCGTCTTCAGAAGATCAGCGAGGGGAGCATTGCGCTCACCTCCGGCGAATCGGAACCTCTCAAGGGCCCAACCGCCGTCGGGTCACGCAGCGCCGAAGACGAAGAAGTTGAGCTGTCCCGTCTGATTGACGTACTCAACGAACGCTTCGGGACCACTTTTACGCCGGCCGATGAACTGTTCTTTGAGCAGATTCGTGAGGACGCCACGAATGACGAAGCGCTGCGGGAAGCCGCACAGGTAAATTCCCTCGACAACTTCAAGTTCGTTTTCGACAAGACGCTTGAAAACCTCTTCATTGATCGCATGGAGCAGAACGAGGATCTGTTCGCGCGCTATATGAACAACCCGGATTTCCAAAAGCTCGTCGCACAGATGCTCGGTAAACAGGTCTACGATCGGATTCGAACTCCTGCGGCTGAACTCAAAGACTAGGCGGCCGGGGCGATGGGTGCCGGCTCACTGGAACACGCCAGCGCTCAACGGCTCATACTTGAATCGTGAGACGCATCGTCCACCTCCTCCACGATCAGAGCCCACCGGTCCTCGCATCGCGAAGATCGACCAGTGGAGCGCGGGCGCGCCCTGTGCGTCCCTCGGGGCGCACTGGACGAAGTGCAGAGCCGGAAAGAGCTGGACGGGTCTTTCAGGCCATCGGCGACCGCCTTCGTCCACAGGCTCTTCGCCGGTTCAGGTGCTCTTGAATGGTGAGCGATTGCACCCCATACTCACGATGCTTCCTCACCCCCACCGCTATGGGCTTCGCTCGCGCCATCGACCACCTCGATGGAGACGAACTCTCGATCACCGACTTCGTCGTTCCCCGCCCGAATGTCTCCTTCATCTACCACGTCAAAGACGATCGGCTCGCACACGCCGCGATTCTTGAAGGCGACATGGTCATCGTGGAACGCGGGCAGCCGCTTCGCGGCGATCGGATTGCGCTCGTGAGCGTTGATGGCGAGTCGCGCCTTGTCCGGGTGTTCCGCGATGGCCGGCAGTTCACCTTCGAAGATCTGCCGTTCGCGGATGCGCCGATCGAACTCCTCGGCATCGCATCACGCGTCATCCGTCCACTCCTGCCGTAAGGCGTCACCCGCTGCGTGACGGATTCCGCTCCAGCAGTTTCGTGACGATCGTGATGACGTCGTTCTCGTAGCCGCGCTTCGCGAACGTGCGAACGCCCTGCGCCAGCTCAAACGGCGTGATGAGCCGCCATCCACATTCCTCACAACGTGCACGGACCTTTACCTCATGATCCGAGTAAATCTTGCCTGCGATGAGAACGAACTGCACCGCCGGATCTGGCCCGATGATGAGCCCTTCTACACGGAGCTGCCGTATGAGCGCCGTGACGACAAGCGCTCGCAGCTCAGCGCGATTGAAGAGCTTGAACTTGTCCTTCTTCACATCCCTTGGCACATGCAGATGCTCAAGGCGGACGCCGTTTGAATCGAGATAGCTTTTGCACTCAATAATGAGAAGCTCGTTCGTTGATGGCTTCCACGCGACGACATCGATCTCCGGCCGCGGCATCGAGTCGTTGTTGACCGACACCTTCTCCGGCTTCGTGATCTCGACCTTCACGCCCACTCGTGTCCAGTACCCTTGCACCTCAAAGAAGCGAGCAGCGATCGTCTCGAAAGCGTCCACATCGCGATTCTATGGCCTGGCGCACCGGTCGATGCACCGGAACGTCGCCTCGCTCACGTGCGGGGCACATTGCGCGACGCACGCGTTCACGCGATCTCTCGCCCGTGTTCGATTCGGCCGTGTGGTGCCGAACGCTAAGATGCCTACCAGGGAAGCGACTGCGCAGCCGAGGAGTACGTGCAGAAAGGACTGATTCGGGAGGCGCACTGAGTTGAGTTGGAGAAAATGCGGCCAGACTCTACGCCTGCCCACGGAGGGTCAGCAAATCCTCTGCTGGGCTACCATTACTGCACCAGCGGCAACGGTGGGCGAGCTCCGAATTACGGCCGCACGGTGCCTACGATGAGCTCGATCCCATTGGCATGAACGTTCAACTCGTCACGCTCTTTCATACCGGAGGTTACGTACCCATCCGATAGGTATAGCTCGCGCCCGGATTGAAATACGACCGAGACATCGTAGTGAGCATCTTCACGGATCGCGAAATCGTAGTGGCGCGACTCCCCTGCGGCGAAATTGGTATCGACGATCCGCTCGTGCCCTACCAATATCTGCACTTTGGCAATGCGCTCAGATGAGGCATTCCGGACGGTGATCTCTCCGGGTGTTGGACTGCAACCCGCGAATACGAGAGCTACAGCGACGATCAGAGCGCGCGTGGTCACAAACACGCTGCATTCGATACCGTTTCTGTGGCTGCTCATGTCCCAGGATATAAACGCCGTCCATGCGTCCGAACGGGAAGACGATGGACGATCTCTCCAAAGAAGCTCTCCCACTCTTCCGACGACTTGAAGAAGTGCCGGTCGAAAATCAAGAACACACCTTCGGCCCGATAGATCAACGCGAAGTCCGGATAGAGCAGGGCGCGCCTCAATTTCGACCAGGGGCAATCGAGGGTTCCGTCTTCGCTGCGGTATCGAATGCCTTCGTCATCGATCGTTACGTCCATCGGCTGATAGACGTCTCTGAGCCGACGATACTGGGCTCGAAAGCAATACATCAGATACCACCATGTTCCGCCGAGAGCCAGCAGGATCAGGACCAACGCCAAAATGAGATTTGCCAGGAGGAAGAAGACATCACCGCCGACGCGCACGAAGATCGCTGCGGCAATGACCAAAGCGCACAGCCAGAATGTAGGTCGCTCACGAATGTGGAGCTTCTGCGCACGCACGTAGATTGATTCCGTTATTTGGGCTTTGAAGTGGATCGGCTGCATCAGACCGTAGGCCAGATTCTGGTCGCAACCACGCCAAGGATGTTTTGCGTTGGGGGCCATGCCCCAATAGCGTGAGTCATGGCCAACTATAGTCTTTATCGGTGAAAAGACTGTCCCGCTCAATAGCGTCACGCGTGAACTCAATCATGCGTCGATCATAGTCCGTCAGATTGTCTCCAGAGGAAGCGCTCGCCAACTCAGCGAGCGCTTCCTTTTTCTGACCCTGAACGGCCAGTAGTTTGGCGAGATAATGGACTCCGCGCTGATTGCTGGGCTCTAGTCGTCGCAGCTTACGTGCCCAATTTTCCATCCCCGCGAGATATGAGCCCAAATCATTCAGTGCGAGAGTCAGTTCGTAGGCCGTCGCGTTGTTGGGATAGAGTCGCCGCAGTTTCTCTAGCACCTTCTCAGCTTCGTCCACCACGTGATGGTCGACCAGGATTGCGCCGAGCGTTTCGAGGGCTTTCTCATTGTTGGGCTCCAACTGGAGTACGCGCCGCAGAACCGGCGCCCCGGCGATATCATCGTGATACTTCTTCCCAAGACCGAGAAGCGTCGGAACATCTGATATTTTCTGCAGCTCGCGCGTAAGCCGTGCGGATGCTTCCTCATCGAACACTTCGGTCAGATGCGTGAGGAGTGGTTCAATTGGGTGGGTCATGTGGAAGCAAGTAGCATTGTCTTTCTACACCGAATTGGGGCTCGCGACCAGACTATGGATTCTTGACATAGTAGGTTGTGACTTCGAAGGAGAATTCACCAAGTTGAATGGCTCTATATATAAGTTTCACACCGTCAACCGTGACGTTGAAGTTGCGAGGTCCATTGTCCAAAGCGAGTTTTCCGAGCTGCCCAAGTAGCGACCTGCGAATTGCTTTGAGAATTGCATCGTCAGGCGGCAGATTTGGGTGATCCTGGCGACTGCCGTGCTGAACCTTGACTCGGATGTTGACAAGCCCTTTGCCGACATCGCGTGTTCCCTGTTTCCCATTCGTCTGCGCAATGTTCTCCGCGGGACCGAAGTGTGTCTTCGCGTAGTCGATCGCCCAAACGCCAGCCCCGATGATGGCAACGCCGGCTCCGATGACTGCGAGCGGCGGGATGCACTCCGGGCAGAGTGCGAGCGCCGGACCGGCGAATGTAGCGATGGCTGAACCATCTTCTCCGCTTGGATCGACATAGTTCGTCGGATTGTTCTTCACATACGCGTATCGATTTACCGATTGCGTATCTGCAACTTTCATCGGGAACGGATCGCGGCTGAGGAAACGGCCAACAGCGGGGTCGTAGTAGCGCGCCCGGAGGTAGACGAGCCCCGTAATATCGTTCTCTTCTCCCGTGAAGGTGTACTTGGTCTTGCTGGTTCCCGTCATGCTTCGGACATTGCCGAAGATGTCATAGCTCATGGTCTGTTCGACCGCGCCACTCGCATCCGTCACCGCGATCGTGCTGCCAAGAGAGTCCGTGTGGTGATAGTGCGGCGTGGTGCCAACGATGTTGTAGAGCAGGTCGTGGCCATAGATGTAATAGGTGGTGACGCCGGCCGTGGTCTCCATGAGCGCCTGTTCGTTGGCGGGAACGGAGTTCTGCACGTAATCGGTGACCACGCCATCGACGGTCTGTTTGATGCGGTCCCCATTGCCGTCATAGACGAAGCTCACCAATTGCGGGAGCGCGGAGGCCGTGACCGTGATAATCACTTCGTCCGACGTGCTCGAGTGGCTCTGGCTGTCGGTGACTACCAAGGAGAAGCGGTAGGTTCCGGCCGCGGTCGGCGTGAAGGTCGGGCTCGCGACCGTGGTCGAGCTGAGCGTGGCCCCTGCCGGGTTGCCCCCGTTAGCGGTCCAGGCATAGCTGACTGAGCTATCTTCGTAATCGTAGGAGGTCGAGCCATTGAGGGTCACGAGCGTGTTCGTGAGCGCGCTTGCATCGACTCCTGCCCGCGCAATGGGTGTCTGGTCGGCGATCGGGGGCGCCGTGAAGGTCAGCGTCAGCTTGGGTTTCTTGGCGGCGCCGGCTTCGCCTGAATACCACTGCACCTGCGAGCTTGCGCCCAGCGAGTCTCCTTGTTCGCGGATCGAGAGCTTGTTCGACCCGGCGTAGCGCGCGGTGAGGACGGCGAGATCGCTGGAGCCGAAGGTCCAGGTGTTCGCGACGTCGGCAACGACCTGATTCAGGCCCACAAGAACCGGCGAGAGGGTCCGGTCGGGCGTGGCGCCGCTGACCGTGTTGTAGCTTGTGGTCGCCCAGTTGGCGTCCACAGATGTCGGGAGCAGCTTCACCGACCACTGGTCAGACGAGGTATTGCTCGAACTGGTCTTGCCCGTGAGGGTCAGCGTGGCC
This sequence comes from Thermoanaerobaculia bacterium, assembly GCA_034664845.1. Classification (GTDB taxonomy): domain Bacteria; phylum Acidobacteriota; class Thermoanaerobaculia; order Gp7-AA8; family Gp7-AA8; genus JADGNZ01. The sequence continues at coordinate 6,764 of JAXDGW010000088.1, read as the reverse complement.
GCAGTCACGTCCATGACTGCGGGCTTGGTGGGGAGCGCGAACTGCGCGGCTCCCATGAAGATTCTTGTCGTGGCATTGCGGCCGACCTTCATGAAGGTGCCGGTGAAGGTCTGGCCGGTCGGGTCCGCAGAATCGACGAAGCCAGACATGCCGGTGGCCGGCGTGACCGAGGCGGTTTGCGTGGCGGCTCCCACCGTGACCGTCACCGAGCTCGACGTGCTGTTCAGCGAGCCATCATTCACGACGAGGCTGAACGTGTACGTGCCCTGGACGGTCGGGACGAAGCCAGGCTTTGGCGAGTTCTTTCCGTGCAGGACGTTCGCGGCCGGGTCGCTTGCGCCCTCAGTCCATGTGTAGCGCAACTGATCCCCTTGCGGGTCGGAGCTCGCGCTCGCGTCGAGCGTCACGAGTCGGCCAATGTAGCCGGTCTGATTCGCGCCCGCATTCGCGGTCGGCGCGGTATTGGTGGCTCCGCGCGTGATCGATGCGAGCTGCTGGCGCGCATCCCATGCGTAGGTCAGGTTCGCGCCAACGGTGAGGAGCTGGCCGTTCACATCGTAGGCGCGCGTGCCGTCTCCCGCATTGGTGAGCTGGTCGACCGAATCGTAGGTGTAATTCGTGGTGCCCGAGGCATCGACCTTGGTCAGGCGGTTGCCGGTGGCGTCGTAGGTATATGCGGTTTGCGTGCTGTTCGGGTAGACCACATTGGTGACCCGATAGAGCGGGTCATAGGTGTAGGTCTCCGTGCCGGAGGCATCGATCTTCGTCTTGCGATTGCCGAGATTGTCGAAGGTGTAATCATTGCTCGCGATCGTGGTTGCGCCCAGCTTGTCGTCGAGATGCTGCACGTGGGAGGCATCGTCATAGCCATAGGTTGTGGTGATCCCGTTCGGCAGGACGAAATTGCCGAGGCGGCCTGCGCCGTCATAGTTGTAGGTGGTCACGCGGCTCGCCCAATCCGTGACCGTCTTCACGCGCCGCGCATCGTCATAGGTGTAGGTGACGACCATGTTGCCCGGATAAGTCAGGGTTGTGAGATTCCCCACCTCGTCGTAGCTGTAGCTGACCGTCTGGCTCAGGTGGTCGGTCGCCGTGAGCACGCGGTTCAGCGCATCGTAGGTATAGTTGTGCAGCCCGTTCCAGTCCGTCATCGTGAGGCGGTTGCCCACACCGTCGAAGGTCTGCGTGATCGTCTTGCCATCCTGATAGGAAATGCCGGTCAGATCATTGTTCGCGCTGTCATAGGCGTAGTTCGTGACCTGATTCAGTGCGTCCGTAGCCTTGGTCAGAAGGCCACTCGGCTTGTACTCCCACAGCGTGTTCTTGTTCGCATTGTCCGTTTCAGAGATCTTGCGATTGAACACGTCATAGCCGAAGTCCGTGATGTGGAGCAGCGCGTCCTTGACCTCGGTCAGGTTGCCGAGACTGTCGTAGGAGAATTCGATCACTCCATTGGCCGCGTCTGTGGTCTTCCAAAGCTGGTTCTGCGGATCGCGATAGGTGAAGGTGGTCGCGTGATTCTCGGCGTCCGTGACGCTCGTCTTGCGGCCCTTCGAGTCATAGACCGTGGTCGTGACGTGGCTGAGCGGATCGGTGACTGTGAGCACCTCACCGCGATCGTTATAGGTGTATGTGGTCCGCTTCGATGTCGGGGTCTCTTCCCAAAGCTTTCGACCCACCGCGTCATAGTGGAAGGTCAGAGTTTCATTCGCCGCATTGGTGACGGTTGCCGGATAGCCCCATGCGTCATAGGTGAAGCTCGTGACCTTGTTCTTGGCATCCGTCACGGTGAGCGGCAGGCCCGCGGTCGTATAGGTGGTGGTCGTCGTCCGGGTCAGCGGATCGGTGACGGTGACGAGGTGCTGCTCCGAGTCATAGGCGAAGTCCGTCTCGCGGTTGAGATTGTCCTTGCTGCTCGTCTTGTTGTTGAAGGCATCGTAAGTGGATGTCGTCTTGCGACTGCCCGGCAGGGTCTCCTCGAGGAGATTTCCCACCGTGTCCCACTTATAGGTGGTGGTCTTCTGGTCAATGTCGCGGTGCGATGTCTGGAGGTAGCCGAGATAGCTCCAGAGGTCCTCGTAGTACCAGAAATACGTGCCAGACTGGATGTAATTCTCGCGCCACTTCTCGAAGACCTTATTGCCCTTCGTGTAGTAATAGACATGCGTCTTGCCGCGCTGGTCGTAGATGCCGGTTGATCCCGCGGCGAAGGTCAGCCCGGTGGTCGCATCGGTGCCAGGGCCATAGGTCACATGGATGGGAGTGCCCGAGTTCACGGTCTGGGTGAGGACGCGCTTGCTGCTGTCATACGTGACCGAGATCGTGTTGCCGTCGCAATCGCTGACGGTGGTTAGCGCATACAAGAAATTCGAATAGCCATAGCTGCAGCTCGCGAATGTGGTGCCGTCCGCGGATTTGCGCGTCACGCTCTGGATCGCATTCGGCGTGCCCGCAGTGTAGGCGTAGACATAGGTCCGGCTCAGCGGATCGGAGATGAGCGTGATCTGCGCGCCGGTGTAGGTGACGGTCAGCGCGCGGCCGGTGGGCTCGGTGATGGTCTGGATCTTCCCGGAACCATCGCGTGCAATGACGGTCGTGTTGCCATCGGTGTCGACCTGCTGGATCAGGCGGCCATTGCTGTCGAAGACGAGCTTCGACTGGTCTTTCTGCCGGATGGTGTATGTCGAGGTGCCCGCGTCGTAGGTGAGGATTTCGTAGACCCCTTCCTCCGGCGTGAAAGAGACACCATCGGGATTCTTCTTGAAATAGTTCTTGGCTCCGTCCGCCCGCTCCCAGACCACGCCGCCGTACGCATCGGCGGTGAGGTTCAGATTTGTGCCATAGGTCCAGGTCCAGCCCGCGCCGAAATCCCCTCCCGCCGTGGTCGCCGCCTGGTTGTTGTAGGTGCGCGTGATCTCAAGCGGGAAGCCGATAGTCGGGATCGAAAGATCGGTGTGCGTGATCGTGAAGTTGCCCGAGGCCGCGTCGATGCCGACGCCCGCCTTGGCTTCCCACGGCGCGTTGCCGCGTTTGTGGTCGGGCTCAAAGGCAGAGCCCAGCCAGTTCGTAAAGGTCACGTACGAAGACGAGACCGAGCTGCCGCCGCCCGTGTCGCTGGTGTCATCCACAGCAGGCCCGCTGGTGGATCCCCACCAGTTGTATTGCGCATCGACGGTCGCACCACTGGCTTCCAGGCCGCGCGCGAGCCCGTCTGAGGAGCGCCGGTTCATGGCGATCGAGTTGTAGCGAAGCAGCATCGGCGAGGAGTACGACTTCACGGCCACGAAGAAGCCGGAGCCTGCGTTGTAGTCGATGCTGTTATTCGTGAGCTTGGCGGCAGTGTTGTTGGCGCCCTGTACCCCGATGAAGCGCGAACCGCGCATCACGCTGTCCTTGATCTCCGTCGTGGACGGCACCGCGTACATGTTCACGTGGTACTGGTTGTCGGTGAGGGTCAGGCGCTGGATCGTGTACGTGCTCGCCGGGACGGTATCGAGATAGAGCCCGTTGCCGCTCATGTGCTCGATGGTGTCGTCTTGAAGCGTCGGCATCGAGAAGCGCACGCTGACTTGCTGGCCGTAATGCACCAGGGCATGCGTGAAGCTGCCGAAGGCCGCGTGTCCGCTGGTATCGAAGTAGCCGGTGTACCCGAGCGTGGCCCAGTCTCCGAGCGCGGGAGTCGTCGCGGAACCATCTCCATTCGTGTCCCCGCCAATGCTGTCGTCCTTGAGCGAGGTGAAGCTGATAGGGGCTGCCGTCGTGCCGTCCGCATTCATGGTGGCGCCGGCCTGCACGAGGAGGCTCGCCGCGGTGTCGAACTTCACAACGACGCCGGGCTCAATCGTGAGCACGGCCGGTGATTGCACATTCACTGTGCCGGAGACGATGTAGGGCGAGTTTGCGAGCGTCCACGTGGTATTCGCGGTGACGTCAGCATTCACCGTAAGGCTCATCGGCGAGGGGCCAGTGGGCTTGTTGTTGCCCTTCGCGGGCGCACTTGCATCCGGCGCATCCGGGTTCGGGACATACTGCTTGGGCAGACGGAACGATCCGTCAGCATCGAGCGGGCCTGTCTCGTCCGCGCTCGCGGGCTTTGTATAGGCAGCGCTCTGCGACGAAGGATTCTTGCCGCCGAGACGGTCACTTGCGGACGGCAGATCCTTCCCGGTCTTCGCGAGCGCAACCGCGCTGGCAGCCGAAGCGATCTGAGGGAACGGAAGGAAGACCGCACTCGCGAAAAGGCTTTGGGCCAGAAGCGGCACAAGCAGGAGGGTGGCCACGAACCGGGAAGATCGGTGCATGAGCGTTGGGGTGAGGAGGTGGGATGGGTTTGACCTCACTCTGAACTACTGGTGATATTTGTCAATAAGTCGATCAGCGATTCTGTCGTAGGCGTTTACGACACGTGTGCACCGATCTAGGGATTCGCGCTCGCGCTCATCCCGCGTATTGTGACGGCGTTCCTAACTCCTCGGCCTATGCAACGGCATGTCGCACAGTTCACCTTCGGCGTCAGCCTTTTCGTGTTCTCCATCAATGCGAGCATCTTTGGCCTCTGGCCCATCACAATCCTCGCGATGTTCTTCGGCACCATCCTTTTCGGCGTCTCATTGCGTAAGGACTGAGCATCTACGCATCCCCTCTCTTTCGCCGCGCTGCGGTTCGTCTGCCAGCTTCCGCGTTGGCTTGGCCATAATGCACGACTTGCGGACTATCAAAGTAATCGCTACGGTGCGGACGCACTGCCTGGGTGAAATATCTCAACAGGATTGCCCCCAAGAAAGCGCTTGGAGGTTTTCCTGTTCGATGCGGGCATCCGCGTCACACAAAAAACACATGCTCCGTACCCGGAGCCATTCTTGACGTCACCCGTAGCACGCGTACGATCGCGACACATCCATCCTCTGACCTCTCCGCATCCACGCTACGTGAGGGTGATCGCATTGAATCAATGCGAACCACCGTAACGTTGATGCGCGGCCTCCTTGCGGAAAGGTCGCGATATGTTACAATAACAAGAAATACACCAATTAAACACCCACGCTCATGCGGCTGCTCCGCCTCGCGACCACCTTGCTTATCACGGTCGTTGTTGTTGTTTCAGCCGTTCGAGTGCCGGCTCTTCGGGCGCTTGCAAGCGCACCGACTTCCGCACGCATCGCCGTCCAGTTCGTCGATGAACAGACGCCGGAACAGCTAGCAACATTCGAGACCACATACGGCGTGATGGCTGTTTTGCCGATCACGGATGCATCGCTGATTTCGTTCACCGCAGTGGACACGGACGCGGTGCTGACAGCGGTGGCCGGGGACCCAGCTGTTGCGGCGGCGAGCAGAGTGACACCATTGAGGCGGCAGTCGGCTCTGTCGGCCGGGAGCAATGCTTCCCTCAAGCTCAGCACCGAGGGTCCCGACACATTCAGCGCTGCGCTGGTTCCCCGCAAGACCGTGGCCGTTGGCCAGGTCTTTCCGGTCTCGGCGATCATCGAGACCGATGGGGCGGCCACGAACTCTACGACGTTGGACGTCTTCTACGACCCGGCCAAGTTTCAACTCGTAAATTCGTCGGGCGTGGCTTTGGCCAATGCTTCTGCGATCCCGAACACCGCGCCGTATAAGGGTGGAAGCGGCGTCCTCTTCAACAACTGGGAGGTGAATTCTTCGAGCATCAACACGACCACGGGTCGTGCCACGCTCACGCTGAGCACCAATCTGACTCCGTCGGACACGGAGGAGGATGTGTTCAGCTCCACGGACACGGCCGCGCCGGCTGGCTACCATGCCGGACTCGACCGCCTGGTCACGCTGTACTTCAAGGCCTTGGTCGCGGTCGCCACGCCGGCCAATGACAATATCGCCATTCTGCCGAACGCCGACACGGGCAGCCAGGCCGCTCAAGACGAAAAGATCATCCGCTTTGCCGACTGGGCTTCCGTCCCGACCTCGACCTGCGCCGCAGGCGGCAAGCCCTGCGTCTATGTGCATGCTGGCGCGGGAAATACGGTCGCCGTCGGCGATACGCGCATCGTCCCTTCCACCGCTTCGACTTGCAACTCCGGCACTTCGGTCTGCGCCGCCGATTCGGTAGTCGTCGCGGGGGACAACGACGTCGGCAATACGCTAGCTCCGGGCATCCTCGCCAATGTGGGCTTCACGGGCGCGGGCGCCTCGCGCGTCTCGGGCGACCCCGTCTACCTCAACAATGATTACCCGACCGGCTCGACGGCTTCGGTCTTCGGCACGATCACGGCCGGCGACACGCGCCTGCTGCCGGCCTCGGGCAATGTCTGCAGCGCCGGCACCGCGGTCTGCATGATTGGTTCTTCGGTGGCCGCCGGCGACACCGACATCAGCAGCACACTCAAGCACCTGAACAATGTGCGCCAGACCGACAGCGGAGGCAGCTTCACCGACCTGATTGCCAATAACGCCATGCAGACCGCAGGTGTGAAGATTACGGCCACAGCCGGCACAGTCTCGACGAGCGCTTCCTCGGTGAGCGCAGCCCCGAGTTGCGTCAGCAGCAACGGCGTCGCCGCTTCGACGATCACCGTCACTGCGCGTGATTCGGGCAATCTGCCCATCAGCGGCGCCACGGTCACTCTGGCCAAGTCGCCGAGCTCCTCAAGCGCGGTGATCGGCGCTTCGACGCCCGCAACCACGAACGCCAGCGGCCAGGTCACCTTCTCCGTCACGGACACCGTGGCCGAGACCGTCACCTTCACGGCCACCATCAACGGCACGCCCGTCACCCAGACCGCCGC
>JAXDGW010000087.1:0-3180 GCA_034664845.1 Thermoanaerobaculia bacterium | reverse complement strand
GTGCGCGTGGCGCAGCCACCGCTTTGGGAGGGTGGGGGATAACGCTCTCGCCTCGCAGTCGGCCCTCAGAAAGCGGTGGCTGGCGCCACCGCACTCCAAAGCGCTTCGCGCGAAACGGAGGAGAGGTTCGTTCCCATCTGATGCCGCTCATGCCCCCTCCAACGCTGCGATCTGCGGCACGTCCTTATCCCCGCGTCCGCTCAAATTCACGACCACGATCTTGCCTTGCCCGATCGATGAACCGTTGCGCAAAAGCCACCCGAGGGCGTGGGAGGACTCCAGCGCGGGAATGATCCCTTCGTACTCGCTCAGCTTGTGAAACGCCTCCAGCGCCAGCGCATCGCTGCAATCGTGATACTCGATGCGTCCGATCGCCTGCAGGTAGGCGTGCTCCGGTCCGATCGATGGATAGTCGAGTCCCGCGGAGATCGAGTGCGTCTCGGCGATCTGGCCGAACTCGTCCTGCAACACCATCGAGCGCGTGCCGTGCAGGACGCCGAGTGCGCCGCCGCTGAAGCGCGCGGCATGGTCGCCGAGGGTTGGTCCACGGCCTCCGGCCTCAACGCCGACGAATCGGATCGAATCGTGTTGCAGCATCTCGTAGAAAAGGCCAATCGCGTTCGATCCGCCGCCGACGCAGGCCACCGCAACATCGGGAATCGCGCCGGTGCGTTTTTTCAACTGACCGAGCGCCTCGCGTCCGATGACCGACTGGAAATCGCGCACGACGAGTGGATAGGGATGCGGCCCGAGCACGGAGCCGATGATGTAGTGCGTCGTGCGAACGTTCGTCACCCAGTCGCGGATCGCTTCGTTGATCGCGTCCTTGAGCGTGCGGCTGCCGCTCGACACCGGCACGACTTCCGCGCCGAGGAGCCGCATGCGGAAGACGTTGAGCTCCTGGCGGGCCATGTCGACCTCGCCCATGTAGACGACGCAATCGAGTCCGAGCAGCGCGCAGGCGGTGGCGGTGGCGACGCCGTGCTGTCCCGCGCCGGTCTCGGCGATGATCCGCTGCTTCCCCATCCGTTTGGCGATGAGCGCCTGGCCGATGGCGTTGTTGATCTTGTGCGCGCCGGTGTGGTTGAGGTCTTCGCGCTTCAAGAACAGCCGAACCCCTCCGCACAACTCCGCAAATTTCTTGGCCTCGGTCAACGCAGTCGGACGCCCCACAAAATCGCGGAGCACATCGTCGAGCTCGGAGCGAAATGCGCGATCGCGCCGCAGCTTGCGATACGCCGCCTCGAATTCATCGAGCGCCGCCATCAGCGTCTCGGGAACATACCTGCCGCCGAACTCGCCGAAGTAGCCGCGGCGATCGGGTAACGATGCCGCGCGTGGACGCGACTCGGAACGATTCATGGTCTCCTCACGCGCTCGAACAGACGCGCCACTTTGGCGTGATCTTTCACTCCCGGCCTGGCCTCGACGCCGCTGGCGACGTCGATGGCGTCGGGCCGCACGAGGCTGATCGCGGCGACGACGTTTTCGGGATTGAGTCCGCCGGAAAGAAAAAACGGCTTCGAGCGCTCGTACGCCGCCAGGATCGACCAGTCGAATCTCCTGCCCGTTCCGCCGGAGCGGCGCTCGTCGTACGTGTCGAAGAGCAGCCACGCCGCGCTCGGTGTGGCGTGCGTGTCCGGAAGCGAGCTGCCGATGTGCAGCGTCTTGATCGCCGGAATGCCAAGCGCGGTGATGTCGTCATCGCTCTCGCTGCCGTGCAGTTGCACGAGATCGAGGCCGGCGACCGTCGTGATCTCGCGGATGTAATCGGGCGAAGCATCGTGAAACACGCCAACGATCCTCGATGATCGGCCGCGCTCATGAAGGCTCGCCACAATCGCCCCCGCCTTTTCCGGCTCGATGAAACGCGGCGATCCCGGCACGAAGATGAAGCCGAGAAAGTCGGCTCCGCATTCGGCGCAGAAGAGCGCGTCGTCCTCGTTGGTGATCCCGCAGATTTTGATTTTCGTCATACGCCCAACACCAGTTGCCGCACCGCCGCGGCGCGGTCATTCTGCCGCAACAGGGATTCCCCGACGAGAAAGGCGTCGAAGCCGGCAGCGCGCAGGCGATCGACGTCCGCCCGTGTTTTGATCCCGCTCTCGGCGACACGCAGTACATCGTTCGGAATCTGCCGCGCCAGCCGCTCGGATGCGCCGAGGTCGACGCTGAAGTCGCGGAGATTACGGTTGTTCACGCCGATGATGCGCGCGCCACCGCCGAGCGCCCGCGCCAGTTCGTCCTCATCATGAACTTCGACGAGCGCATCGCAGCCGAACGAATCGAGACAGGCGATGAAGTCGCGTATCTGCGCTGAGTCCAGTAGCGATGCGAGCAGAAGGATTGCGCTTGCCCCCGCGGCGATGCCGCGAATGAGCTGCGATTCTTCGATAACAAAGTCTTTCATCAGCACAGGCAGCCCGCTCACCGCTGCGCGGCCGAGCCAATCGCGCGAGCCGCGAAAAAACTCGGGCTCGGTGACGACGGAGATTGCCGCCGCGCCGCCTTCCTTGTACTCCGCGGCGATGCCCTCGACATCCGGTTGATCGACGATCGAGCCCGCCGACGGCGATGCGGACTTGATCTCGGCGATGACGTTGATGCCGTCGCGCCGCAACGCTGCCGCCAGCGCGAATCTCGCGCGATCTCGCGCCGCACGTTCCGCCGCCGGGCGGTCGAGCGGAGGTTCGCTGCCGAGGCGCGCGCGGGTTCGCGAGACGATTTCGTCGAGGATGGTCATGGGTTCTGCCCCCCACGAATCTCTCGCACTCTTTCTTGAGGCCTCTCGCGATGCCCACCAATCGAGCGCCTTCTCCCCCCGCGTTTTTCAGCGGGGGGAGAAGGTGCCGAAGGCGGATGAGGGGGGACTTGCACACGCCCGACGCGCTCTTCAGACACCCGTCGTCCGGCGGATCGCATCTGTGTCGTGGATTTGGTTCGCGCACTGATGACGCCCGGGAACCCCCCCCTCATCCGCCTTCGGCACCTTCTCCCCCGCTGAGAAGCGCGGGGGAGAAGGAGCTCGACGTCCAGGGAGCGCTGGTAATCCCTTTCAGCGTCTGAAAGATGCGAGCGAATCTGCGCACGAAGCGCAACACCCCCGCCTGTCATTCCGAGAGGGCGGGGCGGCGGGTGGGCGAGGAATCCCCTGCGGAGGGACGAGTATCGCTCCGTCGG
>JAXDGW010000086.1:0-8118 GCA_034664845.1 Thermoanaerobaculia bacterium | reverse complement strand
GTCAGCGATGCGCGGTTCGCGGCACCCTAGCAAAACTGTCATTCCGAATCGGCGGAACCGCGGGGGCGGCGGTCGGGCGGGAGCGGTGGAGCGCGATGAGGAATCCCCCGCCGACGGAGCGGTATCTTCACATCGGAGGGGATTCCTCGCCGCGCTGCACCGCTCACACCCGCCCTTCCACCCCCGCGGTTTCGCCGGCTCGGAATGACAGAATCGCCTGACCGCTTGCCACTGGCCACTGATCGCTGGCCACTGATCGCTGGCCACTGCCGCCCTATACTTCGCGCCATGCGAATGACACCGATCGCGATCCTTCTCCTCGCCGCCACGCTTTCCGCCCAGACGCCGCCCGAGCGCGGCGTTTTCGTTGAAGACATCGACAAGAAGGTCGATGCCTGCACGAACTTCTTCGACTACGCGAACGGCGCGTGGCGGGCCGCCAATCCGATTCCCGGCTCGATGCAGCGCTGGAGCCGCCGATGGGCGGCGGGCGAGTTAAGCAAGGAACAGGTCCGCACGCTGCTCGATGACGAGTCGAAGCGGAAGAATTGGCCGAAAGGGTCGATCGATCAGCAGATCAGCGACTTCTATGGATCGTGCATGGATCAGTCGCGCGTCGACGCGCTCGGCACGAAGCCGATCCGTCCTCTGTTGAATCAGATCAACGCCATTCACAACGCCGAGGATCTGCAGAAGGCCATCGCCGATCTCCACCAACTGGCGATGTATGCGCCGTTCGGCATCGCATCGACGTCCGACAATCACAACCCCGGCTTCGTCATCGCCCGCGTCTTCGCCGCCGGCCTCGGCCTCCCCGATCGCGACTACTACCTCAAACCCGAGAAACGCTTCGCCGACGCGCGTGCAAAGTACCGCGTCCATGTCGCGAAGATGTTCGAGCTCACCGGCTCCTCGCCCGCCGCCGCGAAAAAGGCCAGCGATGCAATCTTCGCGATGGAGACACGCCTCGCCACCGCCCAACTCGACAACGTTGCCCTTCGCGACCCTGCTGCCACCGATCACAAATACCAGGTGGCGACGCTGCAGAAGTTCACACCGCACTTCGACTGGACCCGCTATCTCGAGCGCGCCCGCGTCGCTCCCGCCGATCTCAACGTCGATCAACCCGAGTACATGGGCGCGGTCGAAAAAGAGCTGCGCACGACGCCGCTCAGCACATGGAAGGCCTACCTGGCCTGGAACGTCATCAACAACGCCGCCCGCCACTTGTCGGCGCCGATCGCGAACGAGGATTTCGCGTTCTACGGCAAGTATCTGAGCGGCTCGACCGAAATGAAGCCGCGCTGGAAGCGTTGCGTCGAAGCTGACGACTCGCTCCTCGGCGAAGCACTCGGCCAGCGCTACGTCGAGCGCTACTTCCCGGCTGAAGCCAAAGCGCGGATGCAGGAGCTCGTGAAGAACCTGCTGCTGGCGATGGGCGACACGATCCGCGCCCTCGATTGGATGAGCCCGGAAACGAAGACGAAAGCGCTCGAGAAGCTGGCCACGTTCAATCCCAAAGTCGGCTACCCGGACAAATGGAAGGACTACAGCAGCGTCGCCATCAGCCCGTCGTCGCATTGGGAAAATGTCGTGGCCGGATTGAAGTTCGGGACCGCCGAGGATCTGGCGCAGGTTGGGAAGGCGGCGGATCGCGGGCGTTGGGGAATGACGCCGCCGACGTCGAACGCCTACTACAACCCGCTGCTCAACGAGATCGTCTTCCCTGCCGGAATCCTGCAGCCGCCGGCCTTCGACGTCCATAACGCTGACGCCATCAACTATGGCGCGATCGGCGTCGTCATCGGACACGAGATCAGCCACGGCTTCGACGACCAGGGCGCGAAGTACGACGCGCAGGGCCGCCTGAAAAACTGGTGGACCGCGGAAGACTTGAAGCGCTTCCAGGAGCGAACGGCGTGCGTTTCGGATCAGTTCGAGAGCTACTTCATCGAGCCCGGAATCCATCATCAGGGGAAGCTGGTGCTGGGTGAATCAATCGGCGATCTTGCCGGCGCGAAGATCGCGTGGCTGGCATTTCAGAAAGCACAGCAGACCAAGCCCGCCGTCGACATCGACGGCTTCACCCCTGCGCAGCAGTTCTTCATCGCCTGGGGCCAGTTCCGCGGCGACGAAACACGCCCCGAGACGCAGCGCCTGATGGTGCAGGGCGACCCGCACCCGGTCGCCAAGTACCGCGTCATCGGCCCGCTGTCGAACATCCCCGAGTTCGCGAAAACGTTCGGCTGCAAAGCGGATGCGGCGATGGTAAGGCCGAGCGACAAGCGCTGCGTGGTGTGGTGAGGGCAACAGTCCTGTCATCCTGAGCCGCCGAAGGACGGTCGAAGGACCCCCCGATCCCTGCCGGTTGGGCGGGTTTAGAAAAACCATCGCACAGAATCAGGGGGTCCTTCGACGTCCTTCGGCACTTCGTGTCCTTCGGCGGTCTCAGGATGACAGCGATGTTGGGTTGCGTCCTCCCACCAACTCGCAAAACTCGATCAGCATCCGCTCCCCCTCCGGCCACGGCCCGTAGCCCGACGCGCCGTTGATGTGACCCGCATCGCCGATGAAGACGAGGCGGCTTCCCCACGCGTTCGCGAAGAACTGCGCGCGCTTGACGCTGACGAATTCATCGTTCGTGCTGGCGACGACGATGCTCGGAAACGGCAGCTTCGCCAACGGCATGTGCGAGAAGCTTCGCCCTTCGATCGGATAGTCGGGCGCTTCGACATCGCTCGGCCCGACGAGGAATGCTCCGCGCACGCCGCGGCCACCACGATCGATCGCCCATTGCGCGACGAGGGAGCAGCCGAGGCTGTGCGAGGCGAGTACTGGAGGCTCGGTGCAGGCGCGGACCGCCGCGTCGAGTGTGGCCACCCACTCATCGCGATCGGGACGATCGAAATCGCGCTGCTTCACCCGGCGAAACGATGGATGCTTCGCCTCCCAATGCGTCTGCCAGTGCTCGGGACCGGAATTCCAAAGTCCGGGAATGGTGAGAACGGAAGTGCCCGAGTTTCCAGCCGGGTCAGTCATGAACGAAGTGTAGCGCGCTCACTTCGCCGTCACCGTCGCAAGCACCCCGTCCTTCGGTTCCGGCGGCGTCTTGCTGAAATCCTTTTCGAAGTTCTGCGGCGGCAGTTGCCACGAGTAACCGCGAAGAAGGACAACCGCGAAGATCTCCATGATGTACGTGGCGAAGTCGAGTCCCGGGCAGCGATGTCCTGTCTCCGGGCCCGCTCCCTGCGGCGCGAATGCGTGCTCGTGGCGCTTCTCCTCGGCGCGCTCCGTCGAAAAGCGATCGGGATCGAACGCAGTCGGATTCGTGTAGTGGCTTTGCGCCACATGGCTCGGCGTCACCGCCCAGATCACCATCCATCCGGCCGGGATGGAGACGCCGTCGAATTCGAGCGGCTTCTTGGTCTTGCCGAACACCGCGGCGACGATCGGCGTGAGGCGCTTCACTTCATTGACGACCTGCAATAGATACGGCATCGACATCAGCGTCTGGAGCGTCAGCGGTCCGCTCGGAGAAACCGCTTCAACCTCCGCGGCCAGTTTCGCGCGCACGTCCGGATGCGCTGTCAGTTGCTGCACGATCGAGCCGAGCTCCGCGAAGACGATGAAACCCGCGATGACGATGTGGTGCAGCTCGAGCGCCGCGTCATCGTCCGACAGCGTTGCCTCCGATGTCAGCGCGGCGGTGAGCATGCGCGACAGCCCGTCGTCCGTCGGCGTCTGGCGACGCTCGCGCACGAGCCGGCGCAGCACCTCGAGAATCCGATCGCGCGCCTGCAACGCCTTCCGATAACGCGTGCCCGGCATGTTGATCGGCAACGCTGCAAAGCCGCCGGTGAGGATGCCGTAGTCCTCGCGCAGCCGGTCCATCTCGTTGCCGGGCGGCAATCCCATCACGGTCGTGCAGATCACCTCGATCGCCAGCCCTTTCAGTTCATCGAGCCAACGAATCTCCCCTCGCCCGGGCCACACGCGGAAGTACCGCTCCACCGTCTGCTGAATGATCGGCAGGTACGCGGTGATCGCCGCGCGACTGAAGGCCTGATTGACGAGCTTCTTCCTGCCGCTGTGAACCTCGCCATCGAGCAAGGGCAAACTGCGCCCGCCAAACAACTCCTGCACATGCGGCGGCATCGATCCCTCGCGCATGATGACGCCGGAGTCGATGAACTTTCCCGCCGCCTCGGGGCCGGCAACCACCGCAGTCTTTCGCCCGAGAAGATGCGATCGGAAAATCCGTCCATGAGCCGCGAGCCGATCCTCGATGAAACGAAACGGATTCTTCGCAAACGAAAGCGTCTCGCCAAGAAGCGGCAGACCATCGTTACCAGCAGGCTGGGGAGCGTCGATTGTGCTCAATGGGTAGGCCTCCGATTTGTTGGTAACGATACGCTGGTCGGAGGCGGGTGGATGCTTGGAGGCGAGCTCGGGCCTTCATTCCAAGGCCGGCGTCAGCCTCAATCAGTTTTCAGCTTCTTCGTTCGCCTGGCGCTCAGTTGCTTGAAGTTCTCGGTGGAGATCACCGGCCTGCCTGTGTGGCGTTCGATATCCCTGCGCGTCCTGCCGGCTACCGCGCCGCCATCTTTTGCGTCCTTCCTGAGCGGCTCCATGCGCTGTGAATCGCGATCACGGTGCAATGTCGTGGTCGTCGCCTCGGCAAGCATGGTGAGAATCAACTCCATATCGGTCATGTGGTCGCGCAGGTTCTCCCGCTCCAGCGCCTTCACCTGCTTGTAGTCGTCGACCTTGAGGCCGAAGGTTCCCTGCATGATCTCGTTGGTCAGGATCGCGAATTCCACACTGGTCGAGGCGCCACGCTCTTGCCACTCGTCGGTGAGATCCTGGCGTACGGCGATGCCCCGCAGCCTCTTGTCGATCCACTCTTTCGGATAGCCTTTCTTTTCGTACAGCTCCTGCATGCGGCCCATGGCCAGCTCAGGGTTCTCGATCTCGTCGATGCGCTCTTTCCCGACACGCGCAAGCCAGCGCTTCAGGGGTTCCACGTGGGGCGATGGAATTGACTGGATGACCCGAAACAGAGTTTCGGTGTTGGCGCAGTCGGTGAGACGTTGCTTCCCGTCCGGGGCGGTCATTTTCAACTGTCCGATTTTTTCGGACACTTCCGAGTAGCCCTCCTGCGACACCTTCTTCTTCAAGTCATTCCAGTACTTGCGGGGCCGGTCACTACCCACCAACGCCTCGACCACATCGATGATGGAGAACCACCACTCTCCCTTGTGGAACGCCTTTCGGATCTTGCGGCCCTTGAACAGGGCGAGCTTGTCTTTTTCCGGGCTCATGGTGCCTTTCCCCAACCGTACGGTTTTTTCGTACCGCCGGATTCCGAACGTCAACGTTCGCTCAACAACGATACGGCACACGCCTATGAACAGAGGCAGGCATTGCAGCGGCCCAGCCGGAGAGCCCCAGTGCTCCACGCCTCGTAGACCTCGAAATTCGTGTGGGCCGACCTAGCGTCGCGCCGAATTTCTTACAACCATGAACCACAGAGACGCAGAGGACACGGAGGTTTTCTATGTGCCCTCTGAGTCTCTGTGGTGATTGGGTTTCTTCCAGAGGTGGCCATTACAGCGCGCGATGAAACTGCTCCAGCGCGATGCCCATGCAGAGCCGCGCCGCCTCCGCGTCGTAGCGCTCCCCTTCGTCGCGCATGAACGCGTGCTCGGCGTTCACCTCATGCCAGCTGAACCGCGTGCCGGCGTCGGCGAGAGCTTGATAAACCCTGGCACGGCCGGCGGCAGGAACGTGCGGGTCCTGGCGGCCCCAGATCAACGTCAGCTCGCCCTTCATCTCCGGCGCTCGTGACAGCGTGTCAGCGTTCTCGCCAGCGCCCAGCGTTCCGGTGTGCAGGTCGGTCGGATAGAAGCAACAGGCGGCGAGGATCTCGGAGGTGAGAGCGGCGCGGAACGCGAGATGGCCGCCGATGCAGAAGCCGGCGGTTCCGATGCGTCCGTTGCATTGCGGATGTTCGCGCAGCGCGGCGATGACCGTCGTCGCGTCGTTATCGAACGTCGCGAGCGGCGTCTGTTTCTTGTACGCGTTCCCCTTGTTTTTCCCTTCTTCGTCGTACGCCAGCACGGAGCCCGGCGGTTCGTGCTCGTGAAAAATCTCCGGAGCCATCACGACGTAGCCATGACTGGCGAACATCGCCGACAAGCGCGCGATCGGGCCAGTCTGCTGGAAGATCTCCGGATAGAGCAGCAGGCCGGGATACTTTCGCGACGCTGGCTCGGCCGGCTCGTAGATGTGAACACGCATAGGCCCGGTCGCCGTCGAATGGTCCCGAAATCCGGTGCGCACGATCATGATGACTCCTTCCGTACTGTCATTCCGAACCGGCGAAGCACGGAGAGGAATCCCCTGCCGAAGCACGAGGATCGCTCCGTGGCCGGGGGATTCCTCTCCGTCCTCCGCTGCGCTCCGGCGGTCGGAATGACAACGCACAGAGTCTTGGTCATTAACCTCCGTACGGATGTGCATTCGAAATTTATCTCTGCAATAAGCTTACACTTCAGCAAAGCCCTCCTGATTGTGCGGAGGCGGTCCGTCCAGAACCCCTCATGACAGTGCTGGTGATCTCGTCACGTTTTCCGTGGCCGTCGCACACGGGCGACCGGATGCGCGCGTCCATCTGGCTCTCGGCGCTCGCGCCGCACGGGCATGTCGCACTGGTTGCGCCTCCCGGCGAGATTCCGGCAGGAGCGGGAGCATTCGATTTCTATCCTGCCGCGCGTTCGTTTACCCGAGGAGTGCGTGGCGCGACGGTGGTTTTAAGACGCGGCCTCCCACTGCAAAGCCTTCTTGCCGCGCCGTACGACTGGCCCGCCGCCATCGCCTCGGCGCAACACGACCTGGGCGCGTTCGATACGACGATCGTTATCCTCGCTCGCGCTGATCCGTGGGTGCGCGCGTCGCTCGGCGGCGGAATGAAAATCCTCGATGCGATCGATTCTCTCCGGCGCAACGCGGCGGAGCGCGGCAACGCCGCGTCGCCGGTGACGCGATGGTTCTGGCGGCGCGAAGAACGGCGGCTGGCGCGGGTGGAGGCAGATCTCCCGCGCGCATACGACCGCATCGTCGTCGTGAGCGGTGAAGAGGCGTCCGAGTTCGGATCGAGCGCCGCGGTCATCGAAAACAGCGTCTGCATTCGACCGCTCGACCTCGACGCCCCTCGGCCATTCGACTTCGGGTTCTGGGGCCGGCTCGGCTACTTCGCGAATGCCGATGCGGCGATGTGGCTGGTCGATGAGATATGGCCGGCGATCCTCGCTCGAAATTCTTCGGCCACGTGCGTCATCGCCGGCGCCGACGCACCTCGCTCGATGAGGCGCGCGGCCAAACGGCGAGGCATCGCGCTGATCTCCCCTGTCGATGACATGGCCACTCTTGCACGCTCGGTTCGCGTGGCCATCCTCCCGGTCCGCTACGGCAGCGGGCAGTCGAGCAAAGTCCTGGAGGCTGGTGAAGCAGGATGCGCGATCGTGGCCACCCGGCCGGTGATGCGTGGCCTCGAGCCGCTGACGCCGCACGTCCGCATTGCGAACGATGTCTCGTCCATTGCGGACACCGCGACGGAGTTGCTTGCCTCGGATACAAGGAAGGCGACGGCCGCACTGCGCCGCATCATCTCCGCCAATCACTCGCGCGATCGAATCCTCGAACAGCTCGCGAGCATCGCCGGCGTTCGCGATGCGGACGAGGCGGTCACCGCATGATCCGGCTGCGGTCCAAAGAAAAATTTGGGCGGCTGGCCGTTCTTGTGGCCGGCGATTTTCTCCTGGCCTGGGGCACGCTCGCGCTTGCCGTCTACATCCGGCGCACCGTTCCCCTCGTCTTCACGCGGTCTCTTCTTCCGACCGAAAACATCACGCTCGACGGAACCACGGTCGTTCTTTTTGCGGTCTCGTTCCTCGCCGCGCTGGCCCTGAGTGGCTTCTACCGGCGGCGGATTCTCCCGCGCGAGCGTCCGCTGATTCTCACCGCGCTCGTCATCCAGGTCGCGCTCATCGCGATCGGTGGCGCGTTCAACGAACGAGCTCTTCCCCGTACTGTCAT
Organism: Thermoanaerobaculia bacterium; assembly: GCA_034664845.1. Lineage (GTDB taxonomy): Bacteria > Acidobacteriota > Thermoanaerobaculia > Gp7-AA8 > Gp7-AA8 > JADGNZ01. The sequence continues at coordinate 21 of JAXDGW010000086.1, read as the reverse complement.
CGTGGGCGTGATTCTGATGGA
>JAXDGW010000085.1:0-26521 GCA_034664845.1 Thermoanaerobaculia bacterium | reverse complement strand
TCAACCGGGGGGTCCGGGGGTTAGAGGTTTCCCATTGAGTTTCGTCATCCAGCGCGCCTCCGGCCGTGGGCTTGCGCTGACGCAGGTTCGGAGTCCTTTGCTGCGAATCGGGCGTGGCACGAACGCCGAGCTGCGCTCGGAGAATCCTGCGGTTGCGCTGGAGCATGCCGTCATTGAGACGGATGCGAACGGCTTCACCATTACAGACAAGGGGAGCATTACAGGGACGTATGTCAACCGGCGTCCAGTGGAGACGGCGCGTCTGGCGCGTGGCGACGTCATTGAAGTTGGCGATCTGCGCATCGAAGTGCAGGTGCTGGAGGCGGGAAAGCCGCTTTTTGTCCGGGTGAGCTCGACCTCCATTGCGCCTGGCGGGGTTGTTGATGATGGTGATGATGAGGCGGCTCCGAGCGTGCGAGGTTCGCGCGGCGGAGTGCTCAAAGCGCAAAAGATCGATTATGCCGATGCGTTCCGCTTGAAGCGTGCCTGGCTGACGAAGCGGTCACTGATTGCGTTCCTTCTTATCGTCGCGTTTCTGATTGTGGCCGAGGTGACGAAGCCGGAGAAGCAGGAAGCATTTATGCCGGGCGGCGTGTCGTCAGCCCATACGCACGCCAAAGACGCAAGCGGCCAGTCGATCGCGAAAAACTGCCGGGCGTGTCACGACCCATGGCGCGGCGTCTCCGATGTGAGCTGCACGGAATGCCACGGCAAATTGCCGCATGCGGAACAACAGACTGGCGCGCCGGCGTGCGCCGATTGCCATTCGGAGCATCGCGACATCGCCAAGCTTGCCGCGTCCGCGGACGCGACCTGCGCCTCGTGTCATAGCAACCTGCTCGCGCATGTGAAGGATCCTGAGGCGGCGAGGGCGAAGGACATACTGAGGATCACTGCATTCGGCGACCAGCATCCCGACTTTTCGTTCCGCAGCGATCCCGACACGCTTCGCTTCAATCACGCGTTGCACCTCAAGGCCGGCGGCATCTTCAATGGCGAGGGGCGGCGAGAAGAATTGCAGTGCGTCCAATGCCACAAATTGGTCGAGGCAAAGCAGAAAGCCGATCCGGTAGCGCTGAAGTTCCGCGACGCTTGCCAGCGCTGCCATAAACTCACATTTGATCCGCGGTTTCCGGACGCCGAGGTGCCGCATGGGGGAGATCCGGGGCTGGTGTATGGATTTGTGCTCGCCACATACGCCGGCAATCGCGACATCGTCGGCAAGAGTCCCGACGAAATCCGCCGCATCCTCACCTCACGTCCCTCGGTCGCTCCCGACCAGCGCGCCGTGTTCAATGCGGAGCAGGTCATCAAGACGAAGTGCAGTAAATGTCACGAGATTCAGCGGGCCGGAACGCGCATCGCGGCGCGGCCGCCCGAGATTCCAACGCGCTGGCTGTTGCACGCCAAGTTCACGCACACACAGCATCGGAATCTTTCTTGCGAGTCGTGCCACGAGAAGGCAAGGCAAAGCGCGAATACGGCAGACGTTTTGATGCCGCTGCGAAAGGACTGCACGGGATGTCACGGCGGGCCATCGGCAAAATCGTCCAGCAGTTGCGCGACCTGTCATGAGTATCATGAGCGTTCGAGACTGTTGTTGACGAAGATGGCGCCGGCGTTCAAACAGCGCGCGCCGCGTGCAATGAACGCTTTCGGAGGCGGATCGGGGATGCTGGAAACGGTGCTGCTGTGGGCGATCGTGCTGCTGTTGCTGGTCGTGCTCGTGCCGGCCGGGCTGGCGCTCTTCCAACGGATCCGAGCCGGCGAGCTCGATCGCGCGGCTGGCGTGCGCGGCGCTGCGGCACCGCAGGCTCCGACCGCGAAGATTCCGCCGCTGCAGCCCTCAGAGCCGGCTGCCGCTCCACCGCCCGCGCCTGCGCCGAGCCCTGAAGCGCGGCCGAAAGCCGCCGATGGCGACGTCACCCGCATGGCGCCGATGCCGGCTGCGCAGGCCGAGGGCGGATCGACTGTCATGGTGCAGTGGTACGGGCTCATTCAGTGCACGAGCGGCGCGCTCGAAGGGCAGCGCTTCATCATCGAAGAGGGCGGCCTCTACATAGGCCGCGATCCGGCGCTGTCGCAGGTGGCGATCACCGACAAGCGGATCTCCAAACGGCATGTCCGAATCGTTCCGCGTGATGGTAAGGTAATGGCCATCGATCAGAACTCGACCAATGGCACCTTCCTCGGGAAGGCCGGCGGTGAACGGATCACGGAACATCAGCTCAAGCGGGGCGACATTCTCGTGCTGGCCGACAACGCGGCCACGTTCGTGTATCAAATCTAGTTGCAAGTCAGTTGGATGTGGAGGGAGACCGCGGATGCGTCGGAGTGTCACGTCGATCCTCATGTTTTCGGTCGCCGCCGTCTGCTTCGCGCAGGGCCGCATTACCGGGAGGCGCGCCATCCCGCTGGCGACCGTGCCCGATCCTCCCTCGTGTGTCATCCCTCTGACCGCGCCTCTGCCCGATCAATGCACCGACGGAACGATCGGCAGCGGAACGCCGGAGAACTTCAGCGCCATCTCGATCGGGGAAGCGAAGGCGATCGTGCAGGCGGCTGCGACCGCGCTCGCCGGCGATACCGCCACGATTGCGATCGTCGATCGCACCGGCCGTCCGGTGGCAGTGTTCCGGCAGGCCAACGCCAACCCCGCCAACGATGACATCGCCCTCGGCGTTGCCCGCACCGCCGCGTTTTTCAGCAACAGCCAAGCGCCGCTCTCGTCGCGCACGGTTCGCACCATCTCGCAGGTCCACTTCCCGCCCGGCGTCGTCAACGCACCGGTCGGCGCGTTGTATGGAATCGAGCAATCCAATCGTGGATGCGATGCGAATATCGCCTGGAACGCGAACCAGTGCGTTCCGCGCGCGAAGTCGATCGGACAGTTCGCGTCCTTCACCGGCGCGCCGAAGCCGTGCCCTGCCACCGATCGCTCCGGCTGCGGTCCCGGCCTCGTCACGGGAAAGACGCTGCCTGATGACGGGCCCTATCCGCAGGAAGTGGGCAACCGGCCGGTCAATGCCGGCGGCATTCCGCTCTACCGCATCCTCGATGTCAGCGCTGTCAAACAAGGGATCGCCAGAAAGGGGAAGCTCCTCGGCGCGATCGGCGTCACCGGCATTCCCGGCGATCCGCAGCTCGGCGAGTTCGCCGCCGTCACCGGCGCATTCGGTCCGCTCAACGCGGGAGTCGCGCCGATCATCCCGCTGCCCAACTATCCGCTGCCCGAGCCGCAGAACGTATTCATCGACGGCATCCGGCTGCCGTTCATCGGGCCCGATCAAAAGCTGAAGTTCAATTCGGATGGACTGCCGATTGGACTTCAATTGCTCAAGGGCGCGTCGGCGGGAACGCCCGCGGGATTCACCGGCGGCACGTTCGTCTATGGGCCCTTCAACGGCGGCTGTCCTCCGGTCGGCTATCTCGTGGGCCCGAACGCCAGCGCGTTCCCTGGCGGACTGAGTGCGACGCAAGTCGACGCGATCGTGCAGCGCTCCATTGCGGCGTCGAAACGGACGCGCGCCCAGGTGCGGCTCCCGCTCAACAGCTACGCGCGCATGATCATCACTGTGGCCGATATCGACGGAACGATCCTGGCGCACTATCGGATGCCGGATGCGTTGTTCGACGCCGTCGATGTCGTGCTGGCGAAGGCGCGCAACGTCGCGTACTTCAACAGTAGCGATCCGAATGTTCGCAACGATCTTCCCGGCGTTCCGGCCGGCTACTGGGTCACCGGGCGCACGATCGGATTCGGCTCGCAACCGCTTTACCCGCCGGGCATCGACTCGAACGTGTTCGAGGTCGGTCCCGGGCCGTGGTACGCAAAACTTTTCCTGCCCAACATCGCCAATACGTGTAGCCAGGGATCGCAGGCTTGGAATCCGAATCAGAACGGCATCACGTTCTTTGGCGGCTCCACGCCGCTAGTCGATAACGGCAAGCTCGTCGGCGGCCTCGGCGTCAGCGGCGACGGCATCGAGCAGGACGATTACGTCACCTACCTCGGCGCCGGCCCTCTCCTTCCGCCGACCGACAAATGGGCCGACCAGCTCAAGATCAACGGCGCAAGACTTCCCATGTTCAAGTTCCCGAGAAGCCCCGAGGGCGTCACGGAGTGCGGAGGAAACCCGTGCCCGTGAGTCGCACGTCGAACAAACGTAGGTCGGACTCTCTAGTCCGACTCTATTGTGAGAACCGTCGGACTAGAGAGTCCGACCAACGTGTGTACGACGTGCGTTTCGTCTTGTTTTTTCTCATCGCGCTGATGCTGTTTGCCACCTCCGCATTCGCACAAACCACCATCACCATCAACGACGACAACCCCGTCTACGCCGAGGGCGTGCCGTTCATGCTCACCGGCACATCCGCGCCCGGCGCCGTCATCGCCATCGCCATCGAAAAGTCCGGCAACGGCCAGACCACCGCCGATGCCACCGGCCACTGGACATTGATCTGGACGCCGCCCGTGAAGACCGGCACGTGGACGATCACCGCGACATCCGGCGGCGTCACCGCGACGCAACTCCTGCGCGTGCAGCTTCCCGGCAACGTGCAGCGGCAGCCGATCATCGAGCCGGTTCTGCGCTACGGCACTCCTGAGATTTCGCATCCCGAGGCGTATCAGGAGATGACGGACCGGTGGAGGATCGCGCCGCCGCCGTACGAGCTCACTGAGAAAGTACAAGGTCGCGCCATCGGCAAGAACGGCGCGACGCTCGATCCCTACAACCAGAATCTGATCAAAGGCGATCTGCCGATTTTCGGGAAGGATTGGTTCTTCAACTTCACCGGAATCAGCGACACGCTCGCCGAATCGCGCACGCTGCCGACTCCGTCCGGTGTCAGCGCGGTCAAGCCGACGTCGATCACAGTCTTCGGCAAAGACAACCAGAACCTCTTCAACGAAAACCTCATCGCCTCGTTCGATCTCTTCCAGGGTCTGACCGCGTTCAAGCCGATCACGCAGCGATTCAAAGCGACGCTCATCGCCAATTTGAACTACGTCCACCTTCGCGAGAACGGTCTGGTCAAGCCCGACGTGCGCCGAGGGACGTCGCGAACTGACGCGCAGGTTTCGCTCAACGAGTTTTTCTACGAGCGCAAGCTCAAAGACCTCTCGCCGAACTACGACTTCATCTCCATCCGCGTCGGCTCGCAGCCGTTCAACAGCGACTTCCGCGGCTTCCTCTTCAACGACACGAACCTCGGCGTCCGCGTATTCGGAAACTTCGCTTCGAATCGCTACCAGTACAACCTGGCCGTGTTCGACCGGCTGGAGAAGGACACCAACTCCGGCCTCAACACGTTCGAGCTTCGCGATCAACAGGTCGCCATCGCCAACTTCTACTGGCAGGACTTCCTCGTCCACGGCTACACGCAGCAGTTCAGCGTTCACTACGTTCGCGATGAGGCGACGTTCCACTACGACCGCAACGGCATCCTCGTGCGTCCCGCGCCGGTCGGAGTCTTCACGCCGCACGAGATTCGCGCCACGTACCTCGGCGAATCAGGACTCGGGCACATCGGCCGGTTCAACGTCGATCACGCTGTCTACTACGTCTTTGGTCACGACGATCTGAACCCGATCGCCGGACCCGATCCGCGACTCAAGGACGGAGACAGCGTGAGAATCGGCGCCGGCAGCGCTGCGCTCGAAGTCTCCTACGATCGCGACTGGCTCCGTCCGCGGCTGGCGTTCTTCTACGCCTCGGGCGACAGCACGCCGCGCGATCGCAAGGCCAGCGGCTTCGATGCGATCTTCGACAGCCCCAACTTTGCCGGCGGCGGTTTCTCGTTCTTCAACCGACTCGGCATCCGGCTCGTCGGCACCGGCGTCGCGCTCGTCGAACGCGGCTCGCTGCTGACCAGTCTGCGCAGCTCGAAGGATGAAGGGCAGCCGCAGTATGTGAATCCCGGTGTGCAGATCGTCAGCGCCGGACTCGACGTCGATGTCACGCCGCGGCTCAAGGCGATCTTCACCGGCAACTACATCCGCTTCGATAAAGTGCAGTCGGTCGAGGCCATCCTGTTTCAGGGCAACATCCACAAGCAGCTCGGCGCTGATCTCTCCGCCGGGCTTCGCTACCGGCCGCTCCTCAATCAGAACGTCGTCATCGTCGGCGGCGGCGCTGTGTTTCTGCCGGGCCGCGGATTCAAAGATATCTATGAGAGAGACCGGCCGCTGGTTCATGTCTTCACGAATGTGATTCTGACCTTCTGATGAAACGGATAACGATCGTACTCGCCGCTCTTCTCACCATCGCGCTGGCCGTGATCCGCATCCGTGCGCAATCGTCGCCCGACCTTCCCCCGCTCATGCGCCAGACGCAGGCCGAGGCCGATGCGAAAAGCACGGGCTGCCTGACGTGTCATAACGGGATTGAGCCAATGCACGCCTCGGCCGCCGTAAAGCTCGCCTGCACCGATTGCCACGGCGGCGACGGCAATGCCCGAACGAAGGAAGCGGCACACGTCAAACCGCTCCATCCTGAGATTTGGAAGACCTCGGCCAATCCGCAGCGCTCGTACACGGCGCTGCTTCAGGAGCCACCGGAGTTTGTGAAATTCATCAATCCCGGCGATCTGCGCGTGTCGCAGGAAACGTGCGGCGCTTGCCATCAACGGCAGGTCAACGCCGTGCCGCGAAGCACGATGACGACGTCCGGCGTTTTCTGGGCCGCCGTCAGCTACGCCAACGGCCTCGTGAGCAGGAAGCAGGGACTCCTCGGCGAGAGCTACAACCGCGCCGGAAACGCCACCGCAATCAAGCCGGCGACTCCGCCGACCGCTGACCAGATCGCGAAAGGCGCGTTGCCGATTCTTGTCCCGCTGCCGCGCTGGGAAGTCTTTCAGCCCGCCGAGTACTTCCGCGCGTTCGAGCGCGGCGGCATTTCCGGCAGCAGCTCGTTCCCCGACATCGGCAATCCGAGTCCGGAAGGGGAGGCAGGGAAGCCCGACATCCGCCTCGGAAGTCGTGGACGCGGAACGGGACTACGCATTTCACCCGCACTCATCAATCTCAACAAAACGCGGCTCAATGATCCGCATCTGTCGTTCCTCGGCACGAACGATCATCCCGGCGACTACCGCTCGTCCGGCTGCACGGGATGCCACGTCGTCTATGCGAACGATCGCGATCCGCTGCACTCCGCCGGCTACGGTCAGTTCGGCAACACCGGCCTCTCCATCACCGGCGACAAATCGATTCCGAAGAACGAGCAGGGCCACCCGCTTCGTCATCAATTCACACGCGCGGTGCCGACGAGCCAGTGCATGTCGTGTCACATGCACCAGCCCAACTCCTTCGTCAACACCTACCTCGGATACACGATGTGGGACTACGAGTCGGACGCCGAACTGCTCTGGCCGAAGACGCAAAAGTATCCGACCGAGGCCGAGCGATTCGCGTCGCTCAATGCCAATCCCGAAGGTGCGGCGCCGCGCGGACTCTGGAGCGATGAGAAGTTCCTCGAGAACCTGACGAGCCTCAACGCGCAGGCCAAGAACACGCAGTTCGCCGACTACCACGGTCACGGCTGGAACTTCATGGCCGTCTACAAACGCGATCACAAAGGCAACCTGCTCGACGCCGACGGGAAACAGGTTTCGTTCGACGATCCCGCCAAGTTTCGCAAGGCCGTTCATCTGCAGGACATTCACCTCGAGAAGGGGATGCACTGCGCCGATTGCCATTTCTCGCAGGACGAGCATGGCAATGGCCAGCTCTACGCCGAGTACGGCAACAACATCGAGATCGAGTGTCAGGACTGCCACGGCAACGTCGATGCGTACACGAACCTGCGCACCTCGGGTCCGGCTGCGCCGGCTGGCGGCGGCACCGATCTCCGCCTCGGCACGACTCCGTTCGGCCAACGCCGGTTCATCTGGGTCAACGGCAAGCTCTATCAGCGCTCCATGTTGAATCCGGGCATGCAATGGGAAGTGATCCAGGTCAAAGACTCGATCACGCCGGGCAACGCGCACTACAACGAGCGCTCGGCGTACGCGAAAACGATCCAGCGCGACGGCACGTGGGGAGCAGGCGCCGGCGCGAACCTCGCGCACGCCGACGCGAAGATGACCTGCTACGCCTGCCATACCTCGTGGATGACGTCGTGCTCCGGCTGCCATCTGCCGCAGGAGCAGAATGCGAAGACCGAGGTGCATCACTTCGAGGGTGGGGAAACGAGAAATTACGCTTCGTACAACCCGCAAGTCATCCGCACCGACGCCTTCATGCTCGGCGTGAATGGAACGACGAAGGGACATCGCCTCGCGCCGGTGCGGTCGTCATCCGCGCTCGTCCTCAGCTCAACCAACGCGTTGAGAGACCGCATCTACATCCAGCAGCCGCCAATCTCATCGCCCGGCTATTCGAGTCAGGCTTTCAACGCGCACGTGCCGCACACGGTTCGCTCGCGCGAGACGCAGGGCTGCGCGAGCTGTCATGTCACGAAAGAGAACGACAACAACGCCTGGCTCGCGCAACTGATGTTGCAGGGCACGAACTTCGTCAACTTCCTCGGCCGCTACGCATACGTCGCGGAAGGGAAGGGCGGATTCGAGGGCATTTGCGTCACGGAGTGGGACGAGCCGCAGGCGGTCATCGGCTCATCGCTGCACAAGATCGTCTATCCCGACTACTACGCGAAGCACCGGCAGAACAAGATGGAGCTGCAGACCGCTCACGAACATCACGGCGACTCGCGCTCGTTGCAGATGCGCGGTGAGTTCATCTACAGCGCCAACGGCGAAGAAGGCTTCAGCGTCTACGACATCGCCAACATCGACAACAAGGACTTCTCCGAGCGCATCGTCTCCCAGCCAGTTTCACCCCTCGGCCAGCGGACGTTCGTGAAGACGAAGTTCGCCTCGGCCGTCGCGTTGCCGACGACGATGCCGGTGGCGCCAAACCGCCAGACGCAGTTCATTCCGGAAAACGAAGAACAGCCGATCCATCCGCTCTACAAATACGTTTACGTCGCCGACCGCGAGGAGGGGCTGATCCTCATCGATGTCACGACGCTCTCCGACGCGAATCCGTCGAACAACTTCCTGTCGCGCGCCGTGACGTTCAATCCCGGCGGCGCACTCAACGGCGCGCAGTCGATCTACGTCGCCGGGCGGTGGGTCTTCATCGGCGCTGAGAGTGGCCTGGTCATCATCGACATCGACAAGCCGCTCGCTCCGCGCATCGTTGCCACTGTCCCCGAATTGAAGGACGCCACCGGTATCGCCGTGCAGTTCCGCTACGCCTTCGTCGCGACGCACGAAGGTTTGACGAGTGTCGACATCACCGATCCGAACCATCCGCGCGTCGCGGGACGCGTGGCCATTCCCGATGCGCGCAGCGTCTACGTCGCTCGCACGTACGCCTACGTCGCGGGCGGTGCGCGCGGGATGGTCATCGTCGATGTCGAGCATCCCGAGAAGCCTTCGATCCTGCCGTGGCGCGACGACCTCTCGCACGACGCGAACGATGTGAAGGTGGCCTCGACGAATGCATCGACCTTCGCCTACGTCGCCGACGGCAAGTACGGGCTCAAGGTCTACCAGCTCCTCTCGCCGGAGTGGACGCCGGGCTACGCCGGATTCAGCCCGCAGCCGGCGCCGCGCCTCGTGGCCACGCGCCATACGCACGGTCCTGCGCTGGCGGTCTCGAAGGGCCTCGACCGCGATCGTGCTGTCGATGAGGGCGGCAATCAGGTCTCGATCTTCAACCGCATCGGCGCGCGCCCGATGACGCTCCCCGAAATGCAGCGGCTCTACCTCCGCGACGGCCGTCTCTACACCGTCAGCGAGACGCCGACTTCGAAGCCGGTCACGAGGTGATGACGATGAAACGAATGATGATGTTCTTCGCACTCATGGTGGCCGGCGTCGCGACGGCGCAGCAACCGGCTACGCAGCCCGGAAACGCGAGCGCGCAGCCATCGGCGGCGCAGCCTGCTGCCGCAACGGCTCCCTCGGTTCCCAACCACTACGACGGCGTCGCCTCCTGCGCGAACTCCGGTTGCCACGGCTCCACGCAGCCGCTCAACACCACTCGCATCCTCCAGAACGAGTACTACACCTGGCTGAGTAGCGACCGCCACGCGCAGGCCTACAACGTCCTTTTTAGCGACCGCTCCGCGCGCGTCGCCCGCAACATGCGCCTCAAAGGGAAGGCGTATCAGGAAGCGGTTTGCCTCGACTGCCACACGACGAACCTGCCTGCACGGGTTGTCTCCGGCAAAGTTGACGCCGAGGACGGCGTGCAGTGCGAAGCGTGCCACGGACCCGCCAGCGGATGGCGCGCCGAGCACACCATGGCCGGCTGGACGCACGAGCAATCGGTCGCGCGCGGCATGATCGATCTCCGCAATCTCCCCAATCGCGCTTCGGGCTGTCTCTCCTGTCACATGGGCAACGACAAGAAGGAAGTCGATCACGAGCTGATCGCGTCGGGCCATCCGATCCTCGCCTTCGAGCTCGACAACTACACCGAGACGATGCCGCCGCACTGGCGCCGGACCAAAGATTCGGTCACGGCCGACACGCATGGCGCCCGCGCCTTCGCCGTCGGGCAAGCCGTTGCCTTCAGCCAGTCACTCGACAACCTCGCGCATCACGCCCGAGGGGATAAGTGGCCTGAGTTTTCGGACATGAGCTGCATCAACTGCCATCACTCGCTCGAAGGAAGCGGATGGCGCCAGGAACGCGGCTGGCCGGGCCGCGCCGGATTGCCGTCGTGGAGCCCGCAGCATTGGGCCGTACTCCGTTTCCTGGTCGGCCGCGCCAATCCATCGGCGCGTGCGCAACTCGACAACGTCGTGCAGATTCTGGCCACGCGCGTCAATCACATGAACGACTCGAACGGAGTCTTTCAATCCGCCAACGAAGGCCGCCGCCTCATCGACAACGTCACGCCGCAGATCGCCGCGCTGAGCTGGAAGGATGACGACGTCCGCGCATTGATGCGCACGATCGCCGGCGACAGCGATTTCATCCTCACGTCCGACGTCCACTCCGCCGAGCAGACCGCCCTTGCCCTCCAAAGCCTCGGCTCTGCCCTGACCCGCAACAACCCGCGCCTGCTCAAGAGCCCGATGACCGAAGCGATCGACGCCCTCTTCGCCGAGATTCAAAGCCGCGAGCGCTACGAGCCCGCTCGTTTCGTGCAGAAGCTGGCGGCGCTGCGGGCGGCGTTGTAGCCAAGCGAAGAACGCGAAGGGAAGACTTGACGGGGCAATGAAACGAAAAGCGCGGCCTCTCGGCCGCGCTTCGGGATGTCGATTTTTGGTGGAGCTGAACGGGATCGAACCGATGACCTCCTGCGTGCGAAGCAGGCGCTCTCCCAGCTGAGCTACAGCCCCACTATGTTGGAAAGTATCGCTGCTAACGGCAGCGTGCCGGAGGAGAATTCCGGCGCGCGGATTATAGGGGCGAGGTAGTGCGACGGCAACTTCTTTTGTGCGACACTTGGGGCATGAAGAAAATCGCTGCGCCGCTCTTCGTGCTGGCTTTTGCTCTGTCCGCGTTCGCTCAGACTCCGGCGCCGCCGACGCCTGCATCCCAGGCGCCCGCATCCCAGGCGCCTGCGTCCCCGGCACCGGCACCACAGCCGCCTCCCGCCGGGCTGTTTCCGCCGATGACGCAGTTGCCGACTGGGGCTTTGCAGTTGGAGCCGAACCTCGGAACGACGAGCTTCACGTTCGTCGTGGCTGGCGACAACCGGCCGGCGCATGACGGCGATCCGCTGACGAAGCCGTTGCTCGACATCATCCAGCGCGTTGCTGCTAATCCGCCGGACTTTGTCGTCTGGAATGGCGACAGTGTCTACGGCAAGCAGGAGCTCGGCATCACCGCGCAATACACGCAGTTTCTCGAGGCCTTCAAGCCTGTGACGGTGCCGGTTTTCAACGCGCCCGGAAATCACGAGATGGTGGTGCAGACGCTGATCGCGTGCGGGACCAAGAGCGATCCGTACAACGGTGAGCTGCCGGATTTCAGCGGCTCGATGATGGCGGACTACGAAACGTCGATGGGACCGCCGTACGGGATGTTCCGCTACGGCAACGCGGCCTTTCTCATCATCAATACTGACGACGTTCTCGATGTCACGCTGACCAGTGGTTGCGTCTACAACGGCTACGTCGGGAAGGCGCAGCTGGCGTCGTTGCAGGCGACGCTCGATCAGCTCGCATCCGATGCGACGGTGACGCACGTCTTCTGCTTCATGCATCGTCCGGTCAAGGACAAAGGCGGCTCGCAAATCGGTGCGCCAAAGGGCGACACCTCGGACTACGGCGTCCAGGTCGAGGCCTTCCGTCATCTTCTCGACCAGGGCAAGTATCCGAAGATGACGTTCGTCTTTGCATCGCACGATCATCTGCTCTACGTCGATCCGGCGCCGGCCAATCCGAACGGGCCGTTCACCGGAAGCGCGCCGAACAAGGGGAAGCCGGTGTTCATCGTGACCGGTGGGGCGGGCGCGCCGCTGTCGGGATGCAAGAATGGGAAGGGCAAGCCGGGCGCCTATTTTCACTACACCACGGTGACGGTGAGCGGCTCCTCGGTGACCGTGAACGTGGTGCCGTTGTATGGGACGACGTTGTGCGGGAGTGGGATGTAGGCTGAGCTACCGTTCAAGTCCGAGTTGGCCTTTTTTGTGCTCTTGCGTCGGGGATGCGATGGACACCTGGCGGCGACAGTAGCGATGTTGAAGACCGGCGCGGATCGAGCGGCGGGCTTGGCGGTTTCGGAATCGGGGGGAAGGGGATCGGATGCGGTGGTGCCGTGATCCTGCTCGTCCTCAGCCTTCTCTTCCACAAGAATTTCTTTGCCCTCCTCGGCACGGGCGGCGATCAAACGGCCTCCGGTCCCGTCGCTTCGCGGCCGGTTCAGGAGTCGCCGGAGGAGAGCACGGAGCGGCAATTCGTGACGTTCGTGCTCGACGACACGCAGAAGACGTGGACGAGCATTCTCTCGCAGCAGGGGGACGCTTCGTACCGGCACGCGAAGCTGGTGCTCTTCCGCGATTCCACCAACTCGGGATGCGGATACGCGCAGGCGGCCTCCGGGCCGTTCTACTGCCCCGAGGATGAGAAGGTCTACATCGACCTGGCGTTTTATGACGAGCTGAAGCAGCGTTTCGGCGCGTCGGGCGATTTCGCACAGGCCTATGTCATCGCCCACGAGATCGGGCATCACGTCCAGAAAGTCATCGGCATCGAAGGGAAGGTTCACAACCTGATGGAGAGCGATTCGCGTCACGCGAAGCAATACTCGGTGGGACTCGAGTTGCAGGCGGACTGCTTCGCGGGCGTGTGGGCGCACTCGACGCAGGAGCGGAAACTGCTCGACGCTGGCGACGTCGAAGAAGGTCTGAACGCGGCGGCGGCGGTCGGCGACGATCGTCTGCAGCGCATGGCGGGCAAAGCGGTGAACCCGGACTCGTTCACGCACGGCTCGTCGGCGCAACGGTCGGAGTGGTTCGGGCGCGGCTTCAAGTCAGGACGGATCGCCGACTGCGACACGTTCTCCTCGGGGGGAGTGCGGTGAGCGGAGAGTTGAGCGTGCGGCAGAACCGCGAAGACGATCGATTCGAAGCCGATACCGAAGGCGGAACCGCGTTCGTCGAGTACATCATCGACGGCGATGAGATCACCTTCACGCACACCGAGGTGCCGAAGGAAGCGGAGGGGAAGGGCGTTGCGGGAAAGCTTGTCGCAGCCGCCGTCGCGTACGCGCGCGAGGCGAAACTGCGCGTGATTCCACAGTGCCCGTACGTTGCCGGCTGGATGAAACGGCATCGCGAGTACGACGACATTTTGCATCCGGAGTATCGGGAGTAGGGGTGTCGGGTGTCGGCTGTCCGGTGTCGGAAAAGCAGTCGAAAAAAAAATTCAGGTTGGAAAGCTGGTTGGTCGGCGGAGCCCGACAGCCGACACCCGACAGCCGACACCAACCTCAGAATCGCCGCGTCACGCCCCACACGAACCCCGCATCCGCGCTGTTCTGGTACGTGATGAGGTTCTCGACGACGCCGGCGTAGGCGGTGAGGCTGCGGCCGAGCGCGTGCTGGAGGCCGACCGTCAGTTGGTAGGAGCGGCGGGTCAGCTCGGGCGCGCCGAGCGTTCGGAACGGACTCTGGGAGATCGTGATTTGTGCGGTAGCCGAGGTGCGTTCGGCGAGCAGCTGCGAAGCGCCGATCGAGTCGGTGATCACGAATTGCGGTTTCGTTCCGAGCGCGCCGTTATGGCCGAGCAGCAGGATGCCGGCCGAGGCGTGGACCTGGCTGCGGCCGTAATCGCGCGTGGCCAGGAGTTGCATGCCGCCATCGAGCGATCCTGAACCGTCGAGCGTCTGTATGTTGCCGGTGGGAAGCTCGAGCGCGCCTTCGACGGAGATTGCCAGATGGGGATCTTCGAGCGCGGGTAGCTCGTACTTGGCGGAGAGCGCGACATCGCCGAGTTGTGTGCCGGCGGCGCGCTGGCGGTAGTAGGTGCGCTCGTCGGTGCGAATGAAGACGGTCTCGCGGTTGCGCTGCATGGCCACGCGCTGGTTGTCGCCGAGGTGGAACGCGGCGTGGAAGTGTTCGATGAAACCGTCGGATGTGCCGCCGCCGATCGTCGCGAACGGGATGGCGATTCCCACTTCGAGATTCGCGCCGAGGCCGCGGTGCGCGGTGATCGTCGTCCGGTGGATCTCGCCATCGACGAGGAAGATCGACTGGCCGTCGTCCATGCGGATCAGGCCAAGCGTTTGCGCGCCGGTTCTGCGGTCGGTGTCGCCGGCAAGGTTGTGGCTGATCCAACGCGATTTTGCGAAGGTGTTGGAGTCGGCGCCGTGAACATCGACGAGCCAGTCGTCATCGTCGAGAACCTTGGCGCTCTCCGGTTCGAAGAAAAAGAATCCGTTGCTGAGGAGGTACTGATCACGGACGGCAAGCGGCCCGAGGATGTCGCCGTGCTCCTGGCTCGCGGCGGGCAACGCGAGGACGCAAACCAACAATGCGTTCAGCAGGCAACGGGTCATGATCGGGTTGAACTGATGGAAGAAACGATGGGCCTGGAGGATCGGATTTGTCCAGAGGTTTCTTTTGGCTCGCCAGGACCATGTTGATCTTCGCCCCCCTCATCCGGCTTCGCCACCTTCTCCCCCCGCAAAAAGCGCAGGGGGAGAAGGCGCTCGATTGGAGAGCGTGGCGAAGGTGCAGAGGGTATCTGTCTCTGCTGCAATGCTCTCGATCGAGCCCCTTCTCCCCATCGCTTTTCAGATGGGGAGAAGGTGGCCGAAGGCCGGATGAGGGGCCTGATGTTGGTCTAACTCGCATTCGCATAGACTCCCCTCATGCCTTTGAGCCGCGGATTCCTCGCCACGCTCGGCGGCGTCGCGCTGACGCTGCTGGCGTGGTTCGGCTCGTGGGTGTGGCCGGGATGGCCGGCGAGTTTTGCGCTGGATGTCCTCGGGCACTTTTCGTCGTTTCCTGACCTGCCGAGCTTTGCGAAGGTAGCGACAGTCGTGATGCTCATCGTGATCAACGTGGGGACGTGGGCGTTGGTGATCCGCGCGGCGATGCAACTCCTCCCCCGCCGCGGCAAGGGTTGAACGACCGGTACAATCACGCCATGCGCTTACAAGCTGCCGTCGTCACGTTTCTCCTGGCCGCCACTTCCGTCTTCGCCAACTTTCATGAGTTCGCGGACATGCCGAAGAATCCGGCGCTCGTGCTGGCGGCGCAGCATGCCGCGGAGCAGACGCTCAAGGATTTTCCGAAACTGACGGCGGACAACCTGGCCATCAGCATCATCGACGTGACAAAGGCGTCGACGATCGATCGCGGCGACTGGCATGGCGATGCGCCGTTTTATCCCGCCTCGGTCGTGAAGCTCTACATCATGGCCGAGGTGTTTCATCAGCACCGCGAATTCGATCCGGAAGTGGCCCGCGCCCTCGGCGAGATGATCCGTCTGTCCGACAACGACGCCACAGCGTTTCTTCTGGACGTCATCAGCGACTCGAGCCCGGGGCCGAATCTCGAAGGACGCGCGCTGGCGAAGTTTCTCGATAAGCGACGCGTGGTGAATCGCTGGTTCGCCGCGATGGGCTACGACATCAGCGCGATGGCCAAGCCGTGGAGTTTCGGTCCTTTCGGCCGCGAAAAGCAGCTCCTCGGCGGTGATGCGCGTCCGAACCGCAACCGCTCCAGCGCGAATTCGTTTGCATCGTTCCTGCTGTGGGTGGTGCGCAAACGGGCGGTTTCTGTCCCGGCCAGCGATGCCATGCTGGCGCTTCTGGAGCGGCCGCTGGCCCCGGCGCGTGCGGACGAGAATCAGGTGAAGGAGTTCATCGGCGAGTCGCTCCCCGCCGGATCGCGCGACTGGTCGAAAGCCGGATGGACCTCGGAGGTTCGTCACGATGCGGCGTACATCGAGCTCCCCGGCGGACGAAAACTGATTCTGGTGATCATGACCCGAGGGACGGCGGATGACGTCAAGCTCATCCCCGCGATCGCGAAGAGCGTGCTGGCCGAACTGCAATAGCCGCCGCGGGACGCCGTGGTAACCTGATTGCTCACGACAATGGATTGGTGGGTCTGGGTTCTCGTCGCATTCCTTCTGCTCACGATCGAGTTCTTCGCCACGACCGCGCACGTCGGATTTTTCGCGGTCGGCGCGTTCATCGTGGCCATTCTCGTCGGGCTTGGATTCGACATTCCTCTCTGGGCGCAACTCCTCACGTTTGCCATCTCCTCAGTCGTTCTTCTGGTCTTCGTGCGACCCATCGTCGTGCGCAAGCTCGGCCTCAGCAAGACCCACATCGTCGACACGATGGTCGGCGAGCAGGCCATCGTTCTCGTGGATGTGGCTGTCGCCGGCGAGGGGAAGGCGGAGATGCGCGGAAGCAGCTGGACCGCGCGCAATGTCGGAGAAACGCCGCTTCTGAAAGGACAGCGCTGCCTCGTGGAGAAGGTCGTCGGTCTGACAATCTACGTCCGCGCGTCGTAGAACAACATCAACGGGGGTTCGTCATGCCAAGCATTGTCGTAGCGATCGTCGTGGTCATCTTTGCGCTCATCCTGATCAGCCGCATTGCGCGTGTCGTTCCGCAGCAGAACGCCTGGGTGGTGGAGCGGCTGGGCAAGTATTCTTCGACGCTCGAGCCGGGTTTTCACATCCTTGTGCCGTTTCTCGACAACGTTCGCTACAAGCACTCGCTCAAGGAAGTGGCGATGGATGTGCCCGAGCAAGTCTGCATCACGCGCGACAACGTGCAGGTCGCCGTCGACGGCGTGCTCTATTTCAAGGTTCTCGATCCTGCCCGCGCCTCGTACGGCATCTCGGACTACATGTTCGCGATCTCGCAGCTTGCGCAGACGAACCTGCGCAGCGAGATCGGCAAGATCGAGCTCGATCGCACCTTCGAAGAGCGGACGAACATCAATCTCATGGTCGTGAGCGAAGTTGATAAGGCCTCGGAAGCGTGGGGCGTGAAGGTGCTGCGCTACGAGATCAAGAACATCAATCCACCCAAAGACGTGCTGGCAGCGATGGAGAAGCAGATGCGCGCCGAGCGTGAGAAGCGCGCCACGGTGCTGCAGTCAGAAGGACAGCGCGACGCGTCGATCAATCAGGCCGAGGGCGACAAGCAGCAGGTGATCAAGGCTTCGGAAGCGAAGAAGCAGCAGGCCATCAATGAGGCCGAGGGTCAGAGCGCGGCGATCGAATCGGTTGCCGTCGCCACCGCGAACGGAATCAAGGCGGTCGCCGAAGCGATCAAGACCGCTGGCGGCTTCGAAGCGATGCAACTTCGTCTGGCCGAGGAGTACATCAAGCAGTTCGGCGAGCTGGCCAAGAGCGGCAACTCGATGATCATCCCCGCGAACCTGAGCGACGTCGGCTCGATCATCGCCATGGCCACGAGCGTGTTCAAAGGTTCGGGGATGGGTCACGAGGCGGCGAAGATGCCGATACGGCCGATCGATCCGCCGCGAGGGTAGTCGCCTGTCATCCTGAATCGCCGAAGGACACGCAGTGCCGGAGGACGATAAAGGACCCCCTGAGTATTGACATTGTTTTTTCTACCACCGCCCGACCCTGCACAAGCGCGGGGGGTCCTTCGACCGTCCTTCGGCACTTCGTGTCCTTCGGCGGCTCAGGATGACAGCGATTTCGACGGCGGCTTGCTTCTCCGCCACCATGCGTACGCCGGCAACCCCGCCGCGAGAATCCCGAATCCGATCAGGCTGTTGACCGGCGACTTCACAATCGTGGCGATGACCACGATCCAGCAGGAGATCGTGAAGATGCCGGTGGTGATCGGATGGCCGGGCGTTCGGAAACCCGCGGCCGGCTGGCGGCGGCGGAAGATGAAGAGCGCCAGGCCAGTCAGGCCGAAGAAGATGAAATCGGTCGAGACGACGTAGCTGAGGATCTGTTCGTATGTGCCCGACAGCGTGATGACGATCGCAACGATCCCTTGCAGCGCGATGGCGACGACCGGCACGTGCGTCTTCGCGCTGATGCGGCCGACGCTCCTGAAGAAGAGTCCATCCGCGGCCATGGCGTAGTAGACGCGCGGTGCGGTGAGCATGCTCTGGCTCAGGAATCCGAGCGTGGAGATGGCGATGCCGGCGGCGATCAGGCGCGCGCCGCGCTCGCCGAGCGCCAGGCGCATGACGGCGGAGGCAGGCGTCGCGGCGTGCGCGAGCCCGTCCGCGCCGAGCGCGCGTACGCAGACGAAGCTGACACCGACGTAAATGGCGATGACGCCGATGATGCCGACGAGCAGGCCGATGGGAAGATCGCGCCGCGGCCGCGCCAGCTCGCCGGAGACGAAGCTCGCAGTTTGCCAGCCGCCGTACGCGAACATCACCGGCGTCATTGCCGCGCCGAAGCGGAGGAAGAGATCCGTCGAGACGGGCGCGTCGAGCATCGCCCGCGTCGCTGCATGCGGCGCGACGACCGTGGCGCCGGCCACGAGGAGCATGACGATCGCGGCGAGCTTCATCAACATCAGCGCGTTCTGCGTGTTGCTTCCGCTGCGCACGCCGAGGCAGTTGATGAGCGTCAGGATGAGCAGCGCGCCGACGGCAACCGTCCACTCCGGGACCGCGATGCCGATCAGGCTGAGCGCGTAGCGAGCGAACGTCGCGGCAACTGCTGCCATCCCGCCGCTTTGCACGATGAGCAGCAGCGCCCATCCGTAGAGAAACGCGACCGAGGGATGGTAGGCATCGCGGAGGTACGCATATTGACCGCCGACCTCGGGGCGCAACGCCGCCAGCTCGGCGTAGGCAAACGCGCCGAGCAGCGCGATCACGCCGCCGGCGATCCACGCGCCGAGGATCAACGCCGGCGTGTGAACCTGCTGCGCGACGACGGTCGGATTGAGAAAGATGCCCGAGCCGATGATGCCGCCCATCACGATCATCGTGGCGTCGAACGCGCCGAGGCGGCGAGCGAGTGCGTTCATAAGGGGTGCGGGCGTCTCGCCCGCAGCGTCGAGGCGTCCCGCCTCGACGTATGAATCGCGATCACCACCAGAACCCTCACGCCACCCCGCCCACCGCCGCCGCGGGAAGCGTGCGCGTCACGCGTGCCACGACTTCGTTGCCGCAGCCGCGGTACTCGATCGAGGAAAAGCTGACGTGGCGAGCCATCAGAATGCCGCGTCCGTGGCGATCGAAGGCGCGGCGCGGATCGATGTCGAGATAGCGCGTCCATTCGAATCCGTCTCCGCAGTCGCAGATCGTGAAGCTCAACTCGCCATCGGCGCGATGGAAGCGGACGCCGACGCGCTTGGCCTGATTCTCCGGCAGTGTGAGTCTTCGATCGATCTCGGCGACCCAGCTCCCCT
The DNA here is from genome assembly GCA_034664845.1 of Thermoanaerobaculia bacterium. Taxonomy (GTDB): domain Bacteria; phylum Acidobacteriota; class Thermoanaerobaculia; order Gp7-AA8; family Gp7-AA8; genus JADGNZ01. Next base: position 6,670 of record JAXDGW010000085.1, on the reverse strand, counting down.
CAGCCAGCAACGCGCTTTTCTCGTCGTAGGTGATGCCGAGGTTGCCGTGCTCGACGGCGTTGACGAGAAGCTCGGTGAGGCCGATCGCGGTCGCCTCCGGATCGGGGCAGGCATTCGCGAGAACGGCTGCGAGTCCGCGCGCCTCCTCGATCGTGCGATAGGAAAAGTGCGCGTCGTCGAGCAACTGCAAAACCTGCAAGCCTCGCCGGACGCGCTTCTGCAGATCGCGTCCGGCAGCGCTGTCCGCGGCCGCGGTGCGCACGACACTCATGAGCATCTCGGCGTCGTAGGGCTTGGTGAGGTAGTAGTAGGCGCCGGCGCGGATGCCTTCGATGACTTCGTCGCGGGCGACGAGGGCGCTTTGCAGGATGACCGGGATGATCAGGAAGCGGTGATCGTCCTTCATGCGGCGCAGGAGCTCGAGCCCGTTCATGCGCGGCATGCTGCGGTCGAGGACGACGAGATCGTAGCGGTCCGGCTGGGCATCGAGCATCGACCACGCTTCGAGGCCGTCGGTTGCGATTTCGGTCTCGAAGCCATCGCGGCTCAGATGCGCATCGAGCAGCGCTCGATCAGATTCGTTGTCTTCGACGATCAGGACGCGCGCCTGCTCCATGATTTCCTCAGTTGTTGCGGTACGGGCGGATCATAAGACAAAAGGATGAGACATCGCGACGTTATGGGCTCGACGTCCTCACTCTCTTTCTTGAACCCTTTCGCTCGATTGGAGATCGGCGTTGAGAGTTCTAAGAAAGGCTGGGAGAAACGCGAAGCTGAGAAATGCGGGCTGGCCTGCACTCCGAAACCTGGGAGTTTGCGCGAGCAGTTAGCGAGGATCTCGACGGACTTCGACCACCGCCCTGACAGCACTCGGGCGAGGACGCCCGAGTGCCCGCGGTCGAGACGACCGCACTCCTACCGACGGCGCACTGAGGAGTGCGGGCGTCTCGCCCGCAGCCATCGAGGCGTCCCGCCTCGGTGGTTGGATCGGGCGTGATAACTCCAACGATTTGTTCGAAGCCCAAGGCTGAAACAAGACCTACCGGTACCCCTGCACCACCGCATCCCAATCGCCGCGCTCCCGCAAAAGCCGCTCGACCAGCTCGCGGAACGCGCCGTGGCCTCCGCGCGACTCCAGTTTCCAGCGCGCCGCCGCGTAAACCTCGGGGGCAGCATCTGCAGGCGCGGCGGAGAGGCCGGCGCGCAGCATCGGCGCGAGGTCGGGGAGATCGTCCCCGGCGTACAGCGTCTGATCGAATGTGATGCCGAGGCGTCCGATGATCTCCTCGCACGCCACGAGTTTGTTCGTTGCGCCCTGGTGCAACTCGCCGATGCCGAGCTCGCGCGCGCGGCGTGCAAGCGCGGACGAGCGGCGCGAGGTTAGGAGCACGATCGTGATCCCGTTGCGCTGCGCCAGCTTGGCGCCGAGGCCGTCGCGGACGTTGAAGTTCTTCACCTCGGAGCGGTCGCCCGCGTAGATGATTTTTCCGTCCGTCCAGACGCCGTCGACGTCGGAGACGATGACGCGGATGTCGCGCGCGTGGGTCATGTGCGCGAAGGATAGCAGCCGTCAACATAGAATCCATGTTGTGACCATCCCTGCCCGCCGCGTGATTCGCGGCCGTGTGCTCTCCGCCGGCCTTCGCGCGGCGAGCGGCGTCGTTCGCCGCGTGCCACTCTCGTTTGCGCGCGCCTTCGGAGTGTTCATCGGCCATCTCGGATGGCTCCTGCTCTGGCCCGATCGCGGGCGGGCATTGGCGAACATCACCGCCGCGTATCCCGATTGGTCCCGCAACCGCTGTCTGGCAACGACCCGTGCGATGTTTCACCACCTCGGCAAGACGCTCACCGAGATCCTCTGGCTGCCGAATCTCAACGCGGAGACGCTGGCTCGCACGACGACGTTCGAAGGCCTCGAGAACCTCCCCGTCGGCCAGGGGGCGATCGGAATCACGGCGCACTGCGGCAACTGGGAGTGGGTCGCCCACGCCATCGCGCAGCACATGCCGCTGACGGTGCTGCACCGCGAGCGCGACGAGGCGGAGATGAACGACTTCGCCACGAAGTTGCGCAATCAAAACGGAATCGCCACGATCGACCGCGGATCGACGGCCGCGGGAAAGGAGATGATCCGCGCCCTGCGACGCGGCAGCCTCCTCGGATTTTTGATCGATCAGAGCATCCGCTCGGAGAGCACGCGGGTCACGTTCTTCGGCCGCCCGGCCCAGGCTCCCCTCGGACCCGCGAGGCTGGCGATCAGGATGGGGGTACCGATCATTCGCATTTTCGGCGAGCGGCGCGGCAACAAACTGCACATCCGCATCCTCGAACCGATCCTTGCCGGGCCGGATGATGATGCCGCAGCCATCACCGCCCGCCTCACGGCCGACATCGAAGAGCAAATCCGCCGCGTGCCGGAGCAGTGGGTCTGGATGCACGGCCGCTGGCGCATCCGCGCGAAGTGGGAGGTGTCGGGAAATGAGAAGGCGGAGGGGAGAAAGCAGAAGGCGGAGAGGAAGAGAAGAAAAGCGAAGTTAGAAGAGAACCGATCACCACAGAGGCACTGAGAGCACAGAGATCACCACTGCAACTCTGTGCTCTCTGTGCCTCTGTGGTGCTGGTTTGTGAGAAATGAGAGGCTAACTAAATCACGATCGTTTCGTGGATCGGCTTGTTCTCCCAGAAACGTCGGATCGACAGCGGAGAGCAATCGAGCGTGCGGTACTCGCCGTATTGCAGTAGCTCCGAAAGCGCGAGGCCCGCCGCCGGCGCTTCCATCGCGCCGTGTCCTGAGAACCCGGTGGCGAAGAGCAAGCCGGCGACGTGCGGATGCTCGCCGAACACGGCGTTGTGATCGACCGCGTTCGTGTCGTAGAGGCCGCCCCACATCGACATCAGCCGGCATCGCTCCATGCCCGGGATGCGCTCCTGCATGTAGTAGTTGATCGTCTCTTCGTAGTACTTCGCGTCGGCGGTGGTGTCGAAGCCGGCGGGCGTGTCGGGGTCGGCGCGCCCGATCATCAGGTTCGGTCCCTCGGGACGAAAGTAGACGCCGTTGTCGATGATCGTCATCGGAATCCGCTCGAAGCCTTCGATCGGCGGCATGTTCGTGATGAAGAGCATGCGATTGAGCGGGATCACAGGAGGCAGATCGTCGCCGGTCAGCCCGGACGCCTCGAGCAGCGCGTTCGTCCATGCGCCGGCGGCGACGAGGATCTTTTCGCTCTCGATAAACGAGCCATCCTCCATCTCCACGCCGCGATACGCGCCGTCGATGAGGCGCAGCTTCTTGACGCGCGAATTCAGACGTAGCTCGGCGCGGCCTGCGAATCCTTCGAGACCGCGCTCGAAGTATCCCTGCGCCGCTGCCGACGGATCGAAGCTGCCGCACTCAGGTCCAAACACGCCTCCCGCGATCGGTTTCATCTGCAGAATCTCGTTGACCTCGGGGTCGATGTGGTCGATGCCGGCGCGCAGTCCCGGCACTTTCGCCTCGACCTCGGTGGCATCGAGAAACTCGATCTTCACACCGTTGCTCGCCCATGTGTCGCCGTACGTTTTGGCACTTTCGAAATTCTCTTCGTACTGGCAGAAGAGATAGCCGCGCTGATCGAATCCGATCGGAAAGTGAAGCTCGTCCTGAAACGACTTCAGCTTTCCAATTGAGTAACTCGTCAGCCGCATGTTGATCGGCGTCGTCCAGATGTTGCGGAAGCCGCCGGCGGAGAGAGCGGTCGAGCCTTTCGACAACGCGTCTTCACGCTCGATCACGAGCACGCGGCCCTGGTAGCCGATCTGCGCGAGGTGATACAGCGTGCTGCCGCCGATGATCCCGCCGCCGATGATGATCAAGTCGTAATTGGGCATTGTTGGTAAACAGGGACAAGAGATCAGAGATCAGGCGGGATCGTCCAGTCTTTAATCTCCAGTCTCTAATCTCCGATCTCTTATTCCTTGTCTCTGATCTCTGCTTGCTAATCTCTGTCACTCCGTCTTCGCCACCACCGCCGCTGCAACGCGTTTCGCTCCTGCATCGGCGAGCGCGCGGGCGCAGGCGCGGATCGTCTCGCCGGTCGTGATCACATCATCGACGAGAAGGATCCGGTGCGACGCCGCGCGCGGCGATGCTTGAAACGCGTCGCGCACATTTGCAGCGCGCTCGCTCCGCGCCAGCCGCGACTGCGCGCCGCGGTCGCTCTTCTTCATCAGCAGCGGGGTTTCGCAACGGACGCCGATCCGCTTCGCCAGCGCGCGGGCCAGAAGCTCGGCCTGGTTGTAGCCGCGACGCCGCAGTTTCGCGCGATGCATCGGAACGGGGACGACGACATCAAAATCGAGATCGCCTCGATCGCGGAGCACGCTCTCGATCAGCTCCGCGAGCGGCGCGGCGAAAAAGTCGTGGCGTTTGAATTTGAAGGCATGCAGCACCTTCTCCAGCGATCCGCGATACGAGCCCCACGCCTCGGTCCAATCGACCGGCGGTGGCGCGGCCAGACACGATCCGCAAACGAAATCCGCATCGATCCCGCTCCAGGGCGCGGCGCAAAACCGGCAGCGCGTCGCAGGGAGTTGCGGGAGTGACGACCAGCACGCGGCGCAGCACGACGCCGTCCGCGCCCGCCACGGCAGCTCGCCCTCGCACACCACGCATGCGGCGTGCAGAACGATTCGCGCCGTCTCGCGTCCTAATGACGACAACGTTTGCAACACGGATGGATTGTACGGGAGTCGCGATCGTCGCGGGGTGCGTTTCAACAACCCTCTTCCGACTCGCCACTCCCGATTTCGATATAGTGAGGCCCGCATGAAAAAGACACTCATTCTCCTCGGCTTTCTCCTCGTTCCGGCTTTGCCGGTGCTCGCCCAGAACCACGAAATCAGCATCCTTGCCGGCGGCGCAAAAGCGCTGAAGACGGCGGACGGCGGCAAGTCCGACTTCCACAACGGTTTCGAAGAGATCTCCTACGGCATCGAGACCGACGCGAACACGATCTTCAAGATCAAAGTCGGCCGCATGGATGCGAAGACCGTTTTCGTCAAAGAGAATGCCAGCGGCTTCCAGGTCGCCGATCTTGTCGATCCCAAAGGGCAAGTCGAATACGCCGATGCCGTCGTCGAGTACCGTTTTTCAGAGGCGTTCGGATACACCGGGCTCTTCGCCGGAACCGGTCTCTACCGCCAAAGTAGCGGCAACCGGCAGGAAAGCGACTATGGTTTCGTTGCCGGCGTGGACGGGATTTTCCCCATCACGCGCAGCATCGGCATCGCCGTGGAAGGGTCTTATCACTGGGCTCATTTCTATAGTCCGAAACCGCGGTACGGCGCAGTCGGCGTCGGTCTCCGGTTCGCGTTCTGACGATTCATTCGGGGCACGCGCCTTGCTCCTCCCTCCCGTGAACAGGGAGGATTCATGGCCAAAGACTCGAATACGAAATCAGGCTCGCGCAGCGCGCGCGACGTGATGACAGCGAACCCAAGCACGGTGTCGGAAAAGGACTCCATCCGCGACGCCGCCCGCATCATGGCGAGTGAAGATACGGGCGTCGTGCCCGTCGTGGACGGCCGCAAAGTCGTCGGCATGGTCACCGACCGCGACATCGTCGTCCGTCTCGTCGCCGAAGGCAAAGATGCATCCGAGGCGCGCGTCAATCAGTACATGAGCCGGTCGGTGAGATCGGTAAAGGAAGACACGCCGCTTGCCGAAGTGCTCAGCGTGATGAGCAACGCCCAGGTGCGGCGTGTGCCGGTGGTGAACGCGAGCGACGAACTGGTCGGTATCATCTCGATGAAGGACATTTCGACCGAGACGAACCAGGACCGCAACGTCGGCAACGCCGTCGAGCAGATCAGCGAAGGACCGGCGAACAACTAGTCCGCATTTCTCACAACCATCAACCACAGAGACGCAGAGATCACCGAGTTGCAGTGATGACTCAGTGATCTCGGTGTCTCTGCGGTGATGGTGCTTTCCTGAAGGGGATTCGCATGACATCTCGGTTTCGCGCCCTATTCATTCTTCTACTCACTCTCACGACCGTTGCGACGGCTAGCGCACGAACGATCGTCGTTCCTGCAGGGACATCGATTCACTTCAAACTTCTCCGGACGATCTCAACCGCCTCGGCGAGGCCAGGTCAGTCAGTTCCCGCGGCGCTGACGGCGCCGATCGTCATCGACGGTGTCACGGTTGCACGCACCGGATCACCCGCCGAAGTGCATATCCGCAACGCTGAAGCATCCGGCCGGATCGGCGGATCGGCAACGCTGACCTTCTCGCTCGCCTCGATCACGCTCGCGAACGGCCGCACGGTGGGCGTGCGAACTTCCAGCTACTCGCGGGAAGGAAAGGCGCACGCGAAACACAACGCCACCTACATCGCCGGAGCCGGCGTCATCGGCGCGCTCGCCGGTCAGGCCCTCGGCGGAAATCGCGACTCGACCACGAAAGGCGCGGCAATCGGTGCCGGCGTCGGAATCGCTGCCGCGGCCGGGACCGGCAAGTTCGATTTCTCCGTGGCCGCCGGACATCGCTTCAGCCTGCGATTGAGGTCGGCGATCCGAGCGGCGGTGTGAGGGCGACGGTTCGCGGCCGCTTCATCAGAACGAGTCCGCGAGATTGTCATTTCGAATCGGCGGAACCGCGGGGGCGGAGGGTCGGGGGGGGGGGGGG